>CAYLRA010000024.1:0-37511 GCA_964386045.1 uncultured Verrucomicrobiaceae bacterium | reverse complement strand
TCCAGGCGAAGGGAAAGGGGGTGCGGATGGCGCAACACCGCCGCACTCCCGGTTCAGGAACGAGTGGAATGACTTGAAGTCAAACCAACCGCGCCGGCAGCCGCCGGCGCTTTCATGTAACGGCACACGTTTGTAAGGGCACAGATTGTTGCGGTGCCTGACACTTTCCAGCATCGGCAACCGCCGATGCACAACGAGCAAGGGGGCGATTCGGATTCGACGCTGGTAACAAAACCCAAGGTGCATGCCGTGATGGCAGCGAATCACGTTAATCCAAAGCTGCAACGCAATAGTCGCAAACGACGATAGCTACGCTCTGGCGGCCTAAGGGCCTCCAGCAGTTGATGACCGACGCCAGATAGCGAAATCAACTGTCATCTCATCTGGTTAAGCGCGCGGCCCGCCCGGTGCCCAGCGTCGAAAATCTACGGGATCGCCCTCTCCGCCCTGCCCGTTGGGTAGTTGAGGGTTAAATCAGTAGACGGAACCTAAGCATGTAGAGCTGCGGGCGGAGAGCTAGCGGACGGGGGTTCAACTCCCCCCGCCTCCACCAATTCAAGTTCCAGAACATACCGAGCAAGCCCACTAAGCCCGCAGAAATGCGGGTTTTTTGTTTATGCCCCGTCCGAGCGCTCCAAGGGATGCCTCTAGAATCCGGGGGTATGTGGGGGTACATCTGGGGGCATATCGAAAATGGTTGGGGGCACAATGGCCGGCAAGGATGCCGAACGACTGGGCGATGCTGGGCCGACGTCTGGACACGGACAGCAATGTCGTTCCCGTAGACTTCAGCCGGGGCGCATGAAACCCTCATCTTGATTGATACCAATAGCGATACCATAATGATGCCTCCGCAAATCCTGAAACTGCTGGCTGCACTGCGACAGAACCCGCAGAACGTGGCTTTCGCCGACCTGAAGAAAGTCTGCGACCACTACTTTGGTGAGCCTCGCCAATCCGGCAGCAGCCACCACGTCTACCGCACGCCCTGGCCGGGTGATCCGCGCGTGAACATCCAGCGCGACAAGGATCGCAAGGCCAAGCCCTACCAGGTGCGGCAGGTGCTGGCGGCGATCGAGAAACTGGAGAGCCAGAGCAATGGTTGATTTCGAGCACTACACCTACCGCGTCACCTGGTCGGAAGAAGACGGCGAGTTCGTCGGCCTGTGCGCCGAATTTCCGAGCCTGTCGCATCTGGCAGCAACGCGCACCGCTGCGCTGGAGGGCATCGCCGATCTGGTGCGCGACGTTGTTGCCGACATGGCCGCGAGCGGCGAAGCGATTCCCGAGCCCATCGCCGACAAGAACTTCAGCGGCAAATTCCAGGTGCGCATCCCACCGGAGCAGCACCGCCTGCTGGTCATGAAGGCGGCCGAGGCCGGCGTAAGCCTGAATCGATACGTGAGTGCGAAATTGAGCGGTTGAGCTCGTGCGAGCTTGCAGCGCCTAGCCCGACGGGGCGAAAAGCGTTTCCCTGACGCTTGGCGCTGCGATCTACTCAGAAGCATTGCATCGCCACTGCTGCCCGCTAATGAGCCTCCCGACTTCGCCGAGATAGCAAAGGCAGAGCTAGGGTGAAAAAACAAGCTCCGGCAAGACGACTTCCCAGGCATCGCGTTGAAGTCGGACCTGATACTCCGGTGCTGTATCGGCTTTGCGCCAGACGACGATGGCCTGTACGCGAGCCTCGATGCAGCGCAGGCCCGCCGGCGGCTCGAATCTTTTGGCCAGGCGCGCAACCGTGATGCCGGCAGCATCCTGAATCTCGATGGCGTTGGCATTGGCGACGTAACGCAGGGCATCGCCAGCTTTCAGGCGGGCGATGGCGGCGTGTGTGCCGTCATTCTTCGGCTTGCGGCCCGCGAACCCCAGGTCGATGTCTTTCAGACCGAGGGTGCAATAACGACGATTCATCTCGCCGAGTGCTTGCAGCGATTGCACCGGTTGGCGGCGCAACAGGGCAGGATTTTCTTCCAGCGCATCAATCAGCACATTGCCGGCATCCATCCGGGCCAGGGTCAGGGTGGCGCGGGCGCGAGTCATGGCGACGTAGTAGAGGCGGCGCAGCGCATCGGCATCTTCGTTGTTGCCTGCGCGCCATTCGCCATCAAGGACGAAGACGTGATCGAATTCCAACCCTTTGGCGCGGTGCGCGGTGAGCAGCAGCACGCTGCGTTGTTTGCGGTGATTGGCGCGGCCCCATTCGGCCAGCCAGTCGCGGAAGAATTCCAAGGTGACTTCCGCACCCTGGCTGTCCCCTGCAAACGCGATGATCGCTTCGCCCACGACCGGCCACCAGCCGCTGCCATCCTGCGTGTCGAGCCATGCCTGAATGTCGTCGGCCTTGAGCAGGCGCGTGCCTTGTGCGTGGCGTTCGTGCAGATGTGCGAGCAGGGTCTGCGTCTCGCGCAACCGCCAAAGTGGCGGTGCGTCTTCGTCGGCCATAGTCACCGCAATGCCGGCGGCTTCGAAAACGGCACGCATCGGCTCAAGGAACTTCCATTGCCGGGCAATCACCGCCGTGCGCGCGGGCTCCAGCCCCAGCGCCATCATGCGCTGCAACTCGGTGTAAACGGCCAGCGCCTGTTCCTGAGCCGTGTTGCCGGCAGGCAGGATCTGCACCCGGCCTTGCACGACCGAGTCGCGCTTCTGCCAGTCGCCGCCAGGCGCGGATTTCAACCGGGCGGCATTCACCCGGATCGCTTCGGCCTTCATCCGCGCTGACGCACCGGCGATCACCTTGTTGGCGGTTTCGATGATGTGATGGGTGGAGCGATAGTTTTCGACCAGAAGCTGCGGCTTGGCCTTGTAGTCGTCGACGAAGCGGCGGATGAACTCCACCGAAGCGCCCTTGAACGAATAGATGTTCTGATCGTCGTCGCCAACCGCGAACAGGTTGAGGCGCCCATCCTCGTCGCGGTGCGTGCGACCGGCCAGGGCCGAAACCAGCGCATATTCGCCGGGGCCGATGTCCTGGTACTCGTCCACCAGTATCCAGCGGAAGCCGGCGAGCAGGCGATCGCGTTGCACGTCGGCCTCTTCCGGCGGCAGGCCGCGACCTTCGAGCAGCGCCGTGGCTTCGGCCAGCACAGCCTCGAAGTTCGCCTCCTCGCCAGAACGATTGGCAAAGCTGGCGCCGACCAGGCGCATCGCCAGCGCATGACAGGTGATCACCATGACACCGCGCGCATCGTCGCCGATCAAGTCCACCAGGCGGCGACGGATTTCCAGCGCAGCGTGGCGGTTGTAGGCCAGCACCAACACGGTGTGCGGATTCTCGCGGCGAATGCGCACCAGCCAGGCGATGCGATGCACGAGCACACGGGTCTTGCCCGAGCCGGGACCAGCCAGCACCAGCACATTGGTGTTTTCGCGGTCGTCGGCGACGATGCTGCGCTGATGCGGCCTGGACAGGGTTTCGACGATGGCCTCCCACGATTCCGGCGTGGTCTGGCGGGTGAGTTCGCTTTCGCGGCCCGGCAGCCAGTGGTGAAGGAACTCCTCGCGCGAAAGCCGGAAATAATCCAGCGCCAGATGCACCGCATCGGCCATCTTTCTGATGCCGCGCTCGGCGTACTCGGCCATGATGTGGATTTGCCGGGTCAGCTCGTCGTAGTGCATCGCCAACGGCTGGTAGTTGCTTTTCTCGAATTGCCGCTTCCAGTCGCTTTCCAAATGCAAAGTCATGGCCGGGCGAAAAATGGCCAGCCCCCTGTTCAGGCGCAGCACTTCCTGTTCGTGCAGCCACAGCAGTGCGCGTTCGACCAGCTTGCGCATGTCCGGGCTTTGCACGCTGAGCAGCGCATCATCGGTGACGCTGGCGGTGAGTTTGCCAAGCGTGGTTTCGGCCAGTTGATCGGTGCCGCGCGCGCCTTTGGGCAAGGCGTCCAGCCAATGACCGAGCAGTTTCGCCGCCGCGCTGCGCCGTCGTTCGGTGATCTGCTGCACTTTTTCCCACGGCCGGTTGAGCACGATGAATATCGAATCCGGATCGGCGCCGCGCCTGATCGTCAGATTGCCATGGCCACCGGCATCGTCGCGTCCATCGCCGGCAAATCCGCTGATGATCTGGCCCAGTTGCTGAGGCAGGGCGTGATGGCCTTGATCCTTCAAGCGCTGGGCCAGCAGGCGCAGGTACAGCGGCGAGCCTTCGCCCGCCTCGAAATCGGGGTTTTCCTCGCGCAAGGTGGCCATCACGGCTTTTTCCAGCGCGCAGGCGTCCTCGAAACGTTTTCTGGACGAGCGTTCGACGCCGACATGGACGTAAGCGGTCATCGCCGTGTCATTGCTGGCGATGCCAAGCCGCTCGAACAGGAACAAGGCTTCCCGCAGGCCATTGGCATCGAAGCCGGTGGCTGCCATCAACTCGTCAGTGGTCAGCCCTTCATCGGCGCTGGCGGTCAGAAGGATCGCGATCAGTGCCAGGCAACGTTTGCGATTCTCGGGCGTGAGTTGCCGGACAGCTTCCAGTTTTTTCAGGGCTTCGGCCTCGTCCTTGACGCGCAATGTCGAGGGGAAGATCTGTACCGAGTTCTCCTCGCGCCGCACCAGGCCGGCTTCTTCCAGCCAGGCGATGGCCGTGCGCACGCGGGTGTCGTCGGTGGCGCCGTCGCGCCTGAACTTGCCATCCTCGTCTTCGGCAAGTATCTCACCGCTGGTGGCGACCAGAGCCTGATCGCGCTTCTTGCCCTGCAACTGGCGAAGCGCGCGCAGAATGCTCTTGATATCGCGTTGCGAAAGCCTTGAGGCCGCCGACATGCCGTGCTGACGCTCCACGTCCTCGGCGGTATAGAGCAGGACGCAGCGTGCCTGTGCGCGGTCGCGACCCGCGCGCCCGGCCTCCTGCAGATAGTTTTCCAGCGAACCGGGAATGTCGGCATGCACCACCAGGCGCACGTCCGGCTTGTCGATGCCCATGCCGAAAGCGTTGGTCGCGGCGATCACGCGCAGGTCACCGCGGATAAAGGCTTTCTGGGTTTCCTTCTTGGTTTCCGGCGGCAGTTTCGCGTGGTAGGGCGCAGCGGCCAGCCCGTGTTCACGCAGATAGCCGGCAAGGTCTTCGGTCTGCTTGCGTGTGGCGCAATAGGCAATGGCACCGCCGGGAACATCGACGGGCAGGTCGCGCTCGATCAGTCGGGCAACGTGATCGAACTTGGCCGCCGCGGAGGTTTCGATCACATCGAATTCGAGATTGTTGCGTTTGGAACCGCCGTCGAAGACGCGCAACTCCACACCGAGCCGTTCCCGGAAGTGGCCGACGATGTCGGCGACGACTTCAGGCTTTGCGGTGGCAGTCAGGCATTGAATCAGCGGTAGTTCGCTTGCGGGGCTGGCATCGGCGTTTTCGCGGATGAAGCGGGCCACGTAGCGGTAATCCGGGCGAAAATCCTGCCCCCACTTGGACAGGCAATGCGCCTCATCGAAAATCCAGGCACCGATTTCGCGCTGCGCCAGCACCTTGCGCACGCTCTTGTTGCGCAATTGCTCCGGCGCAATCAGCAGGATGCCGATATCACCAAGGCGAACCCGATCCAGCACGTCCGCGCGTTCCGGCATCGACAACAGGCCATTGATCGCAGCGCAGCCTTCGATGCCGCGATCGCGCAGGCCCTTGACCTGGTCTTCCATCAGTGCAACCAGAGGCGAAATGACGATGCTCAATTCACCGGTGCGCACGAAACGCGACAAGGCCGGCACCTGATAGCACAAGGATTTTCCGGTGCCGGTGGGCAGGATGCCAAGCGCATGCTCGCCACGCATCGCCGCTTCCACGATCACCCGCTGCAAGGGCAGACCGCTGTCGGCATCCACTGGCTCGGGGCGGAAGTCATAGCCTTGGCCATACCACTGCTTCAATTGCACCACCACATCGTGTTCGCGGCGGCACCAGATGCAATCCGGGGCGTTGCAAGGCGTATCACGCAGACGGCGAACCAATCGCCCGGTTTCCGGGAACTGGTGACGCACCCACGGCGGCATCACGGAGTTGCCGCCGGCCACGGAGATCCATGCAAGCGCATAGGCCAGCGGCCATGCGATTCGGGCTGCATCGGTGACGGCTTCGCCGATGATCTTTGCACTGGCGTGCGTGCAGGCCGCGTCGCTCAGCAGGTGGGCAAGTACGGCACACGCCTGTGCCTCATCCGGGGCGTGTGCGCTGCGCACCTGGGCGAAGACAGCACTCAGACCGCGACCATCGCTGTCGCGGGTGGTCAACCAATGCCAGGCCAGCAGCAGATCGGGCGAAGTGGCCTGCATCGCCTTCAGGCTGGCGTTCTGGTCGGAAAATACTTGCAGCGCCAGTTCGGCATCCAGCAGCGGATTGTTGCGGCGATTGCCGAGCAACTGCCCGTCCTGATAGTGCTTGACCAGATGGTGGTAGGGGTTTCGCGGGAAGGCCAGCGGGTTGAGGCGCAGCGTGTCGATGGCCGGTTTGCCGAGCAGCCGCAGATTGGGCTGGACCGCGCGCAGATGCGGCAGATCGAACGCAATCAGGTTGTGGCCCAGGACGAATCCGGCGCTGTCAGCAAGACGGTCGAGGGCATCGAGTGCTTCGGCCAGAGTGCCGGGCGGAAAGCTCATCGAGCCCTTACCATCGCTGCGCACGCCGGCCAGTTGATGGATGCGCCCACTGTCGCGACCAACTTCCAGATCAATGGATAGGAGTGAAATGACTGTCATAGACCGGCTGCCGGCTCCAGTGCCAACCGCAGCCGCCCCACGATGGCGCTCAGCGGTTCGAAATCGAGTGTTTCAGTCATGCGCCATTGCCTCGCCGATCATGTGCTCGGCAAGATGGCTCATGGTCATGATTCCTTTGTCAGAAAAATAAGTCAGTATCCGGCAAGCCGCAATTTGCAGCAGACGGGTCCAACCAATGGCCGCAGAGAAGCCTGGCCGCCATGCCCGACGTCGGCGAGGATGCCGATTGCACCAGCACCCTGGAGGCAAAACCGCGATGAATCCCAACGACCGGCGCGCTCCCACCGAAACCAGGAACCGCCCCCACATCGAGCAACCGCTGGCAATCAACCGCTTCTCGCCCGCGCTGCGCCAGGCGCTGATGGCGGCGGAACCCGCCTTCTTCGGCTGGGATGCTCAGCAGCAGGACCGCTACCGGCGCGACATGCCCGGCGAGGCATTCGAGCTTCTGCAGCGGCGGCTGGGCGGTGCTGATACCGACGCCGACAGCGACGACTGGCAGCAGATCAACACGACCAATACCTTGAAGTTGCCGCTTTTCGGCATCGGGCATGACTGCTTCTATCTCAATGAACCGGGCAGCGGCTGGTACAACATGGAAACGGTCGATGACCTGTCGCGCGAGCACTACGAAGCCAACCCCGATTGCTGCCCGACAATCCTGGAGGAGATGGCGGCCAACGGCTCGCCCGCCCCGCTGTTCGAGACGGACGACGACCGGTTGACATTCGTGATCCGGCTGCCGTGCTATCCCCACAAGTCACCGATGGAATGTTCGCCGTAGATCGCGGCGTCGGAGTAGCAACCTCAGTGTCAGTTCTTGCGTTTTGACAACAACCAGCAATCAAGTACCCTTCTGCATCAACTCTCCATCCATTTCCCGATACAACCTGTTCAACGAGAAATTAACAATTCCGCCAGCAGCGACAAACTCTAGGGTAGTACTACAGCGACGCTACCAAATATGCTGCTCCGACGGTTGCCGCTGCACTTTACCCAGCCCAAGGAGCAAGCCATGAGCATCGAATCGGTCGAATCGCTGATTGACTGGACCAGGAACCTGCACTTCCGACTGGCCAAGGCACTGGCTGCGGCGCAGAGATCCCAGCAGGACGAGCGGGCGAGCGAGTTGTTGGGATATCTGCAACAGCACGAGAACCGTCTCGGCGAACTGGTGACCGGATTCGAAAAGCGCGCCGACCCGAAGGCGTTGAACACCATGGTGCAGGACTACGAGACACACTCGCCGATCGACATCGACCAACTCTGCAACAAACCATTTGGCGCGATGAGCTACGACGAGATCGCCACGGAAGTCCTGGCGACCCACAATCACATGCTCGAACTCTACGACTTCCTGATCAGCCGCGCCCCCATTCCCGAAGAGGTGGAGCTGCTGGAGAAGCTGTTAACCATGCAGCGGCACGAAACCCAGCTGATATCCCATCAGGTCAATCGCGGCCGGGATCTTTGAACGGGAGCTTCGGGACAGGCCTCACCAGCGACTGGAGTCCCGGGTTGACGTTCATCAGGGACGATGCCCTGACGATGGCCGGTGCCAGGCTCAACAATCCCAGGCCCTTGATGACACCCCGTCGATCGATCACTGCGATTCCCCCCCGACTGGACGGCAGCACCGTCACGTCGTTCCCACATCAGAAACGATAACTCAGCTCCACCATATGGAAATCGGCGCCGATGGAGTGCGGGCCGTACATGGCAGCGTCGGAGTAGTGCATGAAGCGATAGCCGATGCCGATGTCGCGATAGAGAGGCACCGAGAGACCGACGGTCAGCGCGAACTGGAAATGGCCGCCGTAGTTTTGCTGATCGAAGCGATGGCGGCTGAGCAGCGCGCCGCCGAGACCCATGTCGGCGGTGAAACGGCCGTCGACACTGCCGAAGGCGAGCAGCGGTATGGCGGAGAGCACCAGTGCGGAATCCTCGGCGCCGGTCATCCAGCCCACGCTGCCGAGCAGCCGTGTTCCGGCACCCCAGCCGGAGGCGCCGTACCGCTGCCACGGCAGGCGCCAGGTGAAACCGAGATCGACCGATTCGAAACGCTCGGGTTGCTCAACACCAATGACGCGCTCGCCACCGACACGCATGCGCAGACTGACATCGTGCAAGCGCATGTCGTGTAACGGTGACGATGCCGACGCCGCATTCGGCAGCAGGACCAACATGGCGGCCAGTAGCAGTAAACGTTGCATGGTCACCTCCGCGCCATCGGTGGTCTCCCGGTTCGAGATATTCGGCTCGACGAGATTGGGGGAGAGTCTCGTTTCGCGCCGAGGCAGCGTAACATGCTGCGGTTTTTGAACCCGACACAGAAAACCCCATGACCAAACTGCTCTTCCATCCCATCTACAGCAATCTGCCGCTGCCCGATGGCCATCGCTTTCCGATCGGCAAATATCGGCTGTTGTACGACACGCTGTTGCAACGCGGCGTGACTGCTGCGCAGTTCGTGAAGCCGAAGCCGTTATCAGCCGAGCAGGTGAAGGGGCCGATCTGTCCGGACTATGTCGAGCGTTTCGTCAGCGGTGCGCTGGATAAACAGGCGGTGCGGCGCATCGGTTTTCCGTGGCTGCCGATTCTGGTGGAGCGCACCTTCACCGCCTGCGCCGGCACCGTGCTGGCCGGGCAGTTGTCGCTGCAGCATGGTCGCGCCATCAACCTGACCGGCGGATATCACCACGCCTTTTATGCTCACGGCTCGGGCTTCTGCATCATCAACGATCTCTACCTGAGCGCGCTGAATCTGTTGGCACAGCCGGGCATCCGGCGCGTGCTGATCTTCGACTGCGACGTGCATCAGGGCGACGGCACCGCCAGCCTCGCGGCGGGGCGCGACGATATCTTCACGGTGTCGATCCACGGCGAAAAGAATTTTCCGTTTCAGAAACAGCAGTCCGACATCGATATCGCGCTGCCGGAAGGAGTGACGGACGAGCGCTATCTACAGACCGTGGCCGACACGCTGCAGCAGGCGCTGGATGGATGCCGTCCCGATGCGGTTATTTATGATGCCGGCGTCGATATTCACGAGCACGACGAACTGGGCCACTTCCTGATCAGCAACGACGGCATCCTGCAGCGCGACCGCCTGCTGTTCGACACCTGCGATCGCGCCGGGCTACCGGTGTCGGCGGTGATCGGCGGCGGCTACCAGCGCAACCTGGAGCGGCTGGTGGCGGCGCATATGAACCTGTTCATTGCGGCTGGGGTTGTTGCGTAGTCTCTTTCGCTCCGGCACTCGAAACAAACTTGAACACCCCACTCGCCGTCAGCACGATGCGTTCGCCGTCACGGATGTCGCAGGTGGCGAAAACGATGTTTCCCTGTTCCTTCTTCAGTTGCACCTGCGCCTCCAGCCAGGCGTGGATGCCGGCTGCGCCGATGTAGTCGAGGTTGAGGTTCAGCGTCACCAGGCCGTGACCCGGGCCGCGGCGGCGGCCGAGCGCGCGGCCCATGGCGAAGTCGGCAATGGTCGCCATCATGCCGCCGTGCACCATCTCCATCGCGTTGCAGTGGCGCTGGTCGGTGAGCAGGCCGATACGCAGGTCAGGGTCGTCGACGCAGTAATAAAACGGGCCGTTGGCGGTGACGAACGGCGACTTGATCTCGATCAGGGCGAAACTGACAGGAACGGTGGCACTCATCGACAACCCCTAACGCGCCTTGAGACCGGCGTTGCCTTCGTGCAGACGCAGCCGCAGCGCGTTCTGGTAGTAGGCGACTGTCTGGTACTGGCCGATGACGATGGGCAGCTCGATCAGCTGTTTCTCGTCGAGCGTCTTCGACAACGCGGCCCAGGTGGCGTCGGAGATCATCGCGTCGGCGAACAGCTCCTCGACCGCGCGCAGGATCGCGCCTTCGTGTTCGCTCCAGCCCGGGGCGCGCGAACCCTGCGTGATGCGCTCGATCACGTCGCTGTCGAGACCAACCTTGTGGGCGATGTGAACATGCTCGCCCCACTCGTAGGGCGCCTGGCAGAGCCAGCCGATGCGCAGTATCGCCAGCTCGCGATCGCGCGGATGCAACGCCCCCTGCCCCAGCAGCTGGATACCGAGCTCGGTCTGGCGCACGAACAGCTCGGGGTGGCGCAGCATGGTCAGGACGATCTCCGACACCTTGTCCAGCTGCGAGCACTGCTCCTCGGCGGCGGCGCCGTTGCGTCCGGGCAACAGGTCGATCAGCTCCTCCTTGCCGCGTGCATCGATGGCGTTGTTGACCTCGACCATCTGCATGACGATGCGGGTCAGATCCTCGGTGAACTCCTCGACACGCATCGGTTCGATGCGCGGGCCGTCGCCGAGCAACTGTGCTTCGCGCTGGTCCGGGTCACCGGCCGCGCCGCATTCGACGACGGTGGCCATGCGCATGCTGGCGCGGTCGAACAGCTGCTTTTCGTCCTCGACCACGTCGTCGGGCATGCGGCTGCCGGAGATATATTTCACCGTGCCGTTGAAGATCGCCTCGTCGTCGAACCAGAGTTCGGTGATGACGTCGAACGGCAGCTCGTCGTTGCGGCCGCTTTCGGCGTTGGGCTGCGGGTCGAGGTAGCGGCGCAGGTAACGTTTCACGCCGGCCGCGTATTTCATGCAGAGCGGAACGTGGCGGTTTTCGTAGTAGTCGCGGAACGCCTCGACCGTCATGCCGGGGCGGCGCTTCATGAACAACAGAATCTTGTAGGTTTTTATCGACATCTGGGGACCTGGCCACACGATTGGGAGCGCCAGCCATAAAAGCGGATATCGGCCGTGCGCGCAACCGCGGACAGCAGTTCGCGCCTGTGGCTGCCGGCCGCCGTGGGGAGAAACGCTGGCCGGTGCGCTACAGTGTGCGGGGCAGAGATGTACGGACAGGGACGCCGAGGAGAATCGTCATCGTGGTTTTCGCCAACACCCCCGACAAACTGAGCAACTTCGTGCGCCTGCTGTGCGGCAACCTGCGCATCGGTGTGCGCGCCGCGCTGTTGCTGCCGATTCCGTGGAGCCGGGTGCGCGCCTCGTGGCTGATGCTGGTCGCGCTGATGCTGCTGACGCTGTTGCCGCCACTGGCGACGCAGCTGTTTCATGTCGGCGGCGGTGGCCAGTTCCAGGGCTACGGGTTGCCGGGTGCGTTGTTCGCCTTCTGTGCGCTGCTGCTGTTCGGCGTGGTGGCGGTCAAGCTGCTGCGCGCCGACGCCGCAATCGCCATGCTGCTGGTGGTGCTGGTCAGCGCCGCCGTGGTCATCGACGCCGCCACCTGCGCGCTGCTGTCGGCGCTGGTGCGCTTTCATCCGGTGATCTTCGAGAGCTGGCCAAAACTCCATTACCTGCGCGGCTTCTGGCTCGGGCTGGCCGCCACCGCGGCGCTGCTGCGACTCGGCACGCGACCGCTCGACCGGCGTTGGGTGGTGGCGCTCGGCGGCGGTCTGTGCATCGGGCTGACGATCAACCTGATCTGGCAGGACCGGACGCTGTGGAGCTACCGCTTCGACGCGGCGCAGATGCAGGCACAGATGCAGGATCAGCAGCCGCGCACGGCAACGATCACCGACGAGGTGATCTACCGCCAGCCGCAGCTGCTGGCCGACCGGCTGGCGGCGCTGCAGCCGGGTGGCGACGGCAGCGATCTCTACTTCCTCGGCATCGCCGGCTACGGTTCCGAGCGGGTCTTCCTGCGCGAGATCCGCTCGGTCAACCAGGTGATGCTGCGCTTCGCGCGCGCCACCCACAGCATGTTGCTGATCAACAGCACCGACACGTTGACCACCGATCCGATCGCCTCGGTGACGGCGATACGACAGGCGCTGGCGCGCATCGGCGAGGTGATGGATCGCGACGACGACGTGCTGTTTCTTTATCTCACCTCGCATGGCAGCGACGACCACCGCTTCTCGCTGCAACTGCCGCCGCTGAAGCTTCCCGACCTGAAACCCGAGGCGCTGCGCGCGGCGCTCGACGACGCCGGCATTGGCTGGCGCGTCATCGTCATCTCCGCCTGCTACTCCGGCGGTTTCATCGAGGCGCTGGAAGATGAGCGCACGCTGGTGATCACCGCCGCGGCGAAGGATCGCACCTCGTTCGGCTGCAGCGACGAGAACGACTACACCTACTTCGGTCGCGCCTACTTCGAACAGGCACTGAGTCAGACCGACTCGTTCATCGACGCCTTCGAGCAAGCGCGAACCATCGTCACCGAGCGCGAACAGGCCGAGGGGATCACGCCGCCGTCGCAGCCGCAGATCGCGATTGGCGCGGCCATCGCCGACAAGCTCGCGACGCTGTCTCCACCGCTACCGCTATCGCCACCACCGCTGCCGGCAACACCCCTCACGACGACGGCAAGCGCCGAGTGACCGGACCGGCGCCGCGTTCGATCTCCGCCAGCAGCGGCGCACCCCAGCCCAGCACGAACAACGCTTCGGCGGTAACGAACATCGGCCCGACCAGCAGGCCGGTCAGGTCGTCGACGAAAGCGGGTTTGCGCCCTTCCCAGACGTGGCCGATCGCCTGCAGGATCCAGCCGACGACGAAAGTGCCGATGCCCCACCCCAGCCACTGCGCGGTACCGCCCGCCGCCGGCAGCTGCGCCAGCCATACCAGCGCACCGGTCAGCAGCGACACCGCCAACCCCAGCGCGAGACTGCCGCGCGTCAGGTACCAGAACACGGTCGCCAGCCAGATGAACCAGATCGGCGACAACGACAGACCGAACAGCGTGAACGAGGGCCGCGACAGCAGCACGGCGATGGCGAAGACGATCAGCGGAATACCGATGCCGTGGATGGCGATGTTGCGCGGGTCGCGGTGGTAACGCGCGTACTGCACCAGCAGCACGTCGATGGGACGAAATGGCGATGCCATGGAAGTTCTCCCGGTGGACGATGCGCTCCTCGATACAGCCGAGCGCCGCGAGTGTAACGCCGACGTCTCCGTTGCGCCGCAATCCGACCCGCCGGTCATACCACTTCGCGTTTCGGCCTGCGCACCACACGTAGTTTTCCGCTCCCGCCCCCGCCGCAGAAGAACTGATCGCCGCCGTCGCACTCCAGCCCCGACACGCCGACGCCGGGCGGCATCTCGATCGACTCCAGCGTCTTTCCGGTCAGCGGATCGATGCGCCGCAGCTCGCTCTGGTCTTCCTCCCAGGTGCCATGCCAGAGCTCACCGTCGACCCATGTGATGCCGGTGACGAAGCGATTCGATTCAAGCGTGCGAAGAATCGCGCCGCTGTTCGGGTCGATCTGCTGAATCTTGCGATCGCGGTAACGTCCGACCCAGAGGGACCCCTCCGCCCACGCCATGCCGGAGCAACCACCATCCGGTGCCGGAATGTCGGCGACGACGCGACCGCTTTCGAGGTCGATTTTTTGAATTCGGTCGTCGGCGATCTGGAATAGATGTTTACCGTCGAAGGCAGTTCCTGCGTTGGCGATGAGATCGATCGACCGTTGCGGCTCGCCGCTGACGGGATCGATCGCCTGCAGGCGTTCACCGGTGCCGAACCAGACCCGCTGGCCATCGTAGGTGACGCCATGCACGGCCTCGACGCCGGGGAAGGGACCGAACTCGCGAATGATCTCTGCCGCTGATTGCTTCATGGTGCTCTCCTCGTTGTGGTGGGTTGACGAGGCCATGCTAGTGACCAGGCAGCGGCAGCGGGAGTAACAAGGTTGTCGCGAATCCGGTGAGTGGTGGCGTCATCCAGCGGCGGTTGCGGCCGCGTCCGACGGCACTGACTTTGCCGGCCGCTTTCAGCTCATCGAGCGCGCGCTGCACCGAGCGCTGGTTGATGCCAAGCGCCAGTGCCAGCGCGGAACTCGACCAGGATTCGCCATCGGCAAGTACCGCCAGCACGGCGGCATGGCGCTCTTCGACGGGGTGGGTCAGCACCACCAGCTCTGCGTCGGCCGCGATGGAGAGTGCGAAGCCATCTGGGGTGGCGACGATGTCGGCGAGCGGCCGTAACATCGCGCGCAGCCGTCCCACCTCTACACGCAACCGCGCACGATGCGACTCGTCGCCGTGGCGCGTGCGAAAGATCCGTTCGATCAGCGTTGCCCGTTCCACATCCGCGGGCCACGCCTCGGCGAGAGCGCGCACCAGCGAAAACAGCAACGGGCACGCGCAGCGACTTCGCGCGGCCCGAATTCAGCTGCCGCACGTTGCAGCAGGGAGCGCGCGCGGTCGAAGTCTCCCAGCTGCGCCATGGCGATACCGCGCAGCGCCAGGGCCGGCGGGTCATTGCGCAACGCGACATGATTCAAGGCCAGAAAAGGATCTCCAGCGGCGAGCGCGCGGCCGGCAGCTGCAATCAATGAATCCATCGAGTTACGGAGCCCCCTTTGGCTGCTGCCTGGCGAAGAGCGATCGCTTGATCGACTCTCGGCACCCGAGCACAAAGGTAATCCCCCGCCACATCCAGCGCATGCCGAAGATGGCCTCCTCCTTTTGGCTCCTGGTCGAAGCATATTGCGCAAATTCGACAGCAGCCTTCAATGACAGGAGGGAGCTCATGGGCGGAGCACTGCAGCGTGCCCCGCCCATCGCGGCACCAGCTACAACTCGGCGAACAGCTCCGGAACGGCCGGATCGGGAAGGCCGAGGCCGCGATCGCCGTGTCTATAATCGCCCGGTCCGCCATCCGCCCGGAGACCCGCCATGGCAACCCCGCTGCAAGGCCGCACCAAGGATCTCGATGGTTTCAGTGTCACCCGCATCCTGCCGCACAGCAGTCGGCGCATGGTGGGGCCATTCATCTTTCTCGATCACATGGGGCCGGCCGAATTCGACGCCGGCGACGGCATCGACGTGCGCCCGCACCCGCACATCGGGTTGGCGACCATCACCTACCTGATGGCGGGCAGCCTGTTGCACCGCGACAGCCTCGGTAACCAGCTCGAAATCCTGCCGGGCGATGTCAACTGGATGACGGCCGGGCGCGGCATCGTCCACTCCGAGCGCGAGACGCTGGAGGTGAAGGCGGCGCCGCACCGGCTCGACGGGATGCAGGCGTGGGTGGCACTGCCGAAGGAATACGCGGAGATCGCACCGGGCTTCAGCCATGTCAAACGCTGCGAACTGCCGCACTTCATCCGCGAGGGCGTGCAGATGCGGCTGATCATCGGCGAAGCGTTCGGCCTGGTGGCGCCGATCCGCAGCTACTCGCCGATGTTCTACCTCGACGTGCTGGCGCGCGCCGGCAGCGTCATCGAACGGCCGAACCCGGCGCAGGAGTGCCTGCTCTACCTGCTCGACGGCGGCATCCGCATCAACGGCAGCGAACATGGCAGCGGCGCGCTGCTGCTGCTCGACGACGACGAACTGCACATTGAGGCGATGACCCACTGCCGCTGCCTGCTGCTCGGCGGCGAAGCGTGGCCGGAGACGCCCCACATCGACTGGAACTTCGTCTCGTTCAGCCGCGAGCGGATCGAGCAGGCGAAAGCCGATTGGCGCGAACAGCGTTTCCCGAAAATTCCCGGCGACGATCAGGAGTTCACGCCACTGCCCAGGTAAGTCGGGCGGGGCCACACCGGTAAAAAAGCGACCGGATGCGGGAAATTCGGCTTTTTCTGCCAGTCATTTCGACGCACTGCGAGCGTTTACAGTCCGCCGCGGCGCTGGCTATAGTCGCTCCCCTCCGATCGCGCCCACACCCGGCACCACGGCAATTCAGCCTGTTGAAACCGTGCCGGCCGCAGCGCATTCGCCAATATCAGTACCAACATCAATACCCACGCCAATACCCGTGCCACACGCGAAAAAAACAGAAGGGGTTACGCCATGACAGAACGCATCAACCGCGCCGGCCTGCAGGTCGACAGCCAGCTCGCACGCTTCATCGAAGGCGAGGTGCTGCCCGGCACGGGGCTGACGGCCGACCACTTCTGGAGCGGCAGCGCGGCGCTGGTCCGCGACCTGGGCGATACCAACCGTGCGCTGCTGGCACGCCGCGACGAATTACAGGCACAGCTCGACAGCTGGTACCAGCAACAGGGCGGCGATGCCGCGACACCGGCGGCGCAGCAGGCTTTCCTGCGCGAGATCGGTTACCTGGCGCCGGATGTCGGTGACTTCAGCATCGGCACCGCCAATGTCGACGACGAAATTGCCCGCATCGCCGGCCCGCAGCTGGTGGTACCGGTGATGAACGCGCGCTTCGCGCTGAACGCCGCCAATGCGCGCTGGGGCAGCCTCTACGATGCGCTCTACGGCACCGACGTCATCGACGAAACCAACGGCGCGACCCGCGCCGGCGGTTACAACGCGGTGCGCGGTGCACGCGTCATCGCCTACGCCAAGGCCTTCCTCGATGCCAACGTCGCGCTGGCCGGTGCCAGTTACGGCGACGCCCGCGCCTTCGCCGTGCGCAACCAGCAGCTGGTCGTTGCCACCGACAACGGTGACGTCGCGCTGGCGACACCGTCGCAGTTCGCCGGCTACCGCGGCGACGCCGATGCGCCGAGTGCGATCCTGCTGAAACACAACGGCCTGCACATCGAGATCCAGATCGACCGCGCGCACCCGATCGGCAGCACTGATCCGGCCGGCATCAGGGATGTGGTGCTGGAAGCGGCGCTGACCACGATCCAGGATTGCGAGGATTCGGTCGCCGCGGTCGATGCCGCCGACAAGATCGAGGTCTATCGCAACTGGCTCGGCCTGATGAAGGGGACACTCTCGGCCTCGTTCGACAAAGGCGGCAGCACGCTCGAACGCACACTGCACGGCGACCGCCGCTACCACGCGCCAGACGGCAGCGAGCTGACGCTGCACGGCCGCAGCCTGCTGCTGGTGCGCAATGTCGGCCACCTGATGACCATCGATGCAATCCTCGACCAACAGGGTCGCGAAATCCCGGAGGGAATTCTCGATGGCCTCGTCACCAGCCTCTGCGCGCTGCACGACCTGCGCGGCAACGGCAAGCTGCGCAACTCGCGCAGCGGCAGCGTCTACATCGTCAAACCGAAGATGCACGGCCCCGACGAGGTGGCGTTCGCCAACGCGCTGTTCAACCGCATCGAGGATCTGCTCGGGCTGGCACGCCACACGCTGAAGATCGGCATCATGGACGAGGAGCGCCGCACCACGCTGAACCTGAAGGCGTGCATCCACGCGGCGAAGGATCGCGTCATCTTCATCAACACCGGCTTCCTCGACCGCACCGGCGACGAGATCCACACCTCGATGCTGGCCGGCCCGGTGGTGCGCAAGGAGGCGATGCGCAAGGAGCGCTGGATCAATTCCTACGAGAACTGGAACGTCGACATCGGACTGGCCTGCGGACTCAGCGGCCGCGCGCAGATCGGCAAGGGGATGTGGGCGAAACCCGACGCGATGGCGGAGATGGTCGCCACCAAACACAACCATCCGCAGGCCGGCGCCAACTGCGCGTGGGTGCCGTCGCCGACCGCCGCCGTGCTGCACGCGATGCACTACCACCAGAACGACGTCGCCGCGCGGCAACAGGCGCTGGCCGGCCAGCGCCGCGCCTCGCTCGACGACCTGCTGACGCTGCCGCTGCTGCGCGAAAAACCCGATGCCAGTGCAATCCAGCAGGAGCTGGACAACAACGCACAGGGCATCCTCGGTTACGTGGTGCGCTGGATCGACCAGGGGGTCGGCTGCTCGAAGGTGCCGGACATCCACGACGTCGGCCTGATGGAGGATCGCGCCACGCTGCGCATCTCCAGCCAGCACATCGCCAACTGGCTGCGCCACGGCATCTGCACGGCACAACAGGTCGAGGAGACGCTGCGACGGATGGCGGCAGTGGTCGACCAACAGAATGCCGGCGATGCGGCCTACAAACCGATGGCGCCCGACTTCGACAACTCCTGTGCCTTCCAGGCGGCGCGCGATCTGGTCTTCAAGGGGCTGGAGCAGCCCAACGGATACACCGAGCCGCTGCTGCACGCGTGGCGGCGCGAGGCGAAGAAGCGAGCGCGTTAAGTTCCGCAGAACGTTTTTGTCACCACCTCGCCCAGCTTCGGCGGCAGCGCGTAATTGTGCTCGCCGTCGAAATCTGTCGGATCGCTGTCGAACGGATGCATCAGCCGCTCGACCAACTGGTGGAATGGCGCGAAGTCGCCGCGATCCTCGGCAGCACGAATTGCCGCTTCGATCTGGTGGTTGCGCGGAATTACTGCCGGATTGACTTCCAGCATCCGCTGCCGCCGTTCGGCTGGCGCCAGCGGTTCGGCAGCCAGTCGCGCGCGCCACTGTTCAAGCCACGGCGCGAATTTTTCCGGCAATTCATAACCGCAACTGCCCGGCATCGATTCGTCGACCAGTTCGGCCAGGCGGCGAAACGTCAGCGTGAAGTCGCTGCCCTGCTCGCCCATCACCAATAACAGTGCGTCGACCAGTGCCGCGTTGTCATCATGGAGGTCGGCCAGACCAAGCTTTGCCACCATCCGCGTGCGCCACGCCCGCTCGTATTGCGGCACGAAATCTTCGATGGCTTGCTGCGCCAGCGACAGCGCCACCTGCTCATCGTCGTCGAGCAGTGGCAGCAGTGCCTGTGCCAGCCACGACAGGTTCCACTGCGCGATGGCCGGCTGGTTGCGCCAGGCATAACGACCGCCGCGATCGATCGAGCTGAATACCCTGGCCGGGTTGAAATCGTCGATGAAGGCGCACGGGCCGTAGTCGATGGTCTCGCCGCACAGCAGCATGTTGTCGGTATTCATCACGCCATGAATGAAACCGAGCGACTGCCACTGTGCAATCAGTGACGCCTGCCGTGTGATAACCGACTGCAGCAGTGCGAGGTAGCGATTGTCGGCAGCATCAACCTTGACAGCGCCTGCGGCGACGGCAACGGCGGCGTTAGCGCCGACTGAAGCGCCTGCGGCGACGGCAGCGTCAGCGCCGACTGAAGCGCCTGCAGCAACGGCAGCGTTAGCGCCGACTGAAAAGTGACGCTCGATAACGTGATCGGCGAGCAATTTCACCGCCTCGATATCGTTGCGCGCGGAAAAATACTGGAAGGTGCCGATGCGGATATGGCTGCTGGCGACACGCGTCAACACAGCGCCGGGCAGGGCGTCGTCGCGCATCACCGGCTCGCCGCTGGCGACCGCCGCCAGGCTGCGCGTGGTCGGCACACCGAGCACCGCCATCGCCTCGCTGACGATGTATTCGCGCAACACCGGCCCCAGCGGCGAACGGCCATCGCCGCCACGCGACCAGGCGGTGCGACCGGCGCCTTTCAGTTGAATGTCGTAGCGACGACCATCGCGACCGACCACCTCGCCGAGCAGTACCGCGCGGCCATCGCCGAGCTGCGGATTCCAGCCGCCGAACTGGTGGCCGGCGTAGGCCGTGGCGATCGGCTCGGCGCCGTCGGGAATGCGATTGCCAGCCAGCACCTCGACACCTTCCGGCAAGGCGAGACTGTCGGCATCGATGCCGAGCAGCGCCGCCAGTGGCCGGTTGAGTCGAATCAGCGCCGGCGCGCGCACCGGTGTTGGCGGCTGGCGCGTGTAGAAACGCTCGGGCAGGCGGGCGTAGCGGTTGTCGAAGGGAATGGTCACGGCATTCATCGATAGGGGCCAGACAGCACGAAAATGTGTTGCCATTCTACGCACCGACCGCCGCCGATGGGTCGGCGGCGCTATCATCTGCGACGCTCACACGTTCATCGAGAAGTGCCGTCGCGGAGTTCGCCATGCCCTCCCCCGTTTCGCCGACCGGTTTCGATGCACTGCTGCTCGACCTGAGCGGCGTGCTCTATGACGGCAGCCGCCTGATCGACGGTGCGCGCGAGGCGGTGGCGGAGGCGCGCCATCGCGGCTTGATCCTGCGTTTTGTCACCAATACCGCCAGCAAGCCGGCGGCGACCATCCTCGACGAGCTGCTGCAGATGGGTATCGATGCACACGCCGACGAGCTGTTCACCGCGCCGATGGCGGCGAAACGTTACCTGCAGCAGCAGAAGCTGCGCCCCTTCTGCCTGGTCCACCGCGCGATCCGGCACGAATTTTCCGACCTCGATCAGCGCGACCCCAACTGCGTGTTGCTCGGCGATGCGCGCGACGACCTCAACTACACGTCGATGAATCGCGCCTTTCAGCTGTGCAAAAACGGCGCGCCACTGATCGGCATCGGCATGAACAAATACTTCATGGACGAAGACGGCCTGATGCTCGATGCCGGCGCCTTCATCCGCGCCATCGAGTGGGCCGCCGATGTCGAGGCGATCGTCATGGGTAAGCCGAGTGCCGACTTCTTCGCGCAGGTGGTTGCATCGACAGGCATCGACGCGGCGCGCTGCCTGATGGTCGGCGACGACGTGACTGCCGACGTGGTCGGCGCCGTCGATGCCGGCCTGCAGGGTTGCCTGGTGCGCACCGGCAAGTTTCTCGCTGGCGACGAACGCAAACTGCCACCGGGTGCACAGCTGATCGACAGCATCGCTGCGCTGTTCCAGGAAACACTGAAAAAGTCCTCCTGACTTTTTCATCCGACGCCGGCTCAGTTATCCGACGGCCTGGCCACCTCCTCCACCTCGTCGGTCAGCGTCGGCGGTTCCAGCTCCGCATCCTTCTTCTCCGTCTCGCCCAGCCCTTTCGGCCAGGCGCCACCGGCGGCGAAGCACTCCCAGCCCCAGCGCAGCCAGCGCAGCAGCGCGAACGCCAGCCACAGCGACCAGAGCAGCATCGCCACGCGGTACCAGAGCAGCGGCAGGCTCACCACCAGTGCCTGTGGCAGTTCGCTGCCTGCGCGGTCCTGGTACCAGCGGTAGAGGTAATTGCTGGAGCCGTTGCCGGTCACCTGCATGTCGGGTTGCGACAGCAGGCTCTGCGGAATGACCTGCGCCAGCGTCACCAGCGCGTAGAACGCCAGCAGCACGATGCCGACCTGCACGGCGTAGTAGCGACCGTCGCGCGGTGGCGGGAAGCGGCGGCGCGCCTCCAGCGCGAACAGCAGCAGCAGTACCGGCAGCGCGGCGACGGTGTCGACCGTGCTGATGCCGACAAACAGCAGCAGCCAGTGGCCGGCGTGCAGCGGCAGCGACAGCTGGAAGCGACGCGTTGCGGCACCGAGCAGCAGCGCGACGCCGATCATCACCACCAGTACACCCCAGTAGAGCATCGCCGGACCGAGGCGCGGACCGCTGACCCACAGCGGCCAGCGGTCGCCCGGCAGCGCGATCTCCAGCTCGATGTTGCTGGCCGCGCCGTCGAGCTGCAGCTGCGGCGTGCGCGTCAGCGTGTCGATGCCGCGCGCCAGCTCCCACTCCAGCTCGACGCGGTTGATACCGGGCACCAGCGGCAACACCACCTGCTGGTCGTCGGCGGGATGACTCAGCTCCTCGCCGCCGAGGGAGATGCGTTTCACCTGCGCTGTCTCGGACAACTGCAGCGGATAGTCGCCACCGAGGCTGCTGACGATGCGCAGCTCGCCGCGCAGCGTGCTGCTGCGCAGGCCGGGGCGCAGCAACAGCCGCACCTGTTCGACAGTGGTGGTGGCGCCGGTCACCGCCTGCGGCCGCGACAGCTTCAGCGTCAGCCGTTCACCCGGCCACGGCCGCCACAGCTGCCAGCCGTGCTGGTCGCTGCGCACCGGCACCAGCCCCTGCGGCTCCACCAGCCAGCGCCACGAGGTGCGCAGCCGCCAGCTCTCGACCCACTGCGCGGTGGGCGGCGCGGACAGCGTCAGCAGATCGCGCGCCGACAGCGTCGACTGCCAGCTGACGCTGCGATCCTGCGAACCGAGGCTGACGCGCACGCCGCCGATGCCGCTGTCGACCTCGCCGCTGACCACCGACTCACCCGGCAGCAGCGGCAGTGTCAGGTTGATCGCGCCGCTGGCCGGTGCCACCCGTGTCACCGTGGTGGTGACACGCCAGTCGAGATCGATATCGATGTCGCGGCGCACCTGCACGAAGGGTCTGATCGCTGCGGGTAACAACGTCTCGCGCTGTTCGCCGCGCGTCGCGCTCTCGCCGCGTGCCGGTGCTGCGCCGCTGCGCTGCAGCTGCAGGCTGTTGGCGGCAAGACGATCGCCGTTCAGCCCCGACACCTCCCAGCCCTCGGCGACCACGGTGACGCGATAGGGGCGCAGCGGGAACTGCAGCGCCACGTCGTCGGAAAAGAGCGGCCCCTCGATGGTGACGGCGCGACTGCCGCGCGGCAGCGGCAACAGCAGCGCGCCATCACCGCCAACCGCCACGCCGCGCTGCGGGAAGTCGTCGACCAGCAGCGCGCGCGGCTGCCAGTTGCGCACGGTCGGCAGCGCCACCGCGAGGTTGGCGCCAACGGCGACACGCAGGTCAAGCCGCAGTACATCGTCGCGCACCGTCACCAGCGCCGACTCGATCGCCGTGCAGTCGGGCGCGCAGGCCGGCTCGCGTTCGCGCCGCGCCTCGCGCTCGCGCAGCAGCCGCTCCTCCAGCTCCTGCAGCAGTGCCGCTGGCGGCACCGCCAACGGTTGTTGCGCTGCTGTGTCGGCGGCCTGTGCCGATTGCGGCAGTGCGCTGCCGATGCCGGCGAGGGCCAGCAACAGCAGCACGGTGGCTGCGGCAGTCGGTGATCCACCGCTGTTCCTGTTGTTGAGATCGCTGTTGAGATCGTTGTTGATGTCGCTGTCGTTATGGTTGCCGTCATCGTCCGGCTCATCGTCGCGACCGGCGCCACTTGTCACCAGTGCACGCAGCAGTACCAGCGCCAGCGCGGCGATCAGCAACACCTTCACGAAATGGAGCAGGCGCGTCACGGTCGGCCCGGTCAGGTAGAGATCGAGCGGCTGTTCGGCCTTGACCGGCCCGCTCCACCACATCGTCACCACGCGCCACTGCCACGATGGCTCACCCGGCCCGGTCTGCACGTTGTCGGTCGGCTGGTAACGCGGCGGTTGCGGGCGCGGCGCGGGACTCATCGCTCGCTGCATCTTTTTTCCCACTTCATAACGATCATACTCAGCGGCGCTGTCGGCCATCGATGCCACGGCGGCAATCTCCGGCATCGCGATCTCGCGCGAGATGCCCGGCGCCGCCAGCTGCGGATAGATGGCGATGCGAATCTGCGCGACGGCGAAGGCGAGGATCGCCAGCACCAGCAGCGCAGAAAAACCGTAACCGATACGCTGCAGCCAGCCGCGCCAGCGCGGCCGTTCCACCACCCGCAGCAGGCCGAGCAACAGCAACGGCGGCAACAGCAGCAGCACCAGCGCCAGTTCGTCGTGGTAGACCAGCGCCACCGCCGCCGCGCCGAGCAGCGCCCACGGCCAGCCGAGCAGGCGGAACAACGCGGCGACCACCAGCAGGCCGAGGAAGATCGCCCACAGGCTCCACTGCGACACCCACGAGTCGGAGACGCGGTCGGGACCGCCGGCGTGCCACAACATCCAGCCCGGCGGCAGTTGCACCTGCAGTTCGACACGCTCGAAATCGGCCTGCCAGCCGGAAGCGCCCAGTGCCGGCAGTGCCTCGACCCGGCTCAGCGCCTCCAGCTCGACATTGCCGCTGCCGAGCGCGACGCCGGCCGGACCCTCGTCGCCGACCCGCGTCACCAGCTGCGGCTCGCCACCGACCTTGACGCGGCCGAGCTGCAACGCCGGCTCCACCTGCAGCCGTCGCCCGCGCTGCACGTCGCCGGCAACCCGATCCTTCAGCGTCGCGCCAGCGCTGTCGAAGTCGAGCCAGACGGTGCGCTGCAGCGTCAGCCGATCCTGCGGCGGCGCGCTGTCGCCACGCATCACTTCGGTCAGCGCCAGCGTGGCGTCGGCATCGAGCAGATAGACCGAGGCGCCAGCGCAGAGCGGTGGCAGGTCGATCTGCGAGGGATCGACACTGGGCGCGCCATCGAGGCGCACGCGACGCAGCGACGGATTGGCGGCGAAACACCAGATCTCCTGCGCCGGCCACGCCGCGGCTTCGCTGCTGGTGGTGCGTTCGAAACGGAATTCGCGCTGGTCGTCGAGCAGGCGCGCGCGCAGCGTCAGCTCCCAGACACCGGCGCGCGCCTGCACGCGCAGCGCGCCGTCATCCTCGATGCGCGCCGGCAGTGGCGCACTGAACGCGGTCGGTTCCATGCCCGGCAGCAGCAGCCGGCCGAGGCGCAGTTCGCGCGCCTTGCCCGACACCGACAGCCGCAGCAGCGTTGTCACCGTCACCGGCAGGTCGTCGTCGATGCGCCGGAACACCTCGACCTTGACGCTGTCGCTGGCGGTTGTCGCCGCCTCGCTGTCGGCCGGCGCGCGCAGCCAGAGCCGCTCCTGTTCGCGCACGACCTGCGCCACCGACTCGCCGCCGATGGTGAGGTCGACCAGCGCGCTCTGGCGCGGCACCGGCAGCGACTGCGGCATCTCGCGCCAGTCGAAACTGCCGCGCAGTTCGTAGTCGCCGGGTTCCAGCCACAGCGCCGGTCGCCCCTCGCGCAGCAGCGCACTGGCACGGCGGCCGTTCAGCTGCAGCTGCTGCGGCCACAGCGACTCATCGCCCGGCAGAAAGTGCCAGCCCGGTGCCTCCACCAGCACCTGCTGCTCGAAACCGCCACCGCGCGCGCCGACGCTGAGCGCCAGCCGCCCCGGCCACAGGCAGACGCGCTGCTTCAGGTCGCGTGCCAGGCGCGTGCACTCCGGTTCGCGGTGGTCGTGCATGACCCAGCCCTGCCACGGCTTGAGCAGTGGCGGCAGGTCGAGCGTGGAGGCCGGCAGCGTGGAAGCCGAAGACGCGGAGACAAAAAACAACGCGGAAAAAAACGCGAGAGGAAAAACAGCGAACAGGCGAAGGAGGTGATGAAGCATGGCGATCTTCCGTGAGGGGACCGCCGCAGCATAGGGAGCGGGTGGAGGGGAGTCCAGCGATGGCGCCCCGGGGCGTCATCGCTGGAAACACGGCATCAGAAGTTGTAGCTGACGTTGACGCCGTAGGTGCGCGGCGCCGCCGTCACCGCGACATCGCCGAGCGCGCTGCCGAGCTTCTGCACGTGGTAGACCTCGTCGGTCAGGTTGCGCCCCCACAGCTCCACGCCCCAGTTGGCATTCGGCTGCCAGGCGACCGTCGCGTTGAGGGTTTCGAACGACGGCTGTTCGAGACGGTTGTCGACCTCGAAGTAGTAACCGTCGTTGTAGCTGTAGTGCAGCGACAGATCCATCCGACCGGCACCGCCCATCATCACCGTGTAGGTGGCGCCGAGATTGCCGGCGAACTCCGGCGCCAGCGGCGTCTTGTTGCCCTTCGCACCATGGATGCAGGTGGCGTTGCCACCGGTCGGCGCGCCCGTGCTGCCGGGAACCGGCGTGCAGCTGGCCGGATTCGGGTAGGTGTAGGGGGCGAACGGAAACTTCGAGAACTCCGAGTCGAGCCAGGTGAAGGCGCCGTGCAGGCGCAGGTTCTCCGTCGGCAGCGCCTCGAACTCCAGCTCGAAACCCTTGCTCTCGACCTCGGCCGCGTTCAACAGCACCGCCGGCGCACCGACGCCGGTCGCCGCCCGCACCTGGTAGTCGCTGATGTCGTAGTAGAACGCCGCCAGGTTCAGTCGCAACCGGTTGTCGAACCACTCGGACTTCATGCCGATCTCGTAGGCGTCGATGGTTTGCGGATCGACCGGATCGACCAGAATCGACGACATCGAGTAGGTGCCCGATTTGTAACCGCGGTTGTACGACGCGTAGACGTTGAGGTTGTCGCTGATGTCCTGCCGCAGCGCCAGCCGGAAGGTCGGTTCACCCTGGCTCTCCGAATCCTTGCGGTAGAAAGGCTGCGCCGTGGCGGTGCCGACCGGCAGCTGTGCCCCGTCGAAATCGAGCTGGTCGTAGGTGTAGCGCAGGCCCGCCGTCAGCTGGGTGCGATCGGTGAGCGCATAGCTGACCTCGCCGAACAGCGCGTAGGAGTTGGTCTTCAGCGTCGAGAAGACATCGTTGTCACCGCCGATGGGGACGAACGCCTGCCCACTGGTGGCCTGCGGCTGCAGATCGGCCTCGCTGTTCAGGAAGAAGAAGCCGGTCTGCCACGACAGGGGGTCGGTGGCATTCGATGCCAGTCGAAGCTCCTGCTGGAACGAGCGCGTGCGCGAATTGATCTCGATGTGAGCCATCCGGCTCGGCCCGGTGTCGGGATCGATGTTGGTATGGGTGCGGTTGTTGCGCGTGCCGGTGATGCTGGTGAGTGTCGCGCCGCCGAGATCGACTTCGGCGGTGACGGTGAAACCGAAATTGCGCTGCGCGTTGGACTGCTCGTCAGGCGTGTTGGTGTCGAACGGATCGGCCGGTGGCTGCACGCCACCAAAGCTGACCGAACCCGGTGCCAGCCGGAACGCGGTGGAGAAGTCATCGCCGACCTTGGTGTATTCGCCAGCCAGTGTCACCTTGGTGGTGTCGTTCGGCAGCAGCACCCACTTGGTGCGCGCGCCCCAATCCCAGCCCAGCCCGACATCATCGCCAGTCACCTGATTGCGACCCCAGCCCTTACCCTGGTCGGTGCCGGTCAGCGCGATATCCGCACTAACGGTATCACTCAGTGGTCCGGCGAAGTAGGCCTGGCCGCTGACGGTATCGTAGTTGGCCATGCCGAGTTTCAGCTTGCCGACCCGCTCCTGCCCCGGCTCGCGAGTGATGACGTTGATCAGCCCGCCCGAGGAGTTGCGGCCGAACAGCGTGCCCTGCGGTCCTTTCAATACCTCGATGCGCTCGATGTTGTTGAACTTCAGCACCGTCTGCTTCAGATCGGGAATGAAGACACCGTCGACGTAGAAGGCGTTGGTCCCCTCCTCGCCGGTGCCGCCGCTGGTGTTGCCGACGCCGCGCACGAAAAACATCGCCGACGGACCGGAGCGCACCATCTGCACGCTCGGCACCAGCGCAGGAATGCTGACGGTGGCATCGAAGCCGCCGCTCTCCAGCACCTCGCTGGAGAAGGCGACGACGGAGATCGGCACCTCCTGCAGGTTCTCGGCGCGGCGCTGCGCGGTGACCACCACCTCTTCGAGGGCGGCGGCGCGCTGCTGTGCCAGCGTCGGCGTTGCCAGCATGGCACTGACCAGCGACAGGCTCGACAGACCGAGCAGCGACTGAACGGAACGAACGGGCAGATTGTTCACGGCAATTTTTTTCAGTGAAGGGTTTTTCATGACACATGCTCCTGGCGGTCTGACGCTGTTCTTGTCGTTATGAAGTGCGCGAAGGAACTGGAACCGACAGGTGCGGCAATACACGTCACGGCACGCAGCGCCGCCTGTCGCAGGGAATCTCTCGATACAACCCGGTTTATTTCGTTATGTCTGGCGTTATGTTCGAGTGGAGGCGAACGCTAGGGGAGGTCGATTTTCACGTCAACACGAAGAGACCGCCGCCCCGCCGCGACGACTGCGGGTCGTGCGAGCCGGAATCGTCGAGATATCCCGATGCAGAACCACGTTCTCAACGTTGCGTGCAGCGATGACGGCACAACCACCATCGCCGGCACGATCAAGAGTGATTGCACCTGCAGGCAATCATCGCGAAGGAAATCACACCCGTTGCGCTCACACCGGCTGCTGCGCCGGGATGCGGCGCAGGAAGAGGAAGTTGAGTCCGCCGAGCAATACGGCGAAACCCGTGCCCAGCATGAAGGGACGGAAGCTGTCGCTGAGTGTCAGCGTCCAGCTCAGCAGGCCGGAGCCGATCGCAATCGCCAGCCCCGCCGTCGGCATCAACAGGCCGAGCACGCTGCTGTAGATCGAGATCGGGAAATAACGCGCGGTCACGTAGGCAAGGATGTCGGCCTCGGCACCGTAGGAGAGGCCGAGGATCATCACCGCGAGCCCGAGCAGCGGCACCGAGTGGGTCGGCGACGCCATGATGAACATGCCGGTGCAGGGCACGCCCATGCAGACCGCAGCGACGATGTAAGTGGGCCAGCGGTCGAGCGCGAGACCGGCGACGAAGCGGCCGACCAGCACGCCAGTGGCGAAGATCGACACCATGTAGCCGGCCACCGTCGAACTGATGCCGTGCTCCAGCAGCATCACCTTCAATTGCGAATGCGCCAGCGCGTAGGGCAGCGAGCAGAGCAGCGTGCTGAGGACGATGATCCAGAACGCCGGCGTGCGCGCGATGGTGCCGTAGTCGCGTTTCGCGCTGCGCTGCCGGCGCTGTTCTGTCAGCAGCGCCTTCTCCGCGGTCGGCAACAGCAGCAGCGCCACCACGCCCATCGACGCCGAGAACAGCGCCAGCATCTGGTAGCCGGCACGCCAGCCGTGTTCGTCCATGAACAGCGTCAGCAGCGGGCTGCCGATCGCGCCGACCAATGCCGGCCCGCAGGCGACGACCGCCAGCGCCAGACCGCGACCGATCGTCACCCGCTCCACCACGATGCGGCTGTAAACGGTCGAGGTGGTGGTCGCGGTCAGCAGGATCTTCAGCACCATGATGCCGTAGAAGACACGGATGTCGCCGTTCATGAAACTGAACAGCAGGCAGCAGAGCGGATAGAAGACGATGCCGACCAATGCCACACGGCGCACGCCGAAGATGTCGGCCATGCGCCCGGCGATCGGGATGCAGATCAGCGTCAGCAAACCGAGCGCGCCGACCAGCGCGAACTCCGCCTTGCTCCAGCCGAACGCCTCCAGCAGATAGGGGCCGAACACGCTGTTGACGTAGGCACTGAGCGAATTGCCGGCGCCGAGCCCGATGGTCGCGCCAACGATCGCGCGCCAGCTGACACGAAAATCGCTCCAGTAGCCCGCGTTGCCGGGCGATGGCTCCATGGCATCCAGTGCCATCGGGGTATCAGGGGCCTGCTGGCTCATCTTGTTTTCCTTATTGTGATGTTCGTTCGATCAAACCAGCCGCGGATATTGCGTGCCGCCATGATTTCCATCAAGGGAGCCCCGCGCGATAACGGCGATAGTTGTACCGTCCATTACTCCTTCACGTATTCGATCCGAGCCGTCATGAGCCAGCAGACCCCCTACCAGATCCTCGGCGAAGCCGGCGTGCGCCGCCTCGCCGCCGCCCTCTACGACGTCATGAACGAGCTGCCGGAAGCCGCGCCGATCCGCGCCATGCACGGCGACGACCTGACCGAGATCAAGGAGAAATTGTTCCAGTACCTGAGTGGCTGGCTCGGCGGGCCGCACCTCTACCACCAGAAGTACGGCACCGTCTGCCTGCACAAACCGCACTCGCACTACGTCATCGGCACCGCCGAACGCGACCAGTGGCTGCTGTGCATGGAAAAGGCGCTGGAACGCACCGGTGCCAGCGATGAGTTGAAAGCGATGCTGAAGGAGCCGCTGTTCCGTATCGCCGATACGTTGCGGACGCAGTAGCCATTCCGGCGCGGGGTCAGAGTGCAGCGCAGGCCGCGGCGCCGAAGCGCTGGAGCGCCGGCAGCAGCCCGGCGCGCGCTGCCTGCCGCGTCCGCTCCAGTTCGTGCAACCACGCATCGAGTGCCTGCACCGTCTCCGCCGGAAGCTCGCCCGACGCCGCGCGCAGCTGCCGCAGGCGCTCGCCGGTGGCAGCCGCATCCTGGTGCGTGCCGAGCCGGTCCTGCAGTTCGACCAGAGCGCTGCGCAACGACTTGCCGCGCCGCACCGACAACCCGTCGGGAAACGCCTCGACCAGATAACGCAGCCGCTTGGCGCGAATGCGCAGCCGGTGCAGTTCGCGCGCCGGCGTTTCACCATCGATACGACTACCGTGACGAAGCAGCCACAGCGCCAGCCGCAGCCGCTGCACATCGAGCAACTTCTTCAACCTGACCCGCGCCGCCGGCGGTGTCTCGCCGTGCGGCAGCCGCTCAATGAATTGCCCCCACTGCCGCAGCAGTGTCCGCAGGCGCGCACCGCGCAGAACGCGGCGCAGCTCGCGCTGTGCCGCAAGCCGCTGCACCTGCAGCCGGGCAAGCACTGGTTGCAGCGCCGCCAGCTGGCGCTCGCGCGCCGCGAGCATCAGCACGTCGAGATCGCGCACCGCGCCCGTCGCCGTTCCGAGCCAGCCCAGTCCGGCATCGAGCGCATCGATATCCCGTTCGCCCTCCGGCAACAGCGGGCGAAACAGTTTCAGCAGCGAGCGGGTGCGCCGCAGCGCGACGCGATAGCGGTGCAGTGCCTCGGCATCGCGTCCCGCCGCGACGGCGGGCACCTCCCGCGCCATCAGATCGAGCTGCCCGGCCCAGAATGTGCCGAGGGCATCGTAAAGTTCGCTTCCGTCGCCTCTGCTCACGGCACCCAACCCTCCCGCCCGCCACTCCGCCTGCTACCTCGGCGCCGACCGCCGCGGATGCCGCTGTTGTAAGCGATGCCGGCCACCACCGCCAGTGGCCCCGATCGTCCGGCACCACGCGGCGGGCGCCGGCGTGGCAGCCGCATCGGCGCTGCGTATACTTGTTCGCCCATACCCACCCGAGAGGCCGTGCCGGCCAGCCAGGCCGGCAACTTCAGGGACCGCCGTGAAAGCACTCGTCGACTACTACCAGCGCAACCCGATCGCGGTACGCCTGGCCATCGCCATCCTGATCACCAGCTCGCTGGTGACGCTGGTGGTGATCGGCCTGACGCTGCGCCAGCAGTACCGCAACGATCTGGCACAACTCGAATCCCGCCTCGACATGATCGAGATGTCGGTGCTGCCGTCGATCGCGCGCAGCCTGTGGGAATTCAACGACGACCAGGTACGGGTGCAGCTGCAGAGCCTGTTGCGCATCACCGATGTACAGCGTGTCGAGGTCAACATCCCGGGGCCGGGCAGCCGCGACGAAGTGATCCACGCCGAACGCAGCCGCGACGAGAATGCCCGCGTGCTGGTGAAGATCTACCCGATCGTCTACACGCGCCCGCCGCTCGGCGGCCAGCCGCCGGTGGCCGAGGAGCTCGGCGAACTGCTGATCACCGCCAGCCTGCTCGATGTCTACGGCCGGCTGTGGGAACAGGCCCAGCTGGTGTTCGTCTCGCAGTTCGTCAAGACGCTGATCATCACCGCCATCATCCTGATCCTGGTGCGGATGATGTTGTCGCGCCACCTGACCACCATCGCCAGCTATGCCCGCGGCCTGACCCTCGAACGGCTGTCGCGGTCGCTGGAGCTGCCGCGCGGCAAACGTCACCGGCACGACGAACTCGATGCCGTGGTGACCGCCATCAACGAAATGCGCGAACGGATGCTGACCGAGCGCGAGAAGATGCTCGACAGCGAGCGCGCCAAGAGCAGCGCCGAGAACGCCAGCAGCGCCAAGAGCGAATTCCTGGCGACGATGAGCCACGAGATCCGCACGCCGATGAACGGCGTCATCGGCATGCTCGACCTGCTGGCGACGACACCGCTGAACAGCCGCCAGCAGCACTACGTGCGGGTGATCCGCCAGTCGGGCGAGACGCTGATGCAGATCATCAACGACATCCTCGACTTCTCGAAGATCGAGGCCGGCAAGCTGCAGCTGGCCGATGAGCTGATCGACCTCGAAGAGCTGATCGAGGATGCCAGCCAGCTGTTCGGCATCACCGCCGCAGAAAAAGGGCTCAACTTCGTCGTCTCGGTGGCGCCGGGCACGCCGACCTGGGTGCGCGGCGACCCGGTGCGGATTCGCCAGGTGCTGCTGAACCTGCTCAGCAACGCCTTCAAGTTCACCCAGCGCGGCCACGTCATCCTGTCGGTACAGTGCCCGGCGCGCGGCGACGGCGGGGCGCGGCTGCGCTTCGAGGTCAGCGACAGCGGCATCGGCATCGAGCGCGCGCAGCGCGAACGCCTGTTCGGCGCCTTCGAGCAGGCCGACACCAGCACCACGCGCCGCTTCGGCGGCACCGGCCTCGGCCTCGCCATCAGCCGCCGGCTGGTATCTCTGATGGGCGGCGAGATCGGCGTCGACAGCGAACCGGGGCGCGGCTCGGTGTTCTGGTTCGAACTGCCGATGCAGGTGCTGTCGACGCCGCCGGCACTGCCCTACGCCGAACAGGTGTTGACCGGCCGCCGGCTGCTGCTGGTCGACGACGACCCGATTCTCGCCCGCATCGTGCAGGAGCACGCCACCCGCTGGGGCATGCAGGTGCACTGGTGCAACAGCGCCGCCGCACTGCGCGAACGCGTCGCCGCGGCCAGCACCGACCCGAACCTGCGCTGCGACATCGCCCTGATCGACGTTCGTCTCGCCGATGGCGACGGCCGCGAGCTGTGCCGCTGGCTGCACCAGCAGAGCGGTTTCGAGCTGGTGCCGATACTGCTGGTGACAGCGGCAATCGAGATGCTGGCAACCCCCGACCTGGAACGCTTCGGCGCCGCGCAGGGGCTGCACAAGCCGCTGTCGCCGCTGCGGCTGCGGCAGGCGCTGTGCGAAGTGTTCGGCGTCGAAGCGGTGCAGGTGCGGCGCGAACAGCTGCCGCTGCCGAGCGCCGGCCTGCGCGTGCTGGTGGCCGAGGACAACCTCGTCAACCGCGAAGTGACCAGCGCGATGCTGGTCAAGCTCGGCGCCATTCCACAGCTGGCCGAGAACGGCATCGAGGCGGTACGCCTCTACCGAGACCGCCGCGGCGAATTCGACGCCGTGCTGATGGATTGCGAAATGCCGGAGATGGACGGCTTCGAGGCGACCCGCTGCATCCGCCGCATCGAGCAGGAGAGCGGCTGGAGCCCGACGCCGATCATCGCGCTGACCGCGCACCACACGCTGGAACACCGCGAACGCATCTTCGCCGCCGGCATGGATCAGCATCTGTCGAAACCGCTGACGCTGGAACAGCTCGGGCGCGCGCTGCAGACCGCCAGCGGGCGGCGCGGCCACGACAATGGCAACGGCAATGGCGGCGCCGTGGTACGACCGCTGCGCCGCAACGAGGAGGGACAGTGATGCGCGGCGCTCGCCTGCGCACTGCCGCAACACTCACGCTGCTGCTGGCAGCTGTTGTCGCCCATGCCGATGTCGTCATCATGCGCGCCGACCCGTGGTATCCGGTCAACCTCGACCCCGATGGCGAACAGCCCGGTTACGTCATCGAAATCGCGCAGTCAGCACTGACCCGCGCCGGCCACCAGCTCGACTACGCACTCTATCCCTGGGAACGCAGCGTCGACGGCGCGCGCCGCGGCACCATCGACTGCCTGCCCGGCGTGCAGCGCAACACCGTGCCCGACTTCATCTTCACGAGTGAACTGTTCGGCCTCGACCGCATGGCCTTCTACACCCGCCACGACGCCCCGCCGTTCGAATACCGCGGCCTCGCCGACCTGCAGGACAAGGTGCTGGCGGTGATCGGTGGTTATGGCTACTCCGACGAGATCGACGCCTACATCAAGAACGCCGGCCACGAACCGGCGCTGCAGGTGACACGCGGCGATCACCCTCTGGAACGCAACATCCGCATGCTGCTGGCCGGCCGCGTCGACCTGGTGCTGGAGTCGATCGCCGCACTCGAACACACCGCCGCGAAGATGGGCGTGCTGCCGCAACTGAAACGCGCGGCGCAGCTGCCCGACCTGGTGCCGATCTACATCGCCTGCTCGCCGGCCAAGCGCACCTCACGTAACTACGTGAAGGTGCTGGACGAAGGCGTGCGCGAGCTGCGCGCGAGTGGCGAGCTGCGGCGCATTCTCGACAGGTATGGGATGGAGGACTGGCAGAAAGGTGCCAGCCCGGACTGAAACCAAAAACGCTATAAGAAAGTGACCTGATTTTCCTCATCAAGGAGAAGTTTCTGCATTTTTGTATAGCGGCATATAAAAATTCATACTATTCTTTAAAAATTGGAAAAACTTGTATTTAAATATAGCAACATGATCGAGCATGTCTCCGTCAGACAGCAGCGGCTAGCAGCCGTAATGCGCGCCACCCCGGCAGGCACCATCCGAGCCAGTGATGTGGCGCAGGCACTCTTCCTTGATCCCGCCCATGCCGCCAAATTGCTGGCCGGGTGGCATAAACAGGGGGTCATTCGGCGCGTCGCACGCGGGCTTTATGTACCCATCCAACCGACGGCCCTGGGGCAGGCTCAGGTTCTCGAAGACCCGTGGGTGCTGGTCCCGGAGCTATACAGTCCCGGCTATATCGGCGGCTGGACCGCCCTCGAATATTGGGAGCTGACAGAGCAGCTTTTCAGGTCGATATGCGTTCTGACCAGCAAACGCACGGTCTACGGCGAATCGCTCCATCAGGGGGTCAATTTTTTTGTAAAACACATTCCTGAAAAGCATCTTTTCGGCACGAAAACGATATGGCGCGGCAGCGTGAAAATACAAATATCGGACCCCGAAAAAACGATTCTGGACATCATTGACAATCCGCTACTGGGGGCCGGATTGCAGCACATGATGGATTGCCTGTTCGAGCTCAAAAAGACCCGAAAGAATCCCGGCGATCTGAATCGGCTTCTGGAATACGCCGTAAAAATAAATAACGGAGCCCTGTTCAAAAAGCTGGGATTTCTCGCTGAAAAACTCGGGTTTGAAACTTCATTCCGCCAGGAATGTGCGAAGCGGCTGACAACCGGATACGCACACCTCGACAAGAGCGCCAGGGATAACAGGCTGGTAACAAGATGGCGGCTCTGGGTACCCAAAGGATATGAACTGTGATCACCAAGGATGAAATCATTACCGTTGCCAACGAAACAGGCCTCACGCCAAGTGTCGTTGAAAAAGACTATGTGTTGGGCTGGCTTTTGGCGGCAATAGACGCCAATGCGGCGCTATCCGCATCGTGGGTTTTCAAGGGCGGAACATGCCTCAAGAAATGCCACTTTGAAACCTACCGCTTCTCGGAGGATCTGGATTTCACCCTGAAAGATGAAGCGCAGCTGGGCGAAGTGTTTCTCAAGAACCAGTTCACCCAGATGGCGGCATGGCTGTACGAAGAGGCAGGCATTGAAATTCCGGTCGACCGGCTGGTTTTCGATGTCCACGAAAATCCGCGCGGCGGAAAATCCTGTGAGGGACGGGTTTACTATCAAAGCCATTTCGCCGGCGGCAAACGCAACCTTCCCAAAATCAAATTCGATCTGACCGCCGATGAAATACTGGTCATGCCTCCATCGAGGCAGGCAGTTTTTCATCCGTACAGTGATTCACCGACAGGCGACATCCATATTGGTTGTTATTCATATCCCGAGCTCTTCGGTGAAAAGATCCGGGCTTTGGGTGAGAGAGGCAGGCCGAGAGATTTGTACGATGTCGTGAATCTCTATCGCAACAATCAATTGCCCCCTCCAGCAGTCATCCGGGATGTGTTGGCGCAGAAATGTGCCTACAAAAATATCAATTCGCCAGTACTGAAGGATATCGAGGCTTATCGGGAAGCCCTTCAGAGCAACTGGGCGCCAATGCTGGCGCACCAGCTTCCAGCGCTTCCGCCGCTGGAAACCTATTGGGAGGCTCTGCCCGGATTTTTCCTGTGGCTGGAAGAGCGAGAAACCGAAGTCACCGCCACGCTGGGGGCCGTGTCCAGCAAAGGGCAAGTGTACCGGCCAGCTTACGGAAGGCTCGGCCTGCGTACATTGAGCGGCGCTTCCCTGGAGATCATTCGTTTCGCGGCAGGCAACCGCCTGTGTGTCAACCTGGATTACACCGACAACGGAGGGCGGAGAAGCACACGCCTCATCGAGCCTTATTCACTGCGCCGCGCCCGGAACGGAAATATCCTGCTCTACGCCGTTCGTGCGGAAGATGGCCAGATCAGAGCCTACAAAATCGACCAGATTAACGATGCCTCCATTTCCAGCAAGGTGTTTGTCCCAAGATACGCGGTGGAATTAAGCCCGACCGTGCAGGTAGCTTTCACATGACAATCCACACGGACAAACAACCCCCTGCAATAACGCGAGGGAGGCCTCGTGAACTACTTAGGGCTCCCAGCCGCCAACCCCGGAAGCAGGCGATGCCGTCAGCCCGCCCAGCCGCACCACCTGCACTTCCGGATCGCGGCTGGCGCCGGCTTCATGCAGGCGGCGCAGGTAGTCGTCCCACCACGCCTCCTGGTTCTCGCACAGTTCGCGCAGGTAACTCCACGAGTAGATGCCGGTGTCGTGGCCGTCGCTGAAGGTGAACTGCACGGCGTAGTTGCCGACCGGTTTGATGTCGGTAATGGCGACGTTGATCTTGCCGGCCTGCAGTTTCTCCTGCCCCTGGCCGTGGCCCCTCACTTCGGCGGATGGTGAATGGACGCGCAGGTATTCACAGCTCAACGTGAACTGATTGCCGTCGGCGTAGCGCAGTTCGAGCGTGCGCGACTGGCGGTGCAGTTCGATGTGGGTCGGGATCACAGGATGAACCTGCTGAGGTCTTCGTCCTGCGCCAGCTCGCCGAGCTGCGCGTCGACGTAGGCGGCATCGATGACCACGCTCTGACGCTCGCGATCAGCGGCGGTGAAGGATGCTTCGTCGAGCAATCTTTCGAGCACGGTGTGCAGACGCCGCGCGCCGATGTTTTCGGTGCGCTCGTTGACCTGCCAGGCTGTTTCGCCGATGCGGCGCAGGCCGTCGTCGGTGAAGGTCAGCGTCACCCCTTCCGTCGCCAGCAGCGCCTGGTACTGCTCGGTCAGCGAGGCGTTCGGCTCGGAGAGGATGCGGACGAAATCGTCGGCGGTCAGCGCGTCGAGTTCGACGCGGATCGGCAGCCGTCCCTGCAGCTCGGGAATCAGGTCGGACGGCTTCGACAGATGGAACGCGCCGGAGGCGATGAACAGGATGTAGTCGGTGCGCACGCTGCCGTGTTTGGTGTTGACGGTGCAGCCTTCGATCAACGGCAGCAGGTCGCGCTGCACCCCTTCGCGCGAGACGTCGGCGCCGCCGACCTCGCCGCGCCGGCAGACCTTGTCGATCTCGTCGAGGAAGACGATGCCGTTCTGCTCGGCGGACTGGATCGCGCGCGCCTTCAGCTCCTCGTCGTTGAGCAGCTTGGCCG
>CAYLRA010000023.1:0-37941 GCA_964386045.1 uncultured Verrucomicrobiaceae bacterium | reverse complement strand
TACCGCTAACCCCACACTGCAGCGGCGCGTCGCCGCCGGCACCGCCGGGGTCGGGGGCGAAGGGGTTGCCGATGTCGCTGCCGGGTGTCGGCGTGAACGGGTGACCGGCACCGCCACCGGGCAAACCGGCCAATGGATTGTCGCCACCGCCGCTGCCACCACCCGCGCCACCGCCCGTACCCGTGCCATCGCCCGCCGCCGGGCCGCCCTCCGCGCCACTGCCGGGCCGCGCCGGTGACCCGTCGGCCGCCTGCTCCTCCACCGGCCAGAACCAGCCGTGGTAGTAGTTCTCGGCCAGCTTGGTGGCGGCGTTGGCCAGTTGCTCGCGCACCGTATCGCCGTACTTCGCCCAGGCGGGAATCGCGACCATCAGCACGAACAGCAGTGGCGGCAGGTACTCCACCAGCGCCGCGCCGCGTTGGCACCAGCCACCGCCCCTGATCGATACCGTTCGAGACCGGCGAGTCCCTGTCTGCAATGCCTTCATGGCAATCCTTCCGTTGATTCATTCCGGGTGGAAGCCGTCACCGGCCATCCGTTCATGAGGCGTCGCCTCACTCCCGCGCTTCCCTCATTTCAATCGCCACTCGAACTGGTAGGACGCCGGCACCGACCCTTCATGATATTTGCCGCTGTCGTTCGGAACGATCTGTCCCGACAGGTTGATACCCCAGGTGTTGTCGGCCGTGACGCTGTGCGACACCTCACCGGTTTCGCCGGGTGATGTCAGTAGCTGATCCGTGTAACTGGACATACCGGCCGGGGTTTCAATTTCGATACTGAATGTCGCAAGCCTGCCCGTTCCAATCGGCCCCACACCGGGAATTACCGCATCTCCTTGTCCGTGAATCAGGTCAAAATGCAGATTCTGACTGGATGTCTTGGTGTATAACCAGTCATAAGTAATGTCTGCTTCATTGGGGAAGGACAGATCCGGAAACGTCCAGTGTATGTCCCACTTTATCTGCGTCACGCACAAGTCATCGGCCTGCCCCGCCACTCCGCCAAGCACGTGGTTCAGGCGGGCCGCTCCGAGTGTCGAACCCACCTCCCCGATGCGAACCAGATGGAAGTCTGTCTCGATGCTCAGGTCGGTCCTTGGCTCGCCCCCATCCTCCTCAATAACTGCGAAAGTCCACATCAGCGGCGTCCAATCCGCTTCGCTCACCATCGGCTGCACCTCGAAGTACTGTCGGTACTGCGCCCGGAAGAGGCCTGATCTGATCAGCTCGAAGTCGATCTGGCCGTTCAGCAGGCCCAACTCCCTGCCGGTACAGATATCCTCCAACGCGTAGTCGCCACCCCGCTCGACGATCCTGACCGCTTCCCGTATCCGAAGCCGGTCGTTGACGACGATGTCAGACTCCCCCTCCACGAAACTGAAATAGCGGAATTGGGTATGCCCTCCGTCGTATTGCCGTGTGCCGTCCTGGATCAATATATAGACGCCCGGAATCTCACCGTGCCACACGACTTCATAGGCAGCCGGGTTGTAGATGTCATTGCTGGCTCGTGATGAGGAGGTGTCGTCATTCGCGGTATCGTGGTTCCCGCTGCCACCACCACTGCCACCACTGCCACCACTGCCACCACCGCCATCACCACCCGTGCTGCAACCCATGAGTAGTGCCAACACCACCATGCCAATACCAATTTTTCCCAGTGTCACGTGCTTCTCCATGTTCATGATCACTCCAAAAAATATGCGTTCTTCGCACTCACTCCTGTTGCCGGAGCGCGACCTTGTCGGTATCAGTAGCCTTGGCCGGCACGACGCGGAGTTCCACACGCCGGCCATCCGCCAGAGAGCGGCCATCTGCCTGCCCGGCTTGCGTATCCACACCACCGGCCACAGCAGTAATGCGGATATCCGCCATTGCCGTCTCGGCTCCGAGCCAGCGGGCGACCACTTCCGCTCGCCGTTGTGACAGTGCCTGGTTCTGCGCCGTCAGCCCCTGCGGATCGGCATAGCCGGTGATCTCGATCGTGCTGCCCGCCGCCAGGCTGGCACTGTCGACCCAATCGCGCAGTGCTTCGCGCACCGGCAGCGTGAGTTCTGCGCTGCCCGGCGAAAAATAGAGAGGAAGCGGATGAGTCGGATCGGTGGCGCGTGTTTCGAGCGGCTGACCGACGAATGTATTCAGCAGCAGTCGCGGTCGGCCGTGCAGGTCGGCGACGTAGTACTGGGCGTACTCCCGCCGGCGGCCGTCGATTTCCCGTGAGGCGAGCAGGTAGTACTGCGAACTTTCGCTGCCGGCCAGCGCATCGCCGAGAAACAGTCGCCAGCCGTCGCTGTCGCCGCAGGCTGAGCGCATACAGCGAAAGACGATGTGGTAGCCCTGCTCGCGCAGCGCCACTTCGGCGCGGTCGCCGAGTTGGAACGCGGTGAGACCGGCGCTGTAGTCGAAAACGCGCGACTGCTGATCGGCGATCACGGCAATCGAATGCGCCGGCAGATAACCCTCATTGTCGACGTCATTGCTGTAAATCATCCGGCCCGCTGCCAGTGCAATCCGTTCGATGCCGCGATGTGCCTGGTTAACCACGACGGCGGAGGTGGCATGGGGCACGGCTGCCTGATGCTCACTCAGCGCCTGAGCCATACCACTGCAGACGGCGAACAGTGTGAACAGAAAAAACTTCGTGCAGAGCGGATTGTTCAGGATCAACGGCCGTGCATTTTTCATTCGGATTGCCTCCTTGCTTGTTTCGGATAACTTCCCTGCGGACAACGCTCATGAGGTCAGATGTTTTCGCAATCGACGCCGTCGTCGACATCGCCCTCGCAGCGAAACGGCGACTGCATTCGAACCACCGAGTGGCCGATCAGTGGAATCGCATACTCGCCGGGCAAGTGCTGCTGACACAGCGCCCAATCGGGGTCGTTGCGAAACAGGTTGCCGTAGGTGCGCCAGATGATGAAATTGGCGACGGGCACCTCCAGCGAATAACAGAAGCGACTGCGTATGCTCAGCAGGTTGGCGTCCTGCAGCGTTACCTGACTGTCGGCGATGAGGTACGCGTTGCTGTCGCGGGCGTCGAGATTGTTGTTGGGGATCTGCATCACCCGCTGGCCAGAGAGTCTGAAGCTGCCGCCGCCGGGACAGTTCTGTCCCGAACAGGGCTCCAGTTCGTTGACGGCCACGGCGAAATGGTTGAACACCGCCCTCGACGGAAACAGCACGTCGATCAGGTCGTAGTGGTGGTAAGCGCGGGTTTCCGCCTGTACACGCTGCAGCCTCAATTCGGATGGCGCGGCGTAGAAGCCGGCGGTGGTGCTGTCACTCTTGCGTTGCGGATCGATCTTTCCGAGCGCCGCCATGCGCTGCAGGAACACACTTTCCATCGGATCGGTGAAACCGTTGTTCAGCGAGCCAGCGCGCGCCGCCAGAAACGTGGCATTGTTCAGCGTCGCCTTGGCGCGATAGAGCAGGGCCAGCTGCACGATGCTCATCAGCAGAATCACTGCCAGCGGAAAGACGATCAGCATCTCCGGCATCGCCTGCCCGCGCGCACGCCTGCTGCCGCCAGTAACGGCATACATCATCAGCCGCCCTCGCCGATGACATTCATCAGCCCCTGCTCCAGCCGGTCGAAGTGGCGCCCGAATTCGGGCGCTTGTGCTGCGCTTTTCGTACGCCCTTCTTCCACCAGGTACATCGCCTGCTTGACTCGCAACAGGGACAGGTTGTACCAGCCTTTCGGCTGTGACGGATCGATCTTCACGCAGTGCTGATAGACGCGCTCCGCCGCCTCGAACTGGCCGGTTCGCACATAGATGTTGCCGAGCCGAAACAGCACGTCGTAGTTGTCCGGCGTTTGCCTTGCGAGTTCCAGCAACACGCGCTCGGCATCGCTGTAGAGGCCGTTGTTGTAATACTTGCCCGCCAGCTCGTAGCGCGCGACGTAGTCGTTTCGCTGTGCGTTGCCGCCGGTCGCGCAGCCGGTGAGCGCCATAAGCGAAACCAGCGAAACCCGTGCACAGATGCGTGCAAACTTTCCTGTCAACGCAATGTGAGAGTGTGAAGAATCAGATCCGCGAATCTGCAAGAGGCCGTCAATGTTCAAGATCGAGCACCTGTCCCAGATGAATACCATGGCGGGCCGCCATGCCGGCGGGAAGTTCGAGCACGTAGGCGGCCTCGCGACGGCGTGCATGGCGATTGCGCGCCAGGTTTTCGACGATGCCGCACACCTCGCGGCGCGCGGAAAGAAAGACCACATCGATGGCCCTCGGCATGAACAGGGTATGGATGGAGCGACAGGGGTGAAGTAGAACGCCACGGCAATTCCTGAACCTTGGATGGAACCAGCCCAGCAGACGGGTTCCGAAGGTTGCCGCATCACCGATGCCATCGACGACGAGCGCTCCTGAACAAACAAGCCGCATCAGAGTGACTCCATCAGTTTGATGCCGATGGGATAGAAGATGACGATGAACGTGGTCGGAAAAATGAACGCCACCAGCGGGAAAATCATCTTGACCGGCGCCTGCATCGCCAGCTTCTCTGCGTGAAGGAAACGTTCGGATCGCCGCTGATCGGCTTGAATTTTCAGCGTCTCGCCGATGGCGGCGCCGGTTCGTTCAGCCTGGATCACCGCGGTGACGAAGGCGTTGATCTCGCGAATCTCCAGGCGCTGATCCATGGCCCGGAACGCATCGTCCTTGGCCATGCCGGCCCGCAGGTCGCGCAGGAATTTCTTGAACTCCATCTTCAGCGGTGATTCCGGCCCCTTGTCGACCGCCTGGTGAATGGCGCCGGTCATGTTCAGGCCGGCCTGCGTGGCCATCGTCAGAAAATCGAGATAGGTCGGCAGGCTGCGCACGATGGTTTTCTCCCGGCGCTTTTTCAGGTCACGCACCGACAGCAGCGGCAGAAAGAAACCGAGCAGCAGTGACAGCAACAGATAGCCGGCAGAGAACATCCCCAGCATCGAGGCGCCGAATAGATAGAGTATGGCCATCATCAGGCTGGAGGTGATCTGCAGCCCCACCAGTTGAGACGGCGACATGAAATAGTTCAGCCCCGCCCGGCGCAGCCAGGAGGCGAAACGTTCGAGCCAGTCGACCGGCAGACGCTCGCCGGCGTAGTAGCTGAACAGGTTCACCAGCGGCCAGATGGCACGCAGGCCGCGCGGCAATGGATCGAGGTATTCCCGCTGCTCGTCCGGAATGTCGCGGCGGATGCCCGCCAGCGACAGATAGATGCCGCCGAGCGACAGCGGAAGCAGCAGCAGCGCCAGATACTTGTAGAGCGAGATATCCATGCTCATACGTCGATATCCACAATCTTGCGGATGACGAAGAAGCCGGCCACTTCCAGCACGACGATGACGAAGCAGGCGACCCAGCCATGCCATGTGGTGAACAGCTTCATCATCGCTTCCGGTTCGATCAGGTAGATGGCGTAGCCGACGCCGATGGGGAGCAGCGTCATCACCACGCCCTGCAGTTTTCCCATCGCCGTCAGGCTGTCGATTTTTCCCTCCATTTCGATGCGCCGGCGAATGGTGTCGGCCAGGCGCGCCATCACATCGGCGAGGCCGCCACCGATCTCGCGCGAGATCTTCAGTCCGGCGATCACCAGTTGCATGTCGGGTGTCGGAATGCGGGCATACATATTGTCGAGCGCCTGATCGAACCGCACACCCATCTTCAGTTCGTTCAGGAACAGCCCGAACTCCTGGCCGACAGGGCCTTCGTCATCCTGCACGACGAATTCGAGCGCGCCCGCCAGGTTGAGGCCGGAGCGAAGCATGTTGGCCAACGACTGCAGGGTGTCCGGCAGATTTCTGCTGAAGCGTTTGATGCGCCACTTTCGCAGCAGGGAAACACCCAGCGTGGGGGCGAGCATCACCACTGCGCCGACCGCAACAGCCAGCACGCCATTCCCCGTCACCAGCAGTGTCAGGATGGCGATGACGAAGAACGCCGCCAGACAGATTCTTCTCAGCGTTCGCGCATCCACGAAGATGAACAGCTCGGCCAGCCGGATGTTGGCGGCGCTCTCCATCTGTGCGTCGTACTGGCGGGCCACGCCGCCGGCCGAGGTCAGCAGCAGGTAACCGAGCACGCCGAGGCTGATGCAGATCAGCAGGCCGATGGCGACGATCATGCGCTGCCCCCCGCTACCGGGTGGATCGCGGCTGCCCTGTCAGCCATGTGCGTCGCTCTCCTTGTCGAACATCGACAGATCGACGTTGATGCCGCGTTGCGCCATCTGCTCGCAGAACTCCGGAATGATGCCGGTGGCGGTGAAGCGGCCCCGGACACGGCCATCCTCGCCGTAGCCGAGCTGCTGGAACCTGAAGATCTCCGCCAGCTGCACCACGCTGCCCTCGATACCGGTGACTTCGCTGATGCTGGTGATTTTTCGCGATCCACAGGAGAAGCGCGTCTGCTGCACGATCAGATTGATCGCCGAGGCAATCTGTTCCCGTATCGCCATCACCGGCAGCTCCATGCCGGACATCAGCACCAGAACCTCCAGGCGTGACACACAATCTCTCGGCGAGTTGGCGTGGACCGTGGTCAGCGACCCATCGTGTCCGGTATTCATCGCCTGCAACATGTCGAGCGCCTCTCCGCCGCGACATTCGCCGACAACGATGCGATCGGGTCGCATGCGCAGTGAGTTGCGCACCAGATCGCGTATTCCCACGGCACCCTTCCCCTCCTGGTTCGGCGGGCGGGATTCGAGCGACACGATATGCGGCTGGTTCAGGCGCAGTTCCGCCGCATCCTCGATGGTGACGATGCGCTCGCTGGATGGAATGAAGTTCGAGAGTACGTTCAGCAGTGTGGTCTTGCCGGAACCGGTGCCGCCGGAGATGACCACGTTCAGCTTGCGGGTGACCGCAAGCTCCAGGAACCGAACCATCGCCGGACTGACCGAGCCGAATCCGATCAGATGATCGCCGGTCAGCTTTTCCGCCATGAACTTCCGTATCGTGATGCAGGGCCCCTTCACCGCCAGCGGCGGGATGATGGCGTTGACGCGCGAGCCATCCTTCAACCGTGCGTCGACCATCGGCGAACTTTCGTCGATGCGCCGCCCCAGCGGCGCCACGATGCGCTCGATGGCGCTCATCACGGCGCTGTCGTCCATGAAGGTCACTTCCGAGCGCAGAATGGTTCCGTTGCTCTCGAAATAGACCTCGTCGAATGCGTTGACCATGACTTCGCTGACGTCGGATCTTGCCAGCAGATCTTCGATCGGCCCGAGTCCGACAGCCTCCTCCAGTACCTGCTTGCCGAGCTGGCGACGATCCAGTTCGGGAGGGATGCCGTTCATGCCGGCGATGATTTCCGCCACCAGCTCCGCCGTCATGGTGCGCAGCGCGGTATCGTCCAGGCCGCTGACATCGATGCGGCGGAGATCGATGGCGCTGATCACCTGCTGATGAATGGCTCGCTTCCACTGCCGTACCAGTGCTGTCAGTTCCGCGTTTGCCTGCGGCCTCACCACACTGGGCAGTTTCGCTTGCGAGGGGGCATCCACCGTGACGCACGCCGTTCGCTCCTGCATCGCCGTTGCAGCTGCGATGGCGGGGGCAGTGCTCTCCTTGCGGGTTTCCGTGCCAGCGTCCATCACCTCGATGTTGTAGTCGCCGATACCGATCTGATGCCCTTTAAGCAGCGGACCGAAATCGGCCACCTTTTTTCCGTCGACGAAGGTGCCGGTTCTCGATCCCAGGTCGCGCACGAAAAACTGCGCATCCGCCTGCTGGATGGCCGCGTGTTCGGCGGATACCTTCCAGCCATTCAGTCGCAGCCCCGCTTCGGCGTCGCGACCGATGACCAGCCGCTCCCGGTCGACCATGACCCGGCCGACGAGGGCGCCGCGTCGCGTTCTTACGACGATCTGCATCGTGCTACTCCATCAGCGACTGATCGATCGTCAGTCGCTCCCGATGTTTGATCAGCTGTTCGCGCGCGAATCCGCTCATTGCGCGGTCGTTGTCATCGCCTGCGCTGATCAGCTTCGGTGTGATCAGCACGACGACCTGCCGGTCCTTGAGGTCTCTGTTCTCCGACGAGAAGAGTTTCCGTATGACGGGGATATCGCCCAGCAGCGGGACCTTGTTGTCGGACTGGCTCTCGTCGATCTGGAACAGGCCAGATATGGCGACGGTTTCGTTGTTGCGCAGCTGCACTGAGGTTTCGGTATTGCGCCGCTTCAGACCGGGGATGCCGTTCACCTGAACCGAGCGGTCGATATCGCTCAGCTCCACCTTGACGTTCATGTTGATCAGGTCGCCATCGACCACCGGCGTCACGTTGAGCAGCACGCCATAGTCCTGCCGTTCCACGGTCAGCGCCCCGTTGCTGTCGATGAACGGGATCGGAAACTGGCCGCCGACCTGGAAACGTGCCTCCTGTCCATCCAGCGTGGTTAGCTTCGGTGCCGTCAGGACTGTCGCCCTGCCCGCTTCGCTGAGCAGGTTGATACGCGACAGCAGGTGGGAGGTGATGCCGAAGTAGGAGAAGAAGCTGCGGTCGCCGATATCGAAGGTCGAGACGATGCCTTCGTTGACATCGCTGGGATCTTCTTCATAGATCAGGAAACGGTTGTCCGACTGGAAGGTCTTGTGGAAACCGACCGCCGGACCGGACATCGAATCCGCCCAGTCGATGCCGATGCTGTGCAGATCGCCGGTCGATATCTCCACCAGTAACGCATCGATACGCACCGTGCGGGCGGGAACCAGTCGTCGCGGTGTCACCGCGATGACCGCGTCGGGGACCAGCTTTTGCAGCGACTGAATCTTCACCAGTTCGGTGTCGGATATCTCTCCCTCCACCACGACCTTGTCGTCGAGTGGATAGATCGATATCCGCTCGATTCCCTTCAGCAGCGCACGCGCGATCTCCAGATCCTTACCGATCGTGCGCCGACCGACACTGACCCAGTAGCGCACCTGTCGATCGCCGTCGCCCCAGATATGAACGTTGGATTTGCCGCTTTCCGAGGCGACCAGCAGGATGTTGTCCTCATCCACGGTCTTGTAGCTGATGACTTTCGGATCGCCGATCGCCACACGGTGGATGCCGGGGAAATGGATCAGCGAGACCTGCCCGGGCTCCAGCGACAGATGGCGGGAGGCGTGACCGGTTGGCAACGGCGTCGCCATCGCCGGCACGACACCCGCGATGGCCAACAGCGTGGCGATCAGACAGACACTCAGCGTCCGTGCGAACGCTCCTGCTGACTTTTCAGTTCTCTTCATCGACAAGTGCGACTTCCTTTTCAGATACAACAGCCAATCTTTGCGATGAGACATCCGCTCTTCGCAACAGCCGTCCTTCGGCATTCCTGCCAATGACCGAGTCCACTCGCCGCGCGGATGCGAGCTCGGTTCTGACCGTCAACCCGCCCTCCTCTCCACCGCCACCGCCACCGCCACCGACAATGACCTCTATCGTGCGTCCGGCATCGACGAGATAGCGGGAGCGATCCCTGTCATTCTCGTTTCTCAGCAGGAAGACCAGCTCCTTCCTGCTGTTCGCCAGCAGAATGGTCGCCACCTTGGCGCTGTCGACGCCGATCGTCAGCGTCTGGTATTCGGCTCTTTTGTAGGCGCCCGGCATGATCGGATCGGCCGTTGTCACCTTGCCGGTGGCAAGCACGGTGATCCGCTCCAGCAATGGCGCGAAGCGCTCGCCGTTGCGACTCTTGATCGCCAGGTCGATGACATCGCCCGCTTCGAGCATGTACTCGATGCTCGACGTGCCGTCGACTTCCAGGGTCAGGGCTCTCTGACCGGGCGCCAGCAGATCGGAGAACTTGTCGACGCGGGCGATATTCTTGATGTTGTGCCGCATCAGCAGCCGACCGGAGCCAATCGGCGCCGATATCGTCATCCCTTCGACCTCGGAAAATCGTGCTGGCCGGACCACGCCATCGGGCAGATAGGCCCCAGGTATTTTCCGGACACTCATCGTCTGCCCGCTGATCTCGCTGCCGGCAGCGAGATCTCGACTGGCGACGACCACCTCCACCAGATTCTGGCTCGACGAGAGATTTTGCCGAATCTCGCGCTCCTTCATTTCCAGATAGTTTCTCGCCAGCCATGTCGCCGCCAGTGCGCACAACAGCGAGAGCAGCAGCGCGAGTGGATATCGGTACCTGGCGATCGTCGCTTTCATCAATTTCTGACACCTCAACCGCTATTCCGAAGTTCGGTTTTCCGCGCTAGTCCAGCGTGGGCTGTGACAGTGCATATTCGTATCCGTGGTGGCTGTTCTGGAACGCCTCTGTCAGCACCTCGACCGCAGTCCGTCCGTTCCATGCGCTCAGGTCAAACAGAATGATGTAGACCACCAGCAGTCCGACCACGTACTCGACCATGGCCTGCCCGGACTGTCGGCATCGACGAAAAGATTTCATGGTGGGCTCCATATCGCCGTCACGTGGATCTTGCGGTTCTCGGTGATCATCGCGTCGTAGCGATAGCTCCCCGCTTTGGTTGAGACCTGTAGCGATCCGGCCTGCGACTGGTGGCCGTCATCCTTCACCAGGCGGTAGCCGTTCACCGTCGCGCCGTTCTCTTCATGGTGCCGGCGATACCGGCCGAGAAACGTATCGACACTGTCATTGCTGATCAGCCAGTAGACCTCGGAGAGTTTGCGGCGGTCGCTGCTCGCCACCACCGATGTCACCCTGGCGCCGCCGAGCAGCGGTATGTTGATGTCGACCCGGTTTCTCCGCTTCGTCAGCAGATAGGTCGGCAGTGGCGACACCCCGACCAGCACATGCGTGCCGTGAATGCCGGTATCGCGCAGTTGCACCGTGATGTTGTGGCCGAGCTCCAGTCGCGACAGCACTTTCCAGTCGCCGAGTTCGGTTTCGATGTAGGGTTGGTCGGCATCCGACGCATCGCTGTTTTCGCGCCATGCCGTCGTATAGAACGTGGCTACCGACGCCACCGTTGCCGAGGAATGAAACTCGTAGGCCATCAGCGGCAAGCCGTAAACTTTCAGCTGCTCGCCGACGACGGTGATTTGCACATCCTCCGGAAATGGAATCAGCGGGCGCTCGTCAGCGCCTGTTGAAAACGAGCAGAACAGCATCAGTAGCAGGCCAGTGCGAAAAAGTTGCCGGAGCGCTTCGGGAAATTCACAGGCACGCATCTTCATCTCCCGAGCCACCGACAACCCGGCTGCACGGAACCACATCGTGCTCGATGTATCCCGGTTCCAGCGCCGCCCACTCCTCCAGTCCAACCATCGCGGCGACCTCGGTGGCCATCTCCAGTATCGGCCCGTCGATGAAGCTGCTGCGGGCCAGGATTGCCGAGTCGATACGATCCTCCACCGCGTCTCGGGTCACGGCGCGCCAGCTGTCGGTCAGCATCGTGTTCCAGGCGCGCTGACGGAAGTTGGCGAGATCGAGCCAGCGTGTTGGCTGCAGTGAGAATTCGACATTTGCCATCATCAGGCCGCGGTCGTTGACATCGATGATTGCCAGCCTTCTCCTGGCTGTCGAGACACGTTCCTGGTAGCTGGCAGCATCAGGCGACTCGTCAACGAGGGTCGTCTCGTTGAAGCTGCTTTGCGCGGAGAGGAGTATTGGCCCGTACTCGCCGGTGTCGGCACGGTGGTAATAGATCGGGTCCAGCGCCAATTGATCCGTTCGGCTCGCCTGCCCATCGAGCACGCTGTCGATCGGCCGGTAGGGATGCTGCAGAATGCGGCGATCGATCTCATGACGTATGCGCACGGCGCTTTTTCCTGTTCGCGCCGACTCCCAGACACCATACCGAGCACCCTCATGGGCCCGATGCTGGGCATCGCCGATTTTTCCCAGATAGGTGACCAGAAACAGCATCGGCACCAACACGAAACTGGCAGCGACCAGAAACTCGACCACCGCTTGGCCACGCTGGCGGTGTCGAGGCGATCGACCGTGAGTGCTGGCAAGCTCGCGAGCTTTCTTTCGCCGGATAGGCTCGCTCAACACTTCAGTTATTTTCTTCATCGCAATCCCTGGAAATATCGCCTTCGCAGTGGAGCCGTGGCTGAATACGCTCCGCATCCTTATTGACTACTCTGCCTCCGAACCCTTCGCAGATCCTCAGTCGCCTTTCTGACATTGTCATGTCTGATCAAGCAGGTGGCATTGGGGAAGTGGGAATACACGCTGGGTGCTCCCCCAAACCATTCGTGCTTTGGCTTTTCCCGTGCGTATTCCGCGTATTCCGCGCGAACCTGGGCGAAACCACCGTGTTCGAACTCATCCAGCGCACGGATGCACTCGGGATTTCGGCCGGCAAAGCGTCTGCGGGTATCGTCGATATCCTTCTGCAGAAGATCGAGTTCCCGCCGGTAGACGCTGGAAAGGCGCGACCACCAGTAGCTGGGCAACTCTCGTGAGCGTGTCGACTCGGCCCATGAAAGATACGCATCGACCTCTTTGCCGGTGCGCTTTATCGCTTCCTGATGCCTTCGGGCCATGTCATGAGACCACTTGGCGTCATCTTCGAAAAAAAATGCATCGGGATGATCTTCGGCGCTGGCGCCAACACCAGCCGTCAGCACCAACCCTGCCACCAGCAGCGCTTGAGACACCTTCACTTTCCTATTCCTCATCGAGCACCAAAAGCTCAGCATTTATGCCGTGCTTCGCCCTCACATCGGGCGATACGAGACCAACCATCGGATCACCCTCCGCTGCTCTTCAACGCAGTCACACTGATCTTTTCCTGCGCTGTCAGTGGATCGAGTCGTGCTTCCCAGAACGGGTTGTAGCTGTTGCCGAACTCGATGCGTCCATCGACGCGACGCGATCCGTTCAGCATCCAGCGATCGTTATCGCGGCGAAAGGTGACTGTCGCGGCAGCGGCGGCGTGCAGGCTATTGCTGACAGCACCTTCATGGCGGTCGATGCGCGTCTCGCGCGTGGCGCCGGTGCCGAAATCGGTGGCGCTGTAAGCCCGCAGATGGCGTCGGTCCTTGCGCAGGTAGATCATCAGGCGGTCCCGATCCTGAACCAGCCCCCGCTCCCTGACATCGGCGAACGGTTGCAGGCCACCGTACATGCCACCGGAGATCTCCTCCTGGTATTCGTCGCGCAGTTCGCTGCAGCTGAGCTCTCCGGTACTCAGGAAATCCAGTACGGCATTGGTGATGGTTTCCGGGTCGTTGCTGTGGCGGTTGTCTTCGTGCCACGGATCGGTACAGATCGAAGCGCGTGGGTTTGTGTTCCAGTAGGCCGTTCCCTCGTGCATGAAGTGGCACTGACCGCAGGCCTCGTCACCGGAGATGGCCGAGCCGGCGCCCATCTTGATCAGCTCGCCGTAGTTGACCGTTCGGGAGCTGCTGCCCGGTCTGACCCATTCGGTGCTGCCGTGAATCGAAATGGTGTCGAGCGCCGTCCAGGTGCCAAACGGGGTGGCCTCCGAGGTGCCTCCCATCGTCGTCCCGCCCGCACGAACCAGTGTCAACGCGGTTTGCCACGGCCTCCACTCCGGCCTCCAGCTACCGCCTCTCGACGGTGCTCTGCCAGCCGGGACTCCTTGCATGGGAGGCAGGCTCATCAGATCGTACAGCCTGTCCTCGGTGAAACCATCTTTCGATGCAAGCATGACATTGCGGAATTGCCGGCATCGAAAGCGGGCATCGTCGCTGGCCGCGCCACGGGATTCGCCACCATTCGACTCCGCCGCCTCGGCCTCGGCCTGACAGTCGCTGCGGGTATGGGAGGCGTGTGCGACCGTCGACATCAGGCTCAACGTGGCGAAGCTGTAGTCGACATCGGGGTCGTTCCTTTCAACCACTTCCTGCATGAGGTCGACAGACCGAAACCGGTCGGAGATCTGCTGATAAAAGCGCTGCTTTGATGAAAGATCGTAGAGGTAGGTGTTGACAGCCCCCTGCAGGACGGGCATCGCCATTTCTACGACTCCTTGGGCCACCTCGATCCAGTAGTCGATGGCAGAGCTGATCTGCCCGACATAGGGGATGTACTGCGCGATCGAATTGATCGTGCCGGAAAAGGTCCGCAACATGCGCATCCACGACATCATCGTGGTCAACTGAGCGATCGTTATCTGGTTGGCCACCATCGCGCGGTTGGACAGTGCCATGAAGTTGTAGCCCTGCGCCGCCGCCACGGCGGCACTGTAGGCGGCCGCGTCAGCAGTGTTCTGCAACCGGGTCGACTCATTGGAAAGTTTGTAGGCGCTGTAGACGTACTGGATCGACAGAACCAGTACGACCAGTAGCACCGCTACATAGGGGAGGACACTTCCCTGTGCTCGCTTCATTGCTCATCCATTGGCAAGCGAAAATCTGATCGAAAAGTCGAATCGATATGGAAGCAGGATGGCTCCAGGTTCTGCAGTCGACCAGTGGACAGGCCATGGAGCCTGTCCGCTGACATGACCGACGATTATTCCTGGTTTCCCTCGTAGTAATTGGAAAGGTTCTTGTTCTGGTTGGCCTCGGTTGCCGCATTGTCCGCAGCAGTGGCCGCGTTCCCCTGTGCCGTGCTGCCGCTCTGCCCCGACACCTCGGCGGCGAGCCCGGCTACCTGGTTGCGTACTGTCTGACCGAAGAACCTGAACGTGCCGATGGCGGCGACGGCAATCAGTGCAACGATGATGATGTACTCGGTCATTCCCTGACCTCGCTGCCGCTGACGACCTGCCGGTACGATGTTTTGCATGGAGAGCCCTCTCAGATTAATCCGTTCCTTCGAAGAACGGTCTGTCAGGGGCGGGTGAACAATGTATTCGGCAAATACGAATGGTGCTTCCTTGGCGCCGCTTCCATGGCAAACCTGCTCCCTGAACCCTTGTCGCACCGACGGCGGGTGACTGTCCGCGTTGATGCGTGACGGATTGTCTGCGATTGCGGCAGGGCGAAAGCGTGAAAGAAGTCTCTCTTTTGCAAAAAAGTTCTTCCAGAGGTTTCTCCGCGTAGAACTTATTGCGCTCGTGTACTACGTGCGATGCGTCGCAGCGCCAGTGACAATGCGAAACCGAGTGCGGCGCAGACCACGACCGAGGCGCCGGTGGGTGTGTCGAGCCAGAGTGACAGCCCGACGCCGGCCACCACCGAGAGCGCGCCGGCCAGTGCTGCCAGCAGTGCCATCTGCTCCGGGCTGCGCGACCATGGCCGCGCGATGTTGGCCGGAATGATCAGCAGCGCGGTGATCAGCAGCACGCCGACCACTTTCATCGCCACCGCGACCAGTGCCGCCATCATCAGCAGTTGCAGCAGTCGCAGCCGCGTAACCGGCAACCCTTCCACTGCCGCCAATTCGGCATGCACGGTGAGTGCGACCAGCCCATCCCAGTATCGCCACAGCAACAGCAGCACGATGGCGGTGATGGTGAAAATCAGCGCCAGCTCCTCGCGCCCCACCGCCAGCAGATCGCCGAACAGATAGCTGCCGAGATCGACGCGCACATTGTCTGCCAGGCTCAGTGTCACCAGTCCCAACGCAAGACTGCCATGCGACAGGATGCCGAGCAGGCTGTCGGCATTCAGTTGCGGATTACGCTGCAGCAGCCCCAGCAGCAGTGCCAGCAACAGCGAGCCGCCGAGTACGGTCCACCACGGGTTGACGGCGAGCAGCAGGCCGAAGGCGACACCGAGCAGCGCCGAGTGCGCGAGGGTGTCGCCGAAATAGGCGAGTCGCTGCCACACCACCAGCGTGCCGAGCGGACCGGTGCCGATGGCGACCACGACACCGGCCAGCAGTGCCAGCAACAGGAACTCAGCCATGGTGGTGCTCGCAGCAGTCGTCGTCGCCGGTGCCGGTCGTGGCGACGATATCGCCGTGCAGGTCGTGCTCGTGGTTGTGGTGATGAAGGTAGGGTGCCAGCGCGGGAGCGAGCGTCGTGCCAGGCGCGATGCCGGGAACCGCGCCGAACAGCGCGCGGTAGGCGGGGTCGCTGCCGACCTGTTCCGGGTGGCCGCGGCAACAGATGTGATGATTGAGGCAGATCACCTCGTCGGTCTGCGCCATCACCCAGTGCAGGTCGTGCGACACCATCAGCACGCCGCAGTCGAGGCGGCGGCTCAGTGTCGCGATCAGTTCGTAGAGCGCGGTCTGGCCGGCCAGGTCGACCCCCTGCGCCGGCTCGTCGAGTACCAGCAGGTCGGGGTCGCGCAGCAGCGCGCGCGCCAGCAGCACGCGCTGCAGTTCGCCGCCGGAGATCGCCTGCAGCGGTGAGTGCCGCAGGTGGGCGACACCCGTTTCACCCAAGGCCGCCTCGACTCGTTGGGCATCGTTGCGACCCTCTTTGTTGTTACAGCCCAGCGCCAGGAAGCGGCCGACGCTGATCGGCAGCGTCGGGTCGAGCTGCAGTCGCTGCGGCATGTAGCCGATGCGACAGCCGTCAGTGCGCTCGACCTTGCCGCTGCTGGGCGTCACCAGCCCCAGCGCGATCTTCAGCAGGCTCGACTTGCCGGCGCCGTTGGGGCCGATGACGGTGAGGATCTGGCCGCGCCGCAGTTGCAGCGAGACGCGGTCGAGCACGCGCCGCTCGCCAATCGCCAGCGTCACCTCGCGCAGTGCCAGCAGAGCCGTCATGGCGTGCTCCGGCAGCGGGGGCACAACCCCGTGATCTCGACGCCGGCACCGTCGTTGGCAAAGCCTGCTTTGGTGGCAGCCTGCTGGATCGCCTGATCGATGCCGGCGTCAGCGATCTCGACCACGGTCTGGCACTGCCGGCAGATCAGGAACTGGCTGTGGTGGTGCTCACCCGGGTGGGAGCAGCCGATGAAGGCGTTGAGCGAGCTGAGTCGATGCACCAGGCCCTGCTCCTGCAGGAATTCGAGCGCGCGGTAGACGGTGGGTGGTGCCAGCCGGCGCGGTTTGCCGTCGTTCTCCGCCTGGCGGTCGCCGAGCTGTTCGAGGATGGCGTAGGCGCCGAGCGGCTGGTGGCTCTGCCAGACCAGCTGCAGCACCTGTCGTCGCAGTGTCGTCAGCCGCGCGCCGCGTGCCTCGCAGATACGCTGGGCGGCGCCGATGGCGCTGTCGATGCAGTGGGCGTGATCGTGGGAGCGAAACGCCAGGTCGGTTGCGCGCGGCATGGGGAGGGCTGCCTTGAGAAGAAATGTTATTCTATTGCACATTTTCCCGCCGTCGACCCCTTTCATTCATTCCCGGAGAGATGCATGCCGTTTGCGCGCCGTTCCGCCGCGTTGCTGGTCTTGCTGGCCCTGTTGATACCGCTGCCGACACTGGCCGCACCGACGCTGCTCGCCACCATCCGTCCGCTGCAGCTGATCGCGGTCGCTGTCACCGGCGATCCGGCGCGGGTCGACCTGCTGATCGAGCCCGGGCAGTCGCACCACGACTACCAGCTGCGCCCCTCCGATCGCCAGCGCCTGCAGCAGGCGGCGCTGGTGCTCTGGATCGGTCCGACGCTGGAGGGGTTCCTGCAGCAGCCGCTGGCGCGGTTGCCGGTCGAGCGGGTGGTGATGCTGGGTGACGATGTCGACGTCACCGCGCACCACCATCATCACGATGACGAACATCATCACCACGAGGATGGCCACCCCTGGCTCGACCCGGAGCGGGCGATCGCGATGGCGACGACGATCGCCGAGCGATTGAGCCAGCGGGAGCCGGCGCAGCGCGAGCGCTGGCAGGGCAATGCCCGTCGCTTTGCCGGGCAGCTGCGCGCCGTCGATGCCGAGCTGAAGGCGGCGTTCGACGCGCTGCCCGCTCCCCGCCCCTACCTTGTCGTCCACGACGCCTATGCGCACTTCGAGCGGCATTACGGCCTGCAGCGGGCCGCCACCTGGGCGGCGACGCCGGAGCAGCAACCGGGCGCGCGCCACCTGCTCGCCCTGCAGCGGCAGATCGACGCCGGCGCCATCGGCTGCGTCTTCACCGAGCCGCAGTTCGAGCCGAGGGCGTTGCAGACGATGCTGGCGAGCGCCGCGCCGCGACGGGGGCAGCTCGACCTGATGGCCGAAAGTGCGCCGCTGGAGGTCGACGGGTTTGTCCGGTTTTTCGCGGCATTTGGCCGTACGTTCGTCGAATGTCTGCAGCCCTGAGTGCGGCTGGGCATTTCCGACGGACGAAAAAAAGGCCTCGGCGCGGAGCGCACGAGGCCGGAAACATCAGAGGTTGAGAGACCTGAATGGGAGGGTTACAGCGGTACTGCCACGCTGCCGACTCTCCCGGGGTCGGCAGCGCTTACGGATATCTGTTCAGCGTGGATCGGCCAGGTCGCGCTCCAGGCGCTGTTCCAGTTGCCGTTCGAGCTTGGCGTTGATCCTGTTCAGCGCCAGCTCAGCCAGCTCCGCATGGGCTTTGGCGGTCGGCGCAGCCATTGCCGGGGCTTTCAGTTTCGGTTCGATCCAGTTGGCGGTCACCTGATTCATGGCCAGCAGCTGGGTGGGCGCTGCGTTGACGGCGCTCTCTGCGTGGGCCAGAGCGCTCAGTGCGCTCGCCAGTACAACCGCGGTAGCAGTTGCGAATTTCATGTTGCCTCCTTTGGCACCGCTTGGGCGGCGCTGCTTTTGGCTGCGCCGAATTTGTTACTGATGGTGACAACAAGGTAACGCTTGGTCGAAAGTTCGTCAATAGCGGCTTAGAGAATTTTGTTACCGTCACCACAAAATCGGGAATATCGGATTTCCTGAAACTTCTCTGAAACAATTCATAACAGTATGAATTTAAATTATTTAATGAATTTTATTTTGTGTTACCTGTGGCGAGCTTGTCGGTAACAAATTGGTTTCGGCGGCGGGTTGGCTTGTTACTGGCGTCTCAGCAACAGCATGGAGCGCAGCTCATCGGGATCCTTGCTGCCCGGTAGCGCGCCTGCGCCGACGGATCTCGGTTCCAGCCGCGCCTGCAGTCGCGACACCCAGAACCGGCTTGCCGCGAGGCAGAGCAACTGCGGCCAGAGCCGTTGCTCGATGGCTGTAAGTGAGCGCTCGCGCTCGTAGGCGGCGAGCATGGCCTGGGTTCTGACGGGATCGAGCGAATGATCAGGGTGACTGCACCAGTCATTGGTGGCGATGGCCAGATCGAGGGCCAGCGGGCCGCTGCCGGCCATGAAGAAGTCGATGACGGCCGCCAGACTCCCGTGCCGGAACAGCGCATTGTCGCGGAACAGGTCGCCGTGGATGATGCCGGCCGGCAGGTCGGCCGCCCGCAGCGCGTCGAGCCGGATCAGCTCCTCCTGGAGTAACAGACGGTCGGCGCTGTCGAGCAGCGGTAACAGTCGCGTGGCGGTCTGCTGCAGCCAGTCGAGCCCGCGCGGGCTGCGATGTTGCTCGCCGCAATGCAGCGCCACGCGGTGCATGGCGCCGAGGAAACGGCCGATCTGCTCGCAGTGACCAGTCTCCGGTGTTTGCAAGTGCTCACCATTGATTTTCGGTACGACGATCGCCGGCTTGCCGTACAGCGTCAGGAGCGGGTCGTTGTCGTTCGGTGCAGACCGCGGCGCCGGCACTGGCAGGCCGTTGTCGGCCAGCCGCGTCATCCAGCGTGCGATGAAGCGGACGTCGTCGACATGCGCCGCCTCCGCGATGGTAAGCACGTACTCGCGCGGGGCGGCCGCCGCTTCCCGGCAGGTCAGGAAATAGGTGGAGTTCTCGATGCCGGCACCGACACCGCGCCACTGCAGCGGCGTACCGAGCCCGAGTGTTACCGCCAGTGCCTCGATATCGCCCGGCGTCAGCACCGTATAGACCGCCATGAGTGCCTCTCCCCTCAAAGTTCACGCCACCCCGCATGGTAGACTCGCGGCCCCTCCGTCTCTCCACCCGCCTGCATCGGGAGAACTGCATGAGCGACGCCCGCGCGCCCCTCGTTCTGGTCGACGGCTCCTCCTATTTATATCGCGCCTTCCACGCGCTGCCGCCGCTGACCACCGCCACCGGCCAGCCGACCGGCGCGATCAAGGGGGTGATCAGTATGCTGAAGCGGCTGCAGAAGGATTTCCCCGACAGCCCGCTCGCCGTCGTTTTCGATGCCAAGGGCAAGACCTTCCGCGACGAGCTGTTCGCCGCCTACAAGGCGCACCGGCCGCCGATGCCGGACGAACTGCGCGCACAGATCGAGCCGATCCACCGGCTGGTGCGGGCGCTCGGGCTGCCGCTGCTGATCGTCGAGGGGGTCGAGGCCGACGACGTCATCGGCACGCTGGCGCTGCGCGCCGCCGCCATCGGCCGTGACGTCGTCATCTCGACCGGCGACAAGGACATGGCGCAGCTGGTCGATGGCCGCATCCGGCTGGTCAACACGATGACCAACACCACGCTCGACGAGCAGGGGGTGCGCGACAAGTTCGGCGTGCCGCCGGCGCTGATCGTCGACTACCTGGCGCTGGTCGGCGATACCAGCGACAACATACCCGGCGTACCCGGCATCGGCGAGAAGAGCGCGCCGACGCTGCTGAACGAGATCGGCGATATCGACGCGCTGTACGCCGACCCGGCGCGCATCGCCGGGCTGTCGCTGCGCGGCGCCAAGGGCATGGCGGCCAAGCTGGAGGCGGCGCGCGATCAGGCCTACCTGTCGCGCAGGCTCGCCACCATTCATACCGACGTCGAGCTCGACGTCGGCCCCGACGATCTCGGCGCGCAGCCGGCCGATGTCGAGACGCTGCGCGAGCTCTACCGCGAGCTCGAATTCCGCACCTGGTTCAACGAGCTGGAGTCGGCCCACGGTGCCGCCGCGCCGGCGGCGACCGACGACGCACCGGCGCACGACTACCAGATGGTGACGACACGCGAGCAGTTCGACGACTGGTTGCAGCGGCTGCAGAAGGCGGAGCTGTTCGCGTTCGACACCGAGACCACCAGCCTCGACTACATGGATGCCGAGATCGTTGGCGTCTCGTTCGCGATCGAGCCGGGCGAGGCCGTCTACGTGCCGGTCGGCCACGACTATCCGGGCGCGCCCGAGCAGCTGCCGCGCGACTGGGTACTCGAACGATTGAAGCCGCTGCTCGAGGACGAGCGCTGCGCCAAGCTTGGCCAGCACCTGAAATACGACCGCAACGTGCTGCTGAATTACGGCATCGCGCTGAACGGCATCGCCTTCGATACGATGCTCGAATCCTACGTGCTCGATTCGACCGCGACGCGCCACGACATGGACAGCCTCGCGAAGAAGTATCTCGGCGTCGACACGATTCGCTACGAGGACGTCGCCGGCAAGGGGGCCAGGCAGCTGACCTTCAATCAGGTCGGCCTCGAACAGGCCACCGCCTACGCCGCCGAGGATGCCGACGTCACGCTGCGGCTGCACCGCGCGCTGTGGCCGAAGCTGCAGGCCGAGCCGGCGCTGGCGGCGGTGCTGCAGCAGATCGAGCTGCCGCTGGTGCCGGTGCTGTCGCGGATCGAGCGCCACGGCGCGCTGGTCAGCCGCGAGCTGCTGGCGCAGCAGAGCCACGAACTTGGCACGCGGCTGATCGAGCTGGAGAAGCAGGCGCACGCGCTGGCCGGGCAGCCGTTCAACCTCGGTTCGCCGAAACAGCTCGGCGAGATCCTGTTCGTGCAGCTCGGCCTGCCGGTGCTGCAGAAGACGCCGACCGGCGCGCCGTCGACCGCCGAGGAGGTGCTGGCCGAACTGGCGCACGAATACGCGCTGCCGAAGCTGCTGCTCGAACACCGCGGCCTGTCGAAGCTGAAGTCGACCTACACCGACAAGCTGCCGGAGATGATCAACGCCCGCACCGGCCGCATCCACACCTCTTACCACCAGGCGGTGGCGGCGACCGGGCGGCTGTCGTCGACCGACCCGAACCTGCAGAACATCCCGATCCGCACGCTGGAGGGGCGCCGCATCCGGCAGGCCTTCATCGCACCGACGGGACACAGGCTGGTCGCCGCCGACTACTCGCAGATCGAGCTGCGCATCATGGCGCACCTCTCCGACGATGCGCGGCTGCTCGATGCCTTCAGCCATGGCGAGGATATTCACCGCGCCACCGCCGCCGAGGTGTTCGAAGTCTCGCTCGACCAGGTCAGCGGCGAGCAGCGACGACGCGCCAAGGCGATCAACTTTGGCCTGATCTACGGCATGTCGGCGTTTGGCCTCGCGCGCCAGATCGAGGTCAGTCGCGGTGAGGCGCAGGCCTATATCGACCGCTACTTCGCCCGCTATCCCGGCGTGAAGGCGTTCATGGATCGCACCCGCAAGCAGGCGGCCGAGCGCGGTTTCGTCGAAACGCTGTTCGGCCGCCGCCTCTATCTGCCCGAGATCAACAGCCGCAACGTGCCGCGCCGGCAGGGTGCCGAGCGCACCGCGATCAACGCGCCGATGCAGGGCACCGCCGCCGACATCATCAAACGCGCGATGCTCGCCACCGACCGCTGGCTGCGCGACGACGGCATCGATGCGCGGATGATCATGCAGGTGCACGACGAACTGGTGTTCGAGGTGGCGGAGGGCGAGGTCGAACGCTTCTGTCGCGAGATCGAGCGGCTGATGGACGGTGCCGCCGCGCTGAAGGTGCCGCTGGTGGTCGGCATCGGCGTCGGCGACAACTGGGATCAGGCGCACTGAGGATTGTCAGGAACTTTTCAGGTACGGCCCCGGTCTGACTCTTCGCTGGCGCAAGCCGGCACCCCGGCAGATTTACTCCATGGGTCTGCCCGGTGGTCTCTTCTAGTGTTTTCCCCAGAGACGCTAGTGGCCCGGCACCCCCCCTGTATGCCGGGCCCTTTTTTAGCCTTGTTCACCTGTCGAGTCGCCGGCCAGCAGCCAGCGGTCGAGTTGCGCGCGCAGTTCGTCGAGGCCGCTGCGATCCAGCGAGGAGAAGAGCTGCACCGTGGCGTCGCTGCCGATCGCTTTTCGCACCTCCAGCAGCGCCGTGCGGGTGGCGCCGAACTTCAGTTTGTCGGCCTTGGTCAGCAGCACATGCACCGGCATCTGCGCGCGTTTGCCCCAGTCGAGCATCAGCTTGTCGAACGGCTGCAGCGGGTGGCGGATATCCATCAGCAGCACCAGCCCACGCAGCGACATCCGGCCGCTGAGATACGCCTCAAGATGCGCCTGCCACTCCTCCTTGACGGCGATCGGCACCTTGGCGAAGCCGTAGCCGGGCAGGTCGACCAGCCGGTGCTGCTCATCCAGCGTGAAGAAGTTGAGCAGCTGCGTGCGCCCCGGCGTCTTGCTGGTGCGCGCCAGCTTGCCGTTGTCGGTCAGCGTGTTGATGGCGCTCGACTTGCCCGCGTTGGAGCGACCGGCGAAGGCGACCTCGGCGCCGATATCCGGCGGGCACTCGCGCAGCGTCGGTGCACTTTTCAGGAACTGGGCGGTGCGGTAGTCGAGCCGTTTCGGCGAGGTTTCGTTCATGGTTGCTTCGAACTCGGGGATGGTGGCGCCGTTTGGGCGTCATGTATAATGCCGCCGTTTTTTGTGTGGATTCTGCGCAGCGTCGTGGGGGTGGCATGTTACCCGTGGCGGCGCACCACTGCTAAGGGTTTGGGCGCACCGCTGCTAAGGGTTTGGGCGCACCGCTGCCAAGGGTTTGCCGGCTCAGGTTTGCCGCTGGAGGTTTCGTCGATGAGACAGCAGTTTTTCGGAGTTCTGTTCGCCGCGCTCTCGTCCATGCTGATGGCACCCGCGCTGCTGGCCGCCGATCAGGCGGTGGTTGATCGTTACAACAAGGCCTGCGCCGTCTGCCACAACGCCGGCGTCGCCAACGCGCCGAAGCTGGGTGACGCGACCGCCTGGCAACCGCGTCTGGCCAAGGGCATGGAGACCCTGGTCGCCAGCGTCCGCAACGGACTCGGTGTGATGCCGCCGAAAGGAATGTGCATGGACTGCAGCGATGCCGATTATCAGGCGCTGATCGAATATCTGGTGGCGGGCAAGTGACCCGCTGCTGAAACGCGACCGCAACAGCCCGCCTCCGCGGCTGCTGTGGTCAACAGATGAATTTGCTGAATGACAGGCCAATCCATGAGAAAGAGTCTCCTCGCAGCTGTTGTTGTATTTGGTGTTGCCGCCCCGCTGTCGGCGCTGGCCGCGACTGCCGTCGCGGTGAAGGGTGATGCCGCTGCCGGCAAGGCCAAGGCGGAGGCCTGCGTGGCCTGCCACGGCGCCGACGGCAACAGCATGGCTCCCACCTTCCCGAAGCTGGCCGGCCAGGGTGAGCGCTACCTGTTCAAACAGCTGAAAGAGATCAACCGCGCGGACAAGAAGGGCGACATCATCCGCCCGGTGCCGACCATGGTTGGCCAGACCGAGAACCTGAGTGATCAGGATCTGGCCGACATCGCCGCTTACTACGCTTCACAAAACGGCTCGACCGGTCAGGCCAGTGCCGACCTGGTCGCCCGCGGCGAGGCGATCTACCGCGGTGGTATTCGCGACAAGGGTGTCCCGGCCTGCGCCGGCTGCCACAGCCCCGATGGTGCCGGCATGGCCGCCGCTGGTTATCCGCGTCTGGCGGGTCAGCACGCCGACTACATCGTGACCTCGCTGAAGGCCTATCGCGCCGCCGAGGATGGTGATGCCAATGGCCGCGCCAACGACGGCGACACCCGTCCGATGCGGCTGGTCGCCTATCGTCTCAGCGACAGCGAGATGGCGGCCGTGGCCAGCTTCATCTCCGGTCTCCACTGAGTGTCGGCGCTGTGGTGAACAGAAGGCGGCTGCGGCCGCCTTTTTCGTGGCCTGCCATCCCTGGCGGCCGCCCTTCGGGTCGTCGCTGACGCGACACCAGAAGTTGCTCCCGGCAATTTTTTGTCGCTGTTCTCAGGAACGGCAGCCGCGCTGGTCTGTCGGATGCGCTGGTCTATAGTATGTTGCGCGCCCGCTCACCCCTTTCGTTGTATGGAGTTTTCCCGCTCATGATGCGTCTGCTTTCCGCTCTCCTGATTGGCGTGCTGCTGCCGTTGTCGGCTGTCGCCGAAACTCCGGCCTATCAGGAAGGGTTGCACTACGTGCGGCTGGCGACGCCGGTGCGCCCGCGTGTGCCGGGCAAGATCGAAGTGGTCGAGCTCTTCTCCTACGGTTGTGTCCACTGCTATCAGTTCGAGGCCCCGATCAAGGCGTGGAAGCAGGCGCTGCCGGAGGACGTCAACTTCTGGCAGTCGCATGTCACCTGGAATTCGGTGGCGGTGCACTACGCTCGCGCCTTCTACACCGCGCAGGCGCTCGGCGTGCTCGACAAGGTCCACGGCCCGGTGTTCCAGGCCATCCATGTCGACAAGAAGCCACTGGCCACCCGGCCGCAGATGGCGGCGCTGTTCGCGGCACACGGTGTGCCCGCCGAGACCTTCAACAAGACCTACACCTCGTTCGGCGTCAACAGCCAGATCGAGCAGGCCACGGCGCGCCAGCGCAGCTTCGAGCTGCAGGGCACGCCGGAGATGGTGGTGGCCGGCAAATACCGGATCACCGGCGAGGGACTCACCAGTCAGGCCGAAGTATTGAAGGTGGTTGACCATCTGGTCGAGCGCGAACGTCAGGCGCGCGCCGCGCAGCCGCAATAACCGCTCGTACATCACATCAACAACGACAAACAACAAAGCGACGGGACGTCGCGACGCAGTGAGGCCGCCATGGCGGGAGACGCTGTTCAGGAGCTGACGCGGCTGTTGTGTCGCGGGTTGTCGCGACTCGCGGTTGCCGCACAGGGGAGCGACGATCGCCTCGATACCTGCCTGGCCGAGCTGCGCCACCTGCTGCGCGGCGACATGAGCGATCTGAAGCAGCTGGCGTCGGTCATCGACGCCATCGACGAGCGCATCAAGCAGGTCGACCGCGAACAGGGCGGCCGCGCCGACCAGCTGCAGCAGGCGCTGGAGCTGATGCTGAAGCAGCTGCAAGGCATGAACCCACCGCGCGGCGTCGCGCGTAGCCTCGATCGGTTGGGCACTCAGCTCGACGGTGGTCGGCTGGCCGACGCCGGCGGTCTCCTCGCCGAGCTGGCCGCCGCCCAGGGTGAGCTGCTGTCGACACTGGAGCCGCGCCCTCCCCTGTGGCGGCGTCTGTTTGGCAACGGCAATGAGGGAGCAACCGGGTTGGCATTGGCGGCCGATCCGGCCCCTGCCGACGCGGCGCCTGTCGCGGCGATACGGGCCGACGAAACGGCGCTGGATGTCGCCGATGTCTCGCTTGCCGAAGAGACCGGTGCGGAACCGGCGGCGACCGGCGACAACGGCTTCTCCCACGTCAACGCCGCCATCGCGGAGGTGTTGAACGATCTGCTGCGACAGATCGAGGCGCCGCCCGGACTGGAGCAGCTGGTCGCCGAGCTGACGGTGCGCATCGGCAGCGGCCTCAACTGGTATGAACTGGTGCCGACGCTGGAGCAGGTCAGCGTGGTGATGCTGACCGTGCTGGAGCAGGATCGCGGCCAGTTCCAGGGTTTCCTGCTCGGCATGAACCAGAAGCTGGCCGAGCTGCATCAGGTGCTGGCGCTGTCGCGACAACACCACGAGGGGCGCAGCGCCGACGAGAGCCAGTTCGACAGCGTGTTGCGCGGCGAGGTCTCCGCCATTGGCGAACGCATCGTGCAGGCGGTCGACCTCGAACAGCTGAAGGGCGAGGTCAACAGCCGGCTCGATGCCATCCTCGGCGCGATGGACCGGCGCCAGCAGTCGGAGCAGCTGCGCGACGCGACCATGCAGGAGCAGCTGCAGCGGCTGGCGTCGCGTGTGCGCGACATGGAGGTGAGCGCCGAGGAGGTGGGCCAGCGCCTCGCCGAACAGCGCCGTCTCGCCCTGCTCGACTCGCTGACGCAGCTGCCGAACCGCCGCGCCTACGAAGAGCGGATCGAGCAGGAGTTCGAGCGCTGGCAGCGCTACGGCCGGCCGCTGTCGCTGGCTTTGTGCGACGTCGACAACTTCAAGGTGATCAACGACAGCTTCGGTCATCTCGCCGGCGACAAGGTGCTGCGCATCATCGCCCGCACCATGCGCAACCGGCTGCGCAAGGCCGACTTCATGGCGCGTTACGGCGGCGAGGAGTTCGCCATCCTGATGCCGGAGACGACGGCGGAGGAGGCGCTGGCGGTGATCGAGGCGATCCGTGTCGCCATCGCCGAGAGCCCGTTCCACTTCCGCAACCAGCCGGTGCCGATCACGCTGTCGGGTGGCATTTCGGCGCTGCAGCGCGGCGACCAGCGCGATGACCTGTTCGAGCGCGCCGACGCGGCGCTCTACTGCGCCAAGCAGAACGGTCGCAACCGCACCGAGATGCAGCAGATCGCGCCGGCATCGGCGGCGAGCTGAGGGGCGCGGCGAGTCGACAAGGCCACCTTCGCGGTGGCCTTTTCTTTTTTGGCGTGCGTGATGACGGGTTGCTTCAGCGCTGGATCTGGCCGAGGTTGGCGTGAATCACCGCGCCGTTCAGCACCGGGTTCTGGCTGCAGAACCACAGCGTCTCGGCGATCTCTTCCGGCCTGATCAGGCGGCCGAAGGTGACGGCGCCGGCCAGCGCCTGCAGGATCTCGCCGCTGTGGCCGACGTGCGCGCGCAACATCTCGGTATCGGTGAAGCCGGGGCAGACGCAGGCGGTGTGGATGCCGCTGCCGGCCAGGTCCTGGCAGGTGGCGCGCATGACGCCGAGCAGTGCATGTTTCGAGGTGACGTAGGCGAGGCTGTTCGCCACCGCCTGTTCCGACAGTGTCGAGCCGACGAAGATCACCGATGAGCCAGGTTTCATCTCCGGCAGCAGCAGAGCGGTCAGCTGTGTCGGCGCGGTGACGTTGATCGCCATCACGCGCTGGAATTCGGCGGCGTCGAAGGCATGCACCGAGTCCTTGATGATGGCGCCGGCGTTGTGGATCAGCGCGATCTGGTCGGCACCGATGCAGGCGGCGCGGATGGCAGCGCCGTTGCGCGCCACCCAGTCGGCGGCGGTCAGGTCGACCGGGATGTGGTGAATGCCGTCGCCGGCGTGTGAGCGCGCCACGTTGAAGGCGGTGAAACCGTTGGCGGCGAATTTCCGGGCGGTGGCCAGACCGATGCCGCGGCTGGCGCCGGTGATGATCAGTACTTTCTTCATGGTGATCTCAATCGCTGACGAAGTGAGTGGTGGCAGCCAGCCCGGCGCGCGTTACACGGCAGCGGTTGATCGGCTGCTGCGTATCCTCGTAACCGAACGAGATGCCGAAGAAGAGTTTCAGTTCGTTGCCGATGCCCAGCTCCTCGCGGATCGGATCGGCAAACATGCCGAGCGCGGTTTGCGGGCAGCTGGCGAGACCGTGGGCGGTCAGCGCCAGCATCAGCGTCTGTGCATACATGCCGACATCGCCGGCTTCGCGCTCGTTGGCCCACGCCGGCAGAAACAGCAGCGCGACATGCGGCGCGCCGAAGAAATCGAAGTTGCGGGCGAAGGCCTGCTGTCGCGCCGCCTTGTCGCCGCGCTCGATGCCGAGTGCGCCGTAGAGCTGTGCGGCGGCGTCGTACATGCGCGCCTTGTGCTGCTCGTCGTAGTGCTGTGACAGATAGGGAATGTCGAGCGACAGCTCGTTGCGCACGGCACACTCGCCGATGCGCGCGGCGAGGCGATTGCGCTTCTCGCCACTGACCACCCAGCTCTGCCACGGCTGCGTGTTGCAGTTGGACGGTGCCTGCCGGGCCAGGGTGAAGATCTGCTCGATCAGCGGCTGCGGCACCGGCTGGTCGAGGAAGGCGCGCACCGAGCGGCGGTTGCGTACGACGGTGTCGAAGGCGGTGGCGAGGTCGGTCTGCGGCGACATGGATGATGGCTCGTGACTGAACGACAGGCGCGCGAGTTTAAACGAGCCGGTCGCCGCCGCGCGCGCCTGGCTGGCTGGCGACTATTCCGTCGTCGCCAGCGGACCCTGCAGGTAGGGCTCCAGCATGCCCCAGGCGGCCGGGCTGTGGTCGCGACCGTAGCCCTTGGTGCGCATCCCCTCGGTGGCATCGCGACCGCACCACGGCAGCAGCACGGCGGCCGGCGTCGGATGCTGCGGGATGTAGGCGGTGATGTCGTAGACCTTGCCCTCGATGATCACCCAGCAGTCGTCGCCGCTGGCGTGCGCGGCCACGGCCTCGGCGGTGATCGCTTCGGCTGTCGTTTCGGCAATGGCGGGCGGCGACAGCAGATCGACGGCGACCAGTGTGGCCAGCGACGACCAGAAGGCGACGAAGGCGGCGAAGACGGTTCGTTTCATGGGGCTCTCCTCACAACAATGAAAACTCTTCGGTGGTGATCCGTCGCGCCGCTACGCCGCTGGCGACCAGGATCGCCCTGGCGCACTTCAGCAGCGGGTCGGGGCCGCAGATCCAGCTGCGCCGCGCCGTCAGGTCCGGGCAGTGGTGCTGCAGGAAACGGCCGTCGAGCGGCCCCTCGCGATAGAAGTAGTGCATCACCAGCCGGCAGCCGGGAATCCGCGTGGTCAGCGCCTGCAGCTCGTCGAGGAACAGCGCGCGCGGCTCGTCCTGCACGCAGTAGATCAGCACCGCATCGGCCGCTGCGCCGCGCCGGGCGAGATCGCGCAGCTGGCCGAGAAATGGCGTGATGCCGATGCCGCCGGCGATCCACAGCGCCGGCGCTTTGCCCGCATCCGCCGGAAAGAAGTCGCCGTAGGGCCCCTCGATATCGACCCGGCTGCCGACGGCGATCTGCTGGATGGCGCGGCTGGCGTCGCCCAGATCCTTGATCGCGATGCGCAGCAGCGGTTCCCCCGGCGCCGACGAGAGCGTGTAGGGGTGCTCTTCAAGGCGACCCGCGGCCAGCCCCGGGTCGTGTGGTGTCAGGTAGACGAACTGGCCGGCCAGATGGCGCAGCGGTGTTCCCTGCTCCGGTCGCAGGCTCAGCTCGACCACGTTGTTGGCGCGCGCCTCGACCGCTTCGACGCGGTGCGCACGCCGTCCCCACAGCCGCGAGAACAGGAAGCGATAGCCGAGCGCGGCGACGGCGAGCAGGGTCAGCGTCAGCCAGATCAGCAGCTCCCACGGCGCCGGAATCGTGCGCGCCACCAGCAGCGTGTGGCCGAGTCCCAGCACCAGCGCAATACCGCTGACCCGGTGCAGCCACTTCCAGCGCTGGTAGGCCACCTCGCCGAACAGAGCGAAGCTCGGCGCCATGAACAGCATGGTCAGCAGCAGCGCCGCCCAGCCGAGCCAGGCGGCGAGGTTGAATGTCGGCGGAAACAGCGTCGCCACCGCCGCATCGATCGACACCTCGACCGCCGCCAGCGCCAGCAGCAGCGGGTGCGCCAGCAGCAGCAGGAAGGCGGCGGCGCCGATGCGGTGATGGCTCAGCCAGAGCTTGGTCAGCCCGCCAAAGGGGCGGTCGAAACCGGGCACGCGGCAGGCCATCAGTGCCGCCATCAGCATCAATGCCAGCCCGACGATGCCGGTCAGTCGGCCGAGCAGGTTGAGCAGGCTGCCGACGCTGGCGACATCGGCCGGGCGCAGGAACAGCAGCGCGATCAGGCCGGGCAGCAGCCCGAGCAGCCAGAACAGACTTCGTTTCATCGCATGGCCCTCACAACACCAGTCGCCACGACAGCGTCACCCAGTTGGCGCGGTAGCGCGGGCTCTGTTCGCCGACCAGCAGCACGTTGCTGGCCGTGGTCAGGTCGATGCCGTCGAGCGCGAAGTCGCTGCTGCGGTAGCGCTCGTGCTCGAACGCCAGACGAACCGACGCGGCCTGCGACAGCTGATAGCGCGCCTGCAGGTGGAAATTGTCGAGCCGTGTCTGCAGGTCGGGCAGCGGCGCGGTGGCCAGCGCCGGGCCGCTGTCGACATCGATCTCGCCGCGCGAGCGGGCGTGGCTGTAGCCGGCCTTCAGCGTCAGCTCGCCGCCGAGTCCGAGCGCGCGCCAGCCCGGCAGCCAGTTGCCTGCGTCCGGCAGTTCGAGGTCGAAACCGACGGTGTCGAAACGGTCGCGGGCATCGACCCACCAGTTGCGCGCCGGGTCGGTCAGGTCGGCCGGCACGTTGCCGCGAAACGAGCGCCCTGACTGCTCGCTGTCATAGCGGTCGCGGCTGGCGAAGGCGGAGAGTTGCAGTTGCTCGATCGGCATCCAGGCGAGGTCGGTGGCGAGCGACAGCACGCGGGCGCTGTTCAGGCCGAAGCCGTCATCGAGGTAGTCGTCCTCGCTCCAGCCGACGCTGAGGCCGAGGCTGAGCGTTTCGTGCAGGAAGAGATCGCCGCGCAGCCGCAGCTGGTCGCGGTCGCGCTCGGCCAGGTAGTACTTGCGCAGCAGCGGGTGGTTGTCGAAATCGTCGGCGGCGACGGTGCCCGGCACATGGGTGGCGCGCAGCGGGCGGGTGCCGTCGTACGTGTCGGTGCGGCGCTGTTGGTGGTGCAGGTCCAGCTTCAGCGCCAGTGTGTCCAGCGTGGTGCGCAGGCCGGCGTTGAAGCCCTGTTCGCGGCTGCGCTCGATCTCGGAAAAGTCGCGCTCGGTGTCGCGGTAGTCGTAGCCCGCTGCCAGGCGCAGTCGCGGCTGCAGCCGGTAGTTGGCGTCGAGCGCGAACTGGCTGGTGCGCAGGCCGTAGGGGCGGTTGACGCGACCATCGTCGAAGGGCTGCTGCGCCTCGGCATCGCCGCGTACGCGCTGGTAGATATCGGCGGCAGTCCGGTTGTCGCGGTCGCGGTAGCGCAGTCGGGTCACCAGGTTGAGCTTCGGCAGCGGTCGCGCGCTGAGACGCAGGCCGGCGTTGACGGTGTCGATGCGGCCGTCGAGCGAGTCGCGCGGCAGCGCCTCGGTAACCAGCAGCAGGTCGTTGGCGGTGTAGGGCAGGAAGCGGGCGTCCTGCAGCATCCGGCCGACGGCGACGTCGCCCTGCAGCCGCGTCGTTGGCGTCAGCTGGGCGGCGGCGTTGAGCCTGAGCTGGTGGTACTGGTTGTCCGGCTCCAGCGCGAGGCGGTTGTAGCCTTCGTCGAAGCCGACACCGGGCGCCCACTGCGGCTGCTGGCCGTAAAGCGTCGGCCAGTCGAGGCCGGCGTCGCGATTGTTGAAGAAGGAGCCGTGGTAGCTGACACCCCACTGCAGCCGCGCCCGCTGCCAGCCGAGCGCGATCTCGGCCACCTGGGTCTCGAAGTCGAGCGGTGCCGGCAGCAGTGCGCTGCGGCTGTTGCCGCCGGAGGTGCCGGTGACGCCGCCGAGCAGGCGGGTGCCGTCGCGGGTTTCGTGGCGGAAGCTGGCGTCGAGTCGCCACTGCGGGTCGAGGCGGTACTGCCAGGCCAGCGTCAGCCGCTTGCGCTGCTGTTCGAGGTCGAAGCCGGTCAGGTTCTGTGTCAGCGCGGTGAAACCGGCGGTGGTGTTGCCGCTGGCCGCCCAGCCGGCCGGCAGCGCCAGCGTGTCGCCGCCGGCGCCGATGAAGGGCGTCAACAGGTCGCTGCCGTGGTGGCTGGTCAGCTCGCGGTAGTCGAGGCGCAGCCGCTGCACCCCCTGCTCGCCGAGTTCCAGCGAGTAGCGCCGCAGCTGGTCGCCGAGCTGGTAGCCGTCGGCGCGCCAGTAGCCGCGCTCGCTGTCGCGTGCGGTTGGCGTGCGCAGCCCGAAGTCCAGCAGCAGTGCGCCGCCGCGTTCGGTGAGACCGGTGTAGCGGCCGAAGCGGTCGTCGCTGCCGTCGACGAAGCCGGCGCCGAGTTCGACATGGCCGGTGGGTTCGGCGGCGGTGGTCAGCCACGCGCCGCTCAGCAGCAGTGTCAGGGCCGGGTAGTTCACTCGGTGGCGGTTGCGCATCGTTGCGGCCTTTTCCATTCCCGATCCTGAATCAGCGCGTCAGGCCGGCGCCGGAGGGGTGGTTGGAACCGTGCACCTGGCTGTGGCAATTCATGCAGTCGCGCCCCATCAGCTGGCCGGAGGCGCCGCGCGGTGGCAGCCCCATCGCGCTCTCGACATTGCTCGGGTGGAACGCCGCCAGGTGGCACTGCTGGCACAGCCACGGCGTGCGTGCCTGCAGCAGGTTTCGATGGTTGGAGCCGTGCGGCAGGTGGCAGTGGCTGCAATCCTCGGCCACCGGCGCGTGCTCCCACAGGAACGGGCCGCGCTTCTCGGCGTGGCAGTCATAGCAGGTGGTGTTGACGTCGTCGCGCACCAGTTCGGCCGGTGCGCTGGAGCCGTGCGGGGCGTGGCAGTCGGTGCAGCTCATCTGCCCCTCGCGCAGCGGGTGGGTCGACGGCCGCAGCAGCTCGGCGCGCAGTTCGCGATGGCAGTCGAGGCACAGATTGGTGCCGCCGGCCGGACTCATGGCCGGGTCGTTCCTGGTGTGGATGGTGTGACAGTCGGTGCAGGCGACCTCGGCGCTTTGATGGCCACCGCCCTGCCAGTGCATCCCCGCTTCGGCCTGGTGGCAGCCGAGGCAGACGGCGTCGCGCCGCTCGGCCGGCTCGCCGCCTTTTTTGAAGCTGACGGGCGGTGGCGACCGCACGCCGTCGGGGCCGACCGCCATGTGGCCGGCGCTGGGGCCGTGGCAGCTCTGGCAGCCCTTCTGGCCATCGGCGAACGGCGAGCCGGGGTTGGCGGCGACGGCGTGGAAGGAGTTGAGGATATCGGCGCCCGCTTTGCCGTCGTGGCCGCCGTGGCACATCAGGCAGACCTGCGGGTCATTCGGCAGATACGCCTGTTGATCGTCCGCCGAGGCGGCAGACGACAGGGCCAGCAACATGCAGCAGAGCCAGCGCCACCCCTTTCCGCCCACGTCGTGTTCTCCCGCCTGCCCCTGTGGGCCGGGATGGTCTCACAGTTCTTGTGGTTATAGGGATGATCCGGGGCGGGCGGTTCAGTCGAACAGGTTCTTCAGCCCGGTCAGCGTCTGTTGGCCGCGGTTGCGACTGGCGACCGGGTCGCCGCCGTCGCGCCCCTCCCACTCGACGTCGTCGGCCGGCAGCTCGGCCAGGAAACGGCTCGGCTCGCAGCTGGTGAATTCGCCGTACTGCTTGCGTTTGGCGCAGAAGGTCAGCGTCAGCGTGCGCCGCGCGCGGGTGATGCCGACGTAGCAGAGGCGGCGCTCCTCCTCGATGGTGTCGGCCTCGATCGAGTTGCGGTGCGGCAGCAGCTCCTCCTCCATGCCGATCATGTAGACGTGCGGAAACTCCAGCCCCTTGGCGGCGTGCAGCGTCATCAGCTGGACGCGGTCGGCGCTGTCGTCCTCGGCCTCCTGCCGCTCCATCAGGTCGCGCAGCACCAGCCGCGCGATCGCCGCTTCGATGCCGTTGTCGGTCGAATCGCTGTCTTCGTGAAAGCCGTCGTCAGGCTGATTCTTCTCCAGCGTCTTCTTCACGCCGTCGATCAGCGTCAGCACGTTGTTGAAGCGGCGCTCGGCCACCGCCGGCGACGAGCTGTTCTGCTCCAGCCAGCCGGCGTAGTCGATGTCGCGCAGCAGCGTGTGCAGCGCGTCGATCGGGTCGTCGCCCTGCAGCCGGCGCCGCGTCGCGTCGAGCCAGTGGGTGAATTCGCGCACCCGCGTCACCGCCGCCTCCGGCAGATGGCTCTCGATGCCGAGCTCATCGCAGGCGGCTTCGAGGCCGATGCCGCGCTCGGTGGCGTAGGTGCCGAGGCTCTCCAGCGTCGACGAACCGATCTTGCGGCGCGGCACGTTGACGATGCGCAGGAAGGCGTTGTCGTCATCCGGGTTGATCAGCAGCCGCAGGTAGGCCATCACATCCTTGATCTCGTTGCGGGCGAAGAACGACGTGCCGCCGCTGAGGCGGTACGGCACCTGGAACTCCTGCAATTTGATTTCGAGCAGCCGCGCCTGGTGGTTGCCGCGATAGAGGATGGCGTAGTCGCGGTACTCGCTGCGGTGGCGCAGGCGGTGGTCGAGGATCTCGGCGACGACGCGCTCGCACTCCGCCTCCTCGTTGGCGCAGCGCACGATGCGCAGCGGGTCGCCGGGGCCGTACTCGGACCACAGCGCCTTCTCGAACACGTGCGGGTTATTGGCGATGACGGTGTTGGCGGCGCGCAGGATGCGGCCGGTGGAGCGGTAGTTCTGCTCCAGCTTCACCACCTTCAGGTGCGGATAGTCCTCCTGCAGCAGCGCCAGATTCTCCGGCCGCGCGCCGCGCCAGGCGTAGATCGACTGGTCGTCGTCGCCGACAACGGTCAGCCCCTGGCGTTTGCCGAGCAGCAGTTTGACCAGCTGGTACTGCGCGCCGTTGGTGTCCTGATACTCGTCGACCAATAGATAACGAATGCGCGACTGCCATTGGGCGAGCGCTTCGGCATCGTTCTGAAACAGCTCGACCGGCTTGACGATCAGGTCGTCGAAGTCGACCGCGTTGTAGGCCTTCAGTGCGCGTTGGTAACGAATGAAGGCCTGCGCGCAGAGGATGTCGGCAGGTCCTGTCGCGGTCGCCAGCGCCTGCTCGGGATTGACCAGATCGTTCTTCCACGCCGAGATGCGCGACTGCACCGCGCCCGCCTGATCGCTGTCGCCGCCGTGCTCCGATACGAGGATGTCGCGGATCAGCCCCAGCGCATCCTCGGCGTCGAAGATCGAAAAGCCGGACTTGTAGCCGAGCCGGCGGTGCTCGCGGCGCAGGATGTTGAGGCCGAGGTTATGGAAGGTGGAGACCATCAGCCCCTTTGCCGCCGCGCCCGACAGCAGCTTCGAGGCGCGCTCGCGCATCTCGCGCGCCGCCTTGTTGGTGAAGGTAACGGCGGCGATATGGCGCGCGGCAATGCCGCAGGTCTCGACCAGATAGGCGATTTTCTGCGTGATGACGGAGGTCTTGCCGGAGCCGGCACCGGCCAGCACCAGCAGCGGCCCGTCGATGTACTTCACGGCTTCCTGCTGGCGGGGGTTGAGTCGGGTCACGGCGGCGATGGGGTACGGCAGAGAGTGGAGGGGGTGAAACGGCGGGCGATTGTACCAGCGCTTCCACAGCGACTGGCTGCCGAGATCCAGTTAGCGCGTCGAGTGAGACCTGGGTCGCAAAAGGTTATTTTTATGTCATGTATAGAAATCTTCTAAAAATGTGTTTATAAGGCCATGAATCAAATAGAAAGTCTCTCTGTAAACGACGCCGGGTGGCGGCTCTGTCGGGACGGTTTGTAACCCGCGCAGGCTAGGGACAGTTATCAGTACAAGAGAGTCGACAAAAAAATGACGTCCTGGGTGGATCTTCGGCGCTGGACAGACCGCTGTTCAGTGCCCGAGGCAGGGGTGGATCGCATGTCCGAGACCGTGCGCCTGCTGTGGGTCGGCGAGCGCTCCCCAAGTTATGCCGAGTTCTCCGGCCCTGCTCGCCGCTGTGGTGAGCGGGCACTTACCATCTCCTGGTGTGACCGCTTCGACGGCGCGGTGCCGCGGCTGCTGGCCGGCAGCCATGACGTGGTGCTGCTGGACTGCAGCGATGCGTCGCAGCGCGCCCGCGCGCTGCTGCGGGCGGCGCGCGCCGCCGGCTGCGATGCACCGATCATCGCGCTCACCGATGACGACAACGACGGCACCGAGCTGATGATCGAAGGAGCCGCCGACCATCTGCCGCTCTCCCGCCTCGATACGCCGATGCTGCTGCGCGCGCTGCGCTATGTCGTCGAGCGTCGCCAGTCACAGCGCGACCTGCAGCGGCTGGCGCGGCAGGATGCACTGACCGGCCTGCCCAACCGCCTGCAGCTGCGCGCCCAGCTCGATGCCGCGCTGAAGTCCGCGGCGCAGCCCGGTGGCCGCGTCGCCCTGCTGCATATCAATCTGGATGGCTTCAAGCGGGTCAACGAGGCGCTCGGCCACGACGCCGGCGATCGCCTGGTGCAGCTCTGCGCCGAGCGGCTGGTTGGCGCGGTGCGCAAGAGTGACGCGGTGGCGCGGATCGGCGGCGATGAGTTTGCCGTGGTGCTCGCCGACACCCGCGACTGCGCCGATGCCGAAGCGGTGGCGCGCAAGCTGCTGGAGCGGCTGGCACCCGCCTATGCCGTCGGCGACCGCCGGCTGGTGGTGGCGGCCAGCGTCGGCATCGCCCTCTACCCCGACGCGGGTGACAGCGCCGAGGCACTGCTGCGTTGCGCCGAACTGGCGATGCGCAAGGCGAAGACGGTGCGCGGCGGCCACTTCCACTGCTACACCGAACAGACCCGTGTCGAGGCGCACCAGCAGCTGCACCTCGAAGCCGAACTGCGCCGCGCACTGCGCCGCGGCGAGTTCGAGCTGCACTACCAGCCGCGCGTGTCGATGGCGGGTGGCCGCGTCTGCGGCGTCGAGGCGCTGGTGCGCTGGTGCCACCCGAGTCGCGGCCTGCTGGCGCCGGAGGAGTTCATCCCGCTGGCCGAGGAGGCGGGGCTGATCGTGCCGCTCGGCTTCTGGGTCATGCAGCAGGCCTGTCGCGACCTGCGCGCGCTGAACCTGCGCGGCGGCGAGCCGATCGACATGGCGGTCAACCTGTCGTTCCGGCAGCTGCAGGACGAGCGCTTCGTCGAGCAGGCGGCGCGCATCATCGAGGAGAGCGGCGTCGATCCGCACCGGCTCGAATTCGAGCTGACCGAGACCGCGATCCTGCTCAACGCCGAGCAGACCTTCGAGGCGATGAGCGCGCTGTCGCAGCTCGGCGTCAGCTTCTCGCTCGACGACTTCGGCACCGGCTACTCGTCGTTCGCCCACATCCAGCGGCTGCCGATCTCGGCGCTGAAGATCGACCGCGGCTTCGTCGCCGACCTGCCGCGCGAGGGCGACGACGCCATCATCGTGCGCGCCATCATCAACCTCGCCCACAGCCTGCAGCTGCGCGTCATCGCCGAAGGGGCGGAGACGCTCGACCAGGTGCAGTTCCTGTGGCAGCACCGCTGTGACGAGCTGCAGGGCTACTACTTCTCGAAGCCGGTGCCGTTCGGTGGGTTGGTCGAGTTGCTCGATCAGCGGGCGGTGGCGGTGGTGTGAGCCGTGGCCTGCTAGATGTCGTTTTTCTCTTGCTGAGAAAGCTCTTTCAGTCCCTTAAATACCACGTAGAAAATTACTGCGACGCTTCCAAATATCAGTAGTTTGCCTAAGCCAATGAGTCCTGATTTCCCAATATGGAATCCTAGTGCTGCGACGATAAGTGCAGAAATTCCAATTCCTAGCAATCGATAGTTGGCTCCC
>CAYLRA010000022.1:0-40127 GCA_964386045.1 uncultured Verrucomicrobiaceae bacterium | reverse complement strand
GGATCTCCTCGATCCGCCCCGCCTGCAGCCACACCTTGCGCCACAGCCTGTCGCGCTCGGCGCGGACGTAGGCTTCGGAGATGTAGGCCTCGACCGGAAAGGTGATGGGCTGTTCCAGCTCTTCGGCGGTCTGGATGATCTTGCTGTCGTTGCTCATCGTCTCCTCGCTGTGTTGACCGGGTGGTGGGCGGTGATCGCCGGCGGCCGGCGATCGCGGTGCATCGGTACCAAATATGTCCAGACGTCTAAGGTTGCATAATATGCCGGCAGGTTCAATATATGGCGGTCATTTCCGGTGGCCACTATATTTTTGTACGGACAAAGTTGTAGGCTTCCGCATCGCGCAGGGCGAGACTTTATAACGGCGAGGTCGGATGGGCGACATGGAATCCAGACGGGTGGTTGGGACGGGGGCGGCGAAGGGGCGGTCGGAGCCGCCGCTCTATCTGCAGGTCGCGCGCACGCTCAAGAGCGAGATCGTCAGCGGGACCTACATGGTGGGCTCGCTGCTGCCGACCGAGGAGGAGTTGTGCCGGCGCTTCTCGGTCAGCCGCTACACGGTGCGCGAGGCACTGCGGCTGTTGCGCGACGACGGGCTTGTCTCCTCGCGGCAGGGTGCCGGCACCGTTGTCACGCCACCGCGTGCATCCAGCTCCGATATCCATCAGGTGATGTCGATCAACGATCTGCTGGCGTTCGCTACCGGCACGCGATTCGTCATCGAATCGATCAGGACCGTCCTCATCGATGTCAGGCTGGCGGCGCGCGCCGGCCTGACCGCTGGCGAGGAGTGGCTGGAGGTTTGCGGTTATCGCTACGCCGAGGAGGGTGGCGCGCCGGTCTGCTGGACCGAGTATTACGTCAACCGCGCCTTCGCCGCTGTCGGCAGGGTGCTGCAGCGCCACACCGGCCCGATATTCCCGCTGATAGAGGATATGTTTGGCCAGAATGTCGTCGAGGTGCATCAGCAGATATCGGCGACACTGGTGACGCCGTCGCTGGCCACTGGTCTCAGGGTCAAGCCGGGGTCGGCCGCACTGGAGGTGCGCCGCTCCTACATCACCGATGGCGGCACCATCGCCCAGGTGACGATCAATACGCATCCGGCGGCCGGCTTCCAGCATTCGATGACGATGCGACGCATCAGAACGTGACACTTTTTCATGTGTCGATTCGCTCGGTTGAAGGCTTCGCGGGAAGCGTTTGACCCGAAATTTCGGCGCCACTAGCATGCTCGGATCGCGTCATTTCGCGCGCCGGGCCATGCGCTGGGCAATTCCACTCGTTAGAAGGTTGGAGGACAGGTGAGCAAAAAAATTTATCCCAATGCCGAAGCGGCCCTGGAGGGGCTGCTGTTCGACGGCATGATGATCTGCGCCGGCGGCTTCGGCCTGTGCGGCATTCCCGAGCGGCTGATCGACGCCCTCCTCGCCAGCGGCGTCAAGGACCTCACCGTCGCCTCCAACAACGCCGGCATCGACGGCGTCGGACTCGGCAAGCTGCTGCGTTCGCGCCAGATCAAAAAGATGATGAGTTCCTATGTCGGCGAGAACAAGGAGTTCGAGCGGCAGTATCTGTCCGGCGAACTCGAAGTGGAGTTCTGCCCGCAGGGCACGCTGGCCGAGCGCTGCCGCGCCGGTGGCGCCGGCATTCCCGGCTTCTATACCAGGACCGGTGTCGGCACCAAGGTGGCCGAAGGCAAAGAAGTGAAAATGTTCGACGGCCACGAGTACATTCTCGAGCGCGGCATTTTCGCCGACCTCTGCATCATCAAGGGTTACCAGGCCGATGAGGCGGGCAACCTGATCTTTCGCAAGACCGCGCGCAACTTCAATCAGCCGATGGCGACCGCCGGCAAGATCTGCGTCGCCGAGGTCGAGGAGATCGTGCCGGTCGGCACCTTCGATCCGGACCAGGTTCATCTGCCCGGCATCTACGTCAAGCGCCTGATCTGTGGCGCGCCGTACGAAAAACGCATCGAATTTCGCACCACCCGCCCGAGGGAGAACGCATAAATGGCCTGGACTCGCGATGAGATGGCCGCGCGTGCGGCCAGGGAACTGAAGGACGGTTACTACGTCAATCTCGGCATCGGCATTCCGACGCTGGTGGCGAACTACATTCCGGCCGGCATCGACGTCACGCTGCAGAGCGAAAACGGCATGCTCGGCATCGGACCGTTCCCGTATGACGACGAGGTCGATCCCGACCTGATCAACGCCGGCAAGCAGACCATCAGCGAACTGCCGCAGTCGGCCTATTTCTCCAGCTCCGACAGCTTCGCGATGATTCGCGGCGGCCATATCGACCTGACCGTGCTCGGCGCCATGGAGATCGCCGAGAACGGCGACATCGCCAACTGGATGATCCCCGGCAAGATGATCAAGGGCATGGGCGGCGCGATGGACCTGGTGGCTGGCGTGAAGAAAATCATCGTCGTCATGGAGCACACGGCGAAGGACGGCACGCCGAAATTCATTCCGCAGTGCACGCTGCCGCTCACAGGCAAGAACGTGGTCGACATGATCATCACCGATCTCGCCGTCTTCGCGCGCGCCGACCACACCAGCAACGTGCGTCCGTTCCGGCTGATCGAAATGGCGCCGGGCGTTACCGCGGAGGAAATCGCGGCCAAGACGACGGCGCACTACATCGCCTGAGCATTGGCGTCGTCCGCTCATCACCGAGCCGGCGGCGGTGCAGCGCAATATGCCCGGCCTGGCCTATGACGAGCGGGCCGACTGCCGTTCCTGGGCGGCGGCGTGTGCTGTTCGACGAGGTCTTTGCCTGATCCGTGGGCGGTACCGCCCACGGATCCTCACTGGGTGCTTTTTTTCAGCAGCTGACCAATCTCGATGTCGCCCAGCGGCTTGTGAAACAGATAGCCCTGAAAACGTCGGCAACCATTGTCCTGCAGGAACTGCAGCTGGCGACGTGTCTCCACCCCCTCCGCCACCACTTCGCAATCGAGCACCTTGGCCAGCGTCATGATCAGCTGGATGATGCGATCGCTGCGCCGGTTCTTGCCGATCGCCGCGACGAACGAGCGGTCGATCTTGATCGCGTGGATCGGGTATTCGCTCAGTTTTTTCAGCGACGAGTAACCGGTGCCGAAATCGTCGATGGCGATCTTCAGGCCGATGGCGATCAGTCGCTCGATATTGCGGCGCGCGATGGCGTCGTGTTCGATCAGGCCGGTCTCGGTGATCTCCAGCTGCAGCCAGGCGGGCTCTACGTGATGCTGCAGCAACGTGTTCTGGATGAAACCGGCCAGCTCGTTGCGTTGCAGGTCGATGCCGGAGAGGTTGATCGCCACCGGCCAGACCATGCCGAACCGTGCATGCCAGGCAGCCAGTTGCCGGCAGACGCGCTCGATGACGAAGTTGCTGACCAGATGGATCTTGCCGATCTGCTCGGCGAGCGGAATGAACTCGGCGGGTGGCACGTTGCCCAGCTCCGGGGATTGCCAGCGCACCAGCGCCTCCAGCCCCTGCACGCGTTTGTCGGCGTCCACCTTGGGCTGGTAGGCCAGATAGAGTTCGTTGCGCGTGATCGCGCCGGTCAGCGCCAGGCTGATGTCGATCTCCCGGTGAATTTCCCGTGCACTGTCCTCGTTGAACAGCACCAGCGGATCCTTGGCCTGTCGCCGGGCGATATCGAGCGCGCGTTCGCTGCGGTGGATCAGGTCGCTGGGCGAGATCTCCTTGCCGCGCGTGAAGGCGGCGCCAACCGAGATCTCCAGATCGATCGACTGCCCTTCGGAGTGGTGCTGCGAGGGCAGCTTCGCCGTCAGCTCCGAGATCAGCAGTTCGACCTGTTCGGGGGTGGTGCAGCCGGTGATGACCACCAGGAACACCACGCCGCGCAGACGAAACACCTGCAGATTGTCGTGCTGGAGCTGAGTGAGGCTGGCGGCGAAGGCGCGAATCAGTGCGTCGCCGCGCGGCTGGCCAAACTTCTCGTTGATGGAGCGGATGCTGTTCAGGCGCAGGCAGGCGACCGCCAGCAACCGGTTGCGCTGGAACTGCGAGCCGTCGTTCATCAGCTGGTGCAGTCGCTCCAGCAGCGATTCGCGGTTGGGCAGGTTGGTGAGCTGGTCGTAGGCGAACAGGTGGTCGCGTGCCGCCTGCACCTCGCGCAGGTCGCGCTCCATCGCCTTGAGGCTGCTGATGTCGCGGATGGTGGCCAGCAGGCAGTGTTGGCTCAGCGATTTGAAGGTCAGCAGCACCTCGCGGCCATCACCTGTCGCCGCAGGTATCAGGCACTCGGCTTCGCCGAAGCCGGAGGTGATCGCCTGGTTCATCACATCGTCGAGCCGCGCGCCGGCTTCGATCATGGCGAACAGATCGCCCAGCTCCGCCGCCGTTTCGAGTTGCTCGCGATCGCGGCCGAGCAGGGCGCAGGCCTTGTGGTTGGCGCGCAGGATGCGTCCACCGCGATCGCAGACCAGCACCGGTCCGCTGCCGTGTTCGAAGACATCCTGAAACAGCTGGTTGTTCTGGCGCAGCAGTCGCGCGCCCTCACGGTTTCTGGTCACCGAGGCATTGAGCGCGGAGACGACGCGAAACAGGGCCAGTGGTACCGAGACGTTGACGAAGAGAAACAGCAGCGCGTGCAGATAAAGGTGCGAATCGGGCATCAGCAGGTTGAGGCCGAACGGATCGAGCGGCCGGTCAGGCGACACCACGTAGAGGAAGGGCAGAAGGTTGGCCACCATCAGTACGAAGGCCTTGATCGGACCGAAATAGATCCAGGCGATGACCGGCGCGACGTAGAGAAAGATGACGCCGAGTGCGGAGAGGTTGGGGTCGCCCACGCCGAACAGAATCATCAGGCCGCAGGCGTAGACCATCAGCAGCAACATGCTGGCGCCGAGGTTGGGCGATCGCTCTCCCACCTGCAGCGCGACGATCAGTGCGAAGTAGAACGCTGTTATGGCGACAATCACCGAGGTGATGCCGAGGGTCCACGCGGTCGCCAGTGAATGCGCCGCCACCAGCAGGCAGAGCAGCAGCGAGCTGGCGATGATGATGCGATAGGCACTCAGCTTCCAGCGTCGCGGGTCGTCGCCGGTATCGTCGAGCAGCAGCCATGAATGCAACCAGCCAGTGGCGCGCCAACGCGGCGGGTTGTCACTGCGCTCCAGTGGTGGAAGCCACTCGTCGGTCGCACTGGTGAGCGATGGCGCCGGTTCGCTTTTCGTTTTAATGGTCATGCCGAGTCATCAACGGGCCAGTGAAACCGGAGTGTTTATGCCGGAATGATTTCGGTTTGCCGATCGGCGGGCACGCGGGCGCGCTGGCAGATCGCAGACAGTGCGAACCTGATGATCCAGGGAGGGAGCGGCGAGAGGGAGGGAAGGCGCACGGGCAGTCGGGGTCAGTGACTGGTTACGTGCCGCCTAGATAGTGCCGACGTCCATGAAAGTGCCATCCAGCAAGCCGTTTCGGTAGTTCCGCTGCCATGGGGTCGAGATACTGCCGTATCGACCCGTTAGACCGGTGACTTTGCGAACCGGGTCTTTCGACGCGGTCTGCCCTGATCAAAACGTGCGTGAAAGCGTAGCAGAGCACTTTCCGATTTCAAGAAATCGCCAAATGCATCACAGCGAGACGAGTGCGCCGTCGCGGGCGGCGGAGGCGCGAACCGCCTCCATCACTTCCATGCAGATGACGCCGTCGCGGAAGGTTGGCACCGGTACCACGCTGTCGATGGCGCGCCCCTCGACGCCGGCACGCAGCACTTCGCAGAGGCGGACGTAGGGGCCGGGATCGCGATGGGACTGGCGCGGATCGTCGCGCTGCGTCGCCGCGATCGGCAGGGCAAGATCCGCCGGCAGCGGCAGCGGCAGTTCACGCACGCCGTCGGCATCGGCACAGCGGACGACACCGCCCTCGCTCCACAGCGTGCCGCGTGTGCCGGCCACGCGCACCATCTCCGTTGGAGCGCCCCAGGCGCCGGCGGTGTGTTGCAGCACGCCCTGCGCACCGTTGGCGAGGCGAAAGCGGATGACGTAGCTGTCCTCCACCGCCGCCTGACGCGCGGCAGTGGTCGGCAGCGCCGCGCTCAGGCTGGCGAATTCGCCGAGCCAGTAGCGCACCTGGTCGATCAGGTGCGAACCGTGGGCACCGAGCCAGCCGCCGCCGGTGCCCTGGTCGAACCACCAGTCGGGCATTTTTGCGTCGGCGGCAGCGACCAGCGGCAGATAGCTGGTCAGCGTCAGGAAACGTGGCTCGCCGATCACGCCTTCGCGCAATGCCCGCGCCATCAGCGCGCGTTCGGGTGCCCAGCGGAACTGGTGGCCGATCAGGTGGGTGACGCCGGCCTGCTCGGCGGCCTGCAGCATGGCGCGTGCTTCCGCCAGGCTGTTGGCCATCGGTTTCTCGCAGATCACATGGCAGCCGTGGGCGATGGCGGTCAGCGTCAGCTCGGCGTGGGTGTGTGGCGGCGTGGCGATGGTGACGGCGACGGCACCGGTGGTGCGGATCGCTTCATCGAGGTCGGTGAAGGCGCGCGGGATACCGTTCGCCTCGGCGCGGCGCGCGGTGCGTTCGGCATCGGCGCCGACCAGGCCGACCACGTCGAAGCCGGCGGCGCGCAGCGCGGGCACATGGATGCGACAGCCGAAGCCGGTGCCGGCGACCAGTGCCGGGGGTGCGGAGGTTGTGCCGGCCATGATTGTTCTCCGTCTTCTGCTACAGATGCATGTCGGCAACCAGTGGCCACAATTTTTCGTCGGCCAGCAGCGTGCAGAAATATTCGTTGACCTGGCGGATCCTGCCATCGCGCAACGTGAACACCATGCAGTATTCGTTGCCGTAGCTCTCGCCGTTGATCAGCACGCCGTTGCCCTCGAATTCGACCACGACGCGATCGCCGTCGGCGGTGACGCTGTGGATGGTCGGCTCCATCCCCTGCGGCATCAGCTGCCGGAAGGCGGCGATGGTGGCGAGGATGGTGTCGTGGGTGCGCACGCCGGCAAATTTGCCGAACCCCTTGGCCAGCGTGAAAGTATCTTCGGCGATGCAGGGGGCGGCGGCCTCGGCGTCGCCACGGCCCATGGCGTCGATGAAGGCGAGTACGATTTTTTTGTTCTGTTCGCTCATGGCGTTGTCCGCTCGATGGATGGTGAAGTCAACAGGTGGTGAGTGCTTCAGAGCAGCGGCTCTTCGCCCGCCAGGATGGTGCGGTGCATCAGACGGCCGCTGTCGAACGGGTAGGGCAGTGCGCGGTGCATGGTGCCGGTGTTGCTCCAGATCAGCAAGTCGCCGACCTGCCACTCATGGTGGTAGACGAACCGCGGCTGCGTCGCCCAGTCGCGCAGGCGTGCCAGCAGTGCGCGGCTGCGTTCGATCGGCATGTCGACCACATAGTCGGCGGTGGCGCCGAGCAGCAGCGATTTGCGACCCGACTGGTGCGTCCAGACCAGTGGGCAGGTTTTGGTCGGCGACTGCTGCCAGAAGCTGATCTCCTCGAAGCTCATTTCGGGCCTGACGTAATACTGCGAACGCTCGGCGCTGTGTACGACGCGCAGGTGTTCGATCTCGCGCTTCTCCTGCTCCGGCAGGTCGTCGTAGGCGGCGTAGGTGTTGCAGAACTCGGTCTGCCCGCCACTCTCCGACAGTTTGATCGCGCGCAGCAGCGCCGCCAGGTTGGGGTAGCGTTGCAGCGAGCCGTCGAAATGCCAGAACAGCGACCCCTTCAGGTAGTCGGCGCGGGCGTTGATGTTCTTGTCCAGCGAGATCTTGTAGATGCCCGCTTCGCCCTCGCCGGCGACGATGTTGCCGAGCGTCTTCGCGATCGCCACCTGTTGCGTGTCGTCGATATCCAGGCCGCGGAAGAAGATGACGCCGCGCCGTTCGAGCGTGTCGCGGATGAGCGCCGCTTCGCTCCCGCTCAATAGCGTCTGCACATCGGATTTGATCTCGCTGCCGATGCGCGGTGTCAGGTCGATTACTTCAAATGCCATTTTTTGCTCCGGTTCTTGCGGATCGATGCCGCTTTTCGTGACGTCGCTCAGCTCAGGCGCGTCAGGATGGTGTTGGCGGAGTTCTTCACGCGCGGCTGCTTCCACACCTCGACGGCCAGTGCCACGGTGATCAGTGCATAGACCAGGTTGCGCAGGTTGGCGACATCGGGCGGCAGTGGCTGCGTGTAGTCGAACCGGTCGATGTAGTCGATGGCTGCCTTGCCGCGCGGGAACATCTGGTCGTAGAAGCCCTTCAGCTCGGCCATCGTGCTGTCGACCCGCTTGACGTAGCGCTGGTGGCCGTCGTCGATGGCCCACTCGGCAACGAGGTGTTCGAGATCGCGGAATGGTTCCGGCAGCAGCGCGCTCATCGGGCACCTCCGTTCTCTGCCTTTTTCTTCTCGCCAGTGGCGACAGCGTCCTGCACCACCTTGTGCAGGTGGCGCACCAGGATCTCTTCGTCGTTGCAGTGGAACGTCTTGATCGCGCCGCTGTTGAGCATCGCCTGCATTCCTTCGAGCGGGCTGGCGTCCTCCAGCACGATGTCGTTCAGGAAGGAGACGGTCAGCTCCTGCGCGATGCGCTCGCGGTGCGTGGTCGGCGGCCGGAAATACATGTCGACCTCGACGACGTGCGAGTGCGGGCCGGTGGGCCAGTGCGCGTGCGTGGTGAAACCCGACGACGAGAAGATCAGCACGAAGTTGGGAAAAAACTGGAACGAGTCGAAGCCGTACTTTTCCGAGCGGGTCGGGTTGAGCCCCTTCGGTAGCGGACCGCGCTCCGTCTTCTTGTTCCACGGGCCGGCCGGGCTCGATTCGGTCAGGCACTCGATCGGGCGAGAGTAGGGGGTCTGCTTCGACGGTTCGCCGTAGAACGAGAACATCCGGTGCGGCCCCTTGATATCGAAGGCCAGCGCATCGGTGTAGGGGTTGGCGCAGTCCGCCTTGGCCACTTCGGTCAGCGCGCCGAACGATCCCGAATGCAGGTAGGGGCCGTGGTAACTCTCGGCGAAGCCATCCATGAAGATCTTCCAGTTGCACTGCAGTTCGGCCTTGAACCGGTAGACCTGGTGCGGCCCGGCGAATGGATAACCCTCGATGCCCTGCGCAAATTCACCGAGAAAATCGCGCACCGATTCGCCGTTGTCCGGGTTCAGGTTGATGAAGATGAACCCCTGCCACACTTCGCACTGGATCGATGGCACGCGGCAACTGGCGGGCTCGAAATCGAGCAGCAGATCGGCGCGCGACGGCTTGATCAGCGAACCGTCGAGGTTGAAGCGCCAGCCGTGGAAGCGGCAGTAGAGCATCGGCGCGCTGCCCTGCGTCTCCTCGAACGGATCGTCCTGCCACAGCAGTTTGTTGCCGCGGTGCGGGCAGATGTTGTGGAAGGCGCGCACCGTGTCGTCGCGGTCGCGCAGCAGGATCACCGAGGTGTCGAGCACCGGCAACTCGCGCGTGAAGTAACTGCCCTTGCCCGGCAGCTGTTCGACGCGGCCGACATAGAGCCAGCTCTTCCTGAAGACGTGCTCCTTCTCCTTTTCGTAGAAGTCGCGGCTGACACAATCGTCGAGCGACACCGGGCCACGGCCCAGTTCGGGATAGGCGTCGTGCCAGAAGCCGCTCTCCGGCTTGCTGACGATCGGTTCCTCATTGACGATCGGTTCCTCGTTCACGGCACAACTCCTCTTATTCGAATGTGATGGAGTGTTCAGTCGCGGGACGGCGCGGTGGCGGCGATTCCCGCTGACGCACGCTAACACCCGACCGGCATCGGCAGTAGACTCGTTTTCTGGAAAGCATGTTGCAAAAATGGAACACCGCCACATGTGGCGGTGTGATGTGTCAACAAGGGAACACCATCCGGAGGATTCTCTGTGGATCAGCTCCCCCCGTTCGATATCGATGCCCTGATCGTCTTCACCAAGGTGGTCGAATGCCACAGCCTGTCGCGGGCGGCGGCGCTGCTCGGCATGCCGAAGTCGACCGTCAGCCGCAAGATCAACAAACTGGAGCGCGATCTCGGCGTCCGCCTGCTGCGCAGGAACACCCATCAGCTCAGCGTCACCGAGCTCGGCGAACAGATTCGCGCCCACGGCTTGAAGGTCCTCGCCGAGGTCGGCGAGGTGCGCGCGCTGCTGGAGGGGCGGCGGCAGGAGCCGCAGGGGGTGTTGCGGGTGGCGCTGCCGGTCTTCCTCGGTATCGACTATGCGGCCCGCGTCGGCGCCGAGTTCCTGCAGCGCTACCCCAAGGCGCGGCTCGAATTGCGACTGGTCGACAACCTCGTGCACCCGGTCAAGGATGGCTTCGACGTTGTGTTCGGCTCCGGCCCGCTGCAGGACTCGACGCTGATCGCGCGCAAGGCCTTCACCTTCGACTGCTTCCTGTGCGCCTCGCCGGCCTTCCTCGCCGCGCTGCCCGAGCCGTTGACGACACCGACCCAGCTCAACGCACTGCCGTTCGTCGATGCCGGCTTCTTCGACGGCGCCCGCAAACTGTCGCTGTCGCGCGGTCGCAAGCGCCATGAACTGTCGCCGCCGGTCCGCGCCAGTGCCAACAACTTCCAGGTCTGCAAGCAGTACATCCTGCAGGGGCTGGGCTTTGGCGCCATGCCGGACCGCATCATCTGCGCCGCCGAGCTGGCGGCCGGGACGATCGTGCCGATCTTCCCCGACTGGCGCATCGACGGGCTCGATGTCTACATCATCTACCCCTTCCAGCTGTCGTTTTCCAACCTGATCGGCGCATTCCACGACATTGCTTTCGAAGTGATCATGCAGAACAGCGCGCTGGGGCGTGTGCAGCGGACGGCGCCGAAACGGCGCTGACGGCTACGCAAACGCTTCGGTGCCCTTCAGCGTGGTGCGGTGCATCAGCCGGCCGGAGGCTTCGTCGTAGGGGTAGGAGCGGTGCATCAGCCCCGGATTGTTGAAGATCACCACATCGCCTTTCTGCCACTTGTGGCGGTAGGTGAACTGCTCCTGCGTGCACCAGTCCTTCAGCTCCTGCAGGAGGGCGTAGCCCTGCTCATGCGGCATGCCGACGATATCCATCGCGGTGGCACCGATCACCAGCGAGGTGCGGCCATCCTTCTGTTGCCACACCAGCGGATGTTCGGTGCGCGGGAACACGGTATTCCAGCGTTCGAGATCGTCGGCGGCCGGCTGCTGGTAAAGCTTGATGCCGACCGCTTCCATGCAGTGCACGACGCGCAGCCCTGCCAGTTTCTGCTTCATCGCCGGCGGCATCGCCTCGTAGGCGGCGTACAGGTTGGCGAAGCCGGTGTCGCCGCCTTCGCTCGGTGCGCGCTCGCATTTCAGCAGCGTGCCCTTGCCCGGCACGCTGTATGACGTGCCGTCCATGTGCCAGAAGTCGTTGCCTTTGACGTACTCGAGCTGGCTCTTGTCGCTCTTGTCGAGCGCGATGCGATAGATGCCCTTGTTGGCCGTGTCGGAGCCGTCGAGGGTGGTTTTCGGCGGCTCATACGGCCCCAACGATTTGGTCAGCGCGAGAAATTGCTCGTCACTCATGTTGATCTGCGGGAACACGACGACGTTGTACTCGTTCAGCGCCGCCAGGATCTGCTCCGGAACACCGGGCTGGGTGATCGCCTCGGGTGCCACTTTCACGTAGGCGCCGATCTTCGCGGTGATCGGCTCGATGAGTACCTGGGTCATGTCTGCCTCCGGCGGATGACGGTTGTCGCCGGGACGGGCGGGCAACCGTTGTTCGTATATTTGAAGTTCGTATATGCGAATAATCGTCTGTATCTACATACTCTGGGCTTACTAGAGCAAAAGATCCCGGGAAAATCAATCCGGGTTGGCCGGCACTCGGCGCCGCAAATTTCATGGCAGTAAGTTGACACCAATTTGCGGGTGGCCTGACAATGCGTCGCACCTCACGTCACCGACGCGGATCTCACCGCAAGGATGAACCCATGACCGATAGCGCCGCATCCGGCTGCCCCATGCAGGGTGGCTCCGACCGCCGCAAATCCGCCGCCATTGCCGAGCGCAACAACCGGCTCGACCCCGGCGCGCACCTGGTCAACAAGGCCGAAGTCGCGCGCAAGATCCTGCGCAGCAAGAACGCCCTGCAGGCGGGAGCCGGTGCCGAATTCATCAAGTACGAAAACCCCGAGCACGCGCCGGTTTTCTTCCTCGAAGGCGACGACCATTTCCGCAAGCGGCAGAAGACCCAGCGCTTTCTGTCGCCCAAGGCGGTGACCGAGCAGCACTACCGGATCATGGAGCGGCTGTCCGATGAGTTGCTGGCCGATTTCAGAACGCGGGGCAGGGCGAAGCTCGAAGAGATCAGTTTCCAGCTGGCCATCGAGGTGGTCGGTGAAATCCTCGGCCTGACCAACAGCGACCAGGCGGGCCGGGCGCGACGTATCCAGCGCGTGCTCTACGCCAGCATCGCCAAGAACCGCAGCGGCCTCGCCGGCATGCTGCTCAACCTGCGTCGCGCCATCCACACCGGCATCTTTTTCCTGATGGATGTGAGGCCGGCGATCGCGGCGCGCAAGAAGGCGCCGAAGGAGGATGCGATCTCCTTCTACCTCGAAGAGGGGTATTCGAAGACCGCCATCGTCATCGAGTGCCTGACCTACGGCACCGCCGGCATGCTGACCACGCGCGAGTTCATCATCATGGTCGCCTGGTATCTGTTCGAGGATGCCGCCCTGCGCCAGCGTTTCCTCGATGGCGACATGCGCGACCAGCTGGCGATCCTGATGGAGATCCTGCGCCTGGAGCCGGTCGCGGCGATGATCTATCGCCGGGTCAACGAGGAGGTGGAGGGGATGGAGCCGTCACCGCTGCCCGCCGGCGAGTTGTATGGCATCGACATCCGGGGGACCAACATCGACGAGGCGATGGTGGGTGAATGCCCCTTCGCCGTCGATCCGGATCGGGCCAAACGCCAGAAGGATATCGGTCGCTACCTGAGTTTTTCCGACGGCATCCACAGCTGCCCGGGCTGGCAGGTGGCGCTGCATGAAACCCGGGTCTTCCTGCAGAAATTGTTCGAGGTGCCGGGGCTGAAGCTGGAGCGCGAGCCCGACATCGGCTGGAACGACCAGCTCAAGAGTTACGAGCTGCGCAACGCCATCATCAGTTGTGACCGCACCGCGTAGAGACTCGCCCGGTCGGGTGACCGGGCGATGGAGAGATGGGCGTTAGCCCGTCTTTTTCGGCAGCGCGATTTCGGCGGTGCCGGTGCAGAGGATGGTGCCTTTCTGGTTGGCCATTTTGTGCTTGACCTGAACCAGGTGACGCCCCTGGTCGTCGACCAGCTTGTCGACCACTTCGGCGGTCTGGATGGTGATGTCGCCACACAGTGCCGGGCCGCGGTAGTTGGCGATCGAGTGCACCACGCGGCCGTGTTCGCCGGCCCAGCCCGCCAGGTAGTCGGTCACCCACGCACCCATCGACGCACCGTAGCCATAGCCGCGCGGCATGCCGATCTTGCGCGCCCACTGCGGGAACAGGTGGCCACGCGACGGGCCGTGGTAGGCACCGTCGGTCAGCGCCGGGTTGATCAGCTGCATGTCGGGGTCGTTCTCGTAACCCGCCATCTCCTTGGTGAAGCCGAGCGCTTCGAGATCGTTCTTGCGCAGGTCCATCGTGCCCCAGATGGTGAACAGGTAGGCGCGCCACTCGGTGGTGAAACTGGCGATCGAGTGCGGGCCGAACACGCGCTCGGTCAGCGCATCGCCGACGTTGACGTCGTCCCACCAGCGTTGCTGGTGGCCGAGGTCGTGCAGCATCTTGATCCAGCCGAACTTGCGCTCTTCGAGCGTCTTCAGCTCGTCCTCGCTCCAGACCGGATCTTCCAGCTCGCTGGTGTCGACCGATTCGCCACCGGCCTCGGCGAGGTAGCGGATCGCGGTGGAGCGCTGCTTGGCGATCATCTCGCCGCGCTGGTTGCGGTAGTTGTTGTCGCCGCGCTGGAAGCAGGTGGGGCCGGCGAACTTGGTCTCCTTGACCACATAATCGAACGGAATGCGCTCGTTGTAGATGTAGTCGCCACCGACCACCGGCACATCGTGGAACCACCACTCGTCGCCGCCGAACAGCAGGTGCGAATTGGGGATGCAGCCGACACAGGCCGGCGCGGCGCCGTGGCCATCATCGGTGGCGATCGGGAAGCTCTGCGGCGCGACCAGCTTGCCGAAGCGGCTCTCGGCGGCGAAGGCGGGGTCGTAGTGCAGCCGGTTCGCGTAGTGCATGGCGTGCGCCCAGCGGCGGATGTCGTTGTTGCCGATCGCTTCGCGGATCGGCGACGAGTCCATCGGCTTGCCGAGGTGCTGGTCGATGTCGGAGGTGTCGAGGGTTTTGGTCGCCATATCGATCTCTTGTATACAGGGGTTGTCGGGATTCGAGGGCGGGCAGTTTACCCGGCGACGCGCCCGATTGCCCGCGCCGGGCAACTTGCGGTTGTCCCCGGCGGCAAACAGCGGCAGTCAGCTCTGCCGGATGCCGGTGGCATCGGACTCCTTGAACACCGGAATCGCTTCGAGCGGCTTCATCATCACCAGCGGCAGAACGCGCGCCGTTGCCTTCTGGTAGTCGGCGTAGAACGGGTGGCAGTCGATGAAGAAATCCCACACCTTGTTGCGCTCGGCACCGATCGGTTCGCGCCAGCTGCCGCGAAACGCCTGCGTGGCGATCTGGAATTCGACCTCGCTGCTGGCCGCGATGTTCAGATACCACTCGGGGTGGTGATCGGCACCGCCTTTGGAGCCGCAGATCACCACCTCGCCGCCGATGTCGGCATAACAGAGCGGCGTGATGAAGATCTTGCCGCTCTTGCGGCCGCGATATTTCACCAGGCAGTGGGTGGCGAAGAAGCGGCCGCCGACCGGCGTGATATCCATGATGTGCCCGTCGACACCGCCGGAGCGCAGATACATCTCGCGGTGCTCGGTGACCCAGTCGCGCCGCACGGCGCTGATTGCTGCGGAAGATTCGTCGCTCATGGTGCCTGCTCCTCGTATTTCAGTTCGACATGGGTCATCTCGCCGTTCGGCCCCATCGGCGAATCGACGTCGATCACCGAACAGACCGGGTTGGCGTGGCTGGCAAACAGCCGCGCCTCGTCGGCCTTGATGGCATCGAGGCGGTCGGGTGAGCCGATGATGCGCTGCGAGTTCTCGAAATCCTCGCGGCTGTTCCACCAGATCTCCATCAGGCAGTCGAAGCCGGGGTCGTGGATCGTGCCGGTCACCGGGTTCTTCTCCGGTGTCAGGTAGCGTCTTACGTAGCGCACGGCATTCGGGATCGACGGCGAGCGCCCCATTTTTCTGGAGAGCTGCGAGTGCTGGTTCTCGTAGTAGTCCATGAACTCGTCGAGTGTCATGTCCGGCCGTTTCCGGAAAAAGCAGATCTGCTTGAACACCGTGTCACCTCGCACTTTTATCGTTCTCGTTCCGATCCCGGCAGGACAGGGCCGGCGGTTGGCGGCAGACAGTTTGCCCGCTCGGTGCTATGTTGCCCAATGCATATTTTTCGCAGATCCATGTGATTTTGTTATGGAGTGGTGTTTGCATGGAGTTGTCCCTGGGCAAGTTGCAGCAGCTGGTGGTGGTGGCTCGCGCCGGCAGCTTTTCGAAAGCGGCGGTCGAGCTGAACATCAGCCAGCCGGCGCTGAGCCGCAGTATCGCGGCGATCGAGGATCGCTACGGCTTCCAGATCTTCAATCGCCTCGGTCACGGCGTGCAGCTGACCGCGGCCGGCGCCCAGGTGATCGAGCTGGCGCAGCCGCTGCTGCAGCGGCTGCAGGTGTTCGACAACAACCTGCGCATGTTCGGCACCGGCAAGGGCGGCATGTTATCGGTGGGGCTGGCACCGCTGCTGGCCAGTCAGGCACTGGCGCCGTTCGCCAGCGAGTTTTTCGCCGCGTCGAGCCAGGCGCAGCTGCAGGTATTGATTCGCCCGGGTGCGATCCTGGTCGAGGGGCTGCGCAACGCGACGATCGAGCTGTTCTTCTTTCCCGAGGGTTACATCGACGCCGACCTGGAGATCGACGTGGAGCCGGTCGGCACCATCCTGCCGGTCTGCGTGGTGCGCCGCGATCATCCGCTGGCGGCGCGTTCGAACCTGGAACTGGCCGATCTGGCCGACTTTCCATGGGCCAGCTCCGTGGTACCGAGCGTGATCGAGGAGGCGCTGCACCCGGTGCAGTTCATCTGCGACAACTACCACATCCTGCGCGATGTCGTGCTCGGCAGCGATCTGGTCTGCATTTGCTCGGCGCTGTTCGCGGCAGAGCAGCTCGCCGACGGTTCGCTGCGGGAAATTCGTGTCGCGGGATTACCGCTGCCGCCGACGACGATCTACACGGCGAAACTGCACGGGCGCGTGCGCTCGCCGCTGGCGGAGGAGGCGGTGGAGCGGATGCGGCGCCATTTGCACAGCGGTCTGCGCGGCTAGACCGTCTGCTCGTCGCGCTCATCGACGACAACCGCCCGGCACTCCGGTCGGTCATGGCCGGTTCGATGAAGTTTGCCCCGTTTGCATAACGCTTGCCCAAGCGCCGGTTCGGAAATAGGGGCACCATCGGCAACTCCCCAATCGCGTCGCCACATCGATAATCCGAGGTAAGAACCCATGGCAAATCTGGGACTGGGACAACTGACCGCGGTCGAAGTCACGCCGCTGGAGTATGTGGCGATCGCGGCAGAGTCGGGGTGTCAGGCGGTATCACTGTTTGTCTGCCAGCCGGGCGCGCAGGCGAAGTTTCCGCTGACGACGCGCGACAACTGCGAGACCGTCAAGGCGAAGCTGCGCGAAACCGGCCTGCAGGTGGCCAACATCGAGTGCTTCATGCTGGTGCCGAATGTCGATGTCGAACAGTATCGGCCGGCGCTCGAACTTGGCGCGGAACTCGGTGCAAGAGGAGCGACAGCACTGCTCTACGACAACGATGAGACGCGAGCCACTACCAACCTGTCGCGGCTCTGCGGCATCGCCGCCGAATTCGGCCTGCGCGTCAACGTCGAGTTCATGCCGCTGGCACCGCTCGGGCGCAATATTCACGACGCCGTTGCGCTGATCAGGAAAGTGGGCGCACCCAACCTCGGCCTCTGCATCGACCTGTTGCACCTGATCCGTTCCGGTGGCACACCGGCCGATGTCGCCGCGATCGATCCGGCACTGATCTACTGCGTGCAGCTGTGCGACAGCATGGACCTGAGCGTCACCAACGACTACGCACGCGAGGCCGGTGTTGAACGCCTCGCGCCGGGCGACGGCAGGTTTCCGGTGCAGGCATTTTTGCAAGCGTTGCCGGCGGGTGTGTTGGTCGAGCTGGAGGTACCGCAGTCGGCGGAGCGTCCGGCGGCTGAGCGGGTCAAGGGAATCGTGGCGGCGGCGAAGCGTCAGATCGAACTGGCGGGGATTTAGTCCGGGCTTCAGCTGGCTTATGTCGTTCGCGCCTGCGCCGACACCATCCGCTGGATATCCCGCCCTGGCGGGTTGCCGAACAGGCGCGCATATTCGCGACTGAACTGCGAAGGGCTTTCGTAGCCGACGCGATAGGCCGTGCTGGCGGCATCCTGTTTCTCCGCCAGCATGATCTGCCGCGCCTCCATCAGTCGCAGCCGCTTCTGATATTGCAGCGGGCTCATTGCCGTGACCGCCTTGAAGTGCGCGTGAAACGAAGAGACACTCATGCCGATCTGATCGGCCAGCGCCTCCACCCTGATCGGTTTGTCGAAATTCGACTTGAGCTGCCTGATGGCGGCGGCGATGCGCTGCATGTGGCTGCCGCTCTGGGCCAGTTGCGCGATCATCGCGCCGTGTTCACCGTTCAATAGCCGATAGTGGATTTCTCGCTTGATCATCGGCGCCAGCAGCGCAATGTCCTGCGGTGTTTCCAGCAATCGCGCCAGCCGCAACACACAGTCGCTGAGCGCACTGTCCATATTGCCGACGAAGATACCGCGTCGGACCGAGGTCTTTCGATCGACAGGCAGGCGCGCCTGTACCAGCAGCTCGGCCAGCTGGTGCTGGTCCAGTTCGATCTGCAGGCAGAGGTAGGGTTTGTTCTTGCTGCCCTTCGTTTGAATCGCAGGTCAAACCCAACCGCCATTCCAGTACGCAGACAATTTTCGAGGAGCAGGACGATGGAAAACGCAAAAGAGAAAGTGGTACTGATCACCGGCGCCAGCAGTGGTATCGGCGAGGCGACCGCCCGAGTGCTGGCCGCCAGTGGTGCCAAGGTCGTTCTTGGCGCCCGCCGCACGGAGCGGCTGGAGACGATCGTCGGCGACATCCGCAACACCGGCGGCAGTGCCGAATTCCAGTATCTCGATGTGGCCGACGCGCAGAGCGTCAAGGATTTTGTCGCGTTTGCGCAGAATCGTTTCGGCCGCGTCGACGTGCTGTTCAACAACGCCGGCATCATGCCGCTGTCGCCGATGAGCGCACTGAAAACAGACGAGTGGAACGACATCGTCGATATCAACATCAAGGGCGTATTGAACGGCATCGCGGCGGCGCTGCCGGTCATGGAGGCGCAGGGGTACGGACAGATCATCAACACAGCCTCGACCGGCGCGCATGCCGTCGGCGGCTCCTGCGCCGTCTACTGCGCCAGCAAGTACGCGGTCCGCGCCATCAGCGAGGGGCTGCGCCAGGAGACCGACAGGATTCGGGTCACGGTGATCTCGCCCGGTGTCACCACCACCGAGCTGGGGCACGACATCAGCGACGCCAACGCAGCAGAGCTGCTGACCCATCTGCGCACCATGTCGCTGTCACCCGAGGCGGTGGCAAACGCCGTGCTGTTCGCCATCGCGCAGCCAGCGGGCGTGGATGTGAACGAGCTGGTCATTCGCACGGTGGCCAGTCATGGCCATGCGTTTTGAGGGGAGACGCATCACCGAGGAGGAGATTGCCCACGTGGTCATAGCGGTTCGTTCTTTCGCCACTGCTCGTGAACCTTCGCCATGAAGGGCGACTCGCCTGGAATCCGCATCGCCAGTACCAGGATAAAGGGGCTAGACCGAAGCGATCTCTTCCGCTGTCAGGCGGCGGTAACTGCCGGGCGCCAGCGCGGGATCGAGCGCGATCGCCCCCATCGACAGCCGATGCAGCGCGGTCACTTCGTTCTGGAAGTAACCGAACATCCGTTTGATCTGGTGGTAGCGCCCTTCAACAATCGTCAGCTCCGCGCAGTGGCTTGAAAGCGGTGTCAACTCAGCCGGCAGCGTGGTCAGGTTTTCGTAGCGGAAGTAGAACCCCTCGGCAAACTTTTTCACCTGCTCCGGCGTGATCGCATCCTTCGTCTCGACTCGATAGCGTTTGGGAGTCTTCTGCCGCGGCAGCGTGAGCCGGCGCGACCAGCGGCCATCGTTGGTCAGCAGCAGCAAGCCGGTGGTGTTGAAGTCGAGCCGCCCGGCCAGATGCAGCTCCGATTTGTTGGGCAGGTCGATCAGGTCGAGCACGGTGGGGTGTTTGTCGTCGACGGTGGCCGAGGCGCAACCGCGCGGCTTGTGCAACATCAGGTAGAGCGCCTCGCGCGCCGGCTGCACCACCGCACCATCGACCTCGACGCCGCAAAATTCGGTGATTGGCTGACGGCCCTCCGTGGTCTCGACGCCGTTCAGTCGCACCCGCCGACTGGCGAACAGATTGCGCACCGAACGCGCCGACAGCGCCAGGCGGGATTCGATCAGCCGGTCGAGGCGCACGACGATATTCTCGCGCCGGACAGCGCTAGCGCTTACCCATCGAACGGCGCGTGCCGAAGGGGGCGGGCGGCGGCTTCTGGTCCGCGCCGTAGCGATTGGCGCCACCGCGCGCGGCATCATTGGCCTTGTTGCGCAGTGCGGCGCGAATCGCATCGGCGGTTTTCACCGGGCCAGTGCGCTTCGTCGTGGCGTCGGGAGCGGTGGTCGCGGGTGTGGAATCGGGGATTTTTTTCGACATGATTGATTCAGCGCTTGGGGATAACGAAGGGAAATTCGGGGCGGCAGTATAGCCCGCCGGCGCCTGGCGGGAGCTCACCGGTGTGCCGATGACCAGGATTGCCGGGTGACGGTGAGGACGACGACCGATATACGTTCGACCTCTTCGTATCCCTCATTGAGAAGATCGCTGCCATAGACGTCAGGGTCGATCTCCGCATACGTCCAGCTGAACGCGGGGTGGCGTTTCATCATCCGCGCGACTCGCGCCCGAAAGGCGTCGCCGGAGCGCGTGATGGCGGAACCGGTGTAGAGCAGAAGACTGCCGCCGGGCGCCAGCCGCGCCAGTGCCGAGTCAAGAATCGCCAGGGACAGATCATGGCCGAGGTCGCCGCCGCCATCGCGGTAGAGACGGCGTTCTTTGTCGATCATGTAGGGGGGGTTGGCAACGATGAGATCAAACATCCCCTCCACACCCTGCAACAGATCGCTGTAGGCGATATGAAGATGGGGAACGCCCGCCAGAATGCTGTTGGCGCGGGTGAAGCTCAGTGCACGTGGGTTGATGTCGAGCGCGGCGATGTCGGCCTCTGGCAGCGACAATGCGAGCTGAATGGCCGCAGCGCCGGCGCCGCAGCCAATGTCCACGGCGCGTCCGATTCCCGATGCGGAGCGGGCGTTCAGGAAGCCATCAATCGCGCGGACAAACCGGTAGGTATCCGGCCCGAAATAGACGGCATCTGCTGCGCTGGTGGGGTAGCCGGAGTGGAGGTAGAGCTGATCGCCGAGCGAGGACCACCTGATGCGGCTGCGCCAGCGTTTTCCCTCCATGGGTTCCAGGATGTCGGCCGCATCCATCAACGACAGCAGTTGCTGATCGACCAACTCCCGACGAAAGGGGCGGTTCCACCCGAATATGCCGGGAAGATCGATCGCCTCGCGATTCTGTGGTCGAGCATTGACGATGCCGTGGGTATACGGTGACCCCGTCGTGAAGTGATACCCGCGTCTCTGCAAAACATGGCCGAGCTGAATCAGCGCCAGCAGTTCGTCACTCATCGGCAGTTCAGCGTGAAAGCTGGGCGAGTCATCGTTTCGCATATATCAATGAACAGAGGCGCTGAAAAGCCGCGTGGCGGCCAGCCCGGCCGGCGAAAAGTGGTTGGCCGGAGACATCAGTTCGATCAGCCGATGAGAACGCTGCGTGGGCGTCAATGCGTCCAGCTGCCGGTGCAGCGTTGTCACTTCATCGTCAACGTGTTCGCCGCCGGGGGGCGTGGCGAGGGTGTGACGACTGGCGTGTTGTCGCGGCGGCGCGGCAGGCCACTCCCCTGCGATCCAGTCATGCAGCAGCTGCCGCTCGCAGGGGTCAAAAACGCCAAACATCGCAGCGCCATCGCCGCTCAGGAGACGCCAGAACCGACTGTTTTCGGGATCCTGGTGGCGTCGGATCCAGCCCTGTGTCTGCAGCTCCGCAAGAAACTCTGGCATTCGACCGGGCTGGCCGAGCCACTGATTGACGGTGAGGCCATTGAATCGTGCGTAATCCGAATGCATGGATTGGGCGAGGCTGCGCTTGCGCTCCAGCATCGCTATCAGTTCGCGTTCGAGATCGAGCGACGCGATGATTTCGGTAGAGCTCATCCCCAGCTCGTTCAATGTGTAGCCTCGGGCGACGCGGCGTAAAAAATCAGTGCGATCCGCCACAACAGGTAGCGCGTTCTGCAGCGCACGCACGGCCTTTTGCGCGTGGCCACTGCTGGCATTGTCGATGGTCACATGCAGCTGGAAGTAGTACGCGTCGATATCCAGTTCCGACAATTCGTAAACGGTGATCAGCAGATGCAGCGGAGGTTGCTCATAACCCAGGTTGTATCCCAGCACTTCCGGGAAGTACTCGCGCGCCAGATGGCCAAGTGCGAGCTGTTGCGCGCCCTGGGTGAAATGGGTGTCGTCGAGCCCATCCAGTGCGTTGCAACCGATACGGGAAAGTAGCTGCTGATAAAGGCTCACGTGGTTGAGCGCGGGGACTCCTCCGCCCAGCTCCTCCAGATAGGTGTCAACCAGCGGGCGTACCCGCGGATCCTCCCAATAGGGCAGTAGTCCGTAGAGCCAGGCGCCATCGACCAGCTTGGTTGGCGCGACCTGCCTGAGAAACGAGAACGCCTGCGCGCGGTTGGCGAAATAGCGACGCGGCGCCCCATTCTTTCTCTGTTGCAGATACTGACCATATGCCTGCGAGGTCTGCCGGGATCGATCGTGCATCCAGGCCATCAGGTTGTCGGGATCGTGGGGGAGGTCGGAAAGTCGTTCCTGCGATCGATCAAGCTGTGTATCGAGGAAGTCGCGTGCACGTTGCCTGACAGCATCCGTTGGTGGAGATCGCAGCAGCGAGTCGTACAGCACCCGGGCGGAGGGGGCGTGCTCTGTTTGCGACGGCGTGGGGATTTCAGCGAGCGAAAAAACGCGCATGTGGAGAATCCCTGTCAGGCCTGGGTCTCTTGGCGCTAATTGAGCCGGAAGCCGAGTTTCAGCGTCACCTGCCAATGGGCAACGGTGTTGCTTTCGACATGTCCTCGCACTTCAGCCACTTCAAACCACTGGATGTGGTCGATGGACTCGCCGGCCTTGTGGATGGCGGTACGAACGGCGTCTTCAATGCTGGTCTGCGAGGATCCGGTAATTTCAAGTGTCTTGTAGACATGATCCGACATGGGGGTTCTCCTGAAGGACGATGATGGGTTCGACCTTCAGTGAGAGAAGAGTTCCGTCGAACTGCTGCTAGAATCGCCCGCCTGCCGTGAGCAGGAAATGCCGGATCACCAGATGCGAGAAATCTCCCGTGATTTTTGACAAGAACGAACAGGCAATCTCGATTGACCAGCGCTGGGTGACCGGCGAGATCTTTGGTCTTGAAATTCCCGCCGATGCCGAGACGCTGCTCTCGGGCGGTACCGACTTCCTCACCCGCGCATTTCAGATATCTGGTGCACTGGCCGCAAACAACCGCGTTGTCCGCATCGTCGAGGCGAAGGAGTTCGTCGGCGGTGGCACCGGCAAGAAGATGTTGTTGAGCGTGGCTTATGAGCAGCCCGCGCCGGATCTGCCCGAGCAGCTGTTCATCAAGTTTTCACGCAATTTCGACAACGAGCTGTGGGATCGCGCGCGCCTGTTGATGATCTCGGAAGCGCATTTCGCGGTGCTGTCGCGATCGCCGGACTTTCCTGTCGCCGTGCCCGCCTGCCTGTTCGCCGATGTGGAGCCGGGTTCCGGCACCGGGCTCATCATTACCGAGCGCATCAGTTATGGCAGCAACGGTATCGAGGCGCTTTACCCCAAGTGCATGGACTACACCGTGCCCAAGCCGGTGGAGCACTACAAAGCCATTTTGAGAGGGCTGGCCAGATTGTCGGGGGCGCACCGCAGCGGCAGGTTGTCGCCAGACTTCGATCGGCGATTCCCGTTCAGTCGCGAGAAGTCTTCGGCGGTGTTCGCCATTCATACCCCGGTGGAGAAACTGGTACAGCGTGCCAACCGGATGTTCGATTTTGTCGAGCGATACCCGAAGCTGTTCCCGGAAAACGTACGCAGCCCGGCGCTGCGCACGCAATTCATCCGCGATATCCCCGATATGGTCGCTGCCGAAGGCCGCATCAGAGAGGTTCTGTATGGCAATCCCGACTGCATTGCCTTCGCGCACTGGAATGCCAATATCGACAACTGCTGGTTCTGGCGTGACGCACAGGGCCAGTTGCAGTGCGGCTTCATGGACTGGGCAAACGCCGGACAGATCAGCGTGGCCCAATCCGTCAGCGGCGCGATCAGCGGTGCCGAACCGTTCATCTGGAACGAGCATCTCGACGAACTGCTGACAGTGTTTATCGACGAGTACGCAGCCCAGGGCGGCCCACGGCTGGATCTCGACGAACTGCGGCTTCACATCCTGTTGATTGTCGCCGTCTCCGGCGTGGCTTACGCCATGGGTGCCCCGATCGCCGTGGAGCGCGACATCGCGGAGATCGACGCCGTTGAGAGTTATCGGGATGCCTGCTTTCACGAACACGAGAACGCGCGCATTCAGCTGCACATGATGACCAAGATGCTCAACGTGTGGCAGGCGCGGAATCTGGGTGATGTGGTGCGTGGGCTCTGATCTTCGCCAGCGCCCATCAATTCCATTTCTTTGTCTTGGCCGAGTGGCATCTCCTCGGCGGTTGCTCGCCGATCGGATTGAACTCTACGGCGACGAAGCGATCTTCTTGTAGGCACAGGCAGCGGGAGTCCGGCCGATCGGCGCGTTCGCGCGGAGATCGCGGCTGAAACTCCCGGCGACTGCAACCCTCAGTGAAGAGGCGCTCGCCGTGAACGCAACTACCCACCCCATTTACCGAAGCACACCGAGTCCGTTACACGCCACACTGCTGGCTGGAGCCGTGCCTCTGTTTCTCGGTGCGATGTTGAGCGACATTGCTTATCTCCTCAGTTACCAGATCCAGTGGGCCAATTTCGCGTCATGGCTGATTGTTGGCGGGTTGATCTTCAGCGGTCTGGCGCTGCTGTGCGCGGTGATCACGCTGATTCGTGCCGACCGGAGAACAGGGCGTCCGCTGATCTACTTCCTGTTGCTGCTGACCACCTGGGCAGTCGGTTTCATCAATGCTCTACAGCACGCGAAGGATGCGTGGGCCGTGATGCCCAGTGGTCTGGTGCTGTCAGTGATCGTCGCGCTGCTGGCTGGCGCGGCGACCTGGTTCGGGCTCACCCATCCGCGCACAGGAGCTGCCGTATGAGACCGGTGCTGATGACTCTGACGGTTGTTCTGTTGCTCGGCGCCTGTGGCAGCGAGCAGCAGGAGGCCGCGCGACTGTATGGCCCCGACCCGGATCTTCCCGCACCCGAGCAGGGCATGTTGCCCAGCATGACGGTTGCCGAGCCCGCGCCGTGGGGCGACCGATTGCCCACGGTGCCGCGGAACTTCACGGTTACCGCGATTGCCACCGATCTGAAGATCCCGCGCCAGACCCTCCTTCTTCCGAACGGCGACATCCTCGTTGCTGAAGGTCGCGGCGGCAATGCGGCGAAACTCAAGCCAAAAGATGTGATCGCGGGTTACATCAAGGATCAAGGCACGACCTCGGTTGAAAGCGGCAACCGCCTGACCTTGCTGCGAGATGCCGATGGCGATGGCGTCTACGAACTGCAGACGGTATTTGCGGACAATCTCAACGCGCCGTACGGCCTGGCATTGGCTGGCGGGAATCTGTACGTGGCCAACCAGGATGCCTTGGTGCGCTTCGATTATCGGGAGGGTCAGACTCAAGCCGGCGGGCCGCCCATCAAGGTCGCCGACCTTCCCTCCGAGATCAACCATCACTGGACCAAGGCGCTGACGATCAGTCCCGACGGGCGCTTCCTGTATGTCGGCATCGGTTCCAACAGCAACATCACCGAGCGTGGCATGGAGGCCGAGGTCGATCGCGCCGTGATCTGGCAGATCGACGCGGAGACGGGTACCTACAAACCCTATGCAACCGGCTTGCGCAATCCCACTGCGCTGGCGATACAGCCCGGTTCGGGGCAGTTGTGGGCTGTGGTGAACGAGCGGGATGAGCTGGGTGAGGATCTGGTTCCGGACTATCTGACCTCGGTGCGTGAAGGTGGCTTTTACGGCTGGCCCTACAGCTACTGGGGAAAGAATGTCGATCCGCGTGTGCGTCCGCAGGCGCCGGAAAAGGTTGCCGTTGCGATCACACCCGACTATGCGCTGGGCGCGCATGTCGCCGCCCTCGGTCTCGCTTTCTCCGTGCCGGCGATGGGTGATGAATTCGCCGACGGGGTTTTTGTTGGCGAGCACGGCAGTTGGAACCGCAAGAAGCCGTCGGGCTACAAGGTGACCTTCGTGCCTTTCAGCAATGGGCGCCCGGCGGGGCATCCGATCGATTTCGTGACAGGATTTCGCACTCCGGACGGAAAGACATCCGGGCGACCGGTCGGGGTAACTGTTGACCCGCGTGGCGCGCTGATCGTTGCCGATGATCTGGCGAATACGGTTTGGAGAGTGGTGCGCACACGGTAACGCGTCGCATGACGCATCAGGCGGGCAGGCAGAGCCCCAGCAATACAAACGATACCCCTATCGACATCACGCCGATATGCCAGGCGCTCACGATTCGAATAGGGGGTTCTGCGTGCTGTTCTGCTGTGAAGTCGGGCATCTCTAGCCTCTGTCGATTTGCTGTACATAAAAACAGTATATGTATGGATATCCAGAAGTGCCAGCCAGGCGGGCGAGATTTTCTGTTTTCGATTCGTGGCCGCATGGAGGGTGAAACAGCTACTGGGCGCTGAAGTCTCTTTGGCCCTGATCCTCGTGGAGAGCGGCATGACCGGGACACAGGTGTCGATACTGGTGGTGATCGCGCTGATTCTCGCGCTTCGGTTGTTGGCCTGGTGGGGGCTGCGTTTGACTTCTCACTTCTTCACCTACTCGACGACCCTCATCGGGCAAATCCGCCGCCGACAAGAGATTGTTGGAATCGGTTCGTGGATCAGCGCGATGTTTCCAAGGACAGTCAGATTATTGCGAGCGCGGCTGACGCCGAGTCAGCTGACCGGGCTTCCGTTAACGCTGGTCGTGATCGCGGCACTTTATTTCGTCGCCTTGCTCGGGGGACTCGTCGAAGAGCTGCTGGAGGCGGATGAACTGGTTCGACTCGATGACGAGATCAATCAAAAAATCGATGCGATTCGCACGGATGGCGTGATCACCGCGTTCATCTGGATCACTGATCTGGGTGGGTCGCCCACCCTGATAGCGGTCGCGCTGGCAGTTACCGGTTTGCTGTGGGCGCACGGTCGCCGGCTCATGATTACACCGCTATGGCTGACCATTGTCGGATCGCAGATCACCAGCCATGCGGGAAAGTATGCGTTTGCGAGGCCGCGACCGGAGTTCATGGCGGAGGTCGCGGTCATAACGCCATCGTTTCCCAGCGGCCATGCAACCAGTGCGATGGCGGTATACGGCTTTATCGCCTATATCGTCGCCAGAGACATGCGGAATACGCGGCAGCGCTTCGAAATGGTCTATTGGACAGCGGTTCTCATCGGCCTGATCGGCTTCAGTCGAATACTGCTCGGCGTGCACTACGCCAGTGACGTCGCCGCCGGCTTCCTCGTGGGCAGTTTCTGGTTGCTGCTTGGATTTGCCCTCGCCGAGTACAGGCAAAGGGCATCCTTCTAGAGCAAAACCTCGAGCGCCTGGTGTAGCACGCTTGCTGTTCAGCGATCAGCGCTGAACGTAACCGTTCAATCCGGAATTTCCGGCTCCACCAGACGCGCAAGATGTTCGAGTGACTCCTGCCAGCCCAGGTAGCAGAACTCCGCTGGAATCTGCTCCGGAATGCCCTCCTGGACGATATTGATCTCGGTGCCACAGGTGACTTCGCGCAAGGTTGCGGTTGTCACCATCTCACCGGGCAGGCCGGGGTCGTCGAAGGCGTCGGTGTAGCGAATCCGCTCATTCGGCACCAGTTCCAGATAGGTGCCGCCGAACGCGTTGCTGTTGCCGGTGGTGAAATTGCGAAAGGCCATGCGGAATTGACCGCCGACGGTGGCATCGAGCTTCTCCACCTTGCAGGTATAGCCATTGGGTGGCAGCCAGCGGGCCATGGCCTCGGCATCGGTGAACGCACGGTAGACCTTTTCGGGTTTTGCGCGGAGTACGCGGTGCAGGCGGACGGTACCGGTGGTCATGATCTTCTCCTTTCAGTGAGTGGTTGATTCAATCTCTGGTCGTATGAGATTCCGATGAATCGACAAGCTGATGGAGAAATTTTCAAGGGAGCCTCTGCTCAGCTCAAAAGCGCTCTCCGGAGGCCAGATAGCGCCATTGCCCCACGGGCAGCTTTCCCATCGGAACACCGCCGATCCGAATGCGTTTCATCGACACGATCTGCAGTCCGACGCGATCGCACATGAGCTCGATCAGGCCGGGGGTGAGCCCTTTCAGGGCAAACCGTAACCGGGTTTCGTTCTGCCAGCTGACTTTGCAGGGCGGCAACGTGGCAGATCCGTGCTTCAGAAGTTCCAGTCCGTTGGCGACCATGTCGCCGCTGACTTCAACGATGAACTCCTGCTCAAGGATGCCAGCATCGTCGGTGAGCTTCCGTTGTACTTTCCAGTCCTGCGTGAATACCACCAGTCCGGCTGCTTCGGACGGCAGCGGGAAAAGGGGGCTGTGGCGAATGAAATGTTTTTTGATCATTCGTATTTCAAAAGGGTCTTCGGCCCACCGGGTCGACGCGTCCAGCAGGGGCAGCAGCACTTCGTTGTTTGCCGGCTGGTGCAACAGCAAGGTCACTGGCTCGATAGCGGTGGCCGAGGCGCCCGGCAGCAGTTCGACCTGCTGATTGAGCACCTTGAACTGCGGCTCTTCCACGATGACGCCGTCGACAGTCACCCAGCCACCCTCGATATACAGCTCGGATTCGCGTCGCGAGCAGCCCACCAGTTCGATCAGGCGTTTGGAGAGGCGGATAGGTTCAGGCATGAGGAGGGACTCGTGGTGGGGTTGTCGGACGGCAATATACGCAATTGGACGATCGGCGAAGTGGTTGAAGCGGGTGTATGACGCTGGCGGGTGTAAACGCGTAATAAACAAATGTGTCAGAATTGCCCCGCTTCTGCGGCTGTGAAGGTGGCAGGAGCGGTGTCTGAGCACACCGATTTCAATCCATAGGGAGACTCAAAGGTGAAAAAAATAGCAATCGTGGTGGCCGCAGCAGCGTTTAGTGCCTCTGTATTGGCAATTGAACCTCATAGCTACACCTATCTCGAAGCCGCTTGGTTTGACCGTACCGATGGAGATGGTGATGAAAAAATCGAGAGCGACGGCTATTCCTTGGTGGGTTCTTACCGTACAAGCGAAGGGGTGTTGTTCCAGGCCAACTATTCCGACGCTGAAGTCGACAAGGTTTGGGGGCTCAGTCTGTCGGGCAGTGGTGTCAAGGCCGATCTGCGCAAGTATGGCGTCATGGTGGGTGGCACCGGGCAGGCCACAGAGCGCACCAGCTTCTGGGGCGGAGTCGGCTTTGACCGCGAAGAGTTGAAACTCAAAGCTTCAGGTATTGGCTCTGACAAAATTGATATCGATCAATGGTCTTTTGGCGGCGGTGTTCGCCACACGCTGGTCGATATGCTGGAAGTGAATGCTGGGCTGCGGGTGATTCATTTCCGCGCGGATGGAGACAGCGACAACGATGCCGAACTGAGTATCGGCGCGCGTTTTCAGCCGATCAACTGGATATCTGCTGGCGTATCTTTCGCGCGACTGCTGGATGCCGAAACCGATGTGATCAAGGTCGACGCCCGCTGGCAGTTCTGATCCAGACAGCCAATCTCCTGCTGTTCCGAATGGAGCAGCAGGGCCGAAGAATGTGATAAGTACGATGAAATTTCGCCGTATAAATAGATTTTTGATACAAAAGGTGGCGAATTTTCATCGTAATTTTTGATTTTTGGCATTTCCCGCCCCCGGATCGCGTCATCTGTTTGCAGTGACCCCTCAGTCGGGAATTTCCGGCGCATGGCCAGTGCGTTGGGACACGATGGTCTCAGGTGGGCGCTGGTGCTGTGACTGTGAAATGTGAGGGGTCGAGAGCTGCTCTTCAGGAAAAGGCTTCTCGTACCCACAGACAGAAATTGCGCTTGCGCTTGTAATCCAGCAACAGGCGATCAAGTTTTTTCGGAATTCTCCGGCATGCGCTTCACCGGCGATTTCGCGGCCGGCTTTCAATGTCTCGACCGCCTCCTTGTAGGCGTTGTTGGTGCCGTCGCTGATCAGCGCCTCCGCCGCGCGGTAGATCAGCGCTAGCGCCCGTGCTGCTTCGTTGGCGTTGGCCTCGGCGATGGGTACGAGCAGCGTTCGGGGAAGCATTTGTGCTTCGGCCAGGGCCAGGGCTCGATCGGGTTGTTCGAAGCAGAGATGCAGCTGGGCCAGCGCGCCCAGCATGGAGATGCGCCGGTGGTCGTTTTCCCGAAGGCTGGCGACCGCTTTTTCCGCCAGTGCCAGAGCCTTGGCGCGACAGGCATCGTCGTCGCGCTGGTCGGGAACCGCAATGATCGCGTGGTAATGGTCGATGGTGGGAAGCCTGGCGAAACGTTTCCAGAGCAGATCCGTCGCGGCAGGGTAATCCTTCTGGTGCAGCCAGATGGCGATCTGGTTCCTGTCGAGCCTGTCCCGCTGGTCGAAGGGTTTGCTCGCCGCTTCTTCCGCCCGCTTTCTCCACCAGAGCGCCTGCTCCAGCCGATCGTTGTCCAGGCAAAGTGCCGAGAGGGTCAGGTGATCGCTGAACTCCACGGCCATTTTGCCGTGCAGCGCGATGATGGCTTCGATATCGCCCAGCGCCTTCGCCCGTTTCAACAGTGGGCCGCTCAGGTGGTGATAAGCATGTTTCGTGTTCCAGTCGCGGGTGGTGAGTGGTGGCAGCGCATCCCACGCCTGCTGGGCCTGATCGAGAAAGGCTCGCATGCCCTCATCGCCGAGCAGCTCCAGGTAGGAGCTTGGGATATCGGGATAAAAATCGCGGAGCGGGCCGTTGAATATCGCAAAGAGCTGCTCTGCCAGCGCGGTCGGGGAGATGGTGGATTTTTTCAGCACGCACAGATGCAGCTCGCCGAGCAGTTCCAGACCTGGCAGCCGGAAGCCGCCGGAGTCGTCGATCGTTTCCAGAGCCTTGTCCATGCGTTCGAAAGCGTAGCCGATGAGCGCCAGCGCCTGATTGGCCGGCAGCTCGACAATCAGCGGCCCGATGCCGTCGAGCAGTGTCGAAAATCGAGAAAAATAGCTGCGGACCTGCGCGTAGCCGAACAGATGACGGCCGAGTGGCGTGGCGGCGGTGATCTGTTTCCTGATGGTCTTGTCGTTCAGCTTTCCGGCAGCGAGGTCGGCTTTCAGTTGCAGCTGTGCCAAGGCCGGGCGATCGCCCTGCAGCCGCTCCAGCAGCATGTCGACCAGTGTCTGCTTGTCCAGCGTCATCAGGTAGGTGGGCAGCCGATCCTTGCTGGCCGCTCCCCGCAATTGCTTCTCCTGTACAAGCTCTTCCCGGTAGGCCAGCGCGGTGGCAACGCAGTGCTTGCAGAAGTCGAAGCCCTCGGAGGCGGGGCAGTCACAACTGCCCTCGAAAACCTTCTCCGTGTGCTTCAGGGTGACTTGATAGATTTCGCTGCCATTGACCAGCGCGGTAATGGCTCTACCTCGTCGCGTCAGTTCATCGACGCGGCCATCGCGGTAGTAGGCCACGCCACGCGCGAATGCCGCCTCGCCGGCAAGCTGAGTCAGCAGGGTGTCACTGATCTCTTTCATCACGACAAACTCATTGATTGATCAGACCTTCACGTTACTCAGCCGCAGCATCAACGTCATCGGATGCGCGGGCGAGATCTGGAATCCATAGTGTTCGTAGAACTGCCTGGCCCGGTCGTGCAGGGCGTGGACGAGCAGGGCTCGAACCCCCGCGTTTTGCGACACGGCAACCGCGCGATTGACGGCATCCCGCAGAAGGGCTCCCCCCAACTTGACTCCCTGGGCGCGGCGATCCACGGCAAGCCTCGCCAGCACCATGACCGGAACCGGGTCGGGCATGTTGCGGCGAACTGAACCGGTTGCCAGTTGGTGGGACACGGCGCCCGCGGACAGCGCGTAATACCCGTGCACGCGCCCCTCCTCGTCGACCACCACAAAGGTTCGACTGGCACCGCTGAGTTGATTGGCCATCGCGCGACGCTTCAGCCAGTCATCCAGCGAGGGCTCCCCGCAGTCGAACGCATTCAGCGAATGGTTGGCCGTGAGTGGCTGGGGCGCCGACAGTCGCAAGCTCATGCCTCGTCGCCAACCCACGGCGCCTTCACCGCCATGAGCCGCTCAAGCCCCGGATTGGGAGCGGGCGGTGCGTCGAGCATCGCAGTGAACTGCTGGAACCTGTCCGCATCCAGATTGAAGAAGACCTGATCCAGCAGCACGGCCTGCGCACGCTCGCAAGCCGCTTCGAGCATGAAGTCCGAGCGGTTTTTGCCCAGCAGGCTGGCCGCCTGATCGATCAGGTCGCGTTGTTCTGGCAGGGCTCGCAAATTGATGGCAGCAGCACGCATGATGGCCTCCGGCTGGGTGTATACACGATAGATATACGGATGATGGTCTCGTGTGTAGCTGTTGTCAATACGCGTGTTTGTTCGGCAGAGGCTGCATGGAGCTGACCGCCGACCACGTAACAAGGCAAGCCTGCACGCGGCAGGCAACTATTTGGATGCCAATTCGACGACGGATCATGCCTTGGGATGGTTGCTGCATTGGCAAGGCAATGCCGGTGGTGTTTGGATTGGCTGGCAACCTTTGTCAATGGATATTATAATGCCCGTTATCGTCATTTTATTTTATAAATGGATATCATGATATCCACTATTGATATTATGTTGCCCGCCGATCTGCAGCGCCGCATTGGCGCCGCAGCCAAAGAGGCGCGTCTGGCCCGCAACCACTCGCGGGAAACTGCCGCGACCCTGACGGGTGTGCCTGCTCCAACCCTTAAAGCCTTCGAACTCACCGGAAATATCAGCCTCAAGCAACTGGTGCTGATCTGTCGCACCTACGGCAAGCTGGAGCCATTGATGGCTTTATTCGAGCCGGCGCCGCCCGAATCGCTGGATCAACTGATCAAGCAGGATGTGACGCCTCGACAACGGGGGCGTCTATGAAGTTACCCAATCCATCTCTCGCCGTCTTTTTGCACGATGCATCCGGCAATCGAATGCGGGTAGGCCAACTGGCACATCACAACCGCTTGGCTCATTTTGAGTTTGACCGAGAGTTTCTGATGAGCGGGGTTTCCCTGTCGCCCTTCAAACTTCCGTTCAGAGCGGGTGTGATCAGTGCGCCCTTCGACCCATTCCAGGGGTTGCACGGCCTGTTCGCGGACTCCTTGCCTGATGGGTGGGGACTGCTATTGATGGATCGCGTATTTCGGCAGCACGGCATCGACCTTCGCGAGATCAACCCCCTGCACCGATTGTCGTATCTGGGCGACAGACCGATGGGGGCGCTGACCTATCAGCCTGACCTTGGAATCGGCGAGCAACAACCCGCCGAACAGCCTCTGTCACTGGCTGACCTGGCAAACGAAGCCGTTCAGATTTACGAAGGCAAAACCGCAGAGGTTCTGCCCCAGCTCGCCATGGCGGGTGGCTCACCCCAGGGTGCAAGGCCCAAGGTAGCCATTGCCTTGAACGGCGACCACCTGATCACTGCAGTTACCCATGCACCCGAGGGCTATACGCACTGGCTGGTGAAATTTCCCACCGGCTCCCCGCGTGAACAGCATGACGAAAGTGCATCGGAATATGCCTTTGCGCAAATGGCACAACAGGCTGGGCTGGACATGTCGACAACGCAACTCATGGCGGGTAACGGATCCGCGCGCTATTTCGCCACGCAGCGTTTTGACCGTGTGGGTCACGCGGGACGTGTCCATATGCACACGCTCGCGGGATTGTTGAATGCCAACTTTCGAGTGCCGGACTGTGATTACGAGCAGCTGCTCCAGGTCACCAGCGCCCTGACCAAATCTCAGCAGGAGGTTGAGAAAGCTTTTCGACTGATGGTTTTCAACGTGCTGTCTGGCAATCGCGACGATCACACCAGGAACTTCAGCTTTTTGCTCAAAGCGGGCCAGTGGTACTTGTCGCCGGCCTATGACCTGACCAATAACCGTGGCATGAATGGTCATCACACGATGTCAGTCGCTGGCGCAACGGATCGAATCACGGAAAAGGTATTGCTGACTCTCGGTCAGAAGGCATCGTTGAAGGCCGCCGCGATCCGCGAAATCATTACACAAACGCAAGAGGCTTTATCAGGTTGGCCACACCTTGCCAACGCCCTCGATATCTCTGCCGAGTTCAGTCGTGATGTTCAGAAGGATTTCGATCGGATCGCAAAAGATCTCGCCCTGTCGTAGAGGCCCGCGCGATCATCAAGGAAGTCGCGACCGTGACCGCGACATGGCGTGATACCGCCAAGACCGTCGGTGCGCGCCCAGCCGAAATAAATCGCATGGCCAGCGCCTTCGAACACGATGACCTCAAGCGAGCACTGGTGCTGTGATTGGAAATGGTTGTCTGCCAGGTTCGGTAGCCGGGAGGGGCGAGTGAATCCAGAAGACCTACAGTTGCTTGTGCAACGCGAGATGCCCTACGGCAAATACAAAGGTCGGCTGATCGCCGATCTTCCCGGCGCCTATTTGGGCTGGTTTGCACGGCAGGGGTTTCCTGCGGGGGAGATTGGCCGGCTGCTGGCGCTGATGTATGAGATCGATCACAACGGGTTGAAGGATTTGCTCGAGCCGTTGCGAGCGCAGCCGTCTCGGTATATCTGACGACGGGGTTTCGCGGCTTTCGTCATTCCGCGCGAAGTCGCGGAATCTAAAGGTCGGTGCACGAATCTACGTGGATTCTTCGACTGCGCTTCGCTGCGCGCAGAATTACGAGGAGTGTAGGGGGTCTCGCTTGAGTCTGGGGCAAAAGGAAAGACCTGGCCCCCGCGCCTGTGTGGCCCCCGCGCCTCTGGCCCCCGCGCCTCTTCGACTGGCGAATTGGTTAAGTTAGTGCATTGCCCCCGGTTTACGGACCCTGGGTTACAGAGCCGAGGTTGAAAAAATGTAATCTTCCTGCTACATATCTTCCAATTTTGTAGTGCGAAGACAGCAAATGCCGACCCCTCATAATCCGCCCGCCGCTGTACGGCGTGCCCTGCGCAAGCTCGGTGCAGACATCCACGACGCCCGCCGACGCCGGCGGCTGCCCATGGCGGTGGTGGCCGAGCGCGCCTTCACCTCCAGATCGACCCTTCAGAAAATCGAGGCTGGCGACACCAGCGTCAGCATTGGCATTTACGCCGGCGTGCTGCAGGCGCTCGGCCTGCTCGATGGCTTGAGCCAGATTGCCGATATCAGCAACGACAGCGTCGGGCAGGCACTGGCCAGTGCCGAACTGCCCAAGCGCGTTCATCTCAAGCGGCCAGCCGGATCGTCCCGCGATGGCTGACTTCGAGGTGCATATCGATCTGAACGGTCGCACGCACCTGGTCGGGCTGGCGAGGAGCAATCGCGCCCGAGGCGCTGAGACCCTCCTCTTCGAGTACGACGGCGCATGGCTTGAAGACCCGGATCGATTTTCCCTGGAGCCCGCCCTTGCCCTGACCCGAGGTGCCTTTGCCCCTCCCGCCGGACTCGCGACGTTCGGATCGATTGGCGATTCAGCACCGGACACCTGGGGCCGCCGCTTGATGCAACGTGCGGAGCGCAAACTTGCCGAGCGAGAGGGTCGCACTGTGCGCACGCTCGCAGAAAGCGATTACCTGCTCGGGGTCGCTGATGAGACGCGACTTGGCGCTCTCCGGTTTCGTTGCGTCGGCGAACACGTTTTCCGGGCGCCGATCCGTGCAGGCGTGCCCGCCCTGATCGAACTCGGTCGACTACTTCAGATTACCGAGCGGATTCTGCGGGATGAAGAGACAGACGAGGACCTTCAGCTCATCTTTGCACCGGGCTCCTCTCTCGGCGGTGCGCGCCCAAAAGCGTCGGTGATCGATCAGCATGGCCACCTTGCCATCGCCAAATTTCCGAAAGAGACCGACGACTACAGCATGGAGACCTGGGAAGAGATCGCACTCCGATTGGCCGGCCAGGCCGGCATCATTACCCCACAACACGAACTTATCCAGGTCGCCGGCAAGGCGGTGCTTCTGTCGAGACGCTTCGATCGCAATGGCGCGATCCGAATCCCGTTTCTCTCCGCCATGGCCATGATGGGCGCGAAGGACGGCGAGCACGGCAGTTATCCCGAAATCGTCGATGTCCTTGCGCAACACGGTGCCCAGGGAAAGATCGATGCCCATGCCCTCTATCGCCGTGTCGCGTTCAACGTGCTGATCTCAAATGTCGATGATCACCTGCGCAATCATGGATTTTTGTGGAGCGGGAAAGCGGGGTGGTTGCTGTCACCTGCCTACGACCTCAATCCTGTTCCAACCGATCTCAAGGCGCGAGTGCTGACGACCAACATCGATCTCAACGAAGGCACTTGCTCGCTCGATCTGCTGGAGGCCGCATCGGAGTTTTTTGCGCTCACACTGGTGCAGGCCCGCGCGATCATCAAGGAGGTCGCGACCGTGACCGCGACATGGCGCGATACCGCCAGGGTTGTCGGTGCGCGCCCAGCCGAAATAAATCGCATGGCCAGCGCCTTCGAACACGATGACCTCAAGCGAGCACTGGTGCTGTGATTGGAAATGGTTGTCTGCCAGGTTCGGTAGCCGGGAGGGGCGAGTGAATCCAGAAGACCTACAGTTGCTTGTGCAACGCGAGATGCCCTACGGCAAATACAAAGGTCGGCTGATCGCCGATCTTCCCGGCGCCTATTTGGGCTGGTTTGCACGGCAGGGGTTTCCTGCGGGGGAGATTGGCCGGCTGCTGGCGCTGATGTATGAGATCGATCACAACGGGTTGAAGGATTTGCTCGAGCCGTTGCGAGCGCAGCCGTCTCGGTATATCTGACGACGGGGTTTCGCGGCTTTCGTCATTCCGCGCGAAGTCGCGGAATCTAAAGGTCGGTGCACGAATCTACGTGGATTCTTCGACTGCGCTTCGCTGCGCGCAGAATTACGAGGAGTGTACAGGGTCTCGCTTGAGTCTGAGGCAAAAGGAAAGACCTGGTCCTCGCGCCTTGTTTGAGGGTGGTTGTGCGAATGGTGAGGCCACCGAGGCTCGATTCTACTCAGTCGGTAGGACTCTTCGTTCGAATGCCATGTCCTCATCGAATCCATCTGGGACTGGCTTAAATTCCTTGTTTGGTGATCGGTGGCTGGACTGGAATTTTCGCAGAGCGAGTAAGTCTATTTCGCCAGTAATGCAATAGTCGTGGTTTCCCCCTTTTACGCGTAGGACGTCCCGCTTCCAGCGATCTTTGTAAGGAGCTCGGATTCGGCTGTCGCCATAACGGCGGTTGTTACTCTGAATAATATAAGCATGGATATCTAGGGCGGCAGACTCCACTAGCGCGTTGAAGGTGTCGGTATCACTGTTCCATTCGGGTACAAAAAGAGCGTCAATCTTGCCGCGTAGATTGGCTCTGTATCGGATGTTAGTTAGCTCGCTGCAGATCATGATTGCAAAGCGGAAGTTGCCATGTTGAATAATAGGGGGATCCTTCCAAATTTGCTCTTGACTCGGCTGCAGCTTCAGGTCGGCCAAACGGAAAAGCTCCAACTCTTCATGAATGGCTGGACGTTGTTTGTCTTGCCGGTAGAGCATCAGCGAGGGAAAACCAAGGCCATTGTGTGTAAGTGAAGCCCAAACTTGATGATGTACTCGCTTTTTGGGGGCGTGTAGATATTCCACGCCGGTAATAAGAGAAATTCCTCTCCCCTTAAGCTTTTCAGCGATTCGCATGAACCATTGAGGGGGTACAGCTACCTCCGGCAGGACCAAATATGAAGCTCCATCGGGTCGCGAGATCAGTTCATTGATCAGACGGTTAAGTCGCTGATAACGGTAACGGCCATCTGGGTCTGGCTGTCGCATGATGGCAGAGATAAAACTTTGGTCGCTGATTTCCCAGCTAGCCACCGCGATGGTCTGCTTATCTTTGGGGGTGTCATCGGGAATTTGGAGTGTCTTATTTTTGTCGAGATGTGGCATCTTTTGCGCGGCGAGGTCGAAGCCTCGCAGCGCCCGAATTACAAGCCCAAGAGCTCCATCGTTGCTGGCAACCAATGGCTTCGGTGCAACTAGGTAGAGTTCAATAAGACTGAAGGGGCGTGTTGCAAATATTAGTCCCGGAGGGGTCTTTTGTTTAAATGCTAGCCAGATTGCCAGCATCTCAATTCCGTTGAGCATTCCTTTAGGCAGCAGCTTTGTCGCGGCCATGGTCGAAAAATTTTTTCTGACCGGGATGCCGCGTTGACTGACCATCTCTTTGGGAAGACCGGTGAACCGAAGTGGGATGTGGGCGAGATCTCGACTGTATAAGTCGGTCTGACGCTTCTGAAGTTCGCTGATTGTAGGTAGCCGCTTTTCTGTCGTAGAGGCGATCCAATTCGCGCCAAATAAATTTTTCCTGATTTCGTCCTCAAACGTAGCCCAAGCAGCTTTTCCTGCTTTGCTGAGGCTGGGTGGGAAGGCCGCTATGATATTTTCTGTTAGGGACTCAAAAAGCGACGATTTCCATTGATTGATACAATTTTTAGGAGGTGATCCCTTGGTTAGTGCCTTGATCGTTGGTTTGCAATCCCGCTCCAATTTGGCTGCCAAATCGTCCAGCGCCCGGATGAGCTTTCCCAAATAATCAAAATCTTCACATGCGACAATCATGCGGAATATGCGCGGTAGGTATTGGGCTAGCTCGAAGTATTTAATCGGGGTCAGCAAATGCTCGATCACGGCTAAAAAGAACGCATGACGATGTTGACGCCATATATCTGGTGGGAGATCGCGCTCGAAGGCTTCGTAGTCGCGCAGATTCAGTGCGAATCCTGCGCGGTGCAGGGTAAGAGCATCTGTCTTGCGTAGGTTGTCGGCCTGCTCGCCTGCATGGTTTGTGGCCTTCAGCAAATCCGTTGCAACAGTTTTGGGGGAGTCTGGAAGGTCTGGCAGGGAGCGCCACTCGCTCGCGCGCTGGTTGATCTGTTGGGATATGGCATTCACTAAGGCGGCACCCGACGAGCCGCTCAAGACGAACAATTTGTTCTTGCTGTTTTCAAAGGCGATACGGCTGCCTTTTATGTAAGCGGGTTTAAACAAGATACTTCCATTATCTTTTTTGAGAAGATTTCTGCCGCCGTCGCGGTTGAAGATCCATTCCCAGAACTGATCAATGGTTTTGATATCGCTGGTGTTTTCCATCACCAATAGAATGTCATCCACATAGCGACCGTAATACAGTGGCACTACTTGTTGCTCAATGAATTGATCGAGCCTATACAGCGCGGCATTGGCTACTACCGCGGACGCTGGTAGGCCGACAGGCAACCCCTTTTTAAGTGGGGTTCCGTTTGCCCAATTTTGCAAGGCAGAGATAAAAAGTCGATTTAGCTTGGTCTGCCCTTCATTTAGTTCGACTTCTGCCAGCTTTTGGAAAGAGTTGTTGAGCATAAAGCTGGGGTTTAGCTTGTGGTAAAAGTCGCTGACGTCGGCAGTCAAGGCTAGTACATTTTTGTTGCCAGTGAGGGCAGAGGTCATGGCTTTGATGCCGCCGTCTCGCCATTCGCGAAAGGGGCGGAGGTAGGGTTTAAAGGACCCTAGAGCTTTGGTATTTATCCGCTCATGGCGGGTGCGGCGTAAGCGGCTTCCGTAGACATTTGCACTGAGTTTTTTGTCGAATAGTTCTCCGACCTGCATCATCCATAGCGCTGAAAGCACATGGAAATCTATGCTGCAGCGCGCCATTAAGCGAAATTGGGCCTGCGGTTTGTCGCCGGCCTCTATGGCGCTTACCCATTCGGCTTCTGGTGAGGCAAAAATCAGGCTGTGGTCCCGCTTGCTGTTATCGATTCGGATTGCTTTGGGGGCCAGTGTCCATCGGCCGAGAAACTTCGGGTTCTTTATCCATTCTTCGCTCGTTCCTTCGATGCGCATTTTCAATTTGGCAAGATTTTTTGCCAGATCGGCTTCGTACTCAGCTATTTCAAGAAGGGACGGATTGGTCGAGTAATAGAGATCTACCTTTGCCTTTCGGTATGCGAGGCCAAGCTGACGCAAAGTTAAATTCATGAATGTTCCGTCAAACAAAAAATTTCTTCATGTGAGAAGTGTTGTTGTCGAGCGTTACTCCCTAAACGCCTCAGTCCCCGGACAAGCACAAAACAAATTCCGATCCCCATACACGTTATCGATCCGCCCCACTGGCGGCCAATATTTGTTGAGGCGCTGATCGGTCAGCGGATAGGCAGCAGCTTCACGGCTGTAGGCGTGGCTCCACTGATCTGCCACCAGCTCTGCCGCTGTGTGCGGTGCGTTCTTCAGCGGGTTGTCCTGTGCGTCCCATTCGCCGCTCTGCACTTTGGCGATTTCGTTGCGAATCTGGATCAGCGCATCGCAGAAGCGGTCGAGTTCTTCCTGCGATTCGCTCTCGGTCGGCTCGATCATCAGCGTGCCCGGTACCGGGAACGACATGGTCGGGGCGTGGAAGCCGA
>CAYLRA010000021.1:0-40904 GCA_964386045.1 uncultured Verrucomicrobiaceae bacterium | reverse complement strand
CAGGCGATGATGGATCTCGGCGCCACGCTCTGCACCCGCTCGCGCCCGGCCTGCACACTGTGCCCACTGACCGACGACTGCCTCGCGCATGCACAGGGCAACCCCGGCGAATACCCGGGCAAAAAGCCGAAGAAAGTGCTGCCGGTCAAAGCGACGCGGATGCTGATCATCGAGCAGGGGCGCGAGGTGCTGTTACAGAGGCGCCCACCGACCGGCATCTGGGGCGGACTATGGGTCTTTCCGCAAATCGACGCCGACACCGACCCTATCGCCCACTGCGCCGAACAGCTTCATCTGAAGGTTGAACTGACCGAACGCTGGAAGCCATGGCGCCACACCTTCAGCCACTACCATCTCGATATCGAGCCACTGCGCCTGAAGCTGATCAAGGCGACCCAGCGCATTGCCGAATCATCGCAACAGCTCTGGTACGACCGCGAACGACCCGCCGCCGTGGGTCTTGCCGCACCCGTTACCCTGCTGCTGGAAAAACTCTCTGGAGAGACCGCATGAGCCGCACCGTGTTCTGTCGCAAGTACCAACGCGAAATGGAGGGGCTACCCATGCCGCCACTGCCCGGCACCAGGGGTCAGGAGATATTCGAATCGATCTCGAAACAGGCGTGGCAGGAGTGGCAGGCGCACCAGACGCGGCTGATCAACGAGCGCCGACTCAAGCTGCACGAAGCGGCCACGCGTAAATTCCTGCAGGAGGAGATGGACAAGTTTTTCGCCGGCGAAGCGTATGCGCAGGCCGAAGGCTACGTGCCACCGACCGATAACCGGTGACACCGTGGATGAAAGATGAGCAACCGCAAGTAGAGTCGCCATGCCCAGCTTGACGCCTTGAAAGGCAGCGGGTTTAATACGCGCCTCCTGCGGCCAGCCCCCCGGCCCAGCGACCTGTAACACCTGATGCCCAGATAGCTCAGTCGGTAGAGCAGGGGATTGAAAATCCCCGTGTCGGTGGTTCGATTCCGCCTCTGGGCACCACTTCCTGTTCCCTCTCTGGCACCACTGTCCGCCCCACTCCCTTGTTGCTTATCAGCCTCGCTTTGTCATGCGTGCAATCCGCCGTTGATGCTGATGACCTGCCCCGTCATTCGACGCGCTCCGTCACTGCACAGAAACAGCGCCAACGGCGCAATGTCCGCCGGCGCAGGCAGCCCCAGTCCGGCTCGTCGCCGCGCCGCATCCAGTCGATTCGATCCTGCCTGCTCCAGCTGTCTGGCCACCCTGGTCTCCGCCACGAAGCCGAGCGATATGCAGTGCGCCCGCACGCCATCGCGGGCGACCTCCATCGCGAAATTTCTGATGAAGCCGACCGATGCCGCGCGCGCCGCCCCTACCAGCGCCTGTCCGGGTGCGGCAAAAATCGCGGCGTCGGAAACAAATGAGAGCAGAGAACCCCGGCTCGTTTTCAGCCATGGCAATGACGCCAGTGCGAGACGCTGCAGATAGACGATGGAGAGCTCCATCAGGGAGAGATAGGCGTCGGGGTCCGTGTCGCTGAACGCACCGGTAATTTTCGCGCCGGCCGGCCCCGTCGCAACACAATCGATAACCGCATCGAGAACGTTATGGTATCGGCCGGCCTGCGCCACCAGCGCTTCGATCGCTCCGGCGTCGCGAATGTCCATCACCAGCCCATGCAATGACGCGGAGAGAAATGTGCGCCGCAGATCGGCCAGAACCGTCTCCACCGTCGCGGCGCGGCTGCCGTGGATGATCACCGACCAGCCAGCGGCCAGCGCCTGCGCGGCAATCTCCCGACCGATGGAGCCGGTGCCACCGGCGATCAGCATGACAGGGGCGTCGCCCCCGCTCATTTGCGCACGTACACGCCCGCGCCCAGCCCGCCATCCACCGGCAGATTCACGCCGGTGATGTTGGCGGCGAGATCCGACGCGAGGAACAGGGCAGCGTTTGCACATTCGACCGGCTCGATCGGACGACCGAGTGGATGCGCGGCGCTCATCGACTGCCGCACTCGGTCCGACTCGGCAAAACCCTTGCCCATGTAGTTGGTCGGCATTCCCGAGGGGCAGACGGAGTTGACGCGAACACCCTGTGCCGCCACTTCGAGCGCGAGCGTGCGCGTCAGACTGGTGATGGCCCCTTTCGTTGCGCCGTAAACGACGCCACCGTAGCCAATCAAGCCGGCGAGCGAAGCCGTGTTGACGATGACACCACCACCGCCCTGCCGCTCGAACTGATGCAGCGCAGCACGACAGCCATTCATCACGCCATTGACATTGACCGCCTGCAACCGGGCGATCTCCTCGTCGGTCGCGTCGACGAATCGTTTCAACGGCTGCCCCGGCTTCGGCACGATGGTAACGCCGGCGTTGTTATAGATGATGTCGAGACGACCGAAGCTTTCGACCGCCAGCGCCACCGCCTGCTCGACCGATGCGCGCTCGGCCACGTCGCAGCGCACCGCCACCGCGATGCCGCCGCGCGCATTGATTTGCGTCGCCGTCTCCTGCGCCTGGCCGCCATCAATATCCGCGGCAATAATTTTCGCACCGTGCTCGGCAAACAGCAGAGAAGCTGCCCTGCCCAGACCGGAACCCGCACCGGTAATCACTGCAACCCTGCCGTCGACCAGACCTTTCATCGTTGTTATCCCCCGATATTCAGACAGGTGAGCTGCTGATAGACACGCAGCCCTTCGACACCGCGCTCGCGACCAATGCCGCTCATGCGATGCCCACCTGAAGAGGCGTAGGCGCTGAACACCCCGGTGTTGACGTTGACCGTACCGCTGCTGATGCGACGCGCAACCTCCAGCGCCTTGCGTCGATCCTGGCCAAACACATAGGCGGAGAGGCCGAACTTCGACGCATTCGCCATCGCGATGGCATGGTCCGGATCGCGATAACCGATCACCGACACCACCGGCCCGAAGATCTCGCCCTGCGCCGCCGGATTGTCGTTGTCGGGCAGATCGAGCAGCGTGGGCTCGAAGAAATAACCGCGCTGCAGATGCGCGGGCCGTTTGCCGCCGACCACGACTCGCCCGCCCTGCTGCTGTGCCATGGTGACAAAGTGCTCGCAGCGTTCAACTGCCGCCGCGTTGATGACCGGCCCCATCTGCGTCGCCGGATCGTCGGAATATCCCACCCGGATCGCCTGCAGCGACTGCGCCATCGACTCCAGCAGCTCCTGCTTGCGCTCCTGCGGCACAAAGATACGGGTGCCCAGCGCGCACCCCTGCCCGGCGTGCGCAGTGCAGACCGATGCCGGCGCCGACGCGGCGAGTGCCACCGCATCGGTCAAAAATATCTGCGCGGATTTGCCGCCCAGCTCCAGCTGCAGACGCTTCATCGTCGCCGCCGCCTGCGCCATTACCTGCGCACCCACCGCGCTGGAACCGGTGAACGCCACCATGTCGACGGCCGGGTGTGTCGTCATCAGCTGCGCGCCGTGCGAATCAGACTCGATCACGACGTTGAGAACACCGGGAGGCAGCTCAGCCTCGTCCGCCGCTTCGGCAAAAATCAGCGCATTCAGCGGCGTCAGCGGACTCGGTCGCAGCACCACGGTGTTGCCGGTCACCAGTGCCGGCAACACCTTCCAGAACGCCGTATAAAAAGGCACGTTGTAGGCCGCTATCGCCGCCACCACACCGACCGGGACGTGACAGCGCAGGCTCTGCACCACCTGCCCCAGCGCCGACACCCGCTCCGCCAGCGGCAGCGGATTCTCTTCGACGGCGGGCAGTGACTGATACAGCGCGAAGATGCCCTCGGCCTGCCGCAACGGCGTAGCCACCTGCGCGTGCGCGACGGAGGTGTGGCCGGGGCAACCCGTTTCGGCCAGCACGACCTGCAGCAGGCGATCCGCTCGCCGGCCGAGCGCCGCAACGAATGCCTGCAGACGGTGCACGCGCTCGCCTGCAGCCAGTCCAGACCAGCCGCCACCGTCGAACGCGTGTCGTGCCGACGCGATGGCCTCATCCACCTGTCCGATCGAGAGCCCCGTCAGCGTCGCGAAAGGCTGGCCATCCGACGGGTTTTCGACAACCAGTGCCTCGCCGCCGCCTTCAACGAAGGCGCCATCGATAAATCCCGCATACCGATGTTCTTCCATATAAATTCCTTATTTAGAATTTAATTTCTATTTAAGGAATACTTATATCTTGGCGAAACCGGGGTGTCAAACCGCCAGGCGAGCAGGACAAATGAACGAGGAGCACCGATGATTCAGCGCTCCTCTCTCAGGCAGGAAACAGCAGAAGGATGACGCGATTGCGTCGCTCACTCGGGGAAGGGATAGGGTTCGCTTTTGCCATTGATGAAATAGGTGATGCGCTCCGCGGCATCGCGCAGCTTGCTGCCCATCTCCAGCACACGACTGCCGGGCACACTCTCCCTGAAACCCGACAGGTTGAGCACGAACTCCGTTTCACCCTGCCGGTTGAAGACCGGCGCGGTGATGAAGGCCAGCCGGTACTGCGTGGTTTTGTTGAGTTTGGCGACTGTCGAAACCGGGTACTCGCTCTTCTTTCCGGTAAACGCCAGCTCCGGAGCGTCGTGGCTGCTTTCAACCTCCGGATTGATGACACCGAAGAAAAAGCCGTGGCGGCGCGTGAACTCGATGCCGGCCTGCAGATCCTTGCGCTCCTTGTCGGAGGCTGCCGGCGACAGGCGATCGAGCCATCGCTCCACATCGTAGGGCTTCGACGCCGCAAAAAAGGCACCGGCGAATGGCGCCTTCAACGGCAGCTCCTTGCCCTGCGGCACGGTCCAGCCGAGATGCGAACCCGAACCGGCGCGCACACGTATGACGGCATTGCCGCGCTCATGGTAGACCGCAGAACAGACGGCCCGGCACTCGTCGGAGAGCGCGCGCATCTCCGGCTGCGCGGCCTGCAATGGCGAAAACTGCTCGTTGGCGATCTTGCCGACAAACGCCAGCCCCGGTCCGATCACATAGGTCTTGTCAACATTGCGATAGAGGTACTGCGCCTCCACCAGACCCGCCAGCAATGCATGGCAGGTCGCCCGCCCCAGCTCGAGCGCCTTGACGATATCGGTGAAGGTGAACGACTGCCCCGGGTGCTCGGCAAAGAAGTTAAGGACGGCGACAATCCGATTGACGCCTGGTGGAGCCTTTGACATAGCGATTCGCCATTTCGAACAATTTGAACGCACAGTAAAGATTTGCCCGGTAGCCGTCAATATTTTCGCCCGCCGCCCGCCCTTTTCGAAATACTCGCCGCTCCCGCAGGCGGCACCAGCCCCAGAAGCCGCTGCGCAGGGATATCCGGCAGTGCTTGCAAGGTCGAAATATTGGAATTAATGTTCGGCATTAAGAATTAAATACAAGCCGGAGATCCTCCATGAAGCAGATCACGCTGAAGCACCATCCCAAGGGCGACCCACGCATCGACGACTTCGCCGTCGAATCGGTGGAGATACCCGAGATCGACGAGGGCGGCGTGCTGCTGCGGACCCTGTACCTGTCGCTCGACCCCCTCATCCGCTTTGCCCTGGACGAGGTAACGCTGACCGGACGAGCGCATGTGAATGTCGGCGAGGTGCTCTATGGCGCGGCGGTGTCGCAGGTGATCGAGTCGCGAGACAGCAGGTTCGCCAGCGGCGATCTGGTGGAGGGCCGGACCGGCTGGCGGGAATATGCCGCCATCGATCCGTCGAAAATTCCGCTCCGAAAAATTGCCGGCGACATCGCCAGCCCGTCGGCCGCTCTCGGTGTTCTGGGAATGCCGGGGCAGACGGCGCACGCCTGCGTGATCGGCATCGGGCGAGTCAGGGCCGGGGAGACGGTCGTCATCTCGGCGGCGGGCGGTGTCGTCGGCTCCACCGCCGGACAGATCGCCCGGATGCTCGGCGCACGCGCGGTCGGCATCGCCGGCGACGATGAAAAATGCGCCGCTCTCGTCGATCTCGGCTTCGATGCCTGCGTCAATTACCGCGCGGATGACTTTGCCGCACAGCTGGCCGCAGCCTGCCCCACCGGCATCGACGTCTACGTCGAGAATGTCGGCGGCGCCGTGACGCAAACCGTGCTGCCGTTGATGAAATATGGCGCACGCATGCCGGTCTGCGGATACATCGCCTACTACGGCATCGGCATGGAAGGGCCCGGCCCCGACCGCCTGCCGGGCTTCATGCGCACCATCATGTCGAAAGGGCTGGAGGTGAAAGGCTTCGGCGGGGCGATGGTCGGGGGAGAGCAGGCGCTGGAGGATCTGAACCGCTGGGTCGCCGAGGGCAAGATCCGCTGCCCCGAGACCATCGTCGAAGGACTCGAAAACGCACCGGCAGCCTTCGTCGGCATCTTTCAGCGCAACAACTACGTCGGCAAGCTACTGGTTCACGTTGCCAACCCGATCAGGTAGCAGGTAGCAGGTAAGGCAGGCGGCCACAACACCGCCCGGACATCAGAGTCCGAGCAGCCGGTAACTCTGGTGTCGCGTGACCGCCTCTCCCAGACGCAGAAAAGCCTGGTTGGTGATCGCCGGCAGAACGCGCTGCGTAATGGCCCACTGGTAAAAGCCGTACACGGGCGCGCAGCGATACTCCTTCCATGCCGGCTCGCGGTCGAGATGCTCTCCGCCGTGCGCTTTCAACGCATCGAGATAGTGGTCCAGCAGACGTCGCTCCTCCCGTTCGGCGACATCGACCGGAAGCACCGACGCGATGTGATAGGCCACATCCAGCGACCAGTTGCCGCGCTGGATGCACTGCCAGTCGGTGAAGCCGAGCCGACCATTCGACAGACGAAAGATATTGCCGGGATGCACATCGCCGTGCAGCACCGTTTGCGACAGCGCGCCATTGCGCTGCGCCAGTGCCTTTATTCCCTGCATCAGGCGATCGGCATCCAGCGTCTCGTCCGGCAGCGTGGCGCGGCGTTCGTCGTGCATCAGCACCTGCATCCGCTCGACACCGAGGTGACCGCCACTGGCGGCGATATCGCCCACACGAAACGGAATCCAGTCATGTTTCGCCAGCAGTTCCGACGCCGCGTGGAGCCGGGCGAGCTGGTCCAGCGTCTCGGCCACCTCCTCCACCGTCAGCGGTTCGAGCGCGCTGTAGAAATGGGCACCGGCCTCGATCATGTCCTCCATCACGAAGACACAGCGACAACCGCTCCGGTCGGCGACGACGACAGGGCACGGCGGCACCTGCATCGAGATCGCGGGTGCGATCTTCAGATAGAAATCGGCTTCGCGCAGCGTGGTGACACCGCCGGCATCGGCACCGAGATCGTGGTCGAGAAAACCCTTGATGCACAGCTTGTGGGTGCGCTCGTGATCGCCGTCGAAGCGGACCGCCACCCGCACCTTGGCCGCCATCGCCTTGACCACGTCCGTCAGTTCGACGGAGACCACGCGCCTGCCACCCGACAGTGAGGCGAGCGCGATGCTCAGCCACGCGGGATCGAGCGCCTGCTCCAGCGTGTCCGGAATATCCGCGCTGATTTCGACGGCGGAGAATGGGTTCTGGCTTGCGTTCATGACGGCTCCTGTATCAAGCGGGGTTCAAAGGCGACGAGGCAGCGGGATTCGCCATCAGTCCGGCGTTATCTGCAGGGTCATCAGATGACCGGAACTGGAGCGATCGAGCGTCGGCGCGAAAGCCTGCATCGCCTCCGCCAGACGTTTGGAAAAACCCGCAAAGTCGTCGGTCTCGATCTCGTAGGCAGTGACGTAGGGCCACGGCTGCTCCATGCCGGGCACCTTTCCACGCAGGGTCTTGAAGCGACGTGCCGAAATCACCTCCGGCATCTCGCGAAAATCGGGCAGATGCACCTCGTCGTACCAGGTGTTGTAGGCCACCTCATCGCCCTCGCCCGCCGTGGGCCCGTTCATCGCCAGCAACAGGTAACGCGCCATATCCAGCCCCTCCTTAAAAGTTCTGTATACAGAATATATATTCTACTATTGGAATGATACACTCTCCCCTGAAAAAGCTTCCAGGCGCGTTGAAAAAGATTGCGCAGAAAAGGATCGCGCGGAGAGTGAAGAGCAGTGAGAGAAAAACAATGAGAGAAGAACGGTGAAACCAGAAAGAGCGACCTGTGCCATCGCGGGCTTCGGCATGACCGCCCAGGGGCTTCGGCTCGGGCTGGAGAGTCGCGAACTGCGCGCGCGCGCCGTCGACCTGGCGCTCGCCGACGCCGGTCTCGAACGCGACGCCATCGACGGCTACATCCACACCTACCTCGATCGCGAGGATCTGCGCTACATGGGGCTCTCCCCCAACTTCTCGCTGTCGATGATGACCGGCGGCGCGACACCGGTCGCCAGCATCCTCACCGCGGTCGGCATGATCGTTTCGGGCCAGGCGGAACTGGTCGCCTGTGTCTATGGACAGGCGCAATCGGCGCGCACCGCCAAGGGGGGCCAGCCACTCGGCGCGTATGGCTACGGCTACCCGATGCTCTACGGGATGGTCGGGCCGGCGGCAACACATGCACTGCACGCGCGCCGTCACATGCATCTGTATGGCACTACCTCCGCCCATCTCGGCGCCGTGGCGGTGACGCAGCGCAACTACGCGCTGCAGCGTCCGGAGGCGATCGGCTACGGGCAGCCGATCACGCTGGAAGATCATCAGGCATCGCCGATGATCGCCGATCCCTTTCGCCGGCTGGACTGCACCCGCGATACCGATGGCGGTGTCGCCGTGCTGGTGACCACCGCTGAGCGTGCCCGTCAGCTGCATCCGAAGCCGGTCTACATTCTCGGCGGCGGCACGGGCCACAACATCGCCAACTGGCATCGCGGCACGGTCTATGAAAATCACGACAACATCGCGCCGGCCAAGGCGCGAGCCTTCGCGCAGGCGGGCATGACGCTGGCCGATATCGACATGGCGCAGCTCTACGACCCCTTCACGATCTCGCCGCTGATGCAACTCGAAGCCTATGGCTTCGTTCCGACCGGCCACGGCGGACCGTTCTATGCCGACGGCGGCGCCGGCCCCGACGGCGTGATTCCGACCAACACCGGCGGCGGCCAGCTCTCGGCCTACTACACCACCGGCTTCACCGGCATCATGGAATCGGTTCTGCAACTTCGCGGCGAAGCGGACGCCGGACAACTGAAGAAGGCGCGGACATCGCTGGTCAGCGGACACGGCATGAATGCCGGCGTTCACAACACCTGGGCGCACGCCACGCTGATTCTGGGGAATACACCGTGAAGAGCGAACACGATCTGCTCAACGCCATTGCCGGCACGGGTGGCGATCCCGCCGACCTGCCGTTTTGGGAAGGGTGTCGAAACGGGCTGTTCCTGCTCCATCGCTGCAATATCTGCAGCAGGTACTACTGGCCCGCGAGCCGCTGTGTCGAACACGGCGATCGCGACATGCAGTGGGTACAAAGCAGCGGTCGCGGCGAGCTCTACACCTACACCGTCATGCACCGCGTGCTGGCGCCGGCCTTCAAAGAGAAGGCGCCCTATGTCGTCGCTGTCATCAAACTCGACGAAGGCCCCTTCTTCCACAGCAATGTCGTCGACTGCGACATCGCCGCGCTCGGCGTCGGAATGCGACTGGACTCGACGATGGTTGAGCACGACAGCGGCCTGACCATTCCAATGTTCAGGCCGATGCGCCAGGCCTGATTCGATCTAAGGGATAACCCCCTGCCGCTGCAAAGCCTCGACCTGCTCCCACGCATAGCCGAGTTCGAGCAGGATGCTTTCGGTGTTCTCGCCCAGCTCGGGCGCGCGCCGCAGCGGCGGCGGCTGCTCGTCGAACTGCACCGGTACCGCCGGCAATCGATAGGAGGGTGAACCGTCATCGGGATGAACTTCGCCGATGTAGTGGTTGGCCAGCACCTGCGGATCGTTCAGCAGCTCGTTGACCGTCTGCACCGGCGCCCACGGCGCGTCGATGCTACCCAGCAGCCGTTTGCACTCATCGAACGTTCGTTGACCAAATTCGGCATCCAGCAGGGCGACACAGGCCGCGCTGTTGTGACGTCGCGCCGTCAGTGTCGCGAAGCGAGCATCGTCGATCAGCTCGGGGCGCCCCAATGCGCGACAGAGCATCGGCCAGTAGCGATCACCCTCGATGAATACCAGCTGCACAAAGCGGCCATCCGAAGTCCGGTAGCAACTGGTCAGCGGGTTGGGCGTTTCATCGCGATCCGCCGGGCGCGGCAAATCAACACCTTTCAGCGCACTCAGCAGATCGGACGACAACGTCCACATCGCCGTCGCCAGCAGCGATACGTCGACCACACCGCCGCGACCGGTTCGCTGCCGGCGCAGCAGTGCGCCGGCAATGCCGAACGCGAGCGCCATCGCGCCGTTGCGGTCGCCCATCGCACCGCGCTGTGAAATCGGGTACTCGCGATCGGGCGGCGTCAGCGCATCGGCCAGGCCGCCGCGCGCAAAAAAGGCCGACGCGTCGTAACCCGGCTGGTCGGCATCGGGACCGCGCACACCAAAACCGTGACCGCGCGCGTAAACCAGCTTCGGATAACGGGCGAGCAGCTGCCCGGCATCGAGCCCCAATCGCTGCAACGCGCCCGGCCGCAGATTGGTGAGAAACACATCCGCATTTTCCAGCAGCTTGTGCAGCACTTCCTGACCGGCCGCCTGCTTCACATCGATGGCCAGCGAGCGCTTGCCGCGATTGGCCAGCGCGATCGACAGGTTGACGCCGCCGCCATCGCTGCCGATGCCCTGCGTCATCAATCCGCGATAAGGATCACCGTCGGGCTTTTCCACGCGAATGACGTCGGCACCCCAGTCCGCGAGCAGCGCGCCGGCCACCGGCACGAAAACCCACTGCGCGAGCTCGACGACACGCACACCGCTGAAGACATCCTGATTCATCGATAACCAACCTATTCAGCAATGCCGTAGAGACGCCGCGCCCGGGTGCAGACGATGTCGCGCACATCCGCATCGGGGACACCGTCGAAATCCCGACGGATGACATCGAGCGAATGCGGGAAGGTCGTCTCGGAGTGCGGATAATCCGACGACCACATGATGTTGCGCCCGCCCGGCAGGTTCCGGTTCAGGATGCCAACGCGGTCATGGATGAAGGAGGCGTAGATGTTCCGGTCCATGAACACGCTCGGCAGCTCCTCCAGCCGGCTCTCCGTCCAGTAACGCTGGCGCTCCCAGGTGCGGTCCATGTATTCGGCCATCCACGCCATCCAGCCGACGCCACTCTCGACGATGGCCAGCCGCAAGGTCGGAAACCGTTGAAAGATGCAGCCGTAGATCATGATCGCGACCGGCTCCGCCATCGCGGTCTTGCTCATCACCAGGTCGGGCAGGAAATGCTGCTTGTCGCCGAAACGCGGAATCCTGCCGCCGAGGTGCATCGTCAGCGTCAGGTCGAGTTCGGTGGCGGTCTGCCACAACAGATCGAACTCGGCATCGATATAGGATTTCGAGCCGCCGGGATCGCCGGTCAGCGCCGCGCCCTGCCCCGCCTTGATCGACTTGACGCCCACCGTCGTCGAAATGCCGTCGGCCGACTGCGGAAAGGCCGGTATGTTGATCGTGCGAAAACCGAGCGCGGCCAGTTCGCGCAGCATCCGCACCGTCTCCTCGACATTGCGCATCGGCACGTAACCGACCGGCACCAGCCGCTTGCGATTGCCGGCGCAGAAATCCCAGACCCAGCGGTTGTAGGCCTCGAAGCTGGCGATATAGAGCTCGGGGTTCGAGGTTCCCAACGGCCCGCCGCCGAACAGCACGGCGGCATCCATGCCATCGGTGTCCATGTCGCTCAACCGCGTCTCCGGCAACCAGACCGGACGCATTTCGGAGCGCTTGCCGAACATCTTGTAATCGCGCCCCTCCTTGCCGGCCATGTTGCTGATCATCCGCACCGGGCGCCGACTGCCCTCGAACACGATCCAGTCGTGCTCGTCGCCCTCCTCGATGAATGGCGCCAGCTCGCGCAGATGCGCGGGCAGATAGTCGCGCCACATTTCGTACGGGGGATCGATATGGGCATCGGCATCGATGATGCGCATGCGCTTGCCTGCGCCAGCCTTCTCCTCTTTTCCACCGACGGTCGAACTCACTGAAGACGACATAGTTTTCACCTCCTCGTTATATGCGGTGCAGCCGCATGGCGTGAGCCATGATGATCCGGATGATAGCGACAAAATTCCTTAGTTAAAATATATATTCGTTATTTAGAATTTAATTGCAGGGTATTCAACACCTGCTCATGCCGCTTTCAACCGCAAGACCGCCACCCATGAAACCCTTCACAGTCCCCCGGAAAATCGCATTAAGTCGTTATTTTTCAGTCGCCTGAAACCAAACAGCGGCGGCATATCCGCTGCCGGGATCGCCCCATCCAGACCCGGCTCGCGGTCATTTCCGGGCGCGTCCGGGCAGCGCCAAAGAATTTCAAACTATAGTTCCATATATTGTCTTTTACTTTTGCATAGGGAACTATTGGCACAACCGGCGCACGGCGTCGCTGCGACAGCCAGGAGGACAAGAACCATGCCCGTCGTGACTTTCATCGAACCCGATGGCACCCGACATCAACTGGAGCTGACTGCGGGACAGTCCGTCATGGAGGCAGCCGTCGGCCACGCCCTCAACGGCATGACCGGCGAGTGCAGCGGCAGCCTCGCCTGTGGCACCTGCCACTGCTTTGTCGACACCGGGTGGATCGACAGAGTCGGCACCCCCTCGGCCATCGAATCGGACCTGCTCGACTGCTCACCGGTGGAGCGGACCGCCAACAGCCGTCTCGGCTGTCAGATCACACTCACCGAAGCGATGGACGGACTGGTGATCCAGCTACCCGAATCGCAGTACTGAATCGCGCAGCCTTGTGCATCGCCGTGCAGATATCCAATCACGGCGTCCACGGCCAACCAGAACCGACCACGACATAAGAACTGGAGATCACTCCATTGAAAGCGAGCAACGGCCTCGACCAGGCATCCGTCACGCCCAGATCAACGATCCCGCGTTATGCGTATTACGCGCTGCTGATCCTGACGCTGGCCAACACCTTCAACTATCTCGACCGATTGATACTGTCGATCCTCGCCGAAGAGATAAAACGCGACCTCGACCTCGACGACGGTCAGATGGGTTTCCTGATGGGTACGGCGTTCGCCGTGTTCTACGCGGTGGTCGGCATCGCCATGGGACGCATTTCGGATCGCCTCAACCGACGCACGGTGATGGCGGCCGGGCTGGCGTTCTGGTCCGCGATGACGGCACTGGGCGGCGCGGCATTCAACTTCGCCTCGCTGGCCGCGGCGCGGATTGGCGTGGGCATCGGTGAAGCCACGGCAAGCCCCTGCTCACACTCGCTGCTGGCCGACTATTTCCCGCCCAGCAAGCGTTCGATGACACTCAGCATCTACCTCACCGGCACCTTCCTCGGCTCCGCGCTGGCGATGATCATCGGCGGATTGTTCATCGACCACTGGTCCACGCTGTTCTGTACCTATATGCCGTTTGCCAGCGCCTGTTCGCTGCCGAGCTGGAAAGCCGCGCTGATCGCCGTCGGCCTGCCCGGCATTCCACTGGCGATCCTGGTATTCCGCTTGCGCGAACCGAAGCGCGAACAGACCGGGCAACCGACCGCCGCGCTCACCATCATCCTGCGGGAGTTTGCCGCCGCGATTCCGCCCTTCACGCTGCTGACGATCTTTCGACTCGGCGGCCTGCCCGCACTGCTGCGCAACCTGCGCTTCGTGGCAATCATCGCGGTCGCCGCCTGGCTCATCACCCAGGCGGTCGGAGATCCCGCGCAGTGGATAGCGATCGGACTGGGTGCCTACGCCATCCTGACGTGGGGACAGGTGCAGCGTTTCAACGACCGTCCGGTCTACGCGCTGACCTTCGGCTGCAAGACCTTTCTCTACGCCACGATCAGCGCGGCGCTGCTCGCCTGCATAGGCGGCGCCGTGCAGCTCTGGGTCGCCCCCTACGCGATGCGCACGTTCGACCTTTCGACGTCGCAGATCGGTTTCTCGATCGGCACGCTGCATGTGGTTGGCGCCGCCATCGGCGTACTGCTCGGCGGCTGGTGGGCCGACCGCTGGAAGCAGGTCGATCGCCGCGCACCGGCCTGGCTGGGCATGATCGCGGGCGTGGCCGGCGTACCGGCCATCCTGATCATGCTGCTGGTCGACGACGTCACGCTGTTCCTCGTCATATTTTTTATCTACAGCGTTCTCCACTCGTTGAGCCCCGGCGCATTCGCCGCGCTGGCCCAGGATCTGGTCACCCCCAGGATGCGCGGTGCCGGTGCCTCGGCCTTCTCGCTGATTGCCATCGTCATCGGCACTGGCGCCGGCCCCTACTGGGCCGGCAAGGTCAGCGTCATGTCGGGCTCGCTGGTGGTCGGCCTGTTCAGCATGCAGATACTGGTGCCGATCGCCGTCGGCCTGTTGTGGCTGACCGCGAAGCGGCTGCCCGACGAAACGCCGGCCCGCCGGCAGGCGCTGGCGGAAGCGGCGGGCGAAGCAGTATCGAAATAAAGAGAAGCGGGGTCGAAGTAATAGAGAAGCGGTATGGAAGTAATGGGCAATGGCATCGAAATGATGGAGAGCGACTGGAAGCGACACATCCCGCTCACTGGCGCACGCAATTTCCGCGACTTCGGCGGCTACGCCACGCGCGATGGCCGCACCATCAGGCGCGGCCTGCTCTACCGCGCCGACAGTCTGAGCCAGCTTTCACCCGACGATCTGGCAACACTTTCACCACTGGGTATTCGCACCATCGGCGACCTGCGCCGCCATCGCGAGCGTGAAGCGTCACCCTCGCGCTGGTGCGACGAGATCGATACCCGCGTACTGCACCTTCCCCTGCTGCTCGACACCACGCCGGGCAATACCGGCGCGATACTCGCCGATGCCCGACGCATGAACAGCGCGGAAGCCTCTCGCGACCTGATGAAAGCGACCTACCGGAGAATGGTCACCGACCCGCATGCGCTGGCGCAGCTGCGCACGATATTCGAGCTGATCGCCGCACGGGAGCAGCTGCCCCTGCTGCTCCACTGCAGCGGCGGCAAGGATCGCACGGGAATCTGTTGCGCATTGATACAGACGCTGCTCGATGTGGATGAAGAGAGCATCATGGCCGACTACATGCTCAGCCTCGATCTCTACACCAACCGGATGGCACGCACCCAGCTTCCTTCAACCCAGGTCGTCGATACGGGAAACCCTGCGTCGATCGACGACGCCCTGCGGCCCATCTACGCGGTCGAACCGGGCTATCTGCACTGTGCTTTCGAAACCATCGCGGAACGTTACGGAACGCCGGCCCGCTTCTTTGAACGCGCTGTCGGTCTTCGCAGCACGCAGATAGACGCCATCCGCAGCCATCTGACCGCGTGATCCTCCTTTCAAAAAATGTCGGCAGACTCTCAAGAGAACCCATAAAAAAATCCGCGACCCCCGGGAGCGAAGGTCGCGGCAACAGAGGAGATCACTGCGTCAGAAATTCCATTGCAACGAAGCTCCGAACGTGCGCGGCGCGCCGTAGCTCTGCGAGGCATAACCAATCGATGAAATGACGTTCAGGCCGCCGACGGCGTACTCCTCGTCGAACGCATTGTTGACGTAGGCGGCGGCATCGAAGCTCGACCCCATGACCCCTTGCCAGCTGACGCGGAAATTCCACAGCGAATAGGCATCGACAATGGAGATGTCATACGCCGTATCGAGCAGCCCCGAAGGCCAGCCGCGCGACGCGGCGATCTGGGAGAAATAGTGCTTCTCCGGATGGGTGTCCATCTTGCTCTGCCAGTAGACGTTCGCCATCAGCGACACCTCGCCGATGGCGGGGTCCAGCGGCAACGTGTAGGTGACCGTGCTCGACAGCGAGTGATCCGGCACGTAGACGAACGCCGACGACTTGTTGTCCAGCCGCCCGAAGCTCGGGTCGTCCCGGAACCACTCCTTGTAGTAGGCGTCGACGAAGGAGTAGGCGAACGAGACCGCCAGATTGGCGGTGGGCGCGATCGTCACCTCCACATCGGCACCGCGTATCACCGCCTCCGCGGCATTGAAGGTAGCGGTGTAAAAGTTACCGTCGCGTTCAATACCCTGGGTCTTCTGGATATCGGAGTAGTCCTGCCAATAGAGTGCAATCGAAGAGCGCACGCTGCCCAGATAGTCGAACGACCAGTCGCCCTTGTGGCCGATCTCGTAGCTGATGACCTCCTCCGGATCAAACGGCTCCAGCGTGATGTTGTCGTTGCCGCGCATGTCGAAGCCGCCGGTCCGATAACCGGTGGATACGCCGCCGTAGAACAGCTGGCCATGATCCGGCTTGTAGTTGACGGAGAACCGACCGGTCGGGCTGGAGAAGCTCTCGTCGACGGTGCGCGAACAGGCATCATTCGGCAACAGGTTGCCGGCCGCATCCCTGACAACGCAAACAGGTGGCGCGGTCGCGGCCCCGGTACGTCGTGCGTGGGTCGTCAGCTCACGCGAATCCCACGTTTGTCGCAGACCCAGCGTCAGCGACCACTGGTCGGTCAAATCGAACGTCCCCTCGCCAAAAATGGCATAGGACTCGTTGACCACCGATGCCTCGGCCGAACTTCCGTACATGCCGTTCTGGGCGATGTCATAGAACGGCTGCAGTGCAGGATCCGGCGCCGGACCGGCGGGCCAGTTGGGGTTGACGCCGGAGTTCACGGCAAGGCTGATTTCGTCACCCTTCATCCGGTACCAGAAGGCACCGGCGATCCACTCCAGTCGTTCGTCGAAGGCGTAGCCGATCAACTGCACCTCGTTGCTGAACTGCTCCGTCTCGACCGTCCTGCCACGGCCGGCAAATCCCGCCGGCACCGTCGGCGAGTCGTACACGATGGAGCCGAACATCGACATCGCCGTGCCGTCGGTATCCTGATCCTGATAGAAATCGACCTTTCTGTAACCGAACACATTCTTCAGCGTCAGGTCGTCTGAAAAGTCATATTCCGTGGTGTTGACGACGATCTGGTTCTCCACCCGCTCGTCGGGCAGCTGGTCGCTTTCGATTTCGTGGACGCTGCGGCCGCGCTGGCGCGCGATCGCCTCGTCGATCTCGGGACCGCCGATGCCGAGGCCGCCATTGAAAACGCGATTCCAGAGCGCACCGAGACTGCCGGTGGGGTTGAACGCCAGTGGCACCAGCTGCTTGCCGATGGCATCGTTCTCGTCATACGACAGCGTGGTCAGGTTGCGAAAGCCGCCGGTATCTATGCTGGTGATCAGTCGCACGCCGAGTGAATCCTCGGTCCACATGCAATCCTTGCAGCGCAGCTCGTTGTTGGCGACATTGCTCTGGTAACCGTCGCGATCGGTTTTCTGCATGGCGAGCCGGAACGCCAGCACATCGTTCACCGGCAGGCTGACGGCGCCCTGCAGCTTGTAGAGGTTGTAGTTCCCCACCTCCCCTTTCAGATAACCCTCCGTCTCGCTGGACGGAAGCTGAGGCGAGAACAGCACCGCTCCACCCGTGCTGTTGATGCCGAACAGCGTGCCCTGCGGACCTTTCAGCACCTGCACGCCGGCCATGTCGTAAAGGCCGAGGTTCGCCCCATAAACCGGCGTGATCGGGATTTCCGCAAAGTAGAGCGGCACCGCCGGATCCAGCGTCAGCAGGGTTTCCGACGGGCGCTGGCCGCGCAGGCCAACCAGCGGAATGTTTGAACCCGAGGTATTGCCACTGATGCTCAGCGACGGCACATGCGCGCCGAGATCGGAAAACTGGCTGATGTTCTGCTGCTCCAGATAGTCCGGCGACAGCGCCGTGATCGAGATCGGAACATCCTGGGCCACCTCCTCGCGCCGACGCACTGTCACGATCACCTCTTCGATGATGCCGCGCTGCACCGATTGCGATTGCGCCGCAACCGTGCCGGCCATGAAAGGTGTCGCCAGCACGGGCAGCAACATCAGCCCATGGGCAGGGAGCCTGCCGACCGCTCGCTTGATGGCCATGCCGAGTTTGCTTTTCCTCATCATTATTTTTATTCCTCGCGTGATATTAGGATTGAATTATTAAGACCATATATCGAACTTATTTTCACGATGAAGAATACAGCGAGATGAACACATATCAAATATACGGAATATTAATTCTATATACCGTCTTTTCATATGAAACCGGCAGGCCGCAACGACTCCTCGCGCCGCGGGAGCGAAGCGCCACGGGTTCACGCTGGGCGAGGGAACAGGAAAGGACGCCACGAGTTCGTGGCGGGATCAGGGAAAAGGAAAACAGCGAAGCGCGGCGCGCATCCAGCAGCGGGCACGCCTCAGGAATCGGTACCCACGGGACAGGCAGTGAAGTCGCCAAAGCGGCGAGGTTTTACTCGGTGAAAAGCGACCTTACTGCACCGATGTCCACTTTCATGGAGGGGGTTCTCGGCAAATCGGTCACGAATTTCCAGGCCACGGGAATGTGCGTCGCCGGCAGATACCTGCGCAGATCGACTTCTGCCTCTTCCGCCGTGATTGCTGCATCGCCCTTTTTAGGCACGAGTGCCGCAACCGGTACCTGGCCCAATCGCGGATCGGGGATGCCGACAACGGCTGCCAGTGCAATCCGCGGATTTTTCATCAATGCCGCTTCGATGCTGGCGGGCACCAGCTTGAATCCGCCGCGCATGATGGCGCCATCGGCACGCCCTTTCAGGAACAGGAAACCCTCGCTGTCGATGACACCCAGATCGGAGGTGCGGATCCAGTCCGTGCCGATGCGACACGAGACCACCTCGATGACCCCTTCCCGATCCGATGGCAGCACCTGGCCGCTCTCGGCATCGACCACGCGCACCTGCATGCCGGGCAAAGGCTTGCCCACCGACAGCGATTTTTCGTCACCGTACTGCTGACGCAGCGCGAGTGTCATCGAGGTAACCGGCCCGCCGAACTCCGTGGCCCCGTAGGACAACAGGATCGGAATGCCGTAACGGTGCTCGAACTGGCGCTGGATATCGGGATCCAAAGGCGCCGCACCGGCTCCCATCGCCTTGATGCTGGCCAGCATCTCCGGCGCGACCTCGGCATCCAGGACCATCTTGTAGCCGACCGGCGGCAAACCGAAAAAGGCCGGACGATACTGCTGGACGAAGGCCAGCCACTGTTCGACGTCGAAGCGATCGAGCAGCACGATCGGGCTGTCGTTCACCAATGGCGGCAGCGTCGTGTAGAGACCCGAGATATTGCTGACCGGAAAGTAGAGCAGTGCAGCATCCTGCCCCGATGCGGCCGACTTCTCGCCCGCCGCCGTCCGCATCTTGCCGGTGTAGCAGGTGGCGATGGTGTCGTAACCGAGGGGAAATCGTTTGGGCGGTCCGGTGGTCCCGCTGGTCAGCAGCGTAACCTGCGGCTCACCGGATACGGCATCGCAGCTCGCGACCCGGTCGTGACCCGACAGCGGCTCGGCATCCATCTCCGACAATGCGATCGCCGCGATACCGTGATGCCGCAACGACGACTTCACCACCTCGGAGAAATCCTCTGCCGCAGCGACAACCACGGCCGGGCGGATCAGCGCGATCTCCCTGGCAAGCGCTTCGGACGACTGGAACGGGTAGAGCATCTGCACATTGCAGCGCCTGGCCAGCATCCCCAGAAACGCCGCCAGCGCAGAGGGTCTGTTGCGCGCGACAAAGGCCACCACCGGCTGCTCGCCCGCACCGACAGCCTGCAGGCAACGCCCCACCCGGGTCGCTACCGCTTGAACTTCGCGCCAGCGATACCATTGACCGTTGAAGTGAATGGCCCGCCTTTCGGGGTCGCGCCGCAGCGCCGCAGAACATATTTCGTCGAGAGTCTCGGACATCTTCGTCTTATCCAGAATTAACCGTTAGGGAGGCTCTGATTCATCAGAGCCTCCCGCGGCTGAATCTGACCATATTTTCCGCCGTAAAACAGCAACGGCGGCCGCTGCCAGTAACTGAAGTCGACAACCTCGCCGACGAAGATGATGTGGTCGCCCCCCTCATACTGGTACCGGGTGTTGCAGATGAAGCGCGCGGCGCAACTCTTCAACAGCGGAATCCGCGCAGGCCCGCGCTCCAGCTCAAGCCCCAGGAACTTGTCGACCCCGCGCTGCGCGAACCGGGAGGAGATCTCCTCCTGATCCGCGGCCAGCACGTGGATGGCGAAATAGTCGCAGGTCGTGAAGGCTTCCACGCTGCGCGCCGCCCTGGCCAGGCTCCACAGCACCAGCGGCGGATCCAGCGATACCGAGTTGAAGCTGTTCGCCGTCAACCCGATATCCCCGTGGGTTTCGCCATGGGTGGTCACCACGGTGACGCCCGTGGTGAAGGCGCCGAGCGCCCGTCGAAACTCGTTGAAATCGACCTTTCCAGCTGCGTGCATAACGCGGCCCGCCTTCGTCACAGGAAATTCTGCAGGTTCACTTCAGTCTCACGGTCACCGCAGACATTCCCCGCTGCTCGACACCGCCCAGCAGTTCCGGCGCAGGCGCGTTGTCATCGAGCCTCATGTTCGGATAGCGATCCATCAACGCATTCAGCGAGGTCAGCATCTCCTGCTTGGCCACGTCCATGCCGAGGCAGCGATGCGGCCCCATGCCAAAGCCGAGGTGCGACTGGAAGGAGCGCAACATGTCGAACTTTTCGGGGTTCTCCCACCGCTTCGGATCGCGATTGGCCGCACCGAAGCACATCTCGATGCGTGCGCCGGTTGGAATCGATACACCTTCCAGCTCGATATCCTGCGTCATTACACGGGTGAAGACCGGGTCGGTCGGCATCCAGCGCGCGGCCTCCTCGATGGCAGCGCCAATCTTGCTGCGGTCATCGCGGCACAGCTCCCAGAAGTGGTAGTTGGTCAGCAACGCATGAATCGTGATACCCAGCTGGCGCCAGGTCGTGCCACCGCCGGCGAGCATGATCAGGCGGCAGTAGGAGAAGATCTCTTCATCGGTGAGCTTGCGGGTGGTGCCATCCGCCTCCTGCAGATCGTTGTTGATCAGGCCCGAGATGACATCCTCCTGCGGATTCCTGCGCCGCTCGTTGATCAACGCCTTGAGCATGCGCGAGACCTCCGCCGCCGACTGCTGCCGCTCCTGCGGTGTCACCTGACGCCCGCCCACGGTACTTCTCAGCAGATGCTCGCGGAACAGCAGCGAATTCTCCTCCCCCATGCCGATGCCACGCGTCACCACATAGACCGGCAGCCGCGCGCAGAGATCCATGTTGAGGTCCGCGACCTCCTGCCCGTCGATACGATCGAGCAGTGCGGCGACCGCATCATCGATCCACTTCGGTGTCCACCAGTTGATCGCCCTGGGTTTGATGAACATCGGCTGCACCACGGCGCGATAACGCCGGTGTTCATCGCCAACCATCTTCAGGATGGCCTTGCCCATCGCCCGGACCGTCGGTGTGTCGTTGTAACCCTCCGACGAGAACAACAGATTCTCCCGCAGCGCACGGTCGCAGAGCTCGAAGCTGAACAGCGTGTAGCTCTCGCGCACAACGTCATAGTGATTCAGCTCAGGCAGACCCAGCAGCTCCCTGAGCGATCCTTTCATGACCGGCGCCCGGTCGCGCAGCGCGGACATCGCCGGCGACAGGTCGCCGTAGATGTCGCTGTGTTCAGCGGTCTCGCTCTGGATATCGAAGAGTCTGGCGTAACGGGGATCGTCCGAGGTCAGGGTGGCCATCGCTTTATCTCCTGTTCTACATATAGAACTATTAATCTAATTACAGAACAGTATCCGAGATAAGCGGGAACCGGTCAAGCGAGCGCCTGCGCCCACCACACACCTGCAACCCCTCGTCGGCCAGATCGCTCAAAAACCCCGAGCCAACCGGTAGCGGACGGGAGACGACAACCGCCGCCAAAGCGTGTGAGTGGACGAGTGCAGCCGGCTGGCTGGAGACGTTGCCAGAGGAGCAACGCAAATCATCGGCAGCGACAAAGGCCGCTACACATTCGATCTCGTCGAAAGAGTTCGGGGGAGTTGAAGATCACATCACGCGTCGCGATGAGCGACACTCGGAAAACCAATTCAGCACGCAGTGCTCGAAAGAGATGTCATCTGGCTCGGTTGCCCGGCAGCGTAAATTCGAAATGATCTAACGGATGCTGGCGACAAAACCGTAAATCAGACATCCATCATTGAAGTCATGAAAATCTGGCCTCACGTGCAACACGCCAAGCCCACCACCCTGTCGCGATTCATCTGAAAAAGCAGATACTTTTGCTTAACACCACATAACACAATCATTCGCTATCGGCGACGAAAGGCGTTCCCTACATAGGTATTCTTACGTAGACTGTGCGCACGATAACAATAGTGTCGATGCTTCCGATGGCGGTTCGATTTACCATCGGTAGCGACCGCGCAACCCGTTCTGTTTTTCAGGCTGTAACGAAAAATGGGTTGAGCGATTCAGGCACATGACACAGGAAGGACTCCCGCATGGCCCAGAACAAGATCTCCAAGCCCTATGATGCGCGTGCTCAACGCTCACGCGAATCACTACGAATCGCACTGTTACAACTAATAACGCAAAAGCCCTTCGAACAGATAACCATCCGAGACATCACCACGCAGGCGTGTGTCAGCTACCCCACCTTCTTTCGCCAGTTTTCCGCCAAAGAGGAGCTGCTCGAAGATATTGCGGAGGAAGAGATTCATAACCTGTTTGCGCTTACCGTACCCGTCTTCGAACAGAAATCCCACTACGCGTCGATGTGTGTGCTCTGCAACTACGTCCACACCAATCGCACATTGTGGAAGGTGCTGCTGACCGCGGGTGCCGTCGAAGTGATGCGCGGTGAGTTCGTCCGCATTGCCAAGGAGCTCGGCACTCGAGCGCGCGATCGCCCGAACTCATGGCTGCCACTGGATCTCGCAGCCAGTTTCGTCGTCAGTGGCATTTTCGAAATCTTCGCGTGGTGGATGTGCCAGCCAGATGACTACCCGGTGGATCGAGTCATGCGCATCTTTGATGCATTGGTGGTACTGCCGCTGACCAACCCCATCGAACTTTCTCCCGCCTGAATACGCTGCGACCACAAACACGGCAGCTCAGGAGCTGCCAACGGCGCCGATCTGCAGTTCGCGTGCCTGTCGCACGATGGCCTCGATGACTTTCTCCTCGACGCTGCCAACGGTTGCCTGCTGACTCCTTCGGTAGGCGATATACGCGACGAGATTCAACTTGGGCTGTGTGATCGCGCAGCAGCGCAATCGCTGCTGGTGAAACTCCTGCCGGAAATAGGAGCGCGGCATCACGGCATATCCCATGCCCGCCTCCACCAGCTCCTTGACCAGACGACAGGAGCCAGCTTCGAAGCGGATATTGGGTGACAGCTTCAGTTTCGATAACGCATCGTTGAACAGGCCGCGCAACCCCATGTGATGCGACAGCAGGATCAGCGGCAGCTGCACGACCTGGGCAAGCGTTCTGGAACGCCGCGGCGTCAGCCCGCTGGCGGCGGCGCCAACCAGCACCAGCCGCTCCGTGAACAACTCACGCTGTGACAATCGATCATCGAGCGATGGTTCCTCAAGCAGTGCGAAATCGACAATGCCGCGGTTGAGCCAGTCGATCAGGCTGCCGTGCACGCCTTCGACGATACGCAGTCGCACGCTGGGGAAGTCAGCATCCATCCGCAGTGCCAGCGGCGCCGCCAGCAACTCGGTCATGCCGGAAGGCATGCCGAGCGTGAAGTCGCCTTCGATCCGGGTCGAAAACGAGCGAACGTTCTGCAGCGCCAGCTCGATGGCGCGCATCGGGCCGGAGACCGAGGCGCGCAGATACTCCCCCTCTTCGGTCAGCTGCATGCCGCGCGCGGTGCGCTGAAACAGCGTCACGCCGAGCTCCTCCTCCAGCAACCGCATCTGCCGGCTCAGGGCCGGCTGCGCGATGCGCAGGAATTCCGCGGCGCGTGTCAACGAACCATCGTCGGCAATACGCAGAAAGTAGGTGAGACGCCGGGTCTCCATGATCAAATGCCTCCTCTTGCCACCGTCCCCTGCAGTCTGGCAGCACCAAGCCATATCAACTTGTTATATGTCATCAGCGAACATTGTATTTGTGGCATACCTCTCCCGGCATTAACTTTGCGCTTTCACCATCAGCGGATGGCCGCCCTGCCGGCGGCCCGGACAACAACGCGAGGAGAGCGCATCGATGAGCTTCAAGGAACGTTACGGCCCCTGGGCCCTGATCACCGGCGCCTCGGAGGGGACCGGCGCCGCCTTCGCCCACCGGCTCGCCGATCAGGGCGTCAATCTGATCCTGGTCGCCCGCCGCGAGGGACCGCTCGCAGCGCTGGCCGAACAGGTTCGCGCCAGGGGCGTCGACTGCGTGACCGCCTCGGTCGATCTCTCCGCGCCCGACGCGACGGCAAGGGTGATCGCGGCGGCCGGCAAGCGCGAGGTCGGCCTGCTGATCACCAATGCCGGCGCCGATACCAATGGAGGGCTCTTCCTCGACCGGGATATCGACAGGTGGAACCAGCTGGTCCAGCTCAATGTGCTGACCGCCATGGGCGTCGTGCATCACTTTGCCGGCGCCATGCGCGAGCGCAAACGCGGCGGCATCATCCTGGTCGGCTCGGGCGCCTGTTACGGCGGCCTCAACGGCATCTCGGTCTACTCGGGCGCGAAAGCGTTTCTGCTCAACTTCGGCGAGGGTCTGTGGGCCGAGCTGCGGCATCACGGTGTCGACGTGCTCAACCTCATCCTCGGTCGCACCGATACGCCGGCGCACCGGCGTTCGCTGGAGCGCAGCGGCCAGCCGATCCCCACCGGCATGGCGACACCGGAAGAGGTCGCCGAAATCGGTCTGGCGAGGCTGCCGCACGGGCCGGATTACAACTGGGGGCAGGCCGATGATGTCGCGGGTTATGCACCCAATTCTCCGGCCGAGCGACGCGCAAGAATTCTTGCCATCGAAGAGATGAGCCGCGCCTATAGCGGCAAAAAAGCCGAACAATAAAACCGCAACGAGATCTATCCGATGAGCGAAAACAATGTGCTGCAAGAGATCATCGACCGGCAGGCGATCACCGACCTGATCTACCGCTACTGCCGCTCGGTCGACCGCCTCGACATCCCCCTGGGCCGTTCGATCTTTCATGAAGATGGCTACGCCGACTACGGCGCCGATGTCTATCAGGGCAACGGTCGAGATGTCATCGATCGCATCTGCAAGCAGCATCTGCACCTGCTCTATCACTCACACAACGTCACCAACATTCTGATCGAGCTCGATGGCGAACGTGCGGCGAGCGAAACCTACGTCATTGCTGCGCTGCGCATGCGTCGCGATGACAAACTGGTGCAGATCGATCTGTGGGGGCGCTATGTCGACCAGTGGTCGAAACGCGACGGCCGCTGGGGTATCGACAAGCGCATCTCGATCCGCGATTTCGACGAGATGCGCGAGGTGACACCGATGAAGGAACACGAGCGCGGCCAGCGCGATGGCTCCGACCCGTCCTATGCCGTGCTGAATTCGCCGCGGAGTACAGCGCGATGAAAGCCGCCTACATCCAGAACGGCAACGTGTGCGTCGGCGAGATGCCGGAACCGGTACCCGCGCAGGGCCAGGCACTGGTGCGCACGCACAGTTGCGGCATGTGCGCGTCGGAGCAGCATTTCCTGCACTCCGGGCAGAACGTCATCGACCTGTCGCGCCAACACGGCGGCCCCTATGCGGCGCTCGATTTCGCGCGACCATTTGTACCGGGCCATGAATATGTCGGCGAGATCATCGACTACGGCCCCGGCAGCAAGCGCCCGCTCAAGGTGGGACGCAGGGTCACGTCGGTACCGGTCATGCGTCATGCCGGTGGTCACTCGGTCATCGGCTTCAGCCACGACTGCCCGGGCGGCTGGGGCGAACTGATGCTGCTCGACGAAAACGCGCTGATCGAAATTCCCGACGCGCTCGATGACGACCGGGCAGCGATGACCGAGCCGCTGGCGGTGGGTCTGGAACATGCGCGCCGCGGCCATCCGACCCGCGACGACGTGGCGCTGGTGATCGGCTGCGGCGCCATCGGTCTCGGCGTGATCGCAGGTCTGAAGCTGATGGGGATTGCACCGATCATCGCCGCCGACTTTCACGCCTCGCGCCGCGACATGGCGATTGCGATGGGTGCGCACATCGCCATCGACCCGCGCGAGCTGTCGCCCTATGCACCGATTCCCGAGCTGGGCAATCGCCGCGCCAATCTGGTTTACGAATGCGTGGGGTTGCCGGGGCTGTTGTCGCAAATCATTGCGGCGGTGGCGTTCGATTCGCGCATCGTGATGGGCGGCTACTGCATGGCAGCCGAGCAGCTCTACGTCTTCGCCGCGCAGAACAAACGCCTCACCGTTCACTTCGCCGGCGGCGAGGAGCAGCAGGACATGGAGCTGGCGCTGCGCTCCATCGCCGACGGAAAAGTCGATGTGAAGCCATGGCTCGGCGAGCGTATCGGCCTGAACGCTGTCGCCGCTGCCGTCGATGACATGTCCGGCCCGCTGGCGCCGGTGCGCACCGTGGTCGATCCGCGGCGGCTGTGACGCGACAGCGCTGACCGGATCGCTACAGCAACAGCGCTGTGGGGAGCGATCGTCGCTCCCTAGAATGGGCGATCTCGGACTGCATTCGCCGCCATCAGGACTCCCGCGATGAACGACCACGATTTCAAACAGGCATTCGGCCCGGTGGCACTGGTCACCGGCGCCTCCTCCGGCATCGGCAAGGCGTTCGCCGAACGGCTCGCCGCCATGGGATTCGAACTGGTACTGGTCGCACGCCGCGTCGAGCGCCTGCAACAACTGGCCGACGAGCTGCGTGCCAGACATGGCACGCGCACGACGATCTGCCAGATCGATCTCGCCGATGTCAGCGCCGCGCAGCAGATACTCGACGCCACCGCCTCGCTCGACATCGGGTTGATCGTCAGCAACGCCGGCTTCGGCCTGAAGGGCGAGCACGCCAGCAACGATCCGCGGGCGATGACCGAAATGCTGATGGTCAACTGCAACACGCCGGCATTGCTGACACACGGTTTCATTCCGCGACTGCGCAAACGTCCTGAGCACAATGGAGCAAAAGCCGGCATCATCCTGACCAGCTCGGTCGAGGCACTGATCGGCTGTCCCTACTCGACCGCCTATTCGGCCTCGAAGGCCTTCGTCAACAACCTCGGCGAGGGGCTGTGGGGCGAGCTGGAGCCGGAGGGGATCAAGGTGCTGACACTCTGCCCCGGCGCGACCGAAAGCGAAGCGGCGGCCAACCAGGGCATCGACCCGTCGACGCTGCGCAATGTCATGCCGGCGGCGGCGGTCGCCGAGCTGACGCTGGCCAACATCGACAACGGCCCGGTCTTCATCAGCAGCGACCACTACAAGGCGGCGTTCGACCAGCTGCTGTCACTGCCGCGCCGGCAGGCGCTGACGGTGATGGCGCAGAACATGAAACGGTAACGCCTGCCTGCGCGACCAAGCCCTCTGGGTGGCGCGGCCGGTTAGCGCTCCAGCGTCAGCAGATGGGACGCATCGAGCACGCGGCCGCGCTGGTGCACTTCGACATGGACATGCCGGTGCCCGCTGCCATCGTTGCGCGCGATCGGGTCGCCAGCCGCCACCCGGTCACCGGCCTGCACCGATACCCGATCGAGATAAAGATAGGTGGAGACGACACCGTCGGCATGACGGACATGCACCTGCCAGCCGGCGAGACGCGAGTTGAGCGACGCGTGCACCACCTTGCCGTCGGCAATGGCCCGGACGTAAGTGATGCTCCCCGCCGGTGCGGCGAAATCGACGCCCGGGTGATAGACCTTCGGATCGATGGCGCCGAATACACACTGGTTCGGCCAGATGAACGGTTTGGACATCATCTGCCGCCCCGGCACCGGCGAGACCGCGCCGATACCCGCCAGCACCCGCGCGCTGTCCGCCCCCCTCATCGGGTCCGAGCCGGTGTGGCCGAACAGCAGCGACAGGCCGACCAGCAGCAGCGCGGTACAGGCGACAGGCCGCCAGGAGAAACGACGGTCGCCCTGCATCAGCGACTCGATGCGACGCCGCAGCGATGCCGAACCGATACCGGCGACATCGTCCGGCAACCGCTCCGCACCGCGCCCCAGCGCCAGGATGCGCAGCAGGCTCTCGCCGTACTGTCGCACCGACAACCGCCCGCGCCGGATCGCCAGCCGGTCGCAGCTCTGCTCGCGCAGCTCGGCAATCCGGCGGTTGGCAATGGCGAAGATCGGGTTGAAGAAAAACAGCGCGCGCAGCAGCCGCTGCAGGCGCATCGCCAGGTCGTCGCAGCGCATCACATGCGCCATCTCGTGGCCGATCACCGCATCCAGCCCGGCGCGATCCAGCGCGCGCAGGTAGACACCGGGCAGGTGGATGACCGGGTGGCGCAACCCCACCGTGAAGGCCTGCAGGCACAGCTCCGAGGTGCGCAGATCGACGGGACGCCGCACCCGATAAACCTCGCGCCAGCGCTCCAGCAGCGCGCGGCTGTCGGCGTCGTCGAGCGGCGCGGCGCGGTTGGCAATGTCGAGGTAGCGGCGACGGCGACGCCACAGCTGGATTGCCCGTCCACCAGCGAGCAGCCCCCAGCCGGCGATGATCAGGACGTTCCAGTTCAGCCGCGGCAGCGACTCCAGCGGCGGTGTGCGGAAGCGATGCGCCACCGACTGGCTGCAGAGGCTGAAAACATCGGCGGGCGCGACGGCGCTCCAGTAATTGCGTATCGGCGCCTGCACACCCTGCAACCGCTCCGGCGTGAAGACCAGCGGCGCCCACACCAGCCAGGAGAGGAAGAAAAGCCAGGCAGCGAGCAGACTGGCGCTCGATTGCCGGCGCCAGAGACGGCAGCAGAACAACACCAGCAGCAGGCCGGCGAGCGACAGCAGCAACTGGCGCTGCCCCAGCAGCAGTGCGGTGTAGCTGTAGAGTTCGAGCTGCCCCAGGTGCATATCCTGTGACTCCCGCCGAATCGGGCCGGCGCTTTCAGCTGTTCTTATCGTTATCCGTGTTGCCGTCGTCCGCCCTTTCGAGCAGCGCCGCCAGCTCATCCAGCTCGGCGCGCGAATAGTGCTGCTGGCGATCGAACAGCGTCAGCACTTCGTCGTAATCCGTCTCCAGCACCTTGTCGGCGAAGAAACGGATCCACTGCACCATCCCCTCGGCGCGACTGATCAGCGGCTTGTAGATATTGACGCCATGCGCACTGCCGCGCTCCAGCAATCCCTTCACCGCCATGCGATCCATCACCGTCTTGGTGGTGGTGTAGGCCCAGCCCGTCGTGAGGCGGTCATGCACCTCCCTGACCGACAACGGCTGCTGCTTCCACAACACCTTGAGGACGGTGAACTCCGCCCTCGACAACTCCACTGCCATGATTGTCCTCGCTCCCGAATGGATCCCTGCCAACGCCCGGCTCGGCCTGACCGCCGCCTGCTATAACGTAGTAAGACTGCTGAGTCTAGTACCACACCGGTCGCGTGAACAGCTGCCCATCGCCACCCTCTCGCCTGTTGCTACCCGATAATCATAGTGCTACGTTGTAGCAATACTGCTGACTACAGCAGGCGCATCACTGATCACAGCAAGCACCTTGCCGTTATCCGGCGAGTTACAGACGACAATAAAAGAGGACACTACCGTGCGCTTTCACAACCGTGCAGCCCTGCTGCTGATTTCGCTACTCGCGTCGATGCAGGTCGCCGCGCTCGACATCCTGCTCACCAACGATGACGGCTATGACCACCCGTGGCTGCGGGCGGTGCAGACCAGCCTGACCAAGGCCGGCCACCGGGTGACCGTGGTGGCGCCAGCCAGCGACCAGAGTGGCAAGGCGGCCTCGCTGACACTCTCCGAGATGCGCATCGACAACCCCGAACCCGGCATCTACGCCGCCCACGGCACCCCGGCGTCGGCGGTCCAGGTCGGGGTGGCCAAAGTCATGAAGCAGCGACCCGACCTGGTCGTCTCCGGCACCAACGACGGCGCCAATGTCGGCGTGTTGTCGTCATTCTCCGGCACGGTGGGCGCCACCGTTGCCGCGCTGCTGCTGGTGGGCGATCCGATTCCCGCCATCGCCATCAGCGGCAACCGCATCGACCGGGACAGCGACGCCCACTCGGAGGCCAACCTGGCCCACGGCCAGCGCATCGCCGACTTCCTGACCCGGCTGGTCGCCCAGCTGGAGGCGACCCGCGAGGCGCGCGGCGGACTGCTGCCTGCCGGCATCGCGCTCAACATCAACTACCCCAGCGTGGCACCGGAACAGGTGAAGGGCATCGGCATCTACCGCCATGACCGCGACATCGCCAAGGCGATCTTCGGCGCGAAAAGCCACGACGAGATCTTCGGCAAACCGACCGCCGGCGGCGCACCCGGCGAAACCGACGCCCCGGCGCTGCAACAGGGTTACATCACCATCGTGCCGATCGATGGCGACTACACCACGGCGCAATGGCAATCCACGCTTCCCCAAACGCTGATCGAAAAACTTTCGCCCTGAAACAACGCAACCGCTGACATCCAACATAACCATAAGCAAAACGGAGTCGAACCATGAACCAGACAGACAGCAACCGAGCAACTCGCACCGCGAAAACCCGCTTCCGCGCAGCCGCAGCAGGCGCCGAAAAAACCCGCCGCATCGGTTACCTGGCCGCCGCCATGCCGCTGCTGATCGCCGGCAGCCTGGAGAGCCACGCGCAGGGTGCGACCACCCGACCACAGGCACAACTGGAAGAGGTGGTGGTCACCGCCAGCCGGCGCGAGGAGAGCCTGCAGGAGGTGGCCACCAGCGCTTCGGTGCTGAGCGCCAGCGCATTGCAAAACCAGGGGATTTCCAACTTCGACGAGATCAAGCAGGCGGTCGCCGGCCTGCATCTGGAGGCGCACGGCAACATGAGCACGGCGCAGGTTCGCATCCGCGGTGTCGGCGACTCGCCCAACTCCGGCGTCGACCCTTCGGTCGGCGTGCTGGTCGACGGCGTCTATCAGGTGCGCGGCGGCGCGGCCTTCACCGAACTGATGGATATCGAACGCGTCGAGGTGTTGCGCGGACCGCAGGGCACGATGTTCGGCAAGAACACGACGGCGGGCGTCATCCACATTCACACCAGCAAACCGGACCCCAGCGAGCTCTCGGGCAAGCTGCAGGGCGTGGTCGGCAACTACGACTCTCGCGAACTGCGCGGCACGCTGAACCTGCCGCTGATCGACGACAAGCTGGCGCTGCGCATCAGCGGCTTCACCACGCAGCGCGACGGCTATTCCAGGAACATCTACCTGAATCAGGACACGCAGAACGGCGACAAGGAGGGCGGCCGCATCAAGCTGCTGTGGAATGTGACGGAAAATCTCGAGGTGCTGTGGAGCAGCGAGATACTGAAACAGAAAGGACAGCTGGATCAGGGGCTGATCGAATACGGTCGCGATGACCTGACCTCGACCGCCTACCGCGGGCAGCCATGGGAAAACCTGGCGGCAGCGCTGGGCATGACGCTGCCCGATGTCCGCATGGGTCGAACCGCGCACAACCTGCGCGAATTCGAAGACGACGTCGAGCGCCATGTGTTGACGCTGAACGCATCGCTGCCCGGTCACCGGCTGCAATCGATCACGGCAGTGGAAGAGTTCGACTCCTACATCCTCTCCGATCGCGATCGCACGATCATGGATCTTGCCAGCAGCATCAACGAACCGGCGACGGAGACCCGGTCGCAGGAGTTCATCCTCAGCTCCGAGCAGGATGGCCCGCTCTCCTACATCGTCGGTCTCTTCTATCAGCAGGAGGAGCTGGAGAGCCCGACCCAGCTGATCAACGGCCCGGATCAGATAACCCTCGGCGGCCCGGCGCGCACCGTCATCAGCACCACGCAGCGCGACAACAAAACCCAGGCCGCCTTCACCAACCTCACCTACGCGTTCACCGATCGCTGGAGCGCGGTTGCCGGCGTGCGTTACACCGAAGACCGGAAGCAGGAGTACGCCACGCTCGATCTCGGCACCGGTGCCGCCGCGCTGGTCACCGGCGATTCGGAGCGAACCTTCAGCGAATGGACCTACACGGCGAAACTGCTGCACCACCTCGACGACAACCGCATGGTCTATCTCTCGATCGACCACGGCTTCAAGTCGGGGGGCTTCAACCGCCAGGACACGCAGTGCCTGCTCGGCGTCACCAGTCGCTGCCTCAGCGAAGCGCAGCTGAACTACGACCCGGAAACCACCGACAGCATCGAACTCGGCCTGAAGAGCGAGTGGCTCGATAACCGCCTGCGACTGAACGGCGCGCTGTTCTACCAGACCTACGACGACTATCAGGTGCGGCAGTCGATCCCCACGGAAGTGGCGGTGCGCACGACCAACGCCGCCGAAGTGGAGTCGAAAGGGATCGAGCTGGACATGGTCGCCGTTCTCACCGAACAGCTGCAGGTCAACGCCGCGCTGGCCTGGGTATCGACGCAATACGACAACTTCGCCAACGCCCCCTGCGCCACGCCGACCTCGCCCGGTTGCGTCGGCGGCCGGCAGGACCTCTCCGGCAAGCAACTCGACAATGCGCCAAAACTGACCTTCAACCTGGGCGTCGAATACCGGTCGGCACTGGCACTGGCTGGCGGGATGGAGTGGTTCGCACGTGTCGACAGCAGCTATCGCGATGACGCCTACCTCGACGTCACCTACTCGGAAAAGACCGTGCAGAAAGCCTACACGCTCTACAGCGCACGGCTGGGGCTGGAACCGGTCGACGCGCGCTGGCGGATGACGTTGTGGGGCAAGAATCTCGGCGATAAATCCTACGCCGTGGTTGGCGCGGAAGATGTCGGCGGCGTCACCCGGCTGCAGGGGATGCCGAGAAGTTACGGCCTGAGCGTCGACTACAACTTCTGACCACGGGCCTGAACAAGTCACCACCGTTGCGGCCGACAGTCCTGACTGTCGGCCGTCTTTTTTCAACCAATGGTGGTCAGACTCTCGTGCGACGAGCGCTCGATCATGCCGTAGGCAACCTGATCGTCCCAGCGGTAACGAACACCGCCCTGCTGCAGATTCAAGCCGCCGATATCGGGATTGCCAACGCGAAAGGTCGACAGCGCTGTCACGCCTTCGATGCGGGTAATACCGAGCTCCGATTCGAGCTCGACCGCGACGTCATCACCTTCACCAACGATGCGACGCAGCCACGGCACCTTCACCGCCCTGGCCGGATACATCACGCCATCCTGATAGATATAGCCTTCGTTCAGCGCCCGGCCGTTTTCGTTCGGCGGATAGGTGATGTAACCGAACGCGCGCCCATCCGGAAACAGCGCCGACTGCCAGCAGTGGCCGCGAAATCCCGCCAGCGGACGCACGCTCTGGCGTTTGATGCGCAGACCAACACCGTTGAACGGACGGCGTTCACCGTCGAGTTCGAATATGCCAACCGCGCGAAACAGATGCTCGAAGCGCCAGCCGATCCCCATGCTGGCCGCGTCGACCTGCTCTTCCGCAGACATCTTCGCCACCTTCGCCGGCGACAGATCCTGCACCCAGGCCGGTGTCGCCATGGTCAGCTCGACGTCGATCTTCAACGGCACACGTCTGTTCGGATCGAGCTGCTTGTGAATCTGCTGCTCGACCGTGCCGTCGATCACCGGGCCATCCCAGGTGACGCGCCATTTGCGGAACGGTTCTAGGCAGGTGAAGGCAATCGGACCGGCGCCGAGCACGGTCGGCCGGCCATCGGGGCCGAACGGCGAGTGGGCCGCGCCCATGCCGGCGCCGTTCAGGATGCGACCGCCGGCAACGGCGAAGTTGCCCTGCACGCGGCGGTTGTCCCACGACGATGCCTCGGCCTCGATGCCGATGCGCGGAAAGGCGAACGCGCCGCTCTCTTCATACAGCCAGATCGAGCTGCTCTCGCGCATCTCCGGATTGTCCGGGCAGCTCGGGAACACCAGGTCGTGTTCCGGCGTCAGGCCGTTGGTCATCTGCTGCAGCGTCAGGTTCATCTGTTTCACCCCCGAACTCTGTATTCCAAAACAACGATCAGATTTTCGCGATGACATCGCTGCCGAAACGCGCGGCGTTGTCGCACCACTCGGCGCACGTCCGCCCTTCCATCGAGATCGCCGCCGTCGAGACACCCATCTCGCGATAACGGCCGATGCGGTCGATCAGCTGCGCCGGCGTCCACTGCTCACCGGGCGGCGCGATGCTGGCCAGCACGATCTCCGGCATGTCGGCGCGACCGACCTTCTCGCAATGCGCCTTCATGTAGGCGATCCCCTCTTGAAGATCGACCTCGCCGGTCATGCTGGTGGTGCGCGTCGTCGACAGGTCGATGCCGGCCGTCGTGAAGAAGGGGTTCCAGCCATCGGCCAGCTCGACGACCCGACGAATGGCGCGGCGACTGTTGCCGCCGACCAATAGCGGCAGGTGAGGCCTCTGCGGCGAACCCGGCAGAATGCGGTTGCCGAACGCGGTGTAACCGCTGCCTTCGAAGGTGAACTCTTCGCCACTCAGTGCCGCTCTGAGCGCCTTCAGATATTCATCCATCAAATCGTTGCGTTTCTCGAAGTCGACGCCGAGTGCGCGGTATTCACCTTTCAGATAACCGGCACCGACACTGAGCGTGACGCGACCGCTGGAGAAGTGGTCGAGCGTCGCCACGTCGCGCGCGACGATGAACGGATTGCGATAGGGCAGCACCAGAATGCCGGTCTGCAGCCGCAGTTTCGTCGTCACCGCCGCCAGCAGCGACAACATGACGAACGGCCCCTGCGCGTGGTGGCCGCCGGCATCGAGCCAGCGCCCGGTCGGGCACGGGTGATCGGTGACGAGACCCGCATTGAAACCCGCCTGCTCAACGGCGCGACCGACCTCGCGCACCGCTTCCATCGTCGTGAAATCGGGGCGGTCGATATGATCGAACGGCAATGTGATATTGATCTTCACGGTCTTTACCTCGCTGTGAATGTCGGGAGCGCTCCACATGTCCTCCCCTGCGAAGTAGGGGAGGTGCCCCGAAGGGGCGGAGGGGTCCGGTCCGGTCGCGGCATCAACCCCGGACCCCCTCCCCCCTTGCGGGGGACTCCCCCTACTGCGCAAGGGGAGACCAGGTTGCGCCACAAATTAAGCGTTAGACGTCAGTCAATGCCCAGCGCCCGGTCGAACGCCGGCGCGTCCAGCCCGACGAGGCCCAGGCGCCGCCATCGACCGGCAGGATGGTTCCGGTGATGTAACTGCTCATCGGCGACACCAGAAACAGCGCCGCCTGACCGCATTCGACATCGACACCCTCGCGACCGAGCGGAATACGTCGGCGCGTGGCATCGGTCACCTCGGCAGGCAGCTCCACCCACGTCGACGGATCGACGGGGCCACTGATATTGCCGCGAATACCCGGCGTAATCGTCATGTCGGGTGCGATGGTGTTGATCCGAATATCGTGTTCGGAGAGCTCCAGCGCCATCGTCCGCGTGAAACTGTTCATGCCCGCCTTGCACGCCGCATAAACCGCATAATTCGGCGCCGCGCGCGACGCCTCGATGCTGCTGACATTGACGATGGCGCCGCCGCGCCCGCCGCGAATCATCACCGGCACCGCCGCAGAAGTGGCTGCCAGCATCGATACCAGATTCAGATCGATGTGCCGCCGCCACGAGCGCTCGGACTGCTCCAGAAACGGCTTGCCGCTGACACCACCGGCGTTGTTGACCAGAATGTCGATGCGCCCGAACTGCTGCTCCGCCTGCTCCACCGCGCGGCGAACCTGTTCGGTGTCGGCCACATCGGTCGGCACTGGCAATGCGGTGCGTCCCAACTCGCGCACGCGCGCCGCCACTTCATCGCAGCGCGCCGGCACGATGTCGAGGATGACGATATCGGCACCGGCCTGCGCCAGTGTCAGCGCGATGGCGCGACCGATACCGCCGCCACCGCCGGTGACGATGGCCACCTGGTCGGTCAGGCTGATATCGAGCGGCGGTAAGCCAATCCGCTGTTCTGTCTCGCGTTCTGCCATTTGGTTATCTCCCAGCACTACCTTCGTCATTCTGCGCGAAGCGAAGCGAAGTCGCAGAATCCACTCGATTTATAGCCACCAATAGATTCCGCGACTACGCGCGGAATGACAGCATGTGAAATCATGCGTCTGCCACAAGCGGCACATCGAATCTCTGCGAATAGAAACGAAAGCTCTCGCGCAGTGCCGCCTTGTCGAGACCGTAATCGGCGGCGTCATAGCTGTGATCGCCGTGCTTGTCGCGCGGCGTATTGCGGCGCCACGTCTCCATCCGCTCTCGCGCCTCTGGCGTGAACTCTTCACCGAGAAATTTATAAATATCGGCAATGATCGGAAACGGATCCTTCTGGAACGGCGCGAACTGGACATCGAAGAAGCGGTGGTCGTTACCGGCCTCGCGAAACGCGATCACACGCTGCATACCGAGTTCGCAGAATTCTACGTTGACGTCGCCGAGCCAGTGTTTGTCGACATCGTCCGAAAACGCCTTGGTCAGTTCGTAATAGAGATCGGCGACCGACGGAATCACGCTGGCGACATCGCGGTGCGTCATCCAGTAACGTGCATCGGGAAAGACTTTATCGAGCGCATCGATGAACAGAATGTGCGACGGGTTTTTCAGCCGCCAGCGTGTCGGCGGGCAGCGCCACTGCAACAACTTCAAGACACGTTTGACGAAGCGGTAGGTCGGCACCAGGTCGGCCTTGTGGTTCAGCCAGGCGACATAACTCGGAATCTGTGCCGATGCCTGAAACAGCTGCGACTTGAAATCCATGCCCATGAACATCTGGCACTCGACCGGCGAGGTTGCCGTGCTCGGCACCATCTGTTTCATGCGCGGAAACAGCCGGTCGCGCCGCTCCATCGACTGCTGCGCCAGCGCGATGCGCGGGTCGCTGTCCCGCGTCGCCAGCTCCGGCGGCGGGCAGGGACGCTGCCCCTCCCAGTTGCGGATCACGCGCACAGCGGGGTCCTCGGCCAGCAGCATCGATAATGCCGTCGAGCCGGTGCGCGGCAGGCCGAGGCCGATCAGCGGCGCGACGATCTGCTGCTCGTCGATCTCCGGATGGCGCCGGTACCAATCCTCCACCTGCAGCCGCTGCGACAGCAGGTCGACGACCTGCATCTCGAACGCCGCGCGTCCCATTGCAGTGAACCGCGCCTCGCGCTCGACCGAGTCGACGAGGATTTCGAGCCCTTCGCGGAACGAGTCGTCGCCGAAGTCGTCGAGCCCGGTCGCCGAGCGCGCACGTGACAGCAGATCGGCCACACTGCTCATACAGCCTCCCGCGGATGTACCGCATCGTTATTTTTCCTGTCGGCCGGGCATCATAATCGCAACCGGAAAGGGTCGCGAACGGCAAGACGAATGGCCGCCGGTCAAAGTTATGAAAAGCGGACACCAACCCCCGTCAAGGCATAATCTGCGGCATTCCCAGCGGAGAGAGCCATGTCCAAGCATTCTGCTGAACAGCCCAAACGACCGGTCGAGAAGCGCGAAACCGCCATCGCCTTTTATGCCGAACGCGATGTCGACGTCAGCTGCCAGCCGGCCATGTGGCATATCGACAAGGTCGGCCATCTGATCAATATCGATCTCGAACGCATCTGCCGCAGCCACGGCATGAGCCTCGCCGACATGCACCTGCTGGCCGCCGTGCGCGTCGAACGGTCGGCGCCGATGACCGCCACCGAGCTGGCACAACTGCTCAATGTCTCCAACGCGGCGCTGTCGACACGGCTCGGCAAACTGGAGAAGCGGGGTTGGCTGCAACGCACGCCAAGCCCCAATGATCGCCGTGTCACCGAGCTGCAGATGACCGCGCTCGGCACCACCGTCATCGACGCAACGGTCGAGGATGTCGGCCTGCGCGCCAACTTCGCCCGCTACTACCACCAGCTCAGCGACGAGGACAAAGGCCATCTGGTGCGAATCATGGGCGAGCTGCACAACCAGCTCGATCGCGATTTTCTATCTGCGACCCGCTGAAGGCTCTTTGTCAGTACCCTGCTGAAGGCTCCTTATCGGCGCCCCGTTGAACACTTTAGGGGGTTAAACAACTGGCACTGGAGGCGCCACCCGCCTCGCCATAGACTCGCCGGCACCGTTTTCGAGCCCGCAGGAGTCCGCCGTGACCCGTCCACTGACCTTCGGTTATCTCTACGACTTCCGCAACCCGGCGCCGTGGCAACGTCCGTGGCACGAACTTTATGCCGAGACGCTCGACCTGATCGCCTGGAGCGAGACGGCCGGCTTCACCGGCGCCTGGGTGCCGGAGCACCACGGCGCCGACGACGGCTACCAGCCGGCGCCGAACGTGATATTGGCCGCCATCGCCGCCCGCACCAAAACCCTCAGGCTCGGCTCGGCCATCGCGCTGGCGCCGCTCTACCATCCGGTGCGCTTCGCCGAGGAGTGCGCGGTGCTCGACATCCTGTCGAACGGTCGCGCCGAGATGGCGCTGGCGATCGGCTACCGCCAGCGCGAATACGATGGCTTCGGTCTCGATTTCAGGAAGCGCGGTGCCCGCTTCGACGAGTTCCTGCATATCGTGCGCGCGCTGTGGGCCGGCGAAACGGTCAATTTCGAAGGCAACCACTACACCGTCAAAAACGCGAAGATCATGCCGCCGTCGCCGCGCGGGCAGATTCCGCTCTACATCGGCGGCTTCGCAGAGAAAGCGTTGGAGCGCGTCGCCAGATACGCCGACGGCTACTTCGGCAACGAAGATGTCTGCGGCCTCTATGCCGAGAAGCTGCGTGAGCAGGGCAAGGACCCGGCGCAGGCCGGCATCCGCATCCAGGGGCTGTTCCTCGCCGTCGCCCGCGATCCCGAACAGGCGATGGAAGAGCTCGCCCCCTGCTACCACCACGTCAACAACAGCTACGGCGCCTGGCTCAACGAGGACAACGCCATCGGCATCGACAACCCGGCGCTGAAGCCGATGGACCTCGACCAGTTCAAGAAGAGCGGCATCCTGCAGATCCTGACACCGGAGCAGGCCATCGCCCGCTTCAAGGCGATGCAGCAGCGCATCGCCGTCGAGCACTTCATGATGATGCGGCCGCCGGGATTGCCGGCCGCTCGCTTCGTCGAATACGCGCAGCTGTTCGCCGACGAGGTGATCCCAGCCTTTCGCTAACCGCGACCAGGCGTGATGCCAGGCGGCAAAAGTTATGAATATCGGCCATGCGGCTTGGTGCTGATCCGGCAGCTGTGTGACCATCTGCTGCTCGCTGCCATCCCTCTCCTGAGCCCCGGTGCCAATAACAACAAAGGCATCCAGAACGCAGAGAACGCCGTGGACCTGATCCTTCCCGCCTCGACGCCAACACCCGCCAGCCGCCGACCGTCAGCTGACGAGCCGATGTTGCGCCGGCAACTGCTGAACCTGCCGCTCGTCGACTTGCTGGCACAGGCGCAAGCGTTGCGCGAGAGCGGCCACGGCCGACTGCAATCCTTTTCGCCGAAGGTTTTCATTCCGCTCACCAAACTCTGCCGCGACTACTGCCACTACTGCACCTTTTCCCGCCCACAACGGCGCGGTGAACGTGTCTACCTGACACCGGACGAGGTGCTGGCGATCGCCCGCGACGGCCAGAAATTCGGCTGCACCGAAGCGCTGTTCACCCTCGGCGACAAACCGGAACTGCGCCACGCCGCCGCCCGTCGCGAACTCGATGCGATGGGCTACGCCACCACCAACGAATACCTCGCCGACATGTGCGCACGGGTGCTGAACGAGACCGGCCTGCTGCCGCACGTCAACGCCGGCGTGATGACACGCGACGAACTGATCGCGATGCGCAGGGTATCGGCGTCGCAGGGGCTGATGCTGGAGACCACCGCCGAGCGCCTGTGCGAACGCGGCCAGGTGCACTACCGCTCGCCGGACAAGGTTCCGGCGGTGCGGCTTGAAATGATCCGAGAAGCTGGCGAACTGGCGATTCCGTTCACCAGCGGCATCCTGATCGGCATCGGCGAAACGCGCGACGAACGGCTCGACGCGCTGTTCGCGCTGCGCGACCTGCACCAACGCCACGGCCATATCCAGGAGATCATCGTCCAGAATTTCCGTGCCAAGGAACGCACACCGATGGCCGGCAGCAGTGAGCCCGATCTCGACGACCTGCTGTGGACCATTGCCTGCGCGCGACTGATCTTCGGCCCGGCGATGAACATTCAGGCGCCACCGAACCTGTCGCGCGCCGATTTCCCGCGTCTGCTCGAAGCCGGCATCAACGACTGGGGCGGCGTCTCGCCGGTGACACCGGACCACGTCAACCCGGAAGCGCCGTGGCCGGAGCTGACGACACTGGAAGAGGGAACACACAGCGCCGGTTACGCACTGGTGCGGCGACTGCCGATCTATCCGGATTACCTGGCTGATCCATCACGCTGGCTCGATCCGGCTGTCATCACACCGACACTGCAACACAGCGACGCGCACGGCTGGGGTCGCGACGATCGCTGGAGCAGCGGCGGCAATATCCGACCGCCACAACCACAACCCTTCGCGGCAACGGTCGACGCCCGCATCGACGACGTGCTGAACGCCCTGACCGACGGCGCCACGCCAACCGCCGCGATGATCGAGACGCTGTTCAGCGCGCGCGGCAGCGATGTCGAGATCGTCTGCGCCGTCGCCGACGAACTGCGCCGCAAGGTCAACGGCAACACCATCAGCTACGTCGTCAACCGCAACATCAACTACACCAACATCTGCACCTACACCTGTGGCTTCTGCGCCTTCTCGAAAGGATCGACCCACGACGACCTGCGCGGCAAACCCTACGACCTCGACCACGACGAGATCGCGCGGCGCGTCGTCGAGGCGGTCGAACGCGGCGCCAGCGAAGTCTGCCTGCAGGGCGGCATCCACCCGCGCTACACCGGCCAGACCTATCTCGACATCCTGCGCACGGT
>CAYLRA010000020.1:0-43135 GCA_964386045.1 uncultured Verrucomicrobiaceae bacterium | reverse complement strand
CTACTTGTTATGCCGCTCCTCGATCAACTGCTGCACCACCGACGGATCGGCCAGCGTCGAGGTATCGCCGAGCGTATCGATCTCGTTGGCGGCGATCTTGCGCAGGATGCGGCGCATGATCTTGCCGGAGCGGGTCTTCGGCAGCGCCGGCGCCCACTGGATCAGGTCCGGTTTGGCGATCGGGCCGATCTCCTTGACGCACAGCGCGATCAGTTCGCCGCGCAGTTCCGGCGACGGGTCGATGTCGCTCATCAGCGTCACGTAGGCGTAGATGCCCTGGCCCTTGATGTCGTGCGGGTAGCCGACCACGGCCGCCTCGGCGACGGCCGGGTGCAGCACCAGCGCGCTCTCGATCTCGGCGGTGCCCATGCGGTGGCCGGAGACGTTCAGCACGTCGTCGACGCGGCCGGTGATCCAGTAGTAGCCGTCGGCGTCGCGGCGGGCGCCGTCGCCGGTGAAGTAGTAGCCGGGGTAGGGCTTGAAGTAGGTCTCGACCATGCGCTGGTGGTCGCCGTAGACGCTGCGGATCTGGCTCGGCCATGAGCGCTTGATCACCAGCAAACCTTCGCCGGCACCGCTGATCTCGTTGCCTTCGGTATCGAGCAGCGCCAGTTCGACGCCGAAGAACGGCAGTGTTGCCGAGCCGGGTTTCAGGTCGGTGGCGCCGGGCAGCGGGGTGATCATGTGGGCGCCGGTTTCGGTTTGCCACCAGGTGTCGATGACCGGGCAGCGGCCGTCGCCGACCTCCTGCGCGTACCACTCCCACACTTCCGGGTTGATCGGTTCGCCGACGGTGCCGAGCAGTCGCAGCGACTGGCGCGACGAGCGTTTGATCAGCTCGTTGCCCATGCCCATCAGCGAGCGCAGTGCGGTCGGCGCGGTGTAGAAGGTGTTGACCTTGTGCTTGTCGATCACCTGCCAGAAGCGCGAGCCATCCGGGTAGGTCGGGATGCCCTCGAAGATCAGCGAGGTGGCGCCGTTGGCCAGCGGGCCGTAGACGATGTAGGTGTGGCCGGTGACCCAGCCGACGTCGGCGGTGCACCAGTAGATCTCGCCGTCGCGGTAGTCGAAGACGTACTTGTGGGTCATCGCCGCCATCAGCAGGTAGCCGGCGGTGGTGTGCAGCACTCCTTTCGGTTTGCCGGTCGATCCCGACGTGTAGAGGATGAACAGCGGGTCTTCGCTCGCCATCCACTCCGGCTCACAGTGGGCTGCCATCCGGTCGACCGCCTGGTGGTACCAGAGGTCGCGCTCTTCGTCCCAGTCGATGCGCCCGCCGGTGTGCCGGATGACGATGCAGGTACGGACGTTCGGGCAGTGCGCCAGCGCGGCGTCGGTGTTGGCTTTCAGCGGGATGTGCTTGCCGCCGCGCACCCCTTCGTCGGCGGTGATGACGACGCGGCAGTCGGCGTCGAGGATGCGATCCTTCAGCGCCTCCGGCGAGAAGCCGCCGAACACCACCGAGTGCACGGCGCCGATGCGTGCGCAGGCCAGCATCGCGTAGGTCGCCTCCGGGATCATCGGCATGTAGATGCAGACGCGGTCGCCCTTCTCGACGCCGCGCTCGCGCAGCAGGTTGGCGAGGCGGCAGACCTCGGCGTGCAGCTGGCGATAGGTGATCGACGCCTGCCGCGACGGATCGTCGCCTTCCCACAGGAACGCGACCTGATCGCCGCGCCGTTCCAGATGGCGGTCGATGCAGTTGACGGTGACGTTCAGCCTGCCGCCGTCGAACCAGCGCGCCTCGCCGGCACTGAAATCACCATCGACCACGCTGTTCCACGGCGTCTCCCAGGTCAGGAACTGGCGCGCCTGCCCGGCCCAGAACTGCTCCGGCTGCTCCAGCGAGGCGCGGTAGAGCTGCTGGTAGCGCTCGCGGTCGATGTGGGCGGTGGCGGCCAGTTCGGCGGGGACGGGGTGGGTCGTGATCGTCTGCATGGCGGGTTCCGTGAGCCGGTTGTCGTAAGGCGCTCCCCGGGTGGTACCGAGGGGTACCGCCGCGCGGGGAGGTTACGCTAACCGATTCGCCGCGCGAACGAAACCGCGGTCCGGAGCACTGCCTGCCGGCTGTCGGGGCGGGTTTGCGGCAGCAACGAAAAGGGCCCCGAAGGGCCCTGTCGTCGGGTGTGGCGCGCGGCTCAGCCGGCGGCCAGCATGCCCCAGTCCTGATTGGGGTTCAGGTTCAGGCTGACGTTGTCGATCAGGCGGGTCTTGCCGAGCCAGGCGGCGGTCAGGATGACGATCTGCTCGGTCTCCAGCGTCACTTCGCGCAGCGTGCGCGCGTCGCGGATCTGGAAATAGTCGGGGCGGAAGCCGGCGGCGCGCAGCGTGTCGATGGCGTGCTGCTCCAGTTCGGCGAAGTTGTCGAAGCCGCAGGCGATCGCCTCGCGGCACTCCCGCAATGCCAGATGCAACGCCGGCGCGATGCGACGCTCCTCCGCGCTCAGGTAGCCGTTGCGCGAACTCAGCGCGAGGCCGTCGGCGGCGCGCGCGGTCTGCACGCCGACGACGTCGAGCGGCATGCACAGGTCGGTGACCATCTTGCGGATGATCGACAGCTGCTGGAAATCCTTCTCGCCGAACACCGCGACGTCGGGTTGCACGATCTGGAACAGCTTGGCGACGACGGTGGTGACGCCGGTGAAGTGGCCGGGGCGGCTGGCGCCGCACAGCGTCTCGGAGAGATCCGGCACGCTCACCTTGGCGTGCTTCTCCATTCCTTCCGGATAGATCTCGTCGACGCCGGGATGAAACAGGTACTGGGTACCTTCGCCGAACAGTTTCTCCTTGTCGGCCGCCAGCGTGCGCGGGTACTTGTCGAGATCCTCGCTGGCGCCGAACTGCAGCGGGTTGACGAAGATGCTGACGACGACGGTGTCGGCCAGTCGTCTGGCGCGGCGCACCAGTTCGAGGTGGCCCTCGTGCAGGTTGCCCATCGTCGGGACGAAGGCGATGCGCTTGCCGGCGCGGCGCTCGGCGGCAAGTGCGCCGCGCAGCTGGGCGATGGTTGCGAAGGTTTTCATATCAACTGACTTCCCCACATGACGCCCGTCGTGGCGACGGGTGCAGGTTCCAGTGATTTGCTCGCCGGGCCGGTGGCTGGCCGGTGCGCGTTCGTTCATCTGAGCGGCTGCACACAAAATGTGCAGGTCGCCGGTGGCGCGAAAGTATGCCCCAAGCAAAAACGGTGGGCAACGATCTTTGGTAACAAAAAATTCTTCTGTTTGTTACCAAAGGAAGCGAAATTTTGTTAAGGAAATCACGGGTTACCGTTGAAATCCGCTCTCCGGTAACAGTGGCGGCTGGCAACGCCTCAGTCGTAACCGTGTTCCGCGGCCGGAAATTCGCCGCTGACGACGGCATTCCGGTAGTCGGCGAAGGCCTGCTGCACCGAGCCGGTGCCCTGCAGGAAGTTGCGGACGAACTTCGGCGCGCGCGCCGACAGGCCGAGCAGGTCGTGCATCACCAGCACCTGCGCGTCGGTGCCGTTGCCGGCGCCGATGCCGATCACCGGGATCGGCAGCGCTGCACTGATCGCGCTGCCCAGCGCGCGCGGCACGCACTCCAGTACCAGCAGGGCGGCGCCGGCCGCGGCCAGCGCCTCGGCGTCGCGGCGGATACGCTCGGCCTGCTCCTCGCTGCGCCCCTGCACCTTGTAGCCGCCGAATACGTTGACCGACTGTGGGGTCAGGCCGAGGTGACCGCAGACCGGGATGCCGCGTTCGGTCAGCAGCGCCACGCTCTCCAGCAGCCACTCGCCGCCCTCCAGCTTGACCATGTGGGCGCCGGCGCGCATCAGCTCGGCGGCGTTGTCGAGTGTCTGGCCGGGGGTGGCGTAGGCGCCGAACGGCATGTCGGCGACGATCATGCAGCCGCTGCCGGCACGTGCCACGCAGCCGACGTGGTAGGCCATCTGGTCGATCGTCACCGGCAGCGTCGAGTCGTGCCCCTGCAGCACATTGCCGAGCGAGTCGCCGACCAGGATCACGTCGATGCCGGCTTCACCGGCGAGACGGGCGAAGGTGGCGTCGTAGGCGGTGACGACGGCGAAACGTTCGCCCTTCGCCTTTTTCGCCAGCAGGTGGGAGATGGTCACTTTCGCCATGGCGGTGCTCCGCATCGGTGGAGGGGGCGCTGCCCCGCTCAGAGCTGGATCAGGGTTCGAACGGGGCAGGAGTCTAAACGGCTGCGCAGCGTGGTTCCATCGGGAAAACGGAGTGTCGGATCGAGGTCGGCGAGTGGCCGCAGCACCCAGTCACGCTCGAACATGCGGGGGTGGGGTACCTGCAGTCGCGGCAGGTCGAGGGTGGCGTCGCCGTACAGCAGCAGGTCGAGATCGAGCGTGCGCGGCCCCCAGTGTTGCTCGCGTTTGCGCCCCTGTGCCTGCTCGATCGCCTGCAGCGCATCGAGCAGTGCCAGCGGTTCCAGCGTGGTCGTCAGTTCACAGGCGGCATTGAGATAGTCGGGCTGGTCGCCGGGGCCGACGGCGCGGCTGCGATAGAAGGGAGAGCAGCCGCGCAGGGTCGAGGCGGGCAGCGCGGCGAGCGCGGCGAGCGCCTGCTGCAGCTGTTGCGCCGGCTGGTCGAGATTGCTGCCGAGCGCAATGAAACAGCGATGCATCGGCTCAGCCGGTGCTGTTGCCGGGGGTGCGCGGCTTGCGCCGGCGCCGGCGGCGGGTGCCGGCGGGTTTGGCCTCGTCGCTGCGCGCCAGTTCGCGCAGCATCACCTCGCGCTCCTCCTCGTCGGCCTCGCTGATGGTGGTCCACCAGTCGCCGAGGCCACCCTGCTCCTCGCCCGCCTGTTCGCGCAGCAGGAAGAAGTCGTAGGCGGCGCGGAAGCGGGGGTGTTCCAGCAGGTTCTGCACGCGGCGCGGATGGCGGTGGACGAAGCGGGTCTGCAGCTCCCAGATCTCGCGCATCGGCAGGCTGAAGCGGCGCGGCAGCGCGACCCGTCGCACCAGCTCCTCGATCACGCTGGAGGCGGCCTGCTGCAGCGCCAGCTGTTCCGGCACGCCGCTGGCCTCCAGCCGCTGCAGCTCCTCCTGCAGCGCGGGCCAGAGCAGCGCGGCGAACAGGAAGGCGGGGGTCACCGGCTTGCCGGCGGCGATGCGCTGGTCGGTGTTGTGCAGCGATCGACAGATCAGCCTCTCCCACAGCTCGCCGCTGTCGCCGAGCAGCGCGGCGTGGGTGGCCGGGAACAGCGGTTCGAAGAGGCCGAACTCGCGCAGTCGTTCGAAAGTAGCCTCGCCGTGGCCGGCCATCAGCAGCTTCAGCACCTCGTCGAACATGCGTGCGGCGGCGATGTTGCCCAGCATCGGTGCCAGCCGGCTGATCGGCTCGGCGGTGCCGGGCTCGATGTCGAAGCCGAGCTTGGCGGCGAAGCGCACCGCGCGCAGCATCCGCACCGGGTCCTCGCGGTAGCGCGTTTCGGCGTCGCCGATGATGCGGATCAGCCGCTGCTGCAGATCGGGGATGCCGCCGCAGTAGTCGCGGACGCTGAAATCCTCGGTGGTGTAGTAGAGGGCGTTGACGGTGAAGTCGCGCCGCTCGGCATCCTGCTCGACGGTGCCGAAGACGTTGTCGCGCAGCAGCATGCCGCTGTCGCTGCGGCGCGAGGCGTTGGCGTCGCGATCGCGCTCCTCATCCTCCTCATCGGCGGGCGCGTGGCTGCCGCGGAAGGTGGTCACTTCGATGATCTCGGGGCCGAAGCGCACATGCACGATCTGGAAGCGGCGACCGATGATACGGCTGTTGCGGAAGACACCGCGCACCTGCTCCGGCGTGGCGTCGGTGGCGATGTCGAAATCCTTCGGTCGCTTGCCGAGCAGCAGGTCGCGCACCGAACCGCCGACCAGGTAGGCCTGGAAGCCGCTGGCACGCAGCCGCGCCAGTACCTTCAGGGCGCCGTCGCTGATGTGCTTGCGGGAGATGTTGTGGCTGTCGCGCGGGACGATGTGAGGGTCGCGCGGCGACGTCTTCTGGCGGTTGCCCTTGCCGTTGCTGGAGAGGCGGCGAAACAGATGGGTGATGGGCGACAGCAGGCTCAAGCGCGAGGTCTCGTCGATACGTGAATCGGTGGGAGGAAGAGCGGACGGCGCCGGATTCTAGCACAGCGTTTGCGGCGGTCCGCCGCGTGTCGGGCGAGGACAGGCGCAGCCGGCATGCCGGTGATGCCGTGGCGTGCGTGAAGGAGGTTTTACGGGGAGCGGAAACGACAAGGGGGAAAGTTCTCTTTCCCCCTCTTCAGGCCTCTCAAGCCGCTTATTTTTATTTTCGCGCGTTGTTCTTATTGTTATTGCGCAGATGCTAAGGCACATTTGGTGCCAATTACCAGAATGCTTAAAAAACAACGATTTATATGCGGGCAGTAAAGCTTCGCGCAGTTGGTGTCAGTGATTTGTTACGAAAAGTTCCCGAATCTGTTACGACAGGTGAGCGGCCGTAACGTCGCCTGGAACCACTGGCGGAGCTGGCGGGGTGAGTGGGCTTGATGGCGGGTCGGGTTGCAGGCGCGCGGTGGGGTAGGGGGTTGGAAAACAGGGGAAAAGCAGTGCGAGCTGACGGGGGGGCTTCCCCCCCATCCAAGTCTCTCTCGCAGTCGTTTTTGTTTTTGAAGTAATGAGCGTTGTTATTGTTATGGTTTTGCCGGCTCTTTCTTATTTTTATGTTTTAACCGGGCGGTTTTTTATTTTTATTCTGTTGGAACCAATAGCATTTACCGTGCCACTGAAAAATAACCATTAAAAACAGTGCTTTGATGAATTTTTTTGAGCGGTATCGCGCGATATTTCGTCATGCTGTTACCTGGATACCCGGAAATATGGGGTGTGATCATGATTCGGTAACGGCGTGTCGGCTCGAAGCCACGGGTTTTGATCGAAACAGGATGGGGGCGGGAGGCGTCAGGATCAGTTGGCGACGCTGCGTGGGCCGCCCTTCTTGCGAGGGATGCCGAGGCGCTGGCGGCGCTCCCACAGGCACTTGCGGCTGACACCGAGCTTCTGGGCCAGCTCGGTCTCGCTCATCGAGTCCTGATGCTCCAGCACGAAGCGGTGGAAGTAGTCCTCCAGTGACAGGTCTTCGCCCGGATCGTCATCCCTGCCGTGGCTGCCGGGGTCGGTGCCACCGATGGTGGGAATGGCGGGATCGCGGCCGCCGCGCAGCTGGGTGACGCTGACCAGTTCCAGGTCGATATCGAGCAGGTCGTTGTCGATCTCGTCGCCGTCGCAGAGGATCACGGCGCGCTCGACCACGTTCTCCAGCTCGCGCACGTTGCCGGGCCAGGTGTAGGTGGTGATGGCCTGGATCGCTTTCGGCGAGAAGTGGACCGGCCCCTTGCCGAGGATCTCGCAGCGACGCGTCAGCAACACTTCGGCAATCTCGAGGATGTCCTTGCCGCGCTCGCGCAGCGGCGGCAGCGGCAGCTGCATGACGTTGATGCGGTAGTAGAGGTCGGGGCGAAATTCGCCGCGTTCGGCCAGCGTCTTCAGATCGCGGTGGGTGGCGCAGATCAGCCGCACGTCGACCTTGCGCGATTGCACCGCACCGATGCGGCGGATCTCGTTCTCCTGGATGAAGCGCAGCAGCCGCGCCTGCGCTTCCAGCGGCAGTTCGCCGATCTCGTCGAGGAACAGCGTGCCGCCGTCGGCCGCTTCGATCAGCCCCATGCGGTTGGCGTTGGCGCCGGTGAAGGCGCCCTTCTCGTAGCCGAACAGTTCGGACTCGATCAGGGTTTCGGGGATCGCCGCGCAGTTGACGCTGATCAGCGGCTGTTCGGCGCGGCGGCTGGCGGCATGGATTGCCTTGGCGACCAGCTCCTTGCCGGTGCCGGTCTCGCCGCGAATCAGTACCGAGGAGTCGGTCGGCGCCACCTTGTTGATGTATTCGTAGAGTTTCAGCATCGGCTTGCAGCCGCCGATCATGGCGCCGAGCTGGGGCTGGCCGCGGCGACCGGTGCGGCGCACGGCGATCTTTTCGCCGCTGTCGCGCGGGTTGCGTTCGATGATCTGCTGGACGGTGGTCAGCATCTCGTCGTGGTCGAACGGCTTGGCGATGTAATCGACCGCGCCGGCCTTCAGCGAATCGACCGCCGAGCGCACGCTGGAGTAGCTGGTCATGATCAGCACCGGCACGTCGCCGGTGTGCGGGATCAGGTCGGTGCCGGGTGCGCCGGGCAGTCGCAGATCGCTGATGATCAGGTCGAAGCCGGTCAGCGGTTGCAGCAGTGCGGCGGGCACCGAGTCGGCTTCCTCGACGCTGTAGCCGTTGCGTTCGAGCAGCCGCCGCAGCGCGCCGCGAATAACCTCTTCATCTTCGACGATCAGGATCTTGTGCATCTCGACTCACTCGCTTGCAGTGCCATGGCGGCCTGCTGTTCCCGCCGCGGCAGCCGGAAAGCCTACCCCTTCCGCCGAGGCATTGCCACTTGCCGGCCTTACGCCGGCGCTGTCGCCAGCGCTGGAAGATGCAGGTGGATGCGGGTGCCGCAGCCCTGCTCCGGTACCGGACTTTCGATTTCGATATCGCCGTCGATCTCTTCGATGATCGAGTAGACCATCGCCAGGCCAAGCCCGGTGCCCTGGCCCGCCTCCTTGGTGGTGAAGAAGGGTTCGAACACCTTCTCCTGATGTTCGGCGGCAATGCCGCTGCCGCGGTCGGTGACCTGGACATGGATGCGACCGCCCGCCGCGGGGGCCGCCGTCACCGTGATCGGCGCCTGCTCGGCGCTGGCGTCGCGGGCGTTGGAGAGCAGGTTGACGAAGACCTGCAGCAGTCGCTGGCTGTCGCCGATCGTGCGCAGCGACGGCGGACAGTGGTTCTCGAAGCGCACCGGCCGCGCTTCCTTGTTGAGTTGCAGCAGGTGGATCGCCTCGGCCACGCAATCGGCCAGCGCCACCGCCTCGCCCGACGACCGGTTGTTCTGGCTGCCGGCATGGGCGAAGTTGACCAGCGTCTGCACGATGCGCGAGATGCGCTGGGTCTGCTTCACGATCTCGTCGGCGGTCAGCAGGCTGTCGGGGTTGTCGGTGTCGTACTTGAGGTTCTGTGCCAGGCAGGCGATGCCGGTGACGGGGTTGCCGATCTCGTGGGCGACGCCGGCGGCGAGGCGGCCGATCGAGGCGAGGCGTTCGCTGTGTACCAGTTCGTCTTCGAGCAGCTGTAGCTCGGTGATGTCCTCGACGGTGATCACCTGGCCGTCGTGGACGGCGGTGCCGGCGGCGTTGCGCGCCTTGTGCAGGTTGAGCCAGCGCGTGAGCCCCTGGCTGTCGACGCGCTGCTTGTAGCGGTAGAGCTCGTCCGACTGGAAAAAGGAGCGCAGCAGCTGCGACCACGGCGCTGGCAGGCTGGAGAGGTCGGAGCCGATGCTCTTGCGTGGGCTGACGCCGGTCAGTATTTCCATCGCGTCGTTCCACATCAGCACTTCGCCGTCGTTGCCGAGCGAGCAGAGGCCGATCGGCAGCTCCTGCAGCGTCTGCCGGTGGTGGCGGCGCAGCGCGTCGAGGTCGGCGGCCAGGCCGGTCAGGTTGGAGCGGTAGCGCTCCAGTCGCACCTCGATCAGCGTGATGTCCTCGGTGGCGCCATCGCTGGCTTCGCCGTAGGGCAGCAGCCGGTTGATCATCTCGTGCGCCACCGACGGTCCCATCAGGCCCGACAGGTTGCTCTCCAGCAGGTCGCGCAGCCGGCGCAGCACGAACGGGCGGCGCTCGCTGCGGTCGACGTTCATCTCCTCCAGCGCGCGGTTCACTTCGCGTTCGGCGGAGGCGGCGCCGAGCACGGTGGCGAGGCGCGCCGTCACCTGGGCGATGGAGTGGACGTCGAGGCTGCGCCGCACCGGCCGATTGAGGTCGTCGAGTGAGCAGACCTCGGCAGCGGCGCGCTCCTCGGCCGAGGTCGGTGCCAACGCCGACACCAGCGCGAACACCAGCGTGTTGACCGCCAGGGCGATCAGTGCGGTTGGCGCCCAGGGGTTGTCCGGCGAGGCGTTGAGCCAGCCCAGCAGCGGCTCGGCGTCGAAGTTGCTGATGATCGGCAGCAGCAGGGCGAAGAACCAGATCGCAAAGCCGGCGGCGAGCCCCGCCAGCAGGCCGATGCGGTTGGCGCGCGGCCAGTAGAGCACCGCCAGCACACCGGGCAGCAGCTGCAGCGTGGCGACGCCGGTGGCCATGCCGAGGTCGATCAGCTCCTCGCGGCCGATCAGCGTGCGATAGAAGAGGTAGCTGGCGAGGATGATGCCGGCCATCAGCAGGCGGCGCGTCCACAGCAGCCAGCGGTAGATGTCCTGGTGGGTGCCGGGCTGGTAGAACGGCAGGATCAGGTGGTTCAGGAACATCGACGCCAGCGCCAGCGTGGTGACGATGATGGTGCCGCTGGCGGCCGACAGACCGGCCAGGTAGACCAGCAGCGTCACCATCGGCGAACCGCGTTCGATGCCGAGCGCCAGGGCGAAATACTCCGGCGGCAGGTAGCTGCCCAGCTCGATGCCGGCCCACAGGATCGGCAGTACCGGCAGGCTCAGCAGGATCAGGTAGATCGAGATGCCCCAGGAGGCGGTCTGCAGCGCCTTCGGGCTCGGGTTCTCGGCGAACACCATGTGGAACAGCTGCGGCATGCAGATGGTGATGGCGAAGAAGATCAGCATCAGCGAGCGGGCCGAATCCTCGCGGATCGGCGCACGCAGCGCCTCCAGCCGTTCCGGATTCTGCAGTAGCCAGCCGTCGAGGCCGCTCCAGCCGTCGAACACGCCGAACAGCGCGATGCCGCCGAGGATCAGCAGTGCGCAGACCTTGAACAGCGACTCGAACGCGATGGCGGCGACCAGGCCGTTGTGGCGCTGGTGCGAGGAGCGGTGCTTGGAGCCGAACAGGATGGTGAAGACGGTGATGACGCAGCAGAACAGCAGCGCCAGGCTGTCCTGGTGGCGCCCCTCGGCGAAGGCCTGGCCGGGGCCGGCGGTGAGGATGCGGATCGAATCGGCCACCGCCTGAATCTGCAGCGCCAGCAGCGGCAGCATCGCCATCAGCGTGAACAGCGTCACCGCGGTGCCGACCCACTGGCTGCGGAAGCGGAAGGTGACCAGGTCCGCCAGCGAGCTGAGCTGGTAGGTGCGGCAGATGCGCAGCACCGGCGTCAGCAGCAGCGGCGCGAAGACGAAGGTGCCGGCGATGCCGACGTAGTAGGCGAGATAGCCGTAGCCGTAGTCGTGCGCCAGACCGATCACGCCATAGATGGCATAGGCGGTGGCGAAGACACCGATGCTCAGCGTGTAGACCAGCGGGTGGCGCAGCACCCGGTCGGGAATGATGCCGCGTTCGGCGAGGTGGGCGATCGCGAATAACAGCAGCAGGTAACCGAGGCCGGCGATCAGCAGGTGGGGCAGCTCGAAGTCCATCACCGCCCCCTGGTCGCGCCGTGCTGGCTCCAGACCAGAAACAGCACCAGCGCGATCCAGACCAGATAGGGGCGGTACCAGGCGCTGCCGCCGGTCAACACCCACTCCTGCAGCGAGGGAGCGAAGACGAAGGTCAGCGCGAGCAGCAACAGCAGCGTGGGGTTGATGTACATGGCGGGCGATGACTCTGGGCGCGGGCGGGCGCCCGATGGTACTGAAGCGGCCCGGCGCCTGCAAAACATCTGCGGGAGCCGTTGTTGAGGGCATGCCAGTCGGCAGCCGGTTTCATTCGATCAGTGCGCGCAAGGGCTCGGGCAGTGCGTCGATGTCGCGTGCAAGCTGCGCCGGCACCCGCGACAGCTGCCACTGCTCGACCGACCACGCCAGCAGCGCGTCGAGGTCCGTCTCCAGTGTGGTCGGTGGTTGCGGCTGGCCGAGGAAGGCGAGTGCCCCGCGCAGGTTGCCGATGACCTGCGCCGGATCGAGCGGTCGCGCCTGGTTCTGCTTGCTGAACTTCTGGCCGGCGCGGTTGACGATCACCGGCAGGTGGGCGTAGCGCGGAGTCGGCAGGCCGAGTTTGTGTTGCAGCAGGATCTGCCGTGGCGTGTTGTCGAGCAGGTCGCTGCCGCGCACGACATCGGTGATGCCCTGCGCGGCATCATCGACAACGACGGCGAGCTGGTAGGCCGGCAGATCCTCCTTGCGCCACAACACGACGTCGCCGACTGCCTGGTCGAGCTGCTGGTGATAACGGCCCTGCAGTCGATCGTCGAATCCGATGTCAGTCGCGCCGGTCAGCAGTCGCACCGCATACGGTTGCTCCGGCGGCGTGTTCTGGTGGCGGCAGTGGCCGCGGTGCACACCGCCGCTGGCGGCTAGGTCACTGCGCGAACAGGTGCAATAAAAGGCATCGCCGCTGTCGAGCAGTCGCTGCAGCGCACGGCGGTAGTGTTCGGTGCGCGCGCTCTGCCACACGATCTCGCCGTCGGCACGCAGACCGTGCGCGGCCAGTACCGCCGGCATCGCCGCCGCGGCGCCGGGTTGCTCGCGCGCCGGGTCGATATCTTCGATGCGCAGCAGCCACTGGCCGCCGTGAGCGCGCGCATCGAGCCAGCTGGCGAGCGCGGCGATCAGCGAACCGAGATGCAGTGGACCGGTGGGAGAGGGGGCGAAGCGGCCGATGTAGCGATGGCCTGAGGTGGGAGCGGAGATGGCGTCGAGGTGAGCGGTCATGGCCGCGGTGACGGGAGCGGGCCGGCGGCGGTTGCGCCGCCGGCCCTGGCGATCAGCCGTGCTCCTGGCGCTCCTTGATTTCGTCCAGCGTCTTGCAGTCGATGCAGAGCGTGGCGGTCGGGCGCGCTTCGAGGCGCTTGATACCGATCTCGACGCCGCAGGCTTCGCAGTAGCCATAGTCGTCGTTGTCGATCAGGTCGAGCGTGGCGTCGATCTTCTTGATCAGCTTGCGCTCGCGGTCGCGGGCGCGCAGTTCGAGGCTGAACTCCTCCTCCTGCGTGGCGCGATCGGCCGGATCGGGGAAGTTGGCTGCTTCATCCTTCATATGGGAGACGGTGCGATCCACCTCTTCCATCAGCTCGGATTTCCAGCGCAGCAGGATCTGGCGGAAGTGATCCTTCTGCTTGCCGTTCATGTACTCCTCGCCCTTCTTGGGTACGTAGGGCTCGAAGCTTTTGAAGCTACTCGTGGTGGTCGCTTCGGCTTTTTTTGCGGGCATCTGACTAGCGCCTCTTGCAGCACGGTCCTGGTGGGGCTCGCCCGGAAGGGCCAGCATCGCGCGGCGGGGTGTTCCCGACCCCGGCCCCGTCATCAAGCGCGCAAACCTACCAGAACTGTATCGGGGGCGCCAGCCACTTTTGGCGCCGGCTTCGGCCTGGGCGGAGGGGGTGGTCATCTCCACTGCCGAGCGGTTGGAAGAGGGGGGTGAGTCGTCCGCGTGCAATATTCGATTGATGGTTTGCGGTTAAACTTGCGCCCGCTTTTTTGACCGTCTTTTTAATGGAGATCGCCATGAACCCGGCCGCTGCCAGTGAACACATCGTCACCGTCACCATGGCCAACGCCAAGGAGATGCTGATCGACGAGTCGATGCAGCGCCCGGTACTGATCGACTTCTGGGCCGACTGGTGCGCGCCGTGCAAGACGTTGATGCCGATGCTGGAGAAACTGGCCAACGAGTACGGCGGCCAGTTCCTGCTGGCCAAGGTCGACTGCGACCGCGAGCAGCAGGTCGCCGCGCAGTTCGGCGTGCGCAGCCTGCCGACCGTGGTGCTGATGAAGGATGGCCAGCCGGTCGACCATTTTGTCGGTGCGCAGCCCGAATCCGAAGTGCGCAAGATGCTGGAAAAATACCTGCCGAAGCCGTGGGACCTGCTGTTGCTGCAGGCGCGCGAGCAGATGCAGGCCGGTGATTTCGGCGCGGCGCTGACGCTGTTGCGCCGCGCCTGGGAGGATTCGCGCAAGCGCGGCGACATCGGCATCGAACTGGCGGCGGTGCTGGTGCAGATGAACCGTCTCGATGAGGCGCAGGAGCAGCTCGACGCCATTCGGCTGGCCGACCGCGATCAGCTGCACCAGCAGGTGCAGGCGCAGCTCGACCTGCAGCGGCAGGCGGCGAAGACGCCGGAGATCCAACAGCTCGAAGCGGCGCTGGCGCAGTCGCCGGATGATCTCGGCGTGCGCTATCAGCTGGCGCTGGCCAACGCGGCGAACCAGCAGCACCGCGATGCGCTGGAACTGCTGATCGAGATTCTGCGTCGCGACCGCGGCTTCAATGACGGCATTGCGCGCAAGACGCTGCTCGACATCATCGCCACGCTTGGCAACAGCGACCCGCTGGCCAAGGAGTACCAGCGCAAGCTGTTCTCGCTGCTTTATTGAACGCCGGTACCAGTCCTCCCCTGCGAAGTAGGGGAGGTGCCCCGCAGGGGCGGAGGGGTCCGCTCTTCGTCGCACTCGCAGTCAACCCCGGACCCCCTCGCCCTTCGGGCACTCCCCCTATTGCACGGGGGGAGACTTGCGGCAGCTTCGGTCAGAAGCTGTAGACCAGCGTCACCGCTGTTTCGGTGTCGGCGTGCCTGGTGCCCGGCGGCACGTTGTCGGTATAGCGCACGGTGTAGGAGAGCTTCATCGCCAGCGCGCCGATGATGGTGCTCTTGAGCGAGGTGTCGGAGCGGCTGACGGTCTTGTCCTGACCGATCTCGCTGGAGAGCTCCTGCTGGAAGGTGGCGCTGTCGCTGATCTTCCACTCGAAGTTGGTATAGGCGCGCAGGATCAGCTCTTCTTCATCGTCAGAGAGGGTCGAATCCTGCACCTTGCTGTAGCGATAACCGGGACCGGCTTCCAGATCCCACAGCAGCGTCTCGGTCTCCAGTGCCCGGTAGCCGAAACCGGCCGCGACGACTCCCTGCCAGTCGTAACCACTGAAACGGTCATCTTCGTAGGAGAGATACCCGAAGACGTAGTTGGTCTCGCTGAATTTGTAGCCGGTCTTGTTGCTGGCGAAATAGCGTTCGGCCGAGCGCTCGCTGCCCTCCTCGGAGTTGAGCGCCTCCAGCTGCGTGTCGTTGCGCCAGCTTTCGCTCTCGTAGGCGGCGGTGGCGCGCACCTTCAGGGTCGATGTCTCGCTGTTGCCGTCGGTGCTGACGTAACCCAGTTCGACGTTGCTCTTCCAGGGCTTGTCGCCCTCCTGCGCCAGCGCCAGCTGCGGCAGGAGTGCCAGCAGAGTCGCGGCGGTCATTGCGGCGGTGCGGATCATCGGGGCTCTCCTTTTGTTGGTGAGTCGCTTCGCTTGTTGGCGGTGCTTCGTGTGCGGAAAACTGTCGTGCGCGAAAACGCTGCCGAATCGACAGGCGGGTGCCGTCGATGAGGGAGGCAGATCGGAGGATCGGGCGGGCGCCATGGTCATGGCATTGGCGTTGCGAGTCAACCCGCGGGGTTCCGGGTTATCATGCGCGGCCGCATGTTTGATGTTGGAGCGATGTAATGAACGAGCAACAGTTGCGTGATCAATTGCAGAAACTGGAGGGTGAGCTGCAATCGCTGCCGGCCGATTCTGCCCAGCGACAATCGATCGATGCGTTGATCGCCGATCTCAAAATCCAGTTGGACGAGGGGCCGGTAGAGGCGCTCGTCGAGCGGGTGGAGGGGGCTGTTGCCGTGTTCGAGGCCGAGCATCCGCGCATCGCCGCCGTGCTCAACAACATCATGGTCACGCTGACCAGCATGGGGGTTTGATCGCTGCGGCTACGTCGGTAGCCCGCTCACTGGTGGAGTCGCACAGTGCATCTATACTCGCTGCGGCATTTCTGCCGTATCCGACGTAGCCGAGAGAGCCTGCGATGAACAGTGAGCTGAACCGGGATCTGGTCTGGGATCTCGAGGGCTTCAAGCGCCGTCAGTTGGCAGCGGAGTTCATCAAGCGTTTCGAGAACAAGCTCTGCGTCTTTTCGGCCTCCGTCGAACAGCTCTACACCAACTACAGCATCTATTTTCCCGAGGAGGAGGATCGCAAGATGGTGATCCTTCCCGATCCCTACGCCTATCACGATACCTTTCAGGGTGTGCCCGAACAGGCGGTCATGCGCACCGGCATGAACATCGTGCCGGGCGAGCTGGTGGGCAAGAGTGGTCTGTATCTGACGGTGCCGGTCAAGGGCGAGGGCAAGAGCCGGGCGAAGGTGCTGGCACTGCAGGCGGCGCTGCGCATGATCAATGCGCGCCGGCCGGACGATGATCCGTTCCTGCCGGTGCTGGTGAAAGGCGATCTGCGCGAATTCCAGCAGCGCATGCCGATGCTGCACCTGCACTGCATCCAGCTCGGCCGCATGACCACCCGCTCGCAGATGGAGCGCAGCGGCATATGCCGGGTGATTCAGTCGAAGTTGCCGTTGATCGCCTAGGCTGCGCGGCGTGAGCGATCAACGCTCGAACGAGCTTTCCGTTCAGTTCGACAGCTTGAAAACCACCGGAATCAGGAACTCGAAGCGCTCGCCGTTCATCTCCGCCGCGACCGCCGGGAAGGGGGCTGCCTTGGTGGTCGCTTCCCTGGCGGCGTTGTCGAGCAGGGTGTGGGCGCTCTGTGCGATCTGGGCATCGATCAATGCACCGCTACGGTTGCTGATGACGCGCAGTACCACCAGCCCTTCGACTTCGCGCTCTACCGCACGGCGCGGATAACGCAGCTGGCTGTAGATCAGCCGGCGCAGATCGTTCGAGTAGGCGTTGTAGAGCGACTCATGCACGTTGGGGTCTGCGACTGGTGTCGGTGTCGGTGTCGGTGTCGGTGTCGGTGCGGGAGGCTGCGCCGCGGCCACGACCGGTGCCGCTTCTTCCGCCGGCTCCGGCTCCGGTTCCGGTTCGGGTGCCGGCGCAGCCGCGGCAACTGCCGCTGCCGGAGCCGGCTCCGCAGGGGTGGGAGCAGGGGCAGGTGCCGGAGCGGGTGTGCTGGACATGCTCGGCGGTGGTGCAATCACCGGAGCGCTGACCACCGGTGCGGCAACCGCCGTGCTCGTGGTTGTCGCGCCGGCTGCCACCGCGGCGCTGCTGGTGTCGGTGGAGCGACCGCGCACGATGGTGCCCTCGCCGGGCGGCGGTGGCGTCGGTGATGGAGTGGCGGCAGCGGCGACCGTGTCGATCTTGCCGCCCCAGCTGGCGACCAGCTTGCGGCGGCTCTCGTCGGGTTCCAGTGATTGGTAGCGGCCCAGCAGCGCGGTGCCGGCGCCGTCGGTCGGCAGCTGCAGCATGTCGCGCTTGAAGTCGGAAGTCGACGGCCGTGCCCCCACCCAGGTGTTCAGCAGCAGGCGGAACAGCCCATCGCTGCGGGTCTGCAGCAGGGGGGTGCCATTCAGGGTCACCCGGGTGCCGACGTCGGGCAGCAGGTCGACGGTCATGCGATCGCCGCTGACCAGGTCATCCTTCGGCAGGCTGGTGAAGGCCAGCACATCCATCACGTTGGCGTTCAGCTCCTGCGAGCTGTTGTTGATCAGGATGGTCTGGTTCCACTGCTGGGCGAAGCGCAGCGGCGGCCAGCGGTCGGCGGTGATGTGGATCGACATGCGCTTGCGGCCGGGCATCCCGACCACGTTCGCCGGGTCGGTGCTGAGGCTCTCCAGGTACAGCGCGCCGATGTAGTACTCCTTGCGCAGCTGTTCGAACGCGGCCAGGCCGTTCATCTGCAGGTCGTCGAAATCGCTTTGAGCGACGGCGACGGATGAGGTGAGCGCGAGCAGGGCGCACAGCAGGGCTGGAATGACTTTTTTCATGGTGTGTACCGGGAAAAATCCGTTATATGGTGAGCCTGTCCAACTATCGTTATGTGCTCGGATCGCTGCCCGCTTCTCTCTGCGGTGATAACAGACGTCCGGCTGATCGCGGTTAAAGATAGACGAAAATGTGCCGGGCGCGAGTCATCCGCCACCGGATTGCGAAATCCCACTCGGTTGCAGGCGCCCAAAGTCGGTAGATTGGCTGCGCGGCAGCAGCGATCAGGAGGTCGCGGCGGATGTCGTGCGGGTTGCGAAAGGTTGTCTCACGACGATGAAAATAAAAGAGATAAGACAGGTTCCCAGCGCCGATCTGAACGCACTGCTCGGGCGGATCCCCTTTTTCAAGGAGCTCGGCCAGCGCGATCCCGCGCAGCTGCAGGTGCTGCTCGGTTTCTCCTGCCTGGTCGATCTGGAGGCGGGGGAGACCATCATGCGCCGGGGCCAGAAGGGAACCTGGCTCTATTTCCTGATCAAGGGCGAGCTTGAGGTCTATCGCGACGAGCCGGTGGCGGCGCAGCGCCTGGGTGCCATCACGCCGGGCGAGTTGTTCGGTGACCTGGCGCTGCTGTGTGGTTATGAACGCAAGGCGACCGTGGCGGCGGCGCCGAAGCGGGGCGCGCTGCTGTTTGCCTGTGACTTCGCGCCGTTCGATCCGCTGGAGTATTTCGTCACCATCCACCTCGCCACCAAGATCCTCTTTTATCGCACGGTGCTGCACAGCGTGCGCTGGCGGCTGGAGGTGAGCCGCAAGGAGCACCCGGATCAGGTCCTGATCAAGGAGTTGATGCGGGTGCCGGTCTACACCGGTGCGAAGGATGGCATCGACGAACTGCGCGCGCTGCAGCGCCAGGCACAGGCACTGGCCGATATTCTGGAGCGCTGGAACCGGGTCGAGGCGCCGCTGAACCAGCTCTTCGTCACCGCGCCGATGCCATCGCGGAACTGATGGCTATACTTGCGCTCGCCCCGCCGCCGGAGTTCCACCGCATGGCCATCCCCCTGTTGATTTGCGACGACTCCGCCATGGCGCGCAAGCAGGTCGCGCGCGCGCTGCCGCCCGACTGGGAGGTCGAAGTCACGTTCGCCGGCAACGGCGTCGAGGGGTTGGATGCGATTCGCGCCGGTCGCGGTGAAATGGTCTTTCTCGACCTGACCATGCCGGAGCTGGACGGATACCAGGTGCTGGAGCGGATTCGGGCGGAGGGGTTGAAGTCGGTCGTCATCGTCATCTCGGCCGACATCCAGCCGACCGCGCGCGAGCGGGTGATGCAACTCGGCGCGCTCGACTTCATCCGCAAGCCGATCAACGGCGACAAACTCTCCGAAACACTGAAACGCTACGGTCTGCTGTAGTTCTCGCGATAGTTCTTGCGATAGTTCTCGCGATTACCGCGTGTATTGCACGGGGGAATGTCCTCCCCTGCGCAGTAGGGGAGGTGCCCCGAAGGGGCGGAGGGGTCAAGCTCTTCAGCGCGTTCAACCGGGACCCCTCCACCTCGCTGCGCTCGGCACCTCCCCTACTGCGCAGGGGAGGACGTTTACAGCTCGCCGGCGTACCAGTGGTCGCGCCATGCATCCATCACCCGGGTCGGGTACCACAACTTGCCGTAGCTGCCGTTGTAGCGTGCCAGCGCCTGCATCATGTTGCCCTTCTCCTTCTGCAGGTAGAAACGCAGGATCTGACAGCCGTAGCGCAGGTTGGTGACGACATCGGTCAGGTTGTCCTCCGAGTTCCCCAGCTCGTGTTTCCAGAACGGCATCACCTGCATCAACCCCTGCGCGCCGGCGCGCGACACGGCGAATCGATCGAAGCGGCTCTCCACCTGGATCAGGGCCAGCACTAGGTCCGGCTTCAGCTCGGCGCGCCTTGCCTCGCGGTGGATATGGCGCAGCAGATCGAGACGCTGTTCCGGGTCGGGCACGAAGCGGGCGAGGCGGGTCGACATGTCGAGCAGCCACACCTCGGCGTCGAAGCGGTCGGCAAAGCTGTCCGAATCCTTGATCGCGTCGGCGAGGAAAGTGCGCATTTCGAGGCGCTCGGCCTCGTCGCGCGGCAGCGCGCTGGCCAGCGCCGGCGCCGATAGCGCCAGGCACGATGCCAGCAGCAGCGCGTGCAGCGTGCGCTCAGCGACGCGGCAGCTGTGCGGCGAGGAATGCATCGAAGTCGTCGATGGCGACATGGCGGGGTTCGCTCTCGCGCCGGTGTTTGTATTCGAGTTGCCGGCTGGCCAGGCCGCGTTCGCCAATGACGAAGCGGTGCGGAATGCCGATCAGGTCGATGTCCGCGAACTTGACGCCGGGGCGTTCGTCGCGGTCATCCAGCAGTACGCTGTAGCCGAGCGCGGTCAGCTGGTTGTAGAGGCGTTCCGACTCGGTGCGCACGGCCTCCGATTTCTGCGCGCCGAGCGGCACGATGGCGATCTGGAACGGCGCAATGGCATCGGGCCAGATGATGCCGCCGGCGTCGTGGTTCTGCTCGATGGCGGCGGCGACGACACGGGTTACACCGATGCCGTAGCAACCCATGATCATCGTCTGCTGTTCGCCGTTCTCGTTCAGCACCCTGGCGCCGAGTGCCTGCGAGTATTTGGTGCCGAGCTGGAAGATGTGGCCGACCTCGATACCGCGCTTGATCGACAGCGTGCCGTTGCCATCCGGGCTCGGGTCGCCGGCGACCACGTCGCGGATGTCGGTGATGCTGCCGAGCGGCAGGTCGCGTTCCCAGTTGACGCCGGTCAGATGGAAGCCGTCGCTGTTGGCGCCACAGACGAAGTCGGCGAGATGGGCGGCGCTGCGGTCGACGATGACCGGGATGGTCAGCCCGACCGGGCCGATCGAGCCGGGTTTGCAGCCGACGATGCGCTGCACCTGCTCATCGCTGGCGAAGCGCAGCGGGGCGCCGACGCCACTGAGTTTCTCCGCCTTGATTTCGTTCAGCGCATGGTCGCCGCGCAGTACCAGCGCCACCAGCGAGTCGGGCGTTTCGCCCTGCACCAGCAGCGTCTTGGCGACCTGCAGCGGCGCCACCTTGAGGAAGGCGCAGACCTCGTCGATGGTGTGCGCACCCGGTGTGGCGACGCGGCTCATCTGCTGCGTTGCTGCGGCACGTGGCGTGGACGGTGCGACCGCCTCGGCCATCTCGACATTGGCGGCGTAGTCACTGCTGTCGGAGAAGGCGATGTCATCCTCGCCGGAGTCGGCCAGCACGTGGAATTCGTGCGAGGCGTTGCCGCCGATCGAACCGGTGTCGGCGATGACGGCGCGGAAGTCGAGGCCCAGGCGAGTAAAGATATTGCTGTAGGCGCGATACATCGCGTCGTAGGTCTGTTGCAGAGAGGCCGCGTCGTTATGGAACGAATAGGCATCCTTCATGATGAACTCACGCGCGCGCATGACACCGAAGCGCGGCCGGATCTCATCGCGGAACTTGGTCTGGATCTGGTAGAAGTTGGCCGGCAGCTGCTTGTAGCTGCTGACCTCGTTGCGGATCAGGTCGGTGATCACCTCTTCGTGGGTCGGGCCGAGGCAGAAGGCGCGGTCGTGGCGGTCCTGCAGCCGGCACAGCTCGGCGCCGTACTGCTCCCAGCGCCCCGACTCCTGCCACAGCTCGGCCGGCTGCACCACCGGCATCATCACCTCCTGCGCGCCGGCGGCATCCATCTCCTCGCGCACGATCGCTTCGACCCGGCGCAGCACACGCAATCCCAGCGGCAACCAGGTGTAGAGACCGGAGGCAAGTTTGCGGATCATGCCGGCCCGCAACATCAGCCGGTGGCTGATCACTTCGGCGTCGGCGGGGTTTTCCTTGACGGTGGCGAGGAGCAGCTGACTGGCGCGCATGGTGTTCCCGATTTCAAAGGTGAAAAATTGTCGGCATTCTACGGCCCCTGACTGTTTGGGAGGAAGGCAGATGTTCGAGCTGCATATGCAACTGGCCCGCGATTGCGTCGCGATCGGCGACCTGCCGCTGTGCCGGGTATTGATGATGAATGACAGTCGCTTTCCATGGCTGGTGCTGGTGCCGCGCCGCGAGGAGATCGTCGAGGTGTTCCAGCTGACGGCACTCGATCAGCGTCTGTTGTGGGAGGAGGTGGGCGCCGTCGTCGCGACGCTGGCGGCCGATGCGCGTGCCGACAAGATGAACATCGGTGCGCTTGGCAATGTGGTGCCGCAGTTGCACGTGCATGTCGTGGCGCGCTTTCAGGGCGACGCCGCGTGGCCCGGACCGGTATGGGGCAGCGGCAGTGCGCAGTCCTTCGACGAAGAGGCGCTGGAACAGCGTCGGCGTGCACTGACTGACTTGCTGCAGCCGCTGTCGCTGAGTGCGCATTGAGCCGGCTTTTACCGCCTTTTCAGGCTTGCGGCGGCGGGCATGGGGTTTTCGAGCGTAAAAACACGCTTTTTTTGTGTCGTTGGACCAAAAACCCCTTGTACTGCAGTGTTTGATCGTCTATACCATCGCCTGGCGTTACCTCTGCCGGTGGAAATGAGCTGTTTTTCTGCGGGTTTTGCTGTCTGGAGCGCCATTAGGAGTGAAAGCTGGCGGACGGTTTCCTTCACCGCATCGACCAGCGCAATGCAACGCTTTACTCACTGCACTTCTCATGCACCTTTCATTAGCACTACACCAACAGGACTTGAACGATGGCAATCAAAAAAGCCGCTCCCAAGAAGAAAGCTGCAGCCAAACCGGCCGCCGCCAAGAAGCCCGCTGTCAAGAAAGCAGTCGCGCCGAAGAAAAGCGCCGCTGCGATCACCACCAAACTGACCAAGAGCCAGCTGCTGGCCCAGATCGGTGAGGTGACCGAGCTGTCCCGCAAGCAGGTGGGTGCGGTACTGGATGAGCTGGAGTCGATGGTTGCTCGTTCGATCGGCAAGAAGGGGCTGGGTGAGTTCGTGCTGCCGGGCCTGCTGAAGATCACCACCGTCAAGAAGCCGGCCAAGAAGGCGCGCAAGGGTGTCAACCCGTTCACCGGTGAAGAGGTCACTTTCAAGGCCAAGCCGGCCTCGATCGCCGTCAAGGTGCGTCCGTTGAAGAAGCTGAAAGGCTACGCCGAAGCGTGATGTCCCACCGACGGCGCGGGCTCCGCGCCGTCGGTTTCCCCCTTTTTCTCCCCGCTGTTCCGAGCCTCTCGCGGCCCCAACCGCTTCGGGTATAATCGCGCCCCTTGAGCGGGCCTGCCCCTCTCTTCAAACACTTCATATCTTCACCGGATTGCCTGCTGTTGTCGGAGGAGTTATGCCGATCTACGAATATCGTTGTGAGTCGTGTGGCCATCAACTTGAGGCGCTGCAGAAGCTGAGCGATGCGCCGCTGACCGATTGCCCGGCCTGTCAGCAGCCGCAGCTGCGCAAGCAGGTGTCGGCGGCCGGTTTCCGGTTGAAGGGTGGTGGCTGGTACGAAACCGACTTCAAGTCGGGCGGCAAGAAGAATCTGGCCGGTGGCGACGGCGCGGCCAGTGCCGATGGCGGTACGGCGAGCGACAAGGGTAGCCATACCTGCGGCACCGGCTGCAGCCATGCGGCAACGGCGGCGGACTGATCGCCGCGACACGCTTCATTAATTAGCGGCTGGGGCTGATCGGTTCCGGCCATTGCATCGGGAATCGAGAGTTGACCACGCGCAGCCACTATTGCGGCACCCTCCGCAGCGAACAGATCGACCAGGAAGTGACCCTCTGCGGATGGGTGGATGGGCGTCGCGACCACGGCGGTGTCATCTTCCTCGACCTGCGCGATCGCGAAGGTATCGTGCAGGTGGTGTTCGATCCCGATGTCGGCGAGCACTTCCAGCGCGCCGACAAGGTGCGTTCCGAGTATGTCGTGCGCGTGGTCGGTCGTGTGCGCGCGCGCACGCCGAACACGGTCAACCCGAACATGGGCACGGGCAGTATCGAGGTGCTCGGCAAGCAGCTCGAAATTCTCAACGTTGCCGCGACGCCACCGTTCCAGCTCGACGAGCATGTCGCCGTTGGCGAGGACGTGCGTCTGCGCTACCGCTTCATCGATTTGCGCCGGCCCGAAATGCAGGAGCGCTTCAAGCTGCGCGCGCGCATCACTTCGACCATTCGCGGCTATCTCGACGAGCAGGGTTTCCTCGATATCGAGACACCGATCCTGACCCGCGCCACGCCGGAGGGGGCGCGCGACTATCTGGTACCGAGCCGCACCCACGCCGGCAAGTTCTTCGCGCTGCCGCAGTCGCCGCAACTGTTCAAACAATTGCTGATGGTGGCGGGCCTCGACCGCTACTACCAGATCGCACGCTGTTTCCGCGACGAGGATCTGCGCGCCGATCGCCAGCCCGAATTTACCCAGATCGACATCGAAACCTCGTTCCTGACCGCTGACGACATCATGTCGATCACCGAAGGGATGATCCGCCGTCTGTTCAAGACCGTGCTCGATGTCGAGCTCGGCGAATTTCCGCGCATGACCTACGCCGAGGCGATGCGCCGTTTCGGCAGCGACAAGCCCGACCTGCGCAACCCGCTTGAACTGGTCGATGTCGCCGACCTGATGCGCGAGGTCGATTTCAAGGTCTTCAGCGGTCCGGCCAATGATCCGAAAGGTCGTGTCACCGCGCTGAAAGTGCCGGGCGGCGGCAAGCGCCTGACCCGCAGCCAGATCGACGACTACGGCAAATTCGTCGGTGTTTATGGCGCGAAAGGTCTGGCCTGGATCAAGGTCAACGAACTGGCGAAAGGGATCGAAGGGCTGCAGTCGCCGATCCTGAAGTTCATGCCGGAAGGCGTGATCAACGCGCTGATGCAGCGTCTGGACGTCGTTGACGGCGACATCATCTTTTTCGGTGCCGACCGCGCCCGTGTCGTCAGCGATGCGCTCGGCGCGCTGCGCATCAAGCTGGCCGAGGATCTCGACCTGCTGACCTGCCAGTGGACGCCGCTGTGGGTGGTCGACTTCCCGATGTTCGACGAGGACGACAACGGCAAGCTGAGCCCGTGTCACCATCCGTTCACGTCGCCGCTGTGTTCGCCCGAGGAGCTGGAGGCGAATCCGGCGGCGGCGCTGTCCAACGCCTACGACATGGTGCTGAACGGCACCGAGCTCGGTGGCGGTTCGATCCGTATCCACCAGCGCGAGATGCAGGAGACGGTGTTCCGCGTCATCGGCATCGGCGAGGAGGAGCAGCAGGAGAAGTTTGGCTTCTTGCTCGATGCGCTGAAATATGGCGCGCCGCCGCACGGCGGTCTCGCCTTCGGCCTCGATCGGCTGGTGATGCTGATGACCGGCTCGAAGTCGATCCGCGACGTCATCGCCTTCCCGAAAACCCAGACCGCGCACTGCGTGATGACCGACGCGCCGGGCACCGTCGACGCGCTGGCGCTGCGCGATCTGAACATCCGACTGCGCAAGAGCGAGGAGTGAAGCGCCATGGCCGGACACAGCAAATGGGCCAACATCCAGCACCGCAAGGCACGTCAGGACGCCAAGAAGAGCGCGGTGTTCACCAAGGTGATCCGCGAGCTGACCATCGCCGCCAGGCTCGGCGGTCCGATACCTGAGGACAACCCGCGCCTGCGTGCCGCCGTCGACAAGGCGCTCGGCGCCAACATGACGCGCGACACCATCGATCGCGCCATCGCGCGCGGCGCCGGCGCCAACGATGCCGACAATGTCGAGGAGCTGACCTACGAGGGTTATGGGCCGGGCGGTGTCGCGGTGTTGATCGAGGCGATGACCGACAACCGCAACCGCACCGTGGCCGAAGTGCGCCACGCCTTCAGTCGGCGCGGTGGCAACCTCGGTACCGACGGTTCGGTCGCCTATCTGTTCACCCGGAAAGGCCAGATCGTACTGCCGGCGGGCGTCGACGAAGAGACGCTGATGGAGGTGGCGCTGGAGGCCGGCGCCGACGACATCATCGGCCACGACGACGGCTCGTTCGAAGTGCTGACGCCGTGGGAGATCGTCGGCAAGGTGGTCGACGCGCTGACCGCCGCCGGTATCAAGCCGGCCGGTAGCGAAGTGACGATGCTGGCCTCCACTCACGCAGAGCTGGATAAAGAGACGGCGGAGACCGTGCTGGGCCTGATCGACGCGCTCGAAGATCTCGACGACGTGCAGAACGTCTACACCAACGCCGATATCTCAGCCGAAGTAATGGCTGAGCTTGGTAACCTCTGAAAAAGTCTTCCTGACTTTTTCATCCACCGCAAAGTTAGGCAAAGCCCAACTTTGCTTACGCCGAATCGTGCACGTGCGTGCCCAATTCGCGGGCCGGCCATTCATGGCCGGCAAATCGCTTGCTCATGGCGTTATCGCCATGGGCATAATGCCGAAACTTCTCGCCTCACCCTGCCCATGACGCTGATTCTCGGAATCGACCCAGGTTCGCGCAAAACCGGTTTCGGCATCATTCGTTGTCGCGGCTCTCACCATGACTACATCGCCAGCGGCGTCATTCGCCTGCCGCAGATCGCGCTCGCCGAGCGGTTGCGGATCATCTTCGACAGCCTCGTGGAAATCATCGGCGAATACCGTCCCGATCAGGTGGTGGTCGAGGAGGTGTTCATGGCCAAGAGTGCCGGCTCGGCGCTGAAGCTCGGCCAGGCGCGCGGCGCGGCGATCGTCGCCTGCGTCAGCCACGACCTGCCGGTGGCTGAATACACCGCCACCCAGATCAAGCAGGCAGTGGTCGGCACCGGCGCTGCCGACAAGCTGCAGGTGCAGCACATGGTGATGACGCTGCTGCGTCTTCCCGCCCCCCCCCAAGAGGACGCCGCCGATGCACTGGCTGCGGCACTCTGCCACGCCCACACCGCGCAAGGGCTGCGCGGTATGGCGACCCTGGCGCTGCCCCCGCGCGGTCGCATGCGGCGCGGCCGCCTCGCCTGACCTGGAGAAGAGACTGAGATGATCGGCCGCATTAGCGGGATTTTGCTGGAGAAGCAGGCGCCAGACCTGCTGGTCGATGTCGGCGGCGTCGGCTACGAAATACAGGCGCCGCTCACCGCGGTATTCGAGCTGCCGGCGCCTGGCACCAGGGTCGAGCTGTTCACCCATCTGGTGGTGCGCGAAGACGCGCATCTGTTGTTCGGTTTCACACGGCGCAGCGATCGCACGCTGTTCCGGGAACTGATCAAGGTCAGCGGCGTCGGACCGAAGCTGGCGCTGGCCATCCTCTCGGGCATGGATGCCGGTGGCTTCGCACGCTGCGTTCGCGATGGCGATGCGGCGGCGCTGGTGCGGCTGCCCGGTGTCGGCAAGAAGACCGCCGAGCGGCTGCTGATCGAAATGCGCGATCGTCTTGCCGATTGGCAGGTCGACGGCCTGCGCGTGGACGCCGGCGCGGCGGCGTTGCCCGGCGCTGGCGAGACCGGGGCGCAGCAGGAGGCGGAGTCGGCACTGGCTGCGCTCGGTTACAAGCCGCAGGAGGCGGCCAAAATGGTGCTGGCGGCGAGCAAGGCTGGCGCCGCGACCGCCGAGGAGCTGATTCGCGCGGCACTGAAGGGGATGATGAAGTGAACCCGACCGCGTTCGGAGTGGGCAGATGATTGAACACGACCGACTGATATCGCCGCAGGCGGCACCGCGCGAGGAGGGGCTCGACCGTACCGTGCGGCCGCAGTCGCTGGCCGACTACATCGGTCAACCGGTCGTGCGCGAACAGATGGAGATCTTCGTCAGCGCCGCGCGCAATCGCGGCGAGCCGCTCGATCACACACTCATTTTCGGACCGCCCGGCCTCGGCAAGACCACGCTGGCCAACATCCTCGCCAATGAGATGAAGGTGTCGCTGAAAACGACGTCGGGACCGGTGCTGGAGCGCGCCGGCGATCTCGCCGCGCTGATGACCAATCTCGAACCGGGCGATGTGCTGTTCATCGACGAGATCCATCGCCTCAGCCCCCATGTCGAGGAGGTGCTCTACCCGGCGATGGAGGATTTCCAGCTCGACATCATGATCGGTGAGGGGCCGGCGGCGCGTTCGATCAAGCTGGAGTTGCCCCCTTTCACGCTGGTTGGTGCAACCACGCGGGCCGGCCTTTTGACTTCGCCGCTGCGCGATCGCTTTGGCATCGTGCAGCGTCTGGAGTTTTACAACACCGAAGACCTGACCCGCATTGTCTCCCGCGCCGCGGCACTGCTTGGCATTCCCGTGCGCGACGAGGGGGCGTTCGAGATCGCCCGCCGTGCGCGCGGTACACCGCGTATCGCCAACCGGCTGCTGCGCCGCGTGCGCGATTACGCCGAAGTGAAAGGTGACGGCACCGTCAGCGCCGAGATTGCCGACAGCGCGCTCAACATGCTCAACGTCGACCAGCGCGGCTTCGACCATCTCGACCGCCGTCTGCTGCTGACGCTGATCGACAAGTTCGACGGCGGCCCGGTCGGCGTCGAGAGCCTGGCCGCCGCCATCGGTGAGGAGCGCGACACCATCGAGGATGTGATCGAGCCGTTCCTCATTCAACAGGGTTACCTGTTGCGCACGCCGCGCGGACGCATGGCGACGCGCGGCGCCTACCTCCACTTCGGCCTGCCGGTGCGCGGCAGCCTGCAGTCCGATCTGCCGCTGGAGACAGGGGGCGGGGCGTGAGCGAGTTCCGGTTGCCGGTGCGGGTCTACATCGAGGACACCGATGCCGGTGGCATCGTCTACTACGTCAACTACCTGAAGTTCATGGAGCGCGCCCGCACCGAGTTGTTGCGTGCCAGCGGTTTTGGCAAAGCCGCGATTCTCGACCAGCAGCTGATGTTCGTCGTGCGCGATGTCCAGGTCGAGTATCTGCGCCCGGCCCGGCTCGACGACGAGCTGATCGTGACGGCAAAAATTTGCGAGCGGGGCGCTGCTCAACTGTTGTTCGAGCAACGTATACTGCGCGCCGCCGAAACGGTCTGCAGCGGCATGGTCCGTGTCGCCTGCGTCGATCGCCAAGCACTGAAACCGCGTCGCCTTCCCCCTTTGGTCGTGGCCGCACTGTCGGCTCTCTGATGCCTCCATCGCAGGCCTTTTCGAAGGAGTTTGCCTAGTGAACCAAGAGATAGACATGTCCGTCTGGCACCTGATCGCGGAGGCCAGCATCACGGTGCAGCTGGTCATGCTGATTCTGGCGCTGGCTTCGATCGTCTCCTGGTATTTCATCATCCAGCGCTGGATCTACTTCCGTGCCGCGCGCGCCGAGCTGGAGGCCTTCGAGCAGGAGTTCTGGTCCGGTATCGACCTCGCCCAGCTGTTCCGTCAGGGCAATGCCCGCGCCGAGGATGGCCAGATCCTGTTCGGTCTGGAGAGCATCTTCCGCGCCGGCTTCAAGGAGTTCACCCGGCTGCGCCAGCAGGGCGGTGCCGATCCCGACGCGGTGATGGAAGGGGCGCAGCGCGCGATGCGTGTGGCGATGTCGCGCGAGCAGGAGAAAATGGAGGAGCGGCTGCCGTTCCTTGCCACGGTCGGTTCGACCAGCCCGTACATCGGCCTGTTCGGTACCGTGTGGGGGATCATGACCTCGTTCCAGAGTCTGGCCAACGTGCAGCAGGCGACCATCCAGACCGTCGCGCCCGGTATCTCCGAGGCGCTGATCGCCACCGCGATGGGGCTGTTCGCGGCGATTCCGGCGGTCATCGCCTACAACCGTTTCGCCGCCTGGGTCGACAACCTCGGCAACAAGTACGAGACCTTTTCCGACGAGTTTTCCAGCATCCTGCACCGCCAGGCGCACTCCGCCGGCGGCAAGCGCAACGGTCAATAAAGGGCGGGCTGCAACGTGGGTGGATCGGTTCAACCGCGCGGTCGCAGGAAACGCCATGGCGCCATGGCGGAGATCAACGTCGTCCCCTACATCGACGTCACGCTGGTACTGCTGATCATCTTCATGGTGACCACACCGCTGCTGGTGCAGGGGGTGCAGGTCGACCTGCCGAAGGCGTCGGCGAAAGCGGTCGACAAGAAGGACGAGGAGCCGCTGATCGTCTCGGTCGACGCGCAGGGCGCCTACTTCATCAATCTGGGCGATGACCCGAAGCAGGCCGTGACGCTGGAGAGCATCGGCGATCGTGTCGGCAAGATCCTGCGCCAGAAGCCGGAGACCGAGGTCTACATCTGGGGTGATCGCGCGGTGCCCTATGGCGAGGTGGTGGTGCTGATGACGGCGTTGCAGGCGGCCGGTGCTCCCTCGGTGGGGCTCGTCACCGAAGACCCACCGGTCAAGTAGCCGAGGTTGCGGATGACCCGTCCGGTCGCCTTACCGCTGCTATTGACGCTGCTGCTGCACGCGCTGGTCGCTGCGCTTCTGCTCGTGCATTTCGAGTTCAAGCCGCCGGAGCGCGAGTTGAAACCGCAGCCGCGCATCGTGCAGGCGAAGCTGGTCAGCATGGAGTCAAATCCGGTGCAGCGCACGGCCAAGCAGGCGCCGAAGCCCCAGCCGCCGGCGCCACCGCCCGCTCCCAGGCCCCAGCCCGAACCGGCGCCGAAGCCCGCGCCGCAGCCGAAACCCGAGCCGGAAAAGGCGGCGCCGAGCAAGGCTGATCTGGAAAAACAGCGGCAACTTGAGCAGCAGAAGAAACTCGAAGCCGAGAAGAAGCTCGAAGAGCAGAAGCGCAAAGAGGCTGAGGCCAGGAAGCGGGCAGAAGACGAGGCTCGCAAGAAGGAAGAGGCGCGCAGGCAGGCTGAGTCCGAGCGCAAGCGCCAGCAGGAGTTGCTGCAGCAGGAGATGGCGCGAGCAATGGCCGCGGAGGAGGAGGCTTTTGCCGCCGAAACCGAGGGGCAACTGGTGGCGAGTTATATGGACGTGATCCAGAGCGCCATCGAGCGTGCCTGGAGCCGACCGCCGAGCGCGCGCACCGGCATGCGGGTGGAGCTGGCGATTTCGATGATTCCCACCTGCGAGGTGGTCGATGTCGCGGTGTCGAAAAGCAGTGGCAACGATGCTTTTGATCGCTCGGCCATCGCTGCGGTAAAGCGGGTCGGGTCATTTCCTGAATTGCGGGACCTGGATCGTGGCCGCCTCTGTGCGAGTGCGCTGCGCCGTTTCAATCTGGACTTCTACCCGGAGGATCTACGTCTGTGAAGGCCATTCGTTGTTTCGTTGCGCTGGCACTGTTGCTGGTTGCCAGCGCGAGCTGGGCGCAGCTCACCATCCAGATCACCAAGGGGCGCGACAACCCCACGCCGATCGCCGTGGTGCCGTTCCAGTGGGCCGGCCCGACGCCGCTGTCGGAGGATATTCCAGGCATCATCGCCGCCAACCTGCAGCGCAGCGGCCTGTTTGCGCCGATCCCGAAGACCGACATGCTCAGCTTCCCGCACGAAGGAAAGGAGGTGGTCTATCGCGACTGGCGTGCGCTCGGCGCCGAGTACGTCGTGGTGGGCAAAATCGTGCCGCATCAGAACGGCTACATGGCACAGTTCGAGCTGTTCGATGTCATCAACCAGCGCGCGATGATGCTCGATCGCGAGATCGGGTATGGCGACAACCTGCGCGAGGTGGCACATCGCATCTCCGACAAGATCTACGAGAAGATCACCGGTGTGCGCGGTGCGTTCAACACACGCCTCCTTTATGTCTCCCGCCTGCGCGACGCCACCAACCGCTACACCTACCGGCTGATGCTGGCCGATGCCGATGGCGCGCGTGAGCAGGTGCTGCGCACCCAGCGCGATCCGATCATGTCGCCCTCCTGGTCACCGAACGCCGAGAGCATCGCCTACAGCTCGTTCGAAACCGGTCGTGCGGCCATCTTCGTCGAGAACCTGCGCACGCGGCAGCGCCAGCAGCTGACCAACTTCCAAGGCATCAACAGCTCGCCGATCTGGTCGCCGGATGGTCGCCGCATGGCGATGGTGCTGTCGAAGGATGGCAACCCGGAAATCTATGTCATGGACATGGCGACGCGTCAGCTGACGCGGCTGACCAACCACTTCGCCATCGATACCGAGCCGAGCTGGACGCCGGACGGGCGCTCGATCATGTTCACCTCGGATCGCGGCGGCAGGCCGCAGATCTACAAGGTCGACGTGGCGACGCTGGCTACCGAGCGGGTCACTTTCCAGGGTGAATACAACGCCCGTCCGCGGGTGCTGCCGGACGGCAGCGGGGTGATCATGGTCCAGCGCGTCAACGGCGATTTTCACATCGCACTGCAGAATTTGCAGCGTGGCCGCAACGACCTGCTGACCCGCACGCGGCTCGACGAATCGCCCAGCGTTGCGCCGAATGGCGCGATGTTAATCTATGCGACTTTGCATGAGGGGCGTGGTATTCTTGCCGCCGTTTCGGTTGACGCTGGCGTAAGGTATCTGTTGCCGTCCCGTTTTGGCGATGTACGCGAGCCGTCGTGGTCGCCGTTTCTGGATCGTCGCTGATCATGAATTTTTCGCTGGACCCGGCAATCGCCGGTTTCGGCAGCAGGGCAAGCGGCGGGCAGGTGTCAGTCCTCGAACCTTCCCGCTTCTTCAAGAACGGCCGGTGTCCGCCTGAGGTGTCAGGCAGAACCGGCGGCAGCGTTGAAGCGCTCGTTTCATGCGCGGCAAGCTGTCTCGGTACAAGCTGTATCAACAGGCAGTGCAACCATCAGCAAGCAAGTAACAACATCAGAAACCATCTGGTTTAAAACTTTAGGATCGCATCATGGAACTCAAGAAACTCCGCAATACTCTGGGTCTCGCCGTCGCCATGGCTGTCATGGTTGGTTGTGCCAGCAAATCGACCGATGACAGCGGTGCTGCCGCTGACGCCGGCGCTGCCACTGGTGCCCAGCCTGCATACGACCAGGCTGCTGCCGACGCCGCTGCCCTGGCCAGCCTGCAACGCGTTTTCTACTTCGACTTCGACAAGTCGGACCTGCGTCCGGAAGTGACCGCCCAGCTGGATCGCTACGTCGCGCTGCTGCGCAACGGTCGCCAGAACCTGCGTCTGGAAGGTCACGCTGACGAGCGCGGCACCACCGAATACAACCTGGCTCTGGGTGAGCGTCGTGCCAAGGCGATCGCTGACTACCTGAGCGCCAGCGGCATCTCGGCGGCCCGTGTTGAAACCGTCAGCTACGGCGAAGAGCGTCCGGCAGCTCCGGGCCATGACGACGAGTCGTGGGCTCTGAACCGTCGCGTTGAGCTGATCCTCAACTGAGCGAGGTCTGGCGGGTCGTGATGAAACGTCGTAACCCGTCCTGCGCCGCCTGGTTCGCCAGCGCGGCGCTGCTTATTTCTGGCGGCTGCGCATTGGCGCAGGCGCCGATCATCGATGCCGGCGGCAGTTATGGTGGCCGTTCCGCCCCCGCTGCATCGAATCCTGCTGCTCAGGCGGTCGCGCCTGCGCAAGCGGCGAGTGGCAATCTGATGCTGCAGATCCAGGCCCTCCAGCAGGAGGTGATGGAGCTGCGCGGTATCGTCGAAGAGCAGAACCATCAGATCGAGACGCTGAAGCAACAGAGCCTGGATCGCTATCTGGAGCTCGATCGCCGCATCAGTGGCGGCGCGGCCGCTGCGGGTGGTGCGGCTACATCAGCTATCGATGCGCGCGCGCCGCTGTCTGCACCGGCCGCGGATGCGCTGCCGGCCGATACCTTGCCGATGAATGGTGATGTGGTCTCCGCACCCGCGGGTGCCGGGGTGGCGGCGCAGCCCGGTGGCACTGCCGCGCCGCAGGCCAACGAGTACGAGGCCTATAAACAGGCCTATGCGAAAGTGAAGGAGCAGAACTTCGCCGCGGCGACGCAATCCTTCAACGAGTTCATCAAGCATTACCCCAGCAGTACGTTGACGCCCAATGCCTACTACTGGCTCGGCGAGCTCTATCTGCAGACACCGCAGGATCTCGAAGCCGCCGACAAGGCGTTCAGCCACGTCGTCAAGCAGTATCCGCAGCACAACAAGGCGCCTGACAGTCTCTATAAGTTGGGACGTGTCTATTTCATGAAGGGTGACAAGCAGCGCGCGCAGGATCTGCTGCAGCAGGTCATCGACGAATACGGCGCCAGCGGCAGTGCCGCACCGCAGCTGGCCAAGCAGTTCCTCGACCAGAACTATCGCTGACAGCGATCTCTTCTTTTGCCATGGCGGCGGTACGGCTGCTGCTGGCGATCCACGCCTATGAACCCCTCTCTGCGCATCACCGAAATCTTCTACTCACTGCAGGGCGAAACGCGAACGCTCGGCTTGCCGACGGTGTTCGTGCGATTGACGGGCTGTCCGCTGCGCTGCAGCTACTGCGACACCGAATACGCGTTTTACGGCGGCGAGCGCCACTCGTTGCAGCAGATTCTCGATGAGGTGGCCGGTTACCGACCGCGCCATGTCACCGTCACCGGCGGCGAGCCGCTGGCCCAGCCCGGCTGCTGGCCGCTGCTGGTGGCGCTGTGCGATGCCGGCTACGAGGTGTCGCTGGAGACCAGTGGCGCGCTGTCGATCGACGGGATCGATGAGCGTGTCAGTCGCGTCGTCGACCTGAAGACGCCGGGGTCCGGCGAGGTCGGTCGCAACCTGTGGGAGAACATCCCGCTGCTGCGACGCCATGACCAGGTCAAGTTCGTCATCTGCGATCGACAGGACTATGAGTGGGCGCGTCTGCAGATGGACCGCTTTGAGCTCTCCGCGCGCGTCGACGAGGTGCTGTTCTCGCCGAGTTTCGGGCGGCAGGATGCGACCGAACTGGCGGAGTGGATCCTGCGCGACCGGTTGCAGGTCCGCTTCCAGCTGCAGCTGCACAAGCTGCTGTGGAATGACGAGCCGGGGCATTGAGGGGGCGAGATGCAGGCTGAAAAGCGCGCGGTGGTATTGCTGTCAGGTGGTCTCGATTCGGCCACGCTGCTGGCGATGGCGCGCGCCGACGGTTTTTCCTGCCACACGCTGGCTTTCGACTACGGCCAGCGTCATCGCGCCGAGCTGGCGGCGGCGGCGCGGTTATCACTGGGTCTGGGTGCCGTCGAGCACAAGGTGGTGTCGCTGGACCTGCGCGCCATCGGCGGATCGGCGCTGACCGACGACGCGATTGCGGTGCCGGAGCAGCGCAGCAGCGGCATCCCCGTCACCTACGTGCCGGCGCGCAACACGGTATTTCTGTCGATTGCGCTGGGCTGGGCCGAGGTCGTGGATGCCGATGCGATCTTCATTGGTGTCAACGCGGTCGACTACTCGGGTTATCCCGATTGCCGCCCGGCCTTCGTTGCGGCATTCCAGGCACTGGCAGCGGTGGCGACCAGGGCGGGTGTCGAGGGGCGCGGCGTGCGGATCGAGACGCCGCTGATCCAGCTGTCGAAGGCGGAGATCGTTCGCGCTGGCGCCGCGCTGGGTGTCGACTACAGCCTGACCGTCTCCTGCTACCAGGCGGATGCCGATGGGCGTGCCTGCGGTCGCTGCGACAGCTGTGTCTTGCGGCGTGAGGGGTTCCGGGCGGCGGGTGTCGCGGATCCGACGCGCTATGTTTCGAGGCAGGCCTCATAGCCAAAAAAAGTTAACACAGGGCTTGTCATTCGTTTCTGAATCAGTACCATATGCGCCTCTTCACGGGTCGTTAGCTCAGTCGGTAGAGCAGTTGGCTTTTAACCAATTGGTCGAAGGTTCGAATCCTTCACGACCCACCAAACTCAAAAAGCCTCCCAGCGCGGAGGCTTTTTTATTGGGTGCGGTTTCCATATCGAGTGGTGTTATCGAACTGCCGCCACCGGTGGCGGTCTCTTCGCACAAGGGCTGGCCCGAAGGTACTGGCAGCCGTTGCATCCGGTAGAATCGGCAGCCCCGCCTCCCCGGTGGTGATGTGACGAGGTAGATCCCCGATGACTCAGGCAGATGTGTTGGTGCGTGAATTTCTGGCGCATGGCGAGCCGCACCCGGAGTTCACGCCGGCGCAGCGCGACGCCTTGAAGACGCGTATTCACGCATTGCTGCAGCGCGAAAATGCGGTGCTGGTCGCCCACTACTACACCGATCCGCTGCTGCAGGAGCTGGCCGAAGAGACGGGCGGCTGCGTTTCCGATTCGCTGGAGATGGCCCGTTTCGGCCACAACCATTCCGCATCGACGCTGGTGGTGGCCGGGGTTCGCTTCATGGGGGAGACGGCCAAGATACTGTCGCCGGAAAAGCGTGTGTTGATGCCGACGCTGGAGGCGACCTGTTCGCTCGATATCGGCTGTCCGATCGAGGAGTTTTCCGCCTTCTGCGACCAGCATCCCGATCGCACCGTCGTCGTCTATGCCAACACCTCGGCGGCGGTGAAGGCGCGCGCGGATTGGGTAGTGACATCGAGCATCGCCGTCGATGTGGTCGAGTATCTCGATCGCCGCGGCGAGAAAATCCTGTGGGCGCCGGACAAACACCTCGGCGATTACGTGCAGCGCCAGACCGGCGCCGATGTGCTGCTGTGGGATGGCGCCTGCATCGTGCACGAGGAGTTCAAGGCGAAGGGGGTCGAGGATCTGAAGGCGCTCTATCCGGAGGCGGCGGTGCTGGTGCATCCGGAGTCGCCGCGCGCGGTGGTGGCGCTGGCCGATCGCGTCGGCTCGACGTCGCAGATCATTCAGGCGGCGAAGACGATGCCGAACCGGCAGTTCATCGTCGCCACCGATCAGGGCATTTTCTACAAGCTGCAGCAGCAGGTACCGGACAAGGAGTTCATCATCGCGCCGACCGCCGGCAGCGGCGCCACCTGTCGCAGCTGCGCACACTGCCCGTGGATGGCGATGAACGCGCTGGACAATCTCGCCGATTCGCTGGAGTTCGGTCGCAATGAGGTGTTCGTCGATCCGGCCATCGCCGAGCGCGCGATGCTGCCGCTGAAGCGAATGCTCGATTTCTCCGCTGCACGCAAGCAGCCGGTCAAGGGCGACGCCTGAGCCCGGTTTCAACGCTGCGAATGGCGCTCGCCACTCACAGCTTCGCCATGGTGTCTTTCAATTTCTCGATGTCGCGAATGCGCTCCTCGATGCGCGCCGTCGCCAGCTGGTTGCCGCGCACCAGCGGCAGCGCGTAACCGAGTTGCCGCGTTGCCTGGTCGAGCGCGCCGGTCAGCACGAAATACTCCGCACGTGCCTGGTGCACGCCGACGATATTGCCGGCCAGGCCGTGCGTCTCCGCCAGCAGATACCAGATCGTGGGATCGCTCGGGCGCCGCCTGGTGTGAGCCTGCAGCAGTGCCTCGGCGCGCTGCGGCTGGCTCGACTGCAGCAGCGCGTTGGCGTAGGCCATGTTGAGCGGGTGGTTGTCGGGGGCGATGCGCAGTGACTTTTCCAGGCGCGCCAGCGCGGCGTCGAGCTGGCCGCTGGCGATGTCGATCTCGGCGGCGGCGATGACGTAGGCGATACGCAGCGGTTCGCGGGCGATCAGTGGTGCCAGCTCGGCGCGCGCCCTGGCGGGCTCGCTGTTCTTCAGGTAGGCGAGTGCCAGTCCGTAGTGGTCGGCCACCCTGTTGGCGCGCCTGCCGGCGCCGTCTCGATCGAGTTTTGCGCGCAGCCGCTTGATGGCGTCACCGGCGTTCGGCGTCAGCTGCAGCTCGGCGCGAGCGCGCATCAGCTGATAGTCGAGGTTGTCGGTATGCATGGCGCGCGGATAGTCGCGCGCGCGGTTGCGGGCATCGCTGATGCGGCTCTCGGTCAGCGGGTGGGTCAGCAGGAACTCGGGTGGTCGGCGGCCGGCGTAACGCGTCGCCGCCAGCATGTTGTCGAACATTGCACCGAAGGCATTCGGGTCGTAGCCGGCCTGCACCAGCGTCTCCATGCCGATGCGGTCGGCCTCCTGTTCGTTCTGGCGGCTGTAGTTGAGTCGGTTCTGCAGCGAGGCCGCCTGTGTCGCGGTCATCGCGGCGATGCCGGCATCACCGCCGGCGGTAGCGGCCAGCACCAGCGCGCCGAGCATGCCGGCCATGGTCGGCAGTGCGGCGCGTTGTTGTTGCTCGACGCCGCGGGCGAAGTGGCGCTGGCTCAGGTGGGCCAGTTCATGGCCCAGTACCGAAGCGAGCTGGGCTTCGTTGTCGGCGTGCAGCAGCAGTCCGTTGTGCACGCCGATGACCCCGCCGGGCACGGCGAACGCATTGAGCGTGGCGTTGTCTACCACCACCACCTCGAGGCGACGATCCTTCAGCTGGCTGTGGCTGGCCAGACGGTAGATCAGGTCTTCGAGGTAGCTCTGCAGCAGCGGGTCGTCGACGGTGCGCACGCGCGCGCGAAATACCTTCAGCCAGGCGCGACCGAGTGCGTACTCCTGCGAACTGGAAAAGAGGCCGGAGGTGCTGTCACCGAGTTCCGGAAGTTGCAGGTCGTCGTCGGCGGCGCGTGCGCCAAGGGCGATGCCGAGCAGCAGGGTGGTTAACAGCAGGGGTCGGATCACGTCTCGTCTCGCCAGCGACATCGGCGCTACTGTAGCCGGTTCATGCAGGCCGGCAAATGGGCCGCCGGTGGGTGGCGGTGACGCTGCTTCAGATCGTCCACCGTCGCGATCGTTCCCCGGTGGCAACGGGCGACTCGGTATACTGCGGCGCTTTCGGGAGATTGCGATTGATTGAAGTGGATGCCCGCGGGTTGCGCTGTCCGATGCCGTTGCTGAAGGCCAAACAGGCGCTCAATGCCATGCAGGTCGGCGAGGAGCTGCGTCTGCTCGCCACCGACCCCGGTTCGCGGCGCGATATGCGCGCCTTCGCCGAGCAGTCTGGCCACCAGCTGCTGGAGAGCAGCGAGCAGGACGGTGAGTTCTGCTATCGACTGCGCAAATGCTGACGCCTGCGCAGATGCCGTGCCGGCGATCGGGCGGCGTGATGCGGGTTCCGTCTCCTCGTTCTTCATACTCGTCCAAAAGGTTTTGCTGATGGTTCCGTCTGTTCGCTCCCGTGCCGTCGCTGTTTCGCTGCTGTTGCTGTCGCTGCTGCTGGGGGGCTGCCAGGTTGTCCGGGAGCCGTCGATCCGGGTGGGCGACAGTGATGGTCGTGCTTTCCGTCATCTGCAGCTGCCCAACCGGATGCAGGTGCTGCTGATCTCCGATCCGGCCGCCGACAAGGCGGCCGCCGCGCTCGATGTGCATGTCGGCAGCTGGCAGGACCCGCCCGAGCGGCAGGGTCTCGCGCACTTTCTCGAACACATGTTGTTCCTCGGCACCGAGCGTTATCCGGTCGCCGGCGACTACCAGGCCTTCATCGGCGCACACGGCGGCAGCCACAACGCCTACACCGCGTCGGAGCACACCAACTACTACTTCGATATCGATGCCGATTACCTTGAGCCGGCGCTCGATCGCTTCTCGCAATTCTTCGTCGCGCCGCTGTTCACCGCCGAGTATGTCGAGCGCGAAAAGAATGCCGTCAACTCGGAGTACCTGGCGCGCATTCGCGAGGAGAGCCGCCGCAGCTTCGATGTCTTCCGCACGGTGGCCAACCCGGCACATCCGTTCTCGAAGTTTTCGGTCGGTTCGCTGGCGACGCTCGCCGACCGGCCGGGCAGCACCATCCGCGACGAACTGCTCGCCTTCTACGACGCGCACTATTCGGCCAACCGGATGACGCTGGTGGTGAGCGGGCGCGAGTCGCTCGACCGCCTGGAAACGATGGCGCGCAGCCGCTTCGAGGCGGTGGTCGATCGCGACCGACCGCAGCCGCAGGCCGACGCGCCGCTGTTTCTGCCGCAGTCGCTGCCGGCGCTGGTACAGGTGCAGCCGATTCGCGAGCAGCGCAACCTCTCGTTCGTCTGGGCGCTCGATTCGCAGCCCGATGATTTTCGCAGCAAGCCGCTTGGCTACATCGGCAACCTGGTCGGTCACGAAGGCGAAGGCAGTTTGCTGTCGTGGCTGAAGGCGCAGGGGTGGGTACTGGCGCTGAGCGCGGGCGAGGGGCTCGACCACCGCGGTGGCACCACGTTCCACGTCTCGATCGAGCTGACCGAGGCCGGCGTCGCGCAGGTCGACGCGATTGCCGCCGCGCTGTTCCAGACGTTGGCACTGGTGCGCGAACAGGGCGTACAGCGCTGGATCTTCGACGAGCAGCAGCGCGTCGCCGAGCAGCGCTTCCGCTTCCGCGAGCAGTCGCGGCCGATTCAGGAGGTGAGCCGGCTGGCGCTCAACCTGCACAAATATCCGCCGGCCGAAGTGGTGCGCGGCGACTACCTGATGGAGCGCTTCGATGCGCAGCGCATCGAGGCCCAGCTGCACCAGCTGACGCCGCAGCGGGCCATGCTGTTTCTGACCGCGCCGGAAGCGCAAACCGATCGTCACAGCGAGTGGTATCAGACCCCCTACGGCGTGACGGCGGTCGGCGGCGAGCGGCTGGCGAGCTGGCAGCAGGCGGTGGCGCAGGTCGCGCTGCCGCAACCCAACCGTTTCATCGCCGGGCAGCTGGCGCTGAAGCCGCTCGAAACAGCGGCGTCATCGGCACCGGTCCAGCTGCCGGTGGCAGGGCAGGTGCCGCTGCGACTCTGGCATCTGCAGGATCGACAGTTCCGCCTGCCCAAGGGCGAGGTGCGCCTGGCGCTGCAGTCGCCGCCGGTGAACGCTTCGCCGCGCCAGGTGGTCATGACCGAGCTGCTCGCCCGCGTGGTCAACGACAATCTCAACGAGTTGGTCTATCCCGCCCACCTCGCCGGCCTGAGCTTCAGGCTGGAGCGCGGCTCGCGCGGACTGCAGCTCAAGGTGGAGGGCTTCGACGAGAAACAGGGCTTGCTGCTGGCCGAGTTGCTGCCGGCGCTGCGCGAGCCGCAGGTCGATCCCGTGCGCTTCGAACGCGAGCGTCGCCAATATCTGCGCGAGTTGCAGAACAGCGCGCAGCAGGCACCGTACAACCTGCTGATCGATCGGCTCGGCACGACGCTGATGCGCGCGCAGTGGCCCGACGCGGTGCTGGCGGCGGAGGTGGAAAAGCTCTCCGCCGATGCGCTGGTGCCCTTCGCGCGCGAACTGTTTGCCGCCGTCGACGCCGAGATGCTGGTCTACGGCAATTTCACGGCCGATGAAGCGGCAGCGCTGGGTGCGCTGGTGACCCGCGAACTGCTGCGCGACAGCCGGCGTGCCGAGTTGCCGCCAGTGGCGGTGCTCGACCTGCCGGCTGGCGACATCCAGCTCACCGTTGCCACACCGCATCAGGACGCGGCACTGCTCTGGTACCGCCAGGCCGCCGTCAACGACAAGCCGAGCCGCGCCGCGCTCGGCGTCACCGCCCAGATGTTGAACGCCGACTTCTACACTCGCCTGCGCACCGAGCAGCAGCTCGGCTACATCGTCATGTCGACCCCCTACCCGGTGCGCGATGTGCCGGGGCTGGTATTGCTGGTGCAGTCGCCGGTGGCCGGCCCGACGCAGCTGGCGGAGGCGTATGAGACCTACCTCGCGCGTTGGCGCGAGTTGCCCGAGAGTGAGTTGCTGCCGCTGTTCGAGCGCCATCGTTCGGCGCTGCGTCAGCGCCTGGCCGAGCAGCCGAAGAACCTTGGCGAGCGCGGCGCGCGGTTGTGGCAGGACCTGATGGAGGGTTATCCCCGGTTCGATAGCCGCCAGCAGCTGATCGACACCCTCGACGCGCTCACTTTCGACGAATGGTTTGCGCTGTTCCGTCGCGATCTGCTCGATGGCAGCGCGCCGACGCTGTGGCTGGCGGTCGATGGTCGGTTCGGCGAGCAGTCGCTGCGTCGCGGTCCGGCCATCGACGATCTGGAGCGGTTCAAGCGGGGACAGAACTTCCATCTGTTCCACTGAGCGCAGTTGTTCTGCCGAACGTCGCATCCGTGAGCGTGTCGCCATCGTCGCGCTGCCGGTTATGGCTTCGCGCGTCAGCCGTCTATAGTTAGTGCCACTCTGACGGGACCGCAGCGGCGGCCCCTCGTCCCGTGGTCGCGCAAGGCAGTGCCGAGACGCGTGCCGCCACCGATTGGAACGGGTAAATGCTCCAGGCTCTCATCGTCGACGACTCCGCCACGGCACGCCATGCGCTGCGGCAGCTGCTGCAGCGCCATGCGTTCGCGATCGACATGGTCGAATCGGCCGAGGAGGCGCTCGAATTCCTGGCCGGCCGGCGCCCCGACCTGATCTTCATGGACCACATGATGCCGGGCATGGACGGCTTCCAGGCGGTCAAGGCGATCAAGTCCAACCCCGCCACCCACGACATTCCCATCGTCATGTACACCTCGACGCAGGATGGCGTCTATTTCGGCCAGGCGCGCGCACTCGGTGCCGCCGACGTGATCCTGAAGCCGGCCAGGGCGGCCGATCTCGCTGCCGTGCTGGCGCGGCTGGAGCAGCACGGCCAGCTCGGCGCGCCGGCCCCGACGGCAGAGCCGGCGGTGGTGACGGTTGCGGGCGAAGCGGACGAGCGAGAGGAGGTGCCGGCGGCAGTTGCGATACCGGCACCGGCTGTCTCGTCGTCACCCTCGCCGTGGCCCGCACCAGTGGCTGCGCGCGGTGGCTGGATGCGTGTCGCGATGGTGCTGCTGGTGGCACTGGCGCTGCTGCTCGGCGGCCAGTTGCTGCGGGTGGGTGGTGAGCGCGACCAGTTGCGCGAGCGCCAGCAGCGTGCGCTGGTGGCACTGGAGTGGGCATTGAATCAGCAGGCGGAATTCACCTTCGGCGATGCACCGTTCGGCGCACAGCGTGTGCAACAGCTGCGCGATCTGTTGCAGCAGCTGGAGGGGCTCGGTTTTCGCGGCGTCGTGCGTATCGAGAGTCACGTCGGTGAGTTCTGCACGCTGCGCGATCAGCGCAGTGGCGGCTGGATGGTGGCGCCGGCCTCGCTGCCGCTGACCGAGTGCGGTGCGCTCGGCCAGAGCGATCAGCAGGCGCAGCGCGCCTCGGAGCTGCAGACCGCCGCCTTCCGCCGTTTCCTGACGCGCGCGTCGGCGCTGCGCTCCGGGGCCATCCGCATCGAGCTGGCCGGCTTCGGCGCGCACGAACCGCTGGTCGAATATCCGGCTGATCCCGATGTCAGCGCCGGTGTCTGGAACCGCATCGCGCAGCGCAACCAGCGTCTGGTTTATCGTTTGACGCCCGATATCTGACGCGAGCAGGGTCGTGCGGCTTGCCGTTCCCGCCTGCTCGTGTAAAATTTTTACAGCTTTTCGCGCCGGGGTTTCCCCCGCTCAGTGCTGACACCGGTCGATCCCGGTGGCCAGACCTCAGCCGCTGCGCGGCGACTTCGCCAGCCCCGATCGGGTTGTCGCGAAAACCTGAAACACCAGTTCTTGAAACAGACGGTCCCTGACAATTCACCGCGCAGCGCCGCTGCCCAAGGACCCGCCAGCGGGCGCATCGTCGCGCCTGTCTGGGCATCACACCTGACCCGGGAGTCGAGATGCTAGAGGATAAAGATCCGCAGGAAACCCGCGAATGGCTCGAATCGCTGGACGCGGTACTGAAGTACCAGGGGCGTGGCCGCACCTCCTTCCTGCTGAAGACGCTGGCCGAACACGCCGCCCAGGGCGGCACCAAACTCCCCACCGCCATCACCACGCCGTTCCGCAACACCCTCGATCCGGCCAACGAAAAGCGCATGCCGGGCGACCTGTTCATGGAGCGCAAGATCCGCTCGCTGATCCGCTGGAACGCGCTGGCGATGG
>CAYLRA010000019.1:0-43582 GCA_964386045.1 uncultured Verrucomicrobiaceae bacterium | reverse complement strand
TCGATGAACTGCCTGACCGAAGCGCTCGGCCTGAGCCTGCCCGGCAACGGCACCGTGCTCGCCACCCACAGCGATCGCCGCGCGCTGTTCGAACGCGCCGGCCAGCTGATCGTCGAGATCACGCGTCGCCACTACGAACAGGACGACAATTCGGTGCTGCCGCGCTCGGTGGCCAGTTTCAAAGCGTTCGAGAACGCGATGAGTCTCGACATCGCCATGGGTGGTTCCACCAACACCATCCTGCACCTGCTCGCCGCGGCGCAGGAGGGCGAGGTGGCGTTCACGATGAAGGATATCGACCGGCTGTCGCGGCGCGTGCCGCAACTGTGCAAGGTGGCGCCGAACTCGCCGAAGTACCACATCGAGGATGTGCATCGCGCCGGTGGCGTGATGGCGATTCTCGGCGAACTCGATCGCGCCGGTCTGCTGCACCGCAACGTGCCAACCGTACACAGCAAGTCCATGGCTGATGCGCTGGCGCAGTGGGATATCAAACAGACCGGCGACGCCAGCGTGCGCACCTTCTTCAAGGCGGGCCCTGCCGGCATTCCGACACAGGAAGCGTTTTCGCAGAGCACGCGCTGGCCGTCGCTCGACGACGATCGCGCGCAGGGCTGCATTCGTGCACTCGGCAACGCCTACAGCAGTGAAGGCGGTCTCGCCGTGTTGCACGGCAACATCGCCGTCGATGGCTGCGTGGTCAAAACCTCCGGTGTCGACGACGACCTGCTGGTGTTCGAAGGCCCCGTCTTCCTGTGCGAAAGCCAGGAGAGCGCCGTCGACGCCATCATCAACGACAAGGTCAAGGCGGGCGACATCGTCGTTATCCGCTACGAAGGACCGAAAGGCGGTCCCGGCATGCAGGAGATGCTCTACCCGACCAGCTTCCTGAAATCGAAAGGTCTCGGCAAAGCCTGCGCACTGCTGACCGACGGCCGCTTCTCCGGTGGCACCTCCGGACTGTCGATCGGCCACGTCTCGCCGGAGGCGGCATCGGGCGGCGCCATCGCCCTGCTGCAAAATGGCGACCGCATCCGCATCGATATTCCGGCACGCACCATCGACGCCCTGATAGACGACACCGAAATGGCGCGCCGTCGCAAGGCAATGGAGGCGAAAGGCGCTGCCGCCTGGCAACCGGCCGAAATGCGTCCGCGCAAGGTGTCGGTGGCACTGAAGGCCTACGCCAAGCTGACCACCAGTGCCGACAAGGGCGCCGTGCGCGACCTCAGCCAGCTGGATTGATTGCCCACCGCGTGCTCAGGGAGGTCGCGCATGGCCGCGCGTCCGCAACGTTGCCGATGACCGTTCACACACCGCTGGCGCGGCCGCCATTCTGGCGCTCGATCGCGGCGCGGATGGCGCTGCTGATCAGCGCCATTCTGATCATCGGCTTCGCCGCCCTGGCGCTGATCGAGACCGCCCAGTCGCAGCGGTTGTTGCAACGCAACATCGAACAGTTCGGTCAGCTGCTGACGCAACAACTGGCAGCGGCCGCCACCGAACCGCTGTTCGCGCAGCAGCGACACGAATTGGTGGCCCTGATCCGCCGCCATCTCGATAATCCACGCGTGCTCGGCGCCGCCATCTATGACCGCAACGGCGAGCTGATCACCGGCGCCGGCTACTACCCCGCGCTCACCCAGCTTCCGCCCTCGCGACTCGCGGTCAATATCGAAACCGCCGCGCTGATCGGCAACGGCTCCGACCGGCGCGAGCGCAGTGCGCTGCTGCTGGCCGAACCGATCACCTTTCGCGCCACCATCGGCGGTCACGCCGTGCTGGCACTGTCGCGCCAGCCGCTGGAAGAGTCGCAGCGGCACATCGTGCAGACCAGCGCCATTGCCGCCGCCGTTTTGAGCCTGCTGGTGTTCGGTGTCGCCCTGTGGCTGGGTCGGCGCCTGACCCAGCCCATCCACACGCTGCTCGATGCCACGCAACTGCTCGAACGTGGCGAGCAGCCACCGCTCTCCCTGCGCAGCGACGAGCTGGGTCAGCTCAGCCATGCCATCGGCCAGCTCGGCCTGGGACTGCGCAATAAAGGGCGCGTCGAGACGATGCTGCAGCAGTTCCTCGACCGCGAAGTGGCGAACAAGCTGATGAGCGGTGATGAGCCGATCCGGCTCGGCGGCGAGCAGGTCGAGGCGAGCGTACTGTTTGCCGATATCGTCGGCTTCACCTCGCTCTCCGAAAATCTTACGCCGGCGCAGATCAGCGAGTTTCTCAACGAGTATTTCCACTACTTCGACAGCTGCGCGCGCTTCTATTTCGGCACCATCGACAAATTCATTGGCGATGCCGTGATGGTGGTATTCGGCGCGCCGAGACCCGACCCACTGCACGCTTATCACGCCGCCGCCTGTGCGGTGTTGATGCAGCGCCTCGCCGAAGCATTGAACCGGAAGCGCGAAACCAAGGGCGAAGCGCCGGTCTATCTGCGCATCGGTGTCAACAGCGGTGAGATGCTGGCCGGCGTGCTCGGCTCGCTGCAGCGCGTCGAGTACACGGTGGTCGGAGACGCGGTGAATCTCGCCTCGCGCCTGTGCAGCGCCGCACGCCCGGGTGAGGTACTGATCTCATCGGCTCTGCGTGCTCGCATCACCGACCGCACCGACCTGCAGACCAGCGCGGCGCGGTCGATTGTCGTACGCGGCAAGCAAGCGCCGGTCGAGGTCTACTCGGTTGAGAAGCGGCGTGGCAGTACCACACGGGTGATCGACCAGATGATCGCCGACCTGCTCAGCGGCGAGGGTCGCGGCGCATGAAGGCGAGCTGCCTGCTGCTGCCTCTGCTGCTGAGCGGCGGCTGCGCCCTGCAGACCGTAGTCATGCCAACCCCGCCCATCGACGAACTGATCCGCAACCACCAGTACAACTCGGCGCTCGCCGCGCTGAAACGCAGCGAGCGCGAAACACCCGACTACCACGAGCGCCGACGCGAACTGCAGGTCGCCGCCCGTGCCTGGGAACGCGAGCTGCTCGACGAGATCGATGCGCTGGTGGCGCGCCAGCAGTTTGCCGCCGCGCAGCTGCGGCTGGAGCGGGCGCTGCCGGAGCTGCCGCAAACTCCGGCGTTGCGTCGCTATACCGCGCATTTCTACGAGCGGCGCGATCTCTTCGTGGCGGAGCAGACAGCCCTCCTCTCCCGCCTGCGCGGCGAAAACCTGCTGCGCGAACGCCCCCTCTACGAATCGTTGCGGGGAGTTGAGGGTGACTACCGGATCCGCGATACGGTCGAGCGCTACCGCGAGGACAGCGAGTTCTTCGCCGGCAAACTGCGCGAGGCGGGGCTGCGCGCCATCGAGACGAGCGACTGGATTGAAGCACAGACGCTGCTGAGTCTCTCCAACCAGCTGCATCCCGATGCCTTCACCAGCAGCCAGCTCGCCATTGCCAATACCGGGCTGCGCCAGCAGAAACAACAACAGCAGAGCGAGGAGCAGCGCCGTCTGCGCACCCTGCAGCGGCAACTGCAAACACGTTTCGACACCGCCATGCATCGCGGTGATCTGGACCAGGCCGAAACCGTGTTGCGCGAGGCCGTCGCCCAGACTGGCAGCGACTTCAGTCAGCGTCTGGCGACACGGCTCGATCGCGCCAAAAGTGCCTCTGCCGAAACCGATATCGATACCGGCAACCGTCTCTATGGCGAAGGCAAGGTCGAACAGGCCCTGCGCCACTGGCGGCGCGCGCAACGCTACGACAATTCCGCCGAACTGCAGGTCAGGATCGAGCGCGCCGAACGCCTGCTCGAACACTATCGCGAATTGCGCGAACAGGTGCGCTGATCAGCGCAATAGCCCACCGCCCCAAAGAGCGCTTTTCCCAGAAACACAAAAGGCGCCGAAGCGCCTTTTGTGTTTGCCTGTTGCATCCCCGCGCGATCAGCCGCTCTGCAGGCTCTTCTGCCGCTCCAGCTCGCTGTCGACGTACTGCAGCCACTGCCTGGCGTAAGTCGTCGAGCGTTTGTCCTTTGCGGCCTGATTGAAGGCGTTGCGGGCGGCGTCGTACTGCTTCAGGTTGAAGTGCGCCATCCCCATTACCATGTAGGCATTATCGGCGCGGCGCAGGCCGCCCTTGCTGAGTGCAGCCTTGACGGCATCGATCGCCTTCTGGTTCTCCTCGCTGTCCAGGTAGATGTTACCCAGCGTCGCGTAGAGCTCACCCTTGTCGGACTTGGCGGCGGCCTGCTCCATCACCGGGATGGAGGCCTTCAGCTCCTGCGCGGCGCGCCATGCGTTGCCAAGCAGCTCCAGGTTGCGCGCCGTGGGTTCGACCTTCTTGTCCTTGATCCCCTTGTCCAGCACCTTGGCCGCCTTGTAGGGAACATCCCGCGACAGATAGAGGTAGGCCAGCGTGACCAGCTCCGATTCGCGGTTGAGGCCGCCATCGACATAGACCGCATCCAGCGCCGCCAACTGCTTCTTGTCCTGCTTGGCTTCGCCGTACATCTGCGACAACTGCAGCCAGTACTCATGCTTCGGGTAGAGCGTCACCAGCTCTTCGAGCACGGTGACAGCCTTCGCCGGCTGGTTTTTTTCGTAATAGAGGTAACGCAACAGCTGCAGCCACTGCTCCCTCGGCTTCTTGCCCTGTTGACGGTACATCGAGACCGCCCGCTCCATGTTCTGCAGCGCCGGATCGAACTGCTTCAGCGAGTAGTAACCCTGACCGAACAGCACATAGACGTCGGCGCTCGGGTTCTGCTGCGTCTTGACCCACTCCTGCAGCATGTTGATGCCCTGCTGCCACTGCTCCTGCACGAAGTGGAGCTGTGCGATGGTGTACTTGGTGCTGGTGGCCATCGCCTCCGGCAGATCGGGCTGGGCCAGCACCTGGCGATAGGCCTCCAGTGCCTTGCCGTAGTTCTCCTGGCTGTAGAAGGCGAACGCCAGCAGGTTCTGGACGTTGGCGACTTCATACGGACTCAGTTTGCTGCGACCGCCCAGCAGACCGTTCAGCTGGCTGACCGCTTCATTGAACTTGTTTGCCTCGATCAGCTGCTGGGCCTCGGTCAGCTTCTCGTAGACCTGCTGGCTCATCGCCTGCGTACGGCGAGTCTCCTGCTCTTCCCTTTTCTGCTGCTGCGCATGCGCCGCACCCAGTGACGGCTGCGACAGCAGCGGCTGCAGCAGGCCACCCACCAGCGTCGGCAGCAGCGTCAGTGCCGCGCCGAGCAACGCGCGACCGGCCCAGCGACCGGCGGCTGATTTCATGTCGATGTTGGACATCTGTCTATCGTTCCAGCTCGTAGGTGAACTTGTTCTGGACGCCGGGTACGTCGACGGCATCGCCATCGATGACGCGCGGCTTGTACTTGAACTTCAGCGCGGCTGCCACCGACGCCTGCTCGAAGTAGCCCTGCGGCTGACAGTCGACCGGGAACGGATCGCGGGTGGCGCCGGTCCGGGTCACCGTGTACTCGACGATGCAGTGGCCCTGGACACCCCGGCTCATGGCGCGCCGCGGATAGATCGGCGCCACCTTGACGATGGGCAGGTATTCACCCTCGCCACCGGCAATGCCCCTGCCCATTTCGATCGAGATGTCGACCCTGGCCTGCTGCGGCGCGACGTTGACCATCCGGCTCGGATCGAACTGGATATCCATCTGCGGCTGCGCCAGATCCGGCGGCGGCTGCTCGGGCTCCTGCGGCTTCTCTGGCTTCTTCTCTTCGATGTTCGTCACGATCTCCTGCGGCGGCATGACGATATCGGCCAGCTTGATGCGCGGCTTGTCATCAAGCCCCTGATTGCCGGTCTCGATCAGCGCCGGCATCAGAATGAACAGGCCCACGGTCACCAGGAAGGCCAGAAAGAGACTGATCAACAAACGTAGATTCATGAGTCTTCAATCTTCATCTGTTGCCAGCGACACATCGACGACACCGGCGGCGCGGGCGGCATCGATGACGGCGACCACCGCCTGGGTATTGGAGGCGGAATCAGCCTGCACGACGACAGCCCCCTTGGGGTTCTCGGCGTGCATGCGCTCGATGACGGAGCGCACCGAACGCACATCGACGCGGCGCTTGTCGATCCAGATCTCGTTGGTGGCGCTGACAGCCACCAGGATGTTGACATTCTCCTTCGGACTGGAGGTGGAGGCCTCCGGACGGTTGACCTCGATACCGGCCTCCTTGACGAAGGAGGCGGTGACGATGAAGAAGATCAACATGATGAAGACCACGTCGAGCATCGGCGTCAGGTCGATCTCCGCGGAGGGATCTTCGGGAACTCTTCGTACTAGCGATCTGCTCATTTATTAAAGCTCTCTGTAACCGATTCAGTGATCAGTGGTGAGATGATCTTCCAGCAGTGTCGTCTCGCGTGTCGCAATACCCTTGATATAGGTATTCGCCGCGACACCGGACAGCGCGGCCACCATGCCCGCCATGGTCGGGATGGTGGCCTTGAAGACACCGCCGGCCATCGACTTGGCATCGCCGCCACCGGTGACGGCCATGATGTTGAACACGTCGATCATGCCGGTCACGGTACCCAGCAGGCCGAACAGCGGGCACAGCATGACCATGGTCTGGACCATCGGCAGGTTCAGCTGGATCTTCTCCCGCATCTCCGAGATCAGCTTCTGGCGGATCTGACGCGCGTTCCAGGATTTGCGCTCGGAGCGCGCCTCCCAGGTGTCGATGGCCCCGTCCAGCTCGCGGCGCAGAGCGGTGCGGAAGTACCAGAAGCGGTCGAACGCCAGGGTCCACATCAGGAAGGTGAGGATGGCGATGGCCCACAGCACATCGCCCCCCGCTTCCATGAAGCGCCTGATGACTCCCGCCACTTCATAGAGGTAATACATCACTTGGTCCCCAGCTGGGCCTCGGTGTGCTCGGCGATGATCCCGGTGGCGCGCTCTTCCATGACATGGATGACGCGCTTGGCGCGGGAGTTCACCAGCGTGTGCAGCAGCACCATCGGGATGGCGACGCACAGACCCTGTACCGTGGTGACCAGCGCCATCGAGATACCGCCAGCCATCGCTTTCGGATCACCCGCACCGAAGATGGTGATCTGCTGGAAGGTCACGATCATACCGGTCACGGTACCGAGCAGACCGAGCAGCGGTGCCACCGTGGCGAAGATCTTGAGCAGGTTGTGGCCGGTTTCGAGACGCGGCGCCTCTTTCAGTACCGCCTCCGACAGTTTCAGCTCCAGCGTTTCGGTATCGACGTTCGGGTTCTGCTCATGCACCAGCAGCACGCGGCCAAGCGGGTTGTCGGTGCGCGCCTTGTTGCTCTTGAGCTGGCTGCTGACCTTGGCGCCGACGGCAGCGAGAACGGCGAAGCGCCAGATTGCGATGAGCACACCGATGAGACCGATGACCATGATGATGTAGCCGATCAGGCCGCCCTGGTGCAGGCGCTCCTCGAAGGTCGGGGAGTCGATCAGCGCCGACAGGAACGAACCGCCGGACGGGCCGGTCGGATCCGCGCCGAACGGGTGCACGCCCGAGGACTCGCCGGCCAGACGCTTCGCCCAGCCGCGATACGGGCCGGAGGGCTGGCGAATCAGCTCGGAGACGGTGCCCGATTCCGTGCTGTAGCGCAGGTAGTCGCCATTGCTGGAGACCAGGTTGAAGGTGCCTACCCGCACCACATCGGCAGTGACCTTCTCGCCATTGGCCCGGACCACGGTGGTGTTGAACTTGACCACCTTGCCGCCTTCGGTCATCTCGCGCTGGATCTCGAACCACAGCCGCTCGATCTCGGCGATGCTCGGCAGCTGTTCGCTGGAGCTCATCTTGGCGATCAGTTGATCCAGGAATTCGGTGCGACCAGTGAACTGGGCACTGGTGACGGAGCTCAGCAGGTTGGAGCGCAGGTCACCGGTGGCCGAGGTCAGGTGCCCGAACAGCTCGGTCAGCGCACCGAGACGCTCGCGCAGCTGGCGCTGCTTGTCGAGGACCAGCAGTTCGTTCTCTTCGAATTTCTTCTCGAGCTGAGCAGAGCGATTCTCTTCAGCGGTGCGCTGCTGCCGGGCCTGCGCCAGCAGGGAGGCCTGCTGCGATTTGTCGGCGGCGAAGCGGCGCTCGCGCTCGGCATTCTCCCGGGCGTCCGCGGAGAAGCCGGTCTGCACCTTGCGCAGCAGCTCGTCCAGCGACTTGGCCTCCTGGGCGACGGCGACTCCGGCGCTCAACGCCAGCGCTCCCACCAGCGAAACAACAGCGGTTTTCAGCAGATTCTTTTTCATCACTTGGCTGCCTCCGGAGCAGGCACGGGTACTTTGAGAACGTCGATCGAAGCCTGCTTGCGGGCGATGCGCAGACCGTTCTGAATCGCAGAGCGGTATTCACCGCTGGAGAGCGGAACCCACTGCCGGGTCGCCTGATCCCAGGCGCCGGACTGCTTGCCATCGGTGGTCTGGTAGAGCAGCGCGATACGGCCGACACGCAGGAAGCCCACTTCGCGATCGCTGCCGTCGACCTCCACGAAACCGCTGTAGGCGTCGATCTTGCGGCCGTATTCGCTTTCGATCTTGTAGGCTTCGAGAACCTGACGGAACTTCTCGGAAACCGATACATCGGAGCGGTCGAGGTTGCGGCGCAGCATGGCGATACGGTTGTCGCGCTCTTCGACGTGGAACGGCACATCCAGCTTCACGAACTGTTCGAGGCCGTCGATCATGCGGATGATCAGCGGCGTGATCTGGCGCTGGATGATCGAGGCATCCTCGATCGACTGCTCGAAGTCGTTCATGCGCTTGGTCTGGTTGGCGATCTGCCGCTCCAGGCGCTGGTTGTAGACCTTCAATCCATCGACCTGCTTGAGCACGGTGCGGTAATCCTGCAGCAGGTCACCGGTTTCGCTGGCCAGCGCGTCGACCTTCTTCTGCGACGCCTGGGCTGCGTCAACCTTGTTCTGGCCCACCTGCAACACGGCATTGACGGAGGAGGCGTGGGTCAGGGCAACCCCCGTCAGCGCCCCGGCCGACACTGCTGCGGCGAGCGCAAGATTCTTTAGTCGATGGATATTCATAGGAAGGATGTTCCTGATCAGGGACGTTGTTGGAAGTTTTGTGTTATGCGGAATACAGCTTCACTGAGGGGACGCCACAGAGCTGGTTCGACGACAGGGCGCGATTCTAAGCACGGCTTTTTAATTTAATCAACGACTGCAGCGGCTCTTTTCTCATTGGCCGTAGATCGCCACACGATGCCCGCATGTTGCCACCGCTTTTGCATGAGTAGAAATGTATCAAGATTGATTCCATCGGTAACACAAGGTCGGTAACAAGCATGCCGAGACCAGCCCTAGCGCCGGCGCCAACGCTCCAGCCGGTAACGCACCTCACCCTCGCAGCGCTCCTCCGCCACCTCGCATCGCCACTCGTCGCCTGCCAGATCGGCGAAGAAGGCATCACCATCGACCTCCAGATCGACGCGGGTCAGGTGGACCACGCCGGCCAGCGGCAGCGCCTGACGATAGATGTCGGCACCGCCGATCACGGCGATCTCACCGACCCCTGCCATCTGCGCGGCGCGGCGCGCCACCGTCAGCGCCTGGCCAAGATCGTGCGCCAGCGTCACACCGTTAGGCACGGTGTAATGGTGGTCGCGAGTAACGACAATGTTGTGGCGCCCCGGCAGCGGCCGACCGATCGACTCGAAGGTCTTGCGCCCCATCACCACCGGCTTGCCGAGCGTCACTGCCTTGAAATGTTTCAGGTCGCCGGGCAGATGCCACGGCAACTTGTTGTCGGCACCGATCACGCCATTGCGCGATACCGCCACCACCAGCGCGACCGGTATCTCTTCCCGCCCCTTCATACCGCGATCGGCGCCTTGATCGCCGGGTGCGGGTCGTAGCCGTCGAAGCTGAAATCGGCCAGCTCGTAGTCGAAGATCGACGCCGGCCTGCGCGCGATGACCAGCGTCGGCAAGGGGCGCGTTTCACGCCACAGCTGCTCGAAGACGATGTCGTCAGTCAGGTGGTTGCTGTAAAGGTGGGTGTCGCCGAAGGTGTGGACGAATTCGCCGACGTCGAGGTCACACTGCTGCGCGACCAGATGCGTCAGCAGCGCATAGCTGGCGATGTTGAACGGCACGCCGAGGAACAGGTCGGCGCTGCGCTGGTAGAGCTGGCACGACAACCGGCCATTGGCGACGTAGAACTGGAACAGCGTGTGGCACGGCGGCAGCGCCGCCTTGCCGGCGCGCACATTGTCGTGCGGCGACAGCCGCTCATCGGGCAGGTCGGCCGGGTTCCAGGCATTGACTAGCAGCCGGCGCGAGTCGGGTTTGCGCTTGATCAGGTCGATCACCTCGGAAATCTGGTCGATGGTGCGGCCATCCGGACAGGCCCAGCTGCGCCACTGCTTGCCGTAGACCGGGCCGAGGTCGCCATCTTCCAGCGCCCACTCGTCCCAGATGGTGCAGCCGCGCTCGCGCAGCCAGTGGTTGTCGGTCGAGCCCTGCAGGAACCACAGCAGCTCGACGATGACGCTTTTGACATGCACGCGCTTGGTGGTCAGCAGCGGGAATCCCTTCTGCAGGTCGAAGCGCAATTGCCGGCCAAATACCGAGCGCGTGCCGACGCCAGTGCGGTCCTGCTTGTCGACGCCGTTGTCGAGGACGTCGCGAACCAGATCGAGGTATTGCTGCATGGCGGGTTCCGATGAAAGAGGTCAGCCACCGACGCGCTGGCGGCGGCAGGCATGGATGAGGGCGGCGACACCGACCGCGATGACCGGCAGCGTCAGCGTCTGGCCGCGCGTCATCCAGCCGAATGCCTCAAGGCCGATGTGGCTGTCCGGCTCGCGGTAGAACTCGACGAGGAAGCGAAACAGGCCGTAGCAGAACATGAACAGCCCCCCCACCGCCCAGGTCGGGCGCGGTTTGCGCGAGAACCACCAGACGATGGTGAACAGCAGCACCCCCTCCAGCGCGAACTGGTAAAGCTGCGACGGGTGGCGCGCCAGCTGCAGTGGATCGTTCGGGAACTGCATTGCCCACGACACATCCGTCGCACGCCCCCACAACTCCTGGCCGATGAAGTTGCCGAGGCGGCCGAGGCCGAGGCCGATTGGCACCAGCGGCGCGACGAAGTCGAGCAGGCGACCGAATTCGATCCGGCGCGTGCGGGCGAACAACAGCATCGCCAGGATCACGCCGATCAGCCCGCCGTGGAAGGACATCCCCCCCTCCCACACCTTGAACAGCCACAGTGGCTGCTGCAGGAACTGGCCGAAGTTGTAGAACAGCACGTAGCCGAAACGACCGCCGAGTACCACGCCGAGCGCGGCGTAGAAGATCAGGTCGTCGACCTGACCGCGCGCCACCGGCGCATCGGCGCGGCGGGTGCGCAGCACGGCCAGCCACCACGCGGCGGCGAAGCCACCCAGGTACATCAAGCCGTACCAGTGCACGGCGAGCGGACCGACGGCAAAGGCGACCGGATCGAAGTTGGGGTGGACCAGCATGCATGCTCCTAACAGCCAGAGGACCCCTGGCGGCCGGCGGGACGAAAGCGCGTATTATCCACGCGTTCAAAAATCTGGCTATGACCGATGTGCCTCATTCTCTTCGCCATCCGCCAACACCCCGAGTACCCACTGGTGATCACCGCCAATCGCGACGAGCGCTATGAACGACCGACCCAACAGCTGGCGCCGTGGCCAGAGGCGCCGCAGGTGCTGGCCGGTCGCGATCTCGAAGCGGGCGGCAGCTGGTTTGGCATCACCCGCGACGGCCGCTTCGCCGCCGTCACCAATGTGCGCGAATGGCCGCCGCAGAGCGGCTGGCCGCGCTCTCGCGGCACGCTGGTCAGCGATTTCCTGCTCGGCTCGATGAGCGCTGCCGATTACGCAGCGGAATGCACTCGCCACGATGACCAGTACGCCGGCTTCAACCTGCTGGTCGGCGACTCTCTTAATAGGGACGGAGGGGGTCTCTGGTACTGCTCCAACCGCGGCAGCGATCCGCTGCGCCAGTTGCAGCCAGGCCTCTACGGACTCTCCAACGGCGCGCTCGGCGACGAATGGCCGAAGACCCGCGCCGGCACCACCGCGCTGCGCGCCGAGCTGCTGCGCGGCCCGACACCCGAGGAGCTGCTGGCGCTGCTCGGCGACCACACCGTCGCCACCGACGCCGAACTGCCGGACACCGGCGTCGGCATCGAGATGGAGCGGATGCTGTCGCCACGTTTCATCGCCAGCGACGACTACGGCACGCGCGCGTCGACCGCGCTGCTGATCGACCGCCGCGGCCGCGCCGTGTTGTGGGAGCAGAACTTCGCGGCAAACGGCGAACCGACGACGCTGCAACGCTTCGAATGGAACCTGGAGATCGATCGGAATCTGGAGACCAGCCCATGAACTTCACACCAACCCTCGACGGCCAGCCGTTCCCCCACCCGCTCGGCAAGATCGCCTGCGTCGGCCGCAACTACGCCGCCCACGCCGCCGAGCTGAACAATCCGATCACCGAGATTCCGCTGCTGTTTCTGAAGCCGGCCACCAGCGCCGCCGACCTGGCCGCACCGCTGCGGCTGCCGCAGGAGCTGGGTAGCGTCCACCACGAGCTGGAGCTGGCGTTATTGATTGGCGCGCCGCTGACCGACGCCACACCGCAGCAGGCACGGGCGGCGATCGCCGGCATCGGACTCGGCCTCGACCTGACACTGCGCGATCTGCAGGATCAGCTGAAGAAGCAGGGCCATCCGTGGGAGCGCGCCAAGGCGTTCGACGGCAGCTATCCGGTGTCGGCGTTCATCGCGCCAAACGACATCGAACTGCAGCAGCTGAAACTGCAGCTGTGGCGCAACGATCAGCTGCAACAGGACGGCAACACCGCGCAGATGCTGTTCCCGGTGCTCGACCTGCTGTGCGAGATGAGCCGCGTCTTCACGCTGCTGCCGGGCGACATCGTCTCCACGGGTACGCCAGCCGGCGTCGGGCCACTGCAGAGCGGCGACCGGCTGGAGATGCTGCTGGGGCGCGAACGGGCGGGGGATTTGATGCGGGTGGAGACGGTGGTGAGCTGAAAGGTCCTCCCCTGCACAGCAGGGGAGGTGCCGAGCACAGCGAGGCGAAGGGGTCCGGGGTGATCTTAAAGGGCTGACCCCTCCGCTCCTTCGGAGCACCTCCCCTGCTGTGCAGGGGAGGACCAGCCAGAAACAACAAGGCCGGCAAATTGCCGGCCTTGTTGTTTCTGGCTGCCGCCTCAGTCAGTGCGGAACTCATTGACCAGTTCGGCGAGCCGGCCGGCCGAGCTGTTGACCTCGCGCGCGGCGCGTTCGACCGACTGTACCGAATGCTCGGAGCGCTTGGCGACATCGGAGATGTTGACGACGTTGCGGGCGATCTCCTGCGACACCGCCATCTGCTCCTCGGTGGCGCTGGCGATCTGCGTGTTCATGTCGTTGATCAGCGCCACCGCCTCGCGGATGACGGCCAGCGATTCGCCGGCGCGCGCCGCCTGCGCCATGGTCTTCTCCATCTCGTCGCTGCCGTCGGCCATCGTCCGCACCGCTTCGCGGGCGCCGGCCTGCAGCCGCTCGATCATGCCGTGGATCTCCTGCGTCGACTGCTGCGTGCGCTGCGCCAGCGAGCGCACCTCGTCGGCGACCACGGCGAAGCCGCGGCCCTGCTCGCCGGCGCGCGCCGCCTCGATCGCCGCGTTCAGCGCCAGCAGGTTGGTCTGCTCGGCGATGCCGCGGATGACGTCGAGCACGCTGCCGATCGACGAGCTGTCGGTCTCGACGCGACGAATGACATCACCCGCCGCGTTGAGGCGATCGGAGAGGCTGTGGATCGAGGCCAGCGCCTCGTCGATGACGCGGTTGCCCTGTTCGGTTTCGCGGTTGGCGTTGTTGGCGGCATCTGCAGCCTGGTGGGCGTGGCGGCTCACCTCCTCGATGGCGTGGGTCATCTCGGTGGTGGCGGTGGCGACCTGGTCGGTCTCGCGGGTCTGCACGGCCACCCCTTCGCGAGTCTCCTCGGTGGTGGTCGACAGTTCGCGCGCCGACTGCTGCATGTGGCTGCTGGTCATGCGCACGTCGCTGATGATGGCGCGGAAGCGGTCCATCATCGACTGATAGGCCTTGGCCACCTGGCCAATCTCGTCATTGCTGCTGAAGGCGACGCGCACGCTGAGATCGCGCGAGCGCTCGGCGGTCTCGATGGCGCGGCGCAACTCGCCGAGCGGTGCGGAGATGCTGCGGGCAACCCAGAGGCCGAACAGCACCATCAGCACCGCCACGACGACGGCGATGGCGATGAAGATCAGCCTGGCATCGTCGTAGATCGCCTGGGCCGACGCGCGCTCGCTGCGCGCCACCTGCAGCTGCAGCTCCTCAAGGCGGGTGATGCGGGTCGAGACTGGATCGATGTATTCGTAGAGATCGCCGTTGTAGTCGGCGATCAGCGACTCGCCATCGTCGTTGAACTGCATCTCCTCGCCAAGCGGGCGCAATACCCCTACCGCCTTCTCGATCTGGCGGTCGGCGCGCGCGAACTCCGCCTCGATCTCGGTCGCCAGCTGGCTCTCCTCGGTCGAGCGCGCAACGCCGCGGTAGGCCTTCCAGTTATCGGCGATCTCGCGCTGCGCCCCGGTGATCAACGCGACGGCATCGGCCGGCGTCTCCAGCCCGGAGTCGGCCTTGTTGATGGCGTGAATGATCTGGTTGTAGCCGTTGTTGACCGCGCGCAGTTCGGTCAGCGGCACCACCCGCTCGTCGTAGATGCGACCGACGCCCGCATTGATGCGGCCGAAAGAGAGGACCGCATAGACCGCCAGCAGCAGGATGACCGCCAGCGGCAGACCGACCAGGATGGCGAGGCGCTGACCAACGCTGAGATTGTTCATGGGAATTCCTTGCAGCCGTGATGCTTATGGTTCTTGACCGGCACCCGACACGGGCGCAACGGCGGTAACGGGCTATCGGCCGCAGCGCCCGGGACTTGATCGCTTGGGATGGAGGCGGGGACGGCCACCGGAAAATATAGCAGCGGTTCCGTCTTCCCGCCGGGGGGCTCAGCGGGCGCGCAGGCTCTGTACGCCGTTGGGGGTGCCGAGCAGCAGCAGGTCGGCCGGGCGCAGCGCGAACAGGCCGCTGCAGACCACGCCGGTGATCTGGTTGATCTTCGTCTCGATGTCGCGCGGGTGCAGGATCGGGAAGTTGTGCAGGTCGAGGATGACGTTGCCGTTGTCGGTGACCACGCCGGTGCGGTAGACCGGGTCCGCCCCGAGCCGCACCAGCTCACGGGCGACATAGGAGCGCGCCATCGGGATCACCTCGACCGGCAGCGGAAAGTCGCCCAGTGTCTCGACGTACTTGCTCTGGTCGGCGATGCAGACGAACTCGCGGGCGCAGGCGGCGACGATCTTCTCGCGGGTCAGCGCGGCGCCGCCCCCCTTGATCAGCTCCAGCCGCGGGTTGGCCTCGTCGGCGCCGTCGATGTAGATGTCGAAGCTGCCGACGCTGTTGAGGTCGAGCACCTCGATGCCGTGTCTCCTCAGTCGCCGCGCCGACGCCTCGGAGCTGGCGACGGCGCCGGCGAACTCCTCGCGCAGCGCCGCCAGCAGGTCGATGAAGCAGTCGGCGGTGGAGCCGGTGCCGATGCCGAGCACGCTGTCGCGGTGCAGCTTCGGCCGGATGTAGTCGAGCGCCGCCTGTGCGACCTGCTGTTTCAGCGCCTGCTGATCGACCGCCTGCGTCATCGCCAACCACCCCATCGAATACTGGAAAAGGGTGCCATTCTACCGGACAGCCGCAGCAATTCTGCCGCGCCGGGGTGAATTGACGACCGCGCAGCCGCTAGACTGCGCGCTTGCACGTTCGCCCATCACCCAACGCCTTCGAGCCCGCCATGCCGACCCGCGCCAACCCCGATGCCCAGGACCACAACGCCCTGCTCGCCAGCTACGTGCGGCGCATTCTCGGCGCCCGCGTCTACGACATCGCCATCGAATCGCCGCTGGATGAGGCCCGGCAACTGTCGAAGCGGCTCGGCAACAAGGTGCTGCTGAAACGCGAGGATCTGCAGCCGGTCTTCTCGTTCAAGCTGCGCGGCGCCTACAACCGGGTGATGAAGCTGTCGCCGGAGGAGCTCGCCTGCGGCGTCATCGCCGCCTCGGCCGGCAACCACGCGCAGGGGCTGGCGCTGACCGCGCAGACACTCGGCATCAAGGCCACCATCGTCATGCCGCGCACCACGCCGCAGATCAAGGTCGACGCCGTGCGCAGCCGCGGCGCCAGGGTGGTACTGCACGGCGACACCTTCGACGAGGCGTCGAAACACGCCCACCAGCTGGTCGAGGAGAAGGGGCTGGTCTACATCCACCCCTATGACGACCCCGAGGTGATCGCCGGCCAGGGCACCATCGCCATGGAGATCCTGCGCCAGCACCCAGGTCCGCTCGACGCCGTGTTCGTGCCGGTCGGCGGCGGCGGCCTCTGTGCCGGTGTCGCCGCCTACATCAAGTACGTGCGGCCCGAGATCAAGGTGTTCGCGGTGGAGCCGGCCGATGCCGCCTGCCTGAAGGCGGCGATGGAGGCCGGCGAACGCGTGGTGCTGCCGCACGTCGGCATCTTTGCCGACGGCGTCGCCGTGGCGCAGATCGGCGAGGAGACCTTCCGCGTGCTGCGCCACACCGTCGACGGCGTCATCACCGCCAGCACCGACGAGATCTGCGCCGCGATCAAGGACATCTTCGACGACACCCGCTCGATCGCCGAACCGGCCGGCGCGCTGGCGCTGGCCGGCCTGAAGAAATATGTCGAGCAGAACGGCTGCAGCGGCCAGGTGCTGCTCGCCATCGACTCCGGCGCCAACACCAACTTCGACCGCCTGCGCTACATCTCCGAGCGCACCGAGATCGGCGAGCAGCGCGAGGCGATCCTGGCGGTGACGATTCCGGAGCGGCCCGGCAGCTTCAAGACCTTCTGTGGCCTGCTCGGCAAGCGCAACATCACCGAGTTCAACTACCGCTACGCCGACAACGCGTCGGCACAGATCTTCGTCGGCGTGGCGGTGGCGGCCGGTGGCGGCGATCGCGAGGAGCTGAAGACGCATCTCGTCGAACACGGCTACCCGGTGCTCGACCTGACCGACAACGAGATGGCCAAGCTGCACATCCGCCACCTCGTCGGCGGCCACGCGCCGGCAGCGGTGGCCGACGAGCGCATCTATCGCTTCGAATTCCCGGAGCGGCCGGGCGCGCTGCTCAACTTCCTGGCGCACCTCGGCGCGCGCTGGAATATCTCGCTGTTCCACTACCGCAACCACGGCGCCGCCGACGGTCGCGTGCTGGTCGGACTGCAGGTGCGCAACGGCGACCAGGCCGACCTGCGCCAGTTCCTCGACACCCTCGGCTATCCCTGGCAGGAGGAGACCGACAACCCGGCCTACCAGCTTTTTCTGGCACGCCATCACGACGCGATGTGAACGGTTTGGCAGCGCGAAAAAAGGCTGCCTCGCAGATTGAACAAGGGCTCAGGCAGAGACGACCCCGGCCGACTAGTCTCCACTCGGGCACCCACCAGAGGTGCCCAAGTCGACCACCGGACCAGGAACCCACGCCGTGATCAGCCGCTCAGCCCGCCCCGATGCCGTCTCCGTCACCATCGCCCTGTTCGGGCTCGGCACGCTGCTGACCGCCACGGTGCAGATGCTGCTGGGCTAGATATTCTCGGAAAAAGTCGTCCTGACTTTTTCCCTTACCGCAAAGTCAGGCCAAGCCTGACTTTGCTCACGTCCCACCTCTGCCTACAGCCATCCAGCCGCGCTCGGTAGCCACCGCCGCCAGCGGCACATCCCACGGCTCGCGCGGCAGCGACTCCACCTGCTGGAACGCGTGCGCCAGCCCGACCAACAGTGGCCTGCGCCGAAAGCTCCCGGCCTTGTTCATCCACGCGAACGTCCGATCGTAAAATCCCCCCCCCATGCCCAGCCGCCCGCCGCGGCAATCGAATGCCACCAGTGGCAGCAGCACCAGATCGAGCTGCTGCGCAGACAGCCGCGGCCCGACCGGCTCGGCGATACCGAAACGGTTGCGCCGCAGCACCGCCCCCTCGCGCCACGCCACGAAGCCGAGGTGCCCACCGGGACGCAGCACCGGCAGGTAGAGCGCCTTGCCGAGCCGGCGCGCCAGCCGGGCGAGCGGCAGCGGGTCGATCTCGCCATCGGCGGCGCGATAGAGGGCGATACGGCGGGCCTGGCGGAACAGCGGGTGACGAGCGATGACCGCGCATACCCCCTGTGTCGCGCGCTGGCGCTGCAGCGGCGACAGCTGGCGCCGACGCGCGCGCAGACGACGGCGCAGCTGCTGTTTCAGCGCGGCGGCATCGGAGGGAGTCTGTTCGGCGGAGGACATGAGGAGTAGAGAGAGGCCCCGAAGTACCGCTGGCAGTCTGGCCCTTGAACCCAGAGGTTCAAGGTGGAGGCCCCGGTGTCGTTTCAGGCTTTCCGTCAGGCGGACATGCACACCACAACAACGCGAAACCCCCAGGGGATGATGCATCGGCTCAGGGGTCTTGACCGCCTGGCAAATACTTCAGGGGAGGCGGAGTATAGCCGTCGCGCGCGCGCCGTCGCCATGGTCATCGGCCATCAACCGATCTCGAGCTGGCGGAAACGCTGCAGCGCGGCGTCGATACGATCGTTCAGCCGCTTCACCTGCTCGCCGTCCGGCTCCTCCGCAGCCGGTGCCTCGCGCCCCTTCTTCAGCAGTTCGTAGCTGATGTTGAGCGCCACCATGACGGCGATGCGCTCCAGCCCGATCACCTTGCCACTGTCGCGCACCTGGCGCATCTGCCTGTCGAGGTGGCGAGCCGCTTCCAGCAGGTCCGGCGCCTGCTCGGGCGGACAGGCGACCTGGTACTCCTTGTCGAGGATGCGGACGACCACCGTGTTGGGAGGGTTCACGATTCCTGCTCCAGCGTCCGCAGCCGGGCGATCATCGCCTCGACCTTGGCGCGCGCCATGTCGGTTTTCTGGATCAACTGTTCGCGCTCGCGCTGCCAGTCGTGCGCCTCGGCCTTCAGCGCGCGATTCTCCTGGTCGAGCTGTTCACACAGCAGGATCAGTTCGGCGATCTTGCGCTCGAGCTGCTTGAAGGAGGAGTTTTCCATGGCGTCGCCGCGACCGGGAGGGAGTGCCGACAACTATAGGTTTCGGCCCGCGGCGGGTCAATTTGGCGAGCATCGGCAAAGCCATTTCCAATCAAATACCTGGGTTTCGCTGTTGAAGCCCGGACTCAGGTTGATGTCGCCACCGGTGGTGATCCCGCGGTCGCCACCGGCGACGTCCGGCGCTACCATGCCGTCCTCGACGACCAACAGCGACCTCACCGTGACCCAGCAGCCCGTTCAATCCCCCGACTTCGACCAGCTCGACCAGCTGCTGATCCGCTTCGGCGCACTGCAGGGCGCGGCCGAACTGCACGGCTTCCTCAGCGGCCAGCTGTCAGGCGGCAAGCGGCTGTCGCGCGGCGAGTGGCTGCGCAGCGCCAGCGAACAGGCCGATCTCGGTGAGCTGCCGGATCAGGCCAGCGGCGACCTGCTGTTTGCGCTCTACCGCGACACGCTGCAGGTTTTCGAGGCCGGTGACTACACCTTCCAGCCGTTGCTGCCGGAGGATGAACAGGAACTCGGCAACCGCGTCAACGCGCTCGGCGCCTGGTGCCAGGGTTTTCTGGTCGGCTTCGGACTGGCGGTCGGCAACACCGCCTCGGGCGAGATCGCCGAAACGCTGCAGGACTTCGCCGCCGTCGCCCAGATCAGTGCCGACGATGAAGAGGACGATGGCGAGAGCGATCTCTTCTCCGTCATCGAATATATCCGCATGGCGACCATCGACCTCTTTTACCAGCACCAGCCGCAGACGCCATCGCCCGCACCCGGAAGCGACACGCTCACCACGTCACCCGCCGGCCTGTTCAACCGTCGTCAGCTGCACTGAGAAACGGCCAGCGGGGCTCGTGATAAGCTCGCCGGACCCCAAAATCCGCCGTTTCGAGCCGTCATGACCTCCCGCATCAGCAAACAGGAATACGCCCGCCGCCGCCGCGACCTGATGTCGCACATGGCGCCCGACAGCATCGCCATCGTGCCGTCCGCGCGCGAAAAGATCCGCAACCGCGACACCCACTTTCCGTTCCGCCAGGACAGCGACTTCTACTACCTGACCGGCTTCGCCGAACCCGACGCCGTGCTGGTGCTGCTGCCCGGTCGCGCGCACGGCGAAGTGGTGCTGTTCTGCCGCGAGCGCGATCCGGAGATGGAGTTGTGGAACGGCTACCGCGCCGGCCCCGAGGGCGCCTGTGCGCAGTTCGGTGCCGACGACGCGTTTCCGATCGGCGATATCGACGACATCCTGCCCGGCCTGCTGGAAGGGCGCGAACGCGTCTACTACTCGATGGGGCGCAACCCCGAGTTCGACCGCCGCGTCATGTCGTGGGTCAACACCATCCGCGCCAAGGTGCGCGCCGGCGCGCATCCGCCCGGCGAGTTCCTCGACCTCGACCACCAGCTGCACGATCTGCGTCTCTACAAGAGCGCGGCCGAGCTGCGGCTGATGCGCGAAGCCGGCGAAATCTCCGCACGCGCCCATGTTCGCGCGATGCAGATCTGCAAACCGGGCCTCTACGAATACCAGCTCGAAGCGGAGCTGCTGCACGAGTTCGGCCGCTGCGGTTCGCGCTACCCGGCCTACAGCTCGATCGTCGGCGCCGGCGACAACGCCTGCATCCTGCACTACCACGAGAACGACGCGCAGATTAAGGACGGCGATCTGGTGCTGATCGACGCCGGCTGCGAACTCGACCACTACGCCTCGGACATCACCCGCACCTTCCCGGCCAACGGCAAGTTCTCGAAGGAGCAGCAGGCGCTGTACGAGATCGTGCTGGAGTCGCAGTACGCCGCGATCAAGACGATCAAGCCGGGCAGCCACTGGAACACCGCGCACGACACCACGGTGCAGGTGATCACGCAGGGGCTGCGCGATCTCGGCCTGCTCGACGGCGAGGTGAAAGAGCTGATCGAAACCGAAGCCTACAAGGCGTTCTACATGCACCGCGCCGGCCACTGGCTCGGCATGGATGTGCACGACGTCGGCGACTACAAGGTCGGCGGCGAGTGGCGCGTGCTCGAAGAGGGGATGGTGATGACGGTCGAACCGGGCATCTATGTCTCGCCACACAACAGCAACGTCGCGCGCAAATGGCGCGGCATCGGCATTCGCATCGAGGACGATGCCGTCGTCACCCGCAAGAGCTGCGAAGTGCTGACCGATGGCGTGCCGAAGACGGTCGCCGATATCGAAAAACTGATGAAAGCTGCGCGCGCCGCATGAGCGAGCAACCGCAACCCTTCGATGTCTTGATTGTCGGCGGCGGCATGGTCGGCGCCAGTTTCGCACTGGCGCTCGACACGCTGACGAAAGGTGCTTTGCGCATCGCACTGGTCGAAGGCTTTCCGATTCCGGCTAACACCGGCACGGAGCTGCGCCCGAGTTTCGATGCGCGCGCCACGGCGCTGGCATATGGCAGTCGCGTCATTCTCGAACGGCTCGACTTGTGGTCGACTCTGTCGCCCCACGTCACCGCAATCACCGATATTCGTGTCTCCGAACGCAGCCGCGCCGGCTCGGCCGAGCTGACTGCCGCCGAGCGCGGCTGGCCCGCACTCGGTTATGTCGTCGAAAACGCGCGCCTCGGTCAGACGCTGTTTGCCGCACTACGTCAGCGCCGCACCATCGATGTCATCAATCCCGCCACGGTCACCGCCGTACAACCGGGGCGCGACCTCGCAACCGCAACGATCGAACAGAACGGCGAACGGCAGACGCTGACGGCGCGGCTGGTCGTCATCGCCGACGGCGCCGATTCGGGCCTGCGGCGCCAGCTCGGCATTGAAACCTCGGTGCGCGATTACCAGCAGCAGGCGCTGATCACCAACGTCAGCTGCGAGCGGCCGCATGCCGGTTGCGCCTACGAGCGCTTCACCGACTGGGGACCGATGGCGCTGCTGCCGCTGAATGACGGCGACGACGGCAAGCCGCGCATGGCACTGGTCTGGACCATGACACCGGAGCGCGCCGCCGAGTTGCAGGAGGCCAGTGATGGCCTGCTGCTGGATACGCTGCAGCAGCGCTTCGGTCATCGCCAGGGCCGTTTCACCCGCGTCGGCACCCGCCACTGCTACGACCTGCGGCTGGTACAGGCGCAGGAGCAGGTGCGCCGGCAGATCGTGCTGGCCGGCAACGCCGCGCACAGCCTGCATCCGGTCGCCGGGCAGGGGTTCAATCTGGCGCTGCGCGATCTGTTGCGACTGGCGGAAGTGGTCAGCGAAGCGTCGGCGCGCGATGAGGCCTTCGGTGAACTGACCGTGCTGCAGCGTTACCTCGATCGCCAGAGCACCGATCAGTGGCGCACCACGCTGCTGTCGGACCGGCTGCCGGCGCTGTTCGACAACAGGCGCGGCCCGCTGCCGCATCTGCGCCGGCTCGGCCTGCTGGCGCTCGATCTGAATCCGGCGCTGAAAAATGTCTTTGTCGATCACACCGCCGGCTTCCACCCCGGCGCCGCGCTGGGTCGCTGACAGGTCCTCCCCTGCGAAGTAGGGGAGGTGCCGAGCAACGCGAGGCGGAGGGGTCCGCCGTGACTGAAATCCTGACCCCCTCGCCCCTTCGGGGCACTCCCCCTACTTCGCAGGGGGAGACAGTTGGTGCCACTCAGGAGAGCTCATGCTTACCGAACGCTTCGATCTGATCATCGTCGGCAGCGGCCTCGCCGGCAGTGCGCTGGCCTGCGCGCTGGCCGATCTCGATCTGCGCATCGCGCTGCTGGAGGCAAAACCCCTCTCGCTGCAGACCCCGGTGCTGCGCGACGAGATTGACGGCTTCGATCTGCGCGTCAGCGCGATCACGCCGGCATCGCAACGGTGGCTCGAACAGCTCGGCGCCTGGTCGCGCGTCGCGGCACAACGGCTGTCGCCCTATCGCCACATGGCGGTGTGGGATGCCGACGGCGTCGGTTCGATCGAGTTCGACGCCAGCGAAGTCAACGCGGCGCAGCTCGGTCACATCGTCGAGAACGGCCTGTTGCAGCAGGCGCTGCTGCAGGGGCTCGCCGGTTCGCGCTCGATCCAGCTGATCGCGCCGGCAACGGTCGAAACCTTTGCCCGCGAAGGCGAACAGATCGCCCTCGAACTGGCCGGCGGCCGGCGCCTGATCGCACCGCTGCTGATCGGCGCAGACGGTGCGCAGTCGAGCGTGCGCGACTGGGCCGGCATCGACCTGCGCGAGTGGGACTACAACCATCGCGGCATCGTCGCCACCATCGCCACCGAAAAGCCGCACGGCGCCATTGCGCGGCAGATCTTCCGCGACGACGGTCCGCTGGCGCTGCTGCCGCTGCGCACGGTCGCCGGCGGCGAACAGTTCTGCTCGATCGTCTGGTCGTGCGAACCGGCGCGCGCCGATGCGCTGCTGGCACTCGACGACGACGCCTTCGCCATCGCGCTGACCAATGCCAGCGAAAAAGTGTTGGGACGCATCACCGCCGTCAGCCCGCGCCAGTCGTTCCCACTGCGCGCGCGCCACGCCCACCGTTACACGGCGCCCAACATCGCGCTGGTTGGCGATGCCGCCCACACCATTCATCCGCTGGCCGGCCAGGGCATCAATCTCGGCTTCAGCGATGCACGGGCGCTGGCCGAAGAGATCCGCCGCGCCGTCGCCCGCGGGCTGCCGCTGAGTGAGCCCTCGCTACTGGCGCGCTACCAACGCACGCGTGTCGGCGACAACTGGCTGATGCTCGGCGCGATGGAGGGATTCAAGCGGCTGTTCGGCACGCGCGCACCACTGCCGCTGCTGTTGCGCAACCGCGGTCTCGATCTGGTCAATCGCAGCGGCGCGCTGAAACGACAGCTGATCCGTCGCGCCTTCGGCGGCGATTGACGCAGCGCGTGTGATCACCGCCGCTCGTCGGTTGTACACGATCCGCGCCCACCCGTTTTCGACGCCCCGTTTGTAAAGGTCCGGACCACGAGTAGAATCGCCGCCATTCCCTTTCGATCCGTACCAGGAGCCTCTCCATGAGCAGCACCCCCTCCGAACTGAAATACGCCTCCAGCCACGAGTGGGCGCGTCTGGAGGAGGACGGCACCATCACGGTCGGCATTACCGACCATGCACAGAGCGCGCTCGGTGACGTCGTCTTCATCGAGCTGCCGGACGTGGGCACCGAGCTGAATGCCGGCCAGGAGGCGGGCGTGGTGGAATCGGTCAAGGCCGCGTCGGATATCTATTCACCGGTCTCCGGCACGGTCATCGCCATCAACGGCACGCTGGAAGAGAACCCGGAGACGGTCAATGCCGACCCCTACATCGACGGCTGGTTCTTCAAGCTGAAGCCGACCGACACCGACGAGCTCGACGAGCTGCTCGACGCCGACGACTATCTGGAACAGTGCGACGAGTGAGTCGCAGCAAATCAGGCACCTGCCAGCCGGCACCGACTCGACCGCAACGGACGGATACCATGCAGCGACGGACCCTCGCTCTCGCCACGACCCTGGCACTGACCGCATCGCTGGCGGGCTGTCTGCACGCGCCCGACCAGCTGCCAAAAAAGCAGCTGGCCATCGAAGCCGACAAACTCTCTACCTGCGACAAGATCGAGACCCTGATCGCCGGCCACCCCAAGGGGTTCCCACAGCTGCGCGGCGCCTACAACAGCACCCCCTACGGTGACATCTGGCAGGCCCGCTACCACCTGGCAGGCAAGGGCTGCGAGGTTTGGCGGGGCGGGGCATCCGGCGGTTACAGCTATGTCTGTCATCGCACCGCCCCCGATCGCGCCAGCGGCGACCTCTACTACAACGCGGCAAACCAGATCGCGCGCAACTGTCTCAGCAGCGAGTGGCAGGCGAAGGAGGAGCCGCGCAAGATCGGCGTCGGCCTCAAGACCGTCTTCAGCAAACCGGGCACCAACACCGTCGTCGCCGTGCACCTGATCCGCACCGACGGCGTCTTCGACAACCAATGGGCCGTCTACTACCTGATCGGATTACCCAACGACCGGTTGTAAACCCGGGGAGCAACAGGCGTCATCGGCCCCGGAGAGCCCTTCGTCACGGCAAGGAGAGATCATGAAGAACGCTCGATCTGATCACACCGATGTCATGCAACCCGCCCACATGCGCGGTACAACTGCACTGTTGGCCGTGCTGGCCACAGCATTGCTCACCGCCTGCCAGCAACCGACGATTTCCGACAAGACCACGGCCGACGGTCTGGCGGAAGTCGAACACGCCCGAATGGATCTCGTGCAGGTCGATCCTGCCGCCAACTTCGCGCAGTACCGAAGCCTGCAGATCGGCGACCTGAAGTTCACCAATACCCATCTGGTCGACCCCAATACGCTGAGCAATCCGCGCTACAGGAATCTGACGCTCGACGATGCCGACAAGCAGCGCCTGAACCAGCTGTTCCAGCAGCAGATGACCAAGCAGCTGCAGAAGTCCGGCGTCTACACGCTCGCCAGCGCGGCAGCGGCCGGCACCGTGCGTGTCGAAACCGAGATGGTGCGGCTCAAACCCAACGCCCCGCGCGAGAAGGACGAGATATTCACCTCGTCGGCACGCAACAAGACCTTCAGCCGCGGCGCCGGCGCGATGACGCTGGAGTCGACCCTCTATGACAGCGTCAGCGGCAAACGCCTCGCCGTACTGCGCGACGAGATCGAGGACAACGACATGTGGGGACAGAACAACGTCGTTACCAATACCGCGGCAATCCAGCGCGCCTTCTCGCGCTGGGCTTCCCAGCTGCAGAACGCGCTGGAGAAGTTCCAGACCGTGCCCAGGCCGTAACACCGAACCCGCCACCACAGCCCCGTCGGGTTACGGCCCGACGGGGGATCGCTATAATCGCTGCCCCTCGCGCCCCTGGCAGCCCCCCCGATGACCGACTCCCTCGCTCCGCTGTTCCTCAACGCCCATGCCGAGCGCCGCCTGCGCAGCGGCCACCTGTGGATCTACAGCAACGAGATCGACACCGAGAAGTCGCCGCTGAAAGCGTTCGAGGCCGGCCAGCAGGTGATGGTGCACGCACACAGTGGCAAACCGGTCGGCCTCGCCTACATCAATCCGCACACGCTGATCTGCGCCCGCCTGATCAGTCGCGACCACCCGCTCGACAAATCGCTGCTGGTGCATCGCCTCAACATCGCGCTGAGTCTGCGTGAGCGGCTGTTCGGCGAGCCGTATTACCGCCTGGTCTACGGCGACAGCGACCTGCTGCCGGGTCTGGTCGTCGATCGCTTCGGCGACTATCTGGTGGTGCAGATCAACACCGCCGGCATGGAGAAGGTGAAAAGCGACATCGTCACCGCGCTGCAACAGGTGGTGAAACCGAAAGGCATCCTGCTGAAGAACGACTCTCGCGTGCGCGCCGGTGAAGGGCTCGCCGACTACGTCGAAGTGGCTTACGGCGAGGTGCCGGAAGAGGTCGAGCTGATCGAAAACGACTGCCGTTTCATCGCGCCGCTCTACAGCGGCCAGAAGACCGGCTGGTTCTACGACCATCGCCTCGCCCGCGCCCGCATCGCCCCCTATGCAAAGGGACGGCGTGTGCTCGACCTGTTCAGCTACATCGGCGGCTGGGGCATTCAGGCCGCCGTCGCCGGCGCCTCCGAAGTGGTCTTCGTCGACAGTTCGGAACAGGCGCTGGCCATGGTCGAGCGCAATGCCGAGCTGAACGGTGTCGTCGATATCTGCTCCGCCTTTCACGGCAACGCGGTCGACGTACTGAAATCGCTGCACGACAGTGGTGAGCGCTTCGACACCATCGTGCTCGACCCGCCCGCCTTCATCCCGCGCCGCAAGGACCAGAAGGCCGGCGAACAGGCCTACCGCCGCGTCAACGAACTGGCGATGCGCTGCCTGGCGCGCGATGGCTTCCTGATCTCCGGCTCTTGCTCACTGCACCTGGCGCGCGAACAGCTGGTCGACATCCTGCGCGGCAGTGCCCGCCATCTCGACCGCCACCTGCAGGTGCTCGAACAGCACGGCCAGGGCGGCGACCATCCGGTACACCCGGCGATCGGCGAGACCGAGTATCTGAAGAGCGTGTTCTGTCGCGTGATTCATACGTGAAGCGTGTCACATAATTTCTACACACCATTTCGGCAAAAGCGCCGAAAATTCTTACAGCTCTTACGCCATCACGAACACATCAAAATCGCACCACATTGAAATGGTTAGCATGTTTTTCGGTGGCTCGAAAACTGCTTATGGCTTCCCGTTTACCAACAATCGCCCTCCCTCTCATTCACTGGGATACGGACATCAATCATGCGCACACTCCTGTCACGTCTCTGCGGCCTAACACTTACCGCCCTGCTTTTCCCCTCCCTGGCCGGCGCCATCCCGATCACCATCGATCCGGATGATTTCGCCATCGGCACCGATCTTTCGAACGACTACGTGACGCTGCGCTCGCTTCACGACGGCGGCAGCGATGCCGTGACGGCGCGCGAAAGCTCGGTAGGCGGCCACAGCTTCGGCTGGTTCGCCAGCGGCCTCGGCTGGAGCGGCTGCTGCGGCGAACCCGGTCTGGGCGGGCCGGCTGGCGCCGACGTGCACAACTACATCGGTTTCGGCATGTTCTTTCAGCAGGAGGTCGACCAGGTCTCGCTGACCGCCACCAACTGGTACCCGCCGGGACTGCCCGCCGTCTGGTACGCCTTCGACGAAACCGGCGACCTGATCGGCAACGGCATGACCGAGTTCGGCAGCTACGGCGAGTCGTTCCTGGTCGATGTCCAGCTCGGTGGCATCTGGTCGCTGATCGTTGGCGGCGGAGACCTCATCGGCGCGATCGAGTTCGACACCCTCGCCTTCAATACTGTCTCGTCACCCGCCTCGACCGTCCCAGTTTCCGAGCCGGGCATGCTGGCACTGCTGGCGCTGGCACTGCTGACGCTGCGCGGACGGCGGCGCTGACAGCGACTTGCGCGGTCGGACCGCTCCCACACGGGTCCGACCGCGGATTTCACCCTCATCGACAGTGTCTCAGCCTCCGCTCATCCACACACACGCAACACCGACGCCAGCCGTTCGACCATTTCGTCGATCTCGTCGCGCGACACATTCAGCGCCGGCATGAAGCGCAAGACATTCGCACGCGGGGCATTCACCAACAGACCGCTGGTGAATGCGGCATCGGCGATCTGCATCGCATTGCCGAAAGGAATCTCCAGCGCCACCAGCAAGCCGCGACCGCGCACTTCACCCAGCCCGAACTGCTGAGACAACTGCCACAGGCGGTCGCGCAGGTAGTCGCCATGCGCACGCACGGCGGCGAGAAATGCCGGCTGCGCAACCTGCTTCACCACGGCGCAGCCAACCGCCGCCAGCAGCGCATTGCCACTGAACGTGCCGCCCTGATCGCCATGCTCGAAGCAGCAGACATCGCGGTGCGCCAGCAATGCCGATAGCGGCGCACCGCCGCCAAGCCCTTTGCCGAGCGTCAAAATGTCGGGCGCAATATCGGCCTGCTCGAACGCGAACAACGTGCCGGTGCGTCCGATGCCGGTCTGTACCTCGTCGAGGATCAGCAACACCCCGCGTTCGCGTGTCAGTGCACGCAGCTGCTGCAGGAACGCGTGCGTCGCCGGAATCACGCCGCCTTCGCCCTGCACCGGCTCCAGCATCACCGCGACAGTGCGTTCACCGATCGCCGCCGCTACCGCCTCGATATCGTTGATCGGTACCTTGGTGAAGCCGGGCACCTTCGGCTCGAACAGCGGCTGCCACTGCGGCTTGCCGGAGGCGGCCATCGTCGCCAGCGTGCGACCGTGAAAACTGTTGTGCAGCGTGATGATCTCGAAGGCGCCACCGCGATGTTTCTCGCCCCAGCGCCGTGCCAGCTTGATTGCACCTTCGTTGACTTCGGCGCCGCTGCTGCCGAACCAGACCTGATGCAGGCCGCTGTGCGTCGCAAGCAGTTGCGCCAGCTCCACCATCGGTGCGTTGTAAAAGGCAGGGCTGCAGTTCAGCAGCGTCGTGGACTGCCGCGCCAACACCTCCGCCACCAGCGCCGGCGAATGACCGAGACAGTTGACGGCCCAGCCCTGCACGAAGTCGAGATAACGCTTGCCAACATGGTCGGTCAGCCAGGCGCCCGTGCCCGCCACCATCGTGACCGGCGGTCGCGCCGCCACCTCCATCAGGCATAGATGGTCGGCGCGATAACTGTCGTCGTTGATATCGGGGATGTCACTGTTCACGCGTGCGCTCCTGTCAGTAGTGAGCGGCCCGGCAAACACGCGGCAACAAAAAAGGCCGCGGGCATTTGCCAGCGGCCTTTTGGATATGCGGATTTGGTCGATCTATTGCAACATGAACCCGCTCTCCTCAGCCGCGGGCCTGCGCGCCCGCGCGATTGCGCGTGCGGCTCGAACTGCCTGAAGCGGAGCGAACGTATTCATGGGGCGGGATCATGCGCGGCGCGCTACCGCAGCGTCAACTCCGAATCGCCACTATTTCTGCAGTACCACCACCGGCGAGAAACCGCCGAAGATCATCCGCTTGCCGTCGAACGGCATCGGGTTCTTCTCCGGATCGAAGCGCGGATCGCTCTTGAACAGCTCCTCCATCCGCGCCATCACCGAGTCGCGCGTCGCCTTGTCGGGCCACTCCACCCAGGAGAAGGCGACCGCCTCGTCGGCGGTCGCCTGTACGGCGCGGCGGAAGTCGGTCAGCTTGCCGTCCGGCACATCGTCCTCCCAGCATTCGTAGATGCTCAGCGCGCCCTGTTCCATGAAGACAGCGTCCGCCATGCGTGCATGGTCGATGAATTTCTGTTTGTTGGCCTTCGGTACCGCGATGACAAATCCATCCACGTAACTCATCACTCTGCTCCTCAAAAGATTGTCCTGACGACGTTATGCAGCGAACACCGGTCGAGGCGAGGCCGCCATCATCAGGTAGTCGCCCGCGATACCGGCAGATCGACACGGCCGAAAAATTTTTCTTTCCACGGCGCGCGCCGGAAATTCGACAACCGGCGCCCGCCCCGGTTCGGTCGGGCCGCCAACCGGCCGGAGCTGGTAACATTGCCGGCCTGTGTATTCGTACCCGGTCAAACTCCCAACCAGAGGCCCATACCATGTCCGACGTCTGGATCATCGACGCCTGTCGCACCCCGCGCGCCATCGGCAAGCCCGGCAAGGGCGCCTATTCCGGCATCCATCCGCAACAGCTCGGCGCCACGGTGCTGCGCGCGCTGGCCGAGCGCAACAAGGTCAACACCGCCGAGGTCGACGACGTGATCTGGGGTTGCAACATCCAGCGCGGCCCGCAGACCAGCGACATGGGGCGTATGTCAGCGCTGGCTGCCGGCTACGACATCCGTTCCAGCGGCGTCACGCTGGACCGCTTCTGCGGTTCCGGCATCACCACCGTCAACTTCGCCGCCGGCCAGATCGGCGCCGGCTTCGAGAACCTGATCGTGGCCGGTGGCTGCGAGATGATGTCGACCTACCAGCTCGATGGCGCTCGTCCGGTGTCGAACTTCATGGACAGCGACAACCTGGCTCTGCGCGAACTGCATCCGCAGCCGCACCAGGGTATCGCCGCCGACGCCATCGCCACGCTGGAAGGGATCACCCGCGAGGATTGCGACAAACTCTCCCTGCTGTCGCAACAGCGTGCCGACCACGCGATCAGGAATGGCCACTTCAAAAAATCGCTGATTCCGGTCTACCGCGACGACGGCACGCTGGCACTCGATCGCGAAGAGTTTCCGCGTCCGCAGACCACGCTGCAAAATCTGGCCGACCTGAAGCCTTCGTTCGCACAACTGGCCGACATGCCGATGGACGAGAGCGGCACCACCTATCGCCAGCTGCTGCTGAAACGTTACCCGGACATCCAGCTGCAGCACATCCACACCGCCGGCAACTCGTCGGGTGTCGTCGACGGCGCCGGCGCACTGCTGCTCGCCTCCCCCGACTACGCCAAGGCGCAGGGCTGGAAGCCGCGCGCACGCATCGTCTGCGTCGCCAACATGGGTGACGATCCGACGCTGATGCTGAACGCGCCGGTCAACGCGGCGAAGAAAGTGCTGAAGAATGCCGGCCTGACCCTCGCCGACATCGACCTGTTCGAAATCAACGAAGCGTTCGCCGTCGTCGCCGAGCGTTTCATCCGCCACCTGAACCTCGATCGCGACAAGGTCAACGTCAACGGCGGCGCGATGGCACTCGGCCACCCGATCGGCGCCACTGGCGCCATGCTGATCGGCACTGCGCTCGATGAGCTGGAACGCCGCGACCAGCAGCGCGCGCTGATCACCATGTGCACTGGCGGCGGCATGGCGCCGGCCGTCATCATCGAACGGATCTGAACCCGCTCCAGCGGCCGTGACACTGCCTGCTCGGTGTCACGGCCGACCACCTCCACCACAACAGCGCCCCAACTCGCCTCGCTCATCGCCGCCTCGGCAATTCCCTCGCTATTGATCGCGAACCCCAGCTGCTCTAGTCTTCGGCCAGTCTCGACACCTGCTACAACGCGCAGCTGGGTATTCGATGCTCCACGCGCGTAAATAACACCAATAAAAAATCCACCCGATGGGGAATAACAACGATGACCAACACCGTGCGTCATTCGCAACAGCCGTCCCGTTCCTGCGCAAAACGCTTCGCACGACAGCTGCTCACCGCCTCGATCGCCGCGATCATCGCCACTCAGGCCAATGCGCAATCATCAGCACCTGCGCGCAGCGCCGTCATCGAAGAGGTGACGGTCACCGCACAGCGCCGTACCGAACGCTCGCTGGAGGTGCCGATCAGCATTACCGCACTCAGTGCTGAACAGCTCGGCCAGGGCGACGTGCAGCAACTCAGCGACATCATGAAGCTGACGCCCGGCCTGCGTTTCGACGATACCGGCGGCTTTGCCCAGGCGACCATTCGCGGCGTCGGCACCGCCGTCACCGTTGCCGGCAGCGGTTCCAACGTCGCGGTCTATGCCGACGGCTTCTACTCGCCCAACCAGGTTTCGGCGAATGCCGAACTGCTCAATACCGAGAGCGTACAGGTACTGAAAGGACCGCAGGGCACGCTGTTCGGTCGCAACGCCACCGGCGGCGCCATCCTCGTCACCACCCGCGAGCCGAGCAGCGAAGGACGCGTCGAGCTGCAGACCGACTACGGCAGCTACAACGACCAGCGCTACCAGCTCTACGCCACCGGCGGTCCGAGCGAGGCCTTCGCGATGGATATCGGTGCCGTCATGCGGCGCGGCGACGGCTACCTCGACAACATCATCACCGGCAGCGATACCGACGGCCGCTACGAGAGTTCGGCGGTTCGCGTAGGCGTCAAGGTGGAGGCGAGCGACAGAACCACGGTGCTGCTGCGACTCAACCAAAGTACCGCCTACGACAACTCCTTCATCGCCTACAACGCCTTCGAAAAGGACGGCTTCGTCTATTCGACTGCAGCTTTTAGAGGTGCTGAGGTAGCCTACGAGCCGCACAAGGTCTCAAATGGTTACAAGCCGCGTTTCAACACCAGCGCCGAAGCGGCCCAGCTGACCATCAAGCACGATATGGAGTTCGCGCTGCTCACCTCCTACACCCAGTACCGCGAGGAGGACAGCACCCACTACTTCGATTTCGACGCATCGGCGCTCGATCTCTACAAATTCATCTTCGACGTGCGCGAGGAGATCTTCACGCAGGAGTTCCTGCTCGCCTCGCAGGGCGACAGCCGCCTGCAGTGGACCACCGGCCTCTTCTACTTCACCAACGAGACGGTCTACGAGAACAATCGCGATTCAACGGATGGCTCGCCGTGGACACGCAACGGTGGCTCCGGTGTGACCGCCAACTCGATCGCCATCTTCGGCGATGTCACCTACGCGCTGCTGGACAATCTCTACCTGACCATCGGCGCGCGCTACAGCGAGGATGAGATCACCGACGCCTACTTCCTCGATGAAGTCACGCTGGCACCGATCGCTGTGCCCGATATCGACGACAACACAGTGACGCCGCGCGTGGCGCTGCGCTACGAACCGAACGAGAACTCCAGCGTTTATGCCTCCTACAGCGAGGGGTTCAAGTCCGGCATCCTCAACGTCGGCGGTGGCACGCTGACCGACATCGAGGTCAAGCCCGAGGAGATCAGGGCCTACGAGATCGGCTACAAATACAGCGCCGGCCCGCTGATGCTCGACCTGGCCGCCTACTACTACGACTACAAGGATCTGCAGGTCGCCAGCTATGTTGGAGCGACCAGTGTGATCGAGAACGCCGCCGACTCCACCGTGCAGGGCGTCGAGGGGCAGCTGCGTTACGCCGTCAGCGACCGCCTGCAGATTGCCGTTGGCGGTGCCTACATGGAAGCCGAGTACGACAGCTTCCAGAACTCGCAGGTCTGGACCCAGTGCACTACACCCGTGTTCTGCGAAGGCATTTTTCTACCTAGCTACGAAGAGGCATCGGGCAAGCAGATGCAGCGCTCGCCGAAGTTCACCGGCACGCTGAGCGTCAACTACGCGATGGATCTGGCCGGTGGCGCGCTCGACCTGTCGGGCACGCTCTACCACACCTCCGCCTTCTATTTCGATTCGTCGGAGCGCTACAAGCAGGATGGCTATCAGCTGCTGAGCCTGCGCGGTGAATGGACCTCTCCGTCCGAGCGCTACTCGATCGCCGTCTACGGCGACAACCTGACCGACGAGGAGTACCGCACGCAGGTACTGCCACAGTTCTACGGCGCCCTCTCGACTTGGGGAGCGCCGCGGACATTTGGTGTGTCGCTGGGACTGAACTTCTAAGACGTTACCCAGGCAGTACTTCGACTCGCCGGCCGAAGTACTGCCTGTTCCTTCTCAAGCACTACCAGAGCATCACTAACGCGCAGCCAGCCAGGCTGACGCCGCATACCCTCTTGCTTCCTGCTGCTTTCTGACGCGCGCCCTGAGTTTCGCCACCTTTTTCCGGTTGCTGCGCTGGTTGTAGCGGCGCGAAACCGTCCGCAGCGATGGCAAGTGCCGCGCGCCGATGCCATCGACGACCACGAAGTGTCCGTCCCGCTCATTCCACACCATGTTGCGCGCGGTCAGATCCCGGATGATCACGTAGGTCGAATTTATCCACGCCAGCAGATCTTCGAGCGCCGCGCGATGCAGCTCCGTGAACTGATGGCTGTCGATGAGTGTCGCAAGGCTTGAGGCGAGCTCCCCATTGGTGTTGCGAACGGCTTTGACCACCATGCCGAGACCGAGATTGGTATCGACGACGCCCACCACTTCCTGAATGAAATGTTTGCCGGGAACGTGATCCTCTCTCAGCGCGATATGCTCCACCAATTCATTGATGTATACCCAATAGTAGGGGAGACGTCGGAGCTTGGTGGAAAAGCGCCGCGCCGTGTTCATGTAGTTCCTGTAACGCGGGCTGAGGACCTTGATCAGATACTCGCTGGAATCGGGATGATCAAACACAATTCGCTCGCCGCCCGAAGCGACGGCGCACTCCATGGACAATGTATACATCGGGCCTTGCTCCCCGGAAAGGATAGAACTGGCGGTGCTTCAATCACGCAGCGACGTGACCGGCCAGCCGCGATCGATGGCGACGCGATAGAGGGTCGGGTCCGGGTCGACCGCCACCGGCCTTTCCACCAATTCGAGCAGCGGCAGGTCGTTGTGCGAATCGCTGTAGAACGACGAGCCGGCCATGTCGATGTCGCGCTCGGCCAGCCACGCCTGCAGCCGCGCCACCTTGCCCTCGCGAAAGCTCGGGATGCCGTCGATGCGGCCGGTGTAGCGGCCGTGCAGCAGCTCGGGCTCGGTGGCGATGATGTCGTCGACGCCGAGCGCCTGCGCGATCGGCCGCGTCACGAAGGCGTTGGTGGCGGTGATGATCAGCAGGTAGTCGCCGCGCGCGCGGTGTTCGGCCAGCAGCCGGTCCGCCTTCGGCAGCCGCATCGGCGCCACCACGTCGCGCATGAACTCGGCGTGCCACGCCGCCAGCTGCTGCGGATCGTGGCGGGTCAGCGGCTCCAGTGCGAAGGCGAGGTAGGCGTGCACGTCCAGCTCGCCGCTCTGGTACTGGCGGTAGAAGCGGTCGTTCTGCTCGCGGTAGTGGTCGGCATCGACGATGCCGCGATCGACCAGAAACTGACCCCAGGCGTGGTCGGAGTCGCCGCCAAGCAGTGTGTTGTCGAGATCAAAAATGGCGAGCGCCACCGCTGGAACTCCTCGCATTCGCATTAAAAACGGGCGGCCAGCATAGCCGCCGAGGCTCGCCTTTGCACCTGCCGACCTTTGTGGAACAATACCTCGGCTCTCAACCAGTTAGCGGATTTTTCCCGGTGATCGACAGCGACGGCTTTCGCCCCAATGTGGGCATCGTGCTCTGCAACAGCGCCGGCGAGGTGTTGTGGGCGCGGCGCGTCGGTCAGGACGCCTGGCAGTTCCCACAGGGGGGGATCCAACACAACGAAGCGCCGGAGGAAGCCCTCTTCCGCGAGCTGCATGAAGAGATCGGGCTGCTGCCGCAGCATGTGCGCCTGCTGGCCTGCACCCGGGGCTGGCTGCGCTACCGCCTGCCGGACCGGCTGGTGCGCAAGGTCGAGAAAGGCCCGGTCTGCATCGGCCAGAAACAGAAGTGGTTCCTGCTGCAGATGCTCGCCGAGGACGACGCGGTGCGCATGGACTGCGGCGACAAGGCCGAGTTCGACCAGTGGCGCTGGGTCAGTTACTGGTACCCTCTCGGCCAGGTGGTGCCGTTCAAACGCGAGGTCTACCGCCGCGCCATGAAGGAGCTGGCACCACGCCACAGCAAACTCGTCAGTAGCGTCACCCCCTCCCCCGCCTGAGAGCCGCGCGCATGGACAACAAGATCGCCATGCTCGACGCTCTGCGCAGCATTGTGCAGGACGTCAACAGCGCACCCGACCTGCCCATCGCGCTCAGCCTGATCGTCAGCCGCGTACGCGGGGTGATGGGCACCGAGGTCTGCACCGTCTACCTGCGCGACCCCACCAGCGGCCGCCTGCTGCTGATGGCCACCGAGGGGCTCAATCCGGACTGCATCGGCAACGTGAGCCTCGGCCCCGACGAGGGGCTGGTCGGCCAGGTGGCCAAGCGCGAGGAGCCGCTGAACCTCGACGACGCCGAATCGCACCCCAGCTTCCACTTCCTGTCCGGTATCGGCGAGGAGCGTTACAGCTCCTTCCTCGGCGTGCCGATCATCCACCAGCGCCGGGTGCTTGGCGTACTGGTGGTGCAGCAGGTGGAGCGGCGCCGCTTCGACGAACACGAGGAGGCCTTCCTCGTCACCTGCTCGGCACAGCTGGCCAGCGTCATCGCCCACGCCCAGGCCACCGGCACCCTCACCAGCGTCAAGCGCGGCGACAAGCCGGGCGGCACCGCCCGCTTCCAGGGGGTCGCCGGCGCGCCCGGGGTCGCCATCGGCCATGCCGTGGTGGTGTCGCCGCCGGCCGACCTCTACTCGGTGCCGAGCCGCCCCTGTGCCGACCCCGATGAAGAGACCCTCTTCTTCTACGAGTGCCTGGCCGCTGTCCGCCGCGACATCGAGGCGCTCAGTGCCAAACTGTCGAGCCGGCTGGCGCCGCAGGAGCAGGCGCTGTTCGACGTCTACCTGCGCATGCTCGACGACAGCGCGCTGGCCGCCGAGGTGGTCGAGCTGATCCGCCAGGGCGAGTGGGCGCAGGGGGCGCTGGCGCAGGTGATCCTGGCCCACGTCCGCACCTTCGAATCGATGGACGACGCCTACCTGCGCGAGCGCTCGGTCGACGTCAAGGATCTGGGCCGGCGCGTGCTGGCCTACATGCAGGCGGTCGACACCAGCGACGTCGAGTACCCGGAGCGGACGGTGCTGGTCGGCGAGGAGCTGACCGCGTCGATGCTCGGCGAGGTGCCGAAGGAGAAGCTGGTCGGGCTGGTGTCGGTGCAGGGTTCGGGCAACAGCCACGTCGCCATCCTCGCCCGCGCGATGGGCATTCCCACCGTCATGGGCTGCCTCGACCTGCCGTTCACGCAGACCGAGGGCTCCGAGCTGATCCTCGACGGCTACAACGGCCTCGTCTATTTCAACGCGCCGCCCGAGCTGCGCTCGCGCTTCCTGTCGATCTGCGAGGAGGAGCAGCAGATCAACAAGGGGCTGGAGGCGCTGCGCGACCTGCCGTGCGAGACCACCGACGGCCACCGCGTGCCGCTGTTCGTCAACACCGGCCTGATGGCCGACGTCGCCCGCTCGCTCGAACGCGGCGCCGAGGGCGTCGGCCTCTACCGCACCGAGGTGCCGTTCCTGCTGCGCGAACGCTTCCCGTCCGAGGAGGAGCAGCGCGCCATCTACCGACAGCAACTGGAGGCATTCGCGCCGCGGCCGGTGACGATGCGCACCCTTGATGTCGGCGGCGACAAGTCGCTGCCCTATTTCCCGATCGAAGAAGACAACCCCTTTCTCGGCTGGCGCGGCATCCGCGTCACGCTCGACCACCCGGAGATCTTCCTGGTGCAGGTGCGGGCGATGATGAAGGCGAGCCAGGGGCTCAACAACCTGCGCATCATGCTGCCGATGATCAGCAACGTGCAGGAGCTGGAGGACGCGCTGGCGCTGATCTACCGCGCCCACGACGAGCTGATCGAGGATGGCCTGCAACTGGAGCTGCCGCCGATCGGCGTCATGGTCGAGGTGCCGTCGGCGGTCTATCAGGCGCGCGAGCTGGCGCGGCGGGTCAGCTTCCTGTCGGTCGGCTCCAACGACCTGACCCAGTACCTGCTGGCGGTCGACCGCAACAACGCGCGCGTCGCCGATCTCTACCACGCGCTGCACCCGGCGGTGCTGCAGGCGCTGCAGGCGGTGGCCGATGCCGGCCGCGCCGAGGGGCGGCCGGTATCGATCTGCGGCGAGCTGGCCGGCGACCCGGCGGCGGCGATCCTGCTGCTGGCGATGGGCTACGAGATGCTGTCGATGAACGCCACCAACCTGCCGCGGGTGAAGTCGGTACTGCGGGCGATCAGCATGGAAAAGGCGCGCTGGCTGCTGGGCCAGGCGATGGCGATGGAGCACTCGTCGTCGGTGCGCGAGATGCTCGACGAACAGCTCGACGCCCTCGGCTTCGCCCGGCTGCTGCGGCCGGCGGTGGCGCCGGCCTGATCAGTCGAAAATCTTCCCCGGGTTCATCACGCCGTTCGGATCGAACACGCGCTTGATCTGGCGCATCAGCTCGATCTCGGCGGCGCTGCGACCGTAACGCAGATAATCCTTCTTCAGCAGACCGACGCCGTGCTCGGCGGAGACGCTGCCGCCGTAGCGCTGCACGATCTCGAACACCCACTTCGACACCCTGTGGCACTGCTCGTGGAACTCGGCAACGCTCAGCGCATCCGGCTTCAGGATGTTGAGGTGGACATTGCCGTCGCCGATGTGGCCGAACCAGACGATCTCGAACTCGGGATATTCGCGCGCGACCAGCGCATCGACCTCGGTAATGAACGGCGGCACCTGCGACACGATCGTCGCGATGTCGTTCTTGTACGGCGTCCACTGCGACAGCGTCTCGGAGATATCCTCGCGCAGCCGCCACAGGTTCTGCAGCTGCTCGATGCTCTGGCTCATCACGCCGTCGACCACCCAGCCCTGCTCGACGCAGCGTTCGAACAGCGCCATCGCCTGCGCCTCGACCTCATCGTTCAGTTTTTCGAATTCGATCAGCGCGTAGTAGCTGGCCGGCGTCTCGAACGGCTTCTGCAGGCCGGTGTGGGCGACGACTTTTTCCAGCGCCTTGTCGGAAAAAAATTCGAACGCGGTCAGATCGAGCTCGCTCTGGAAGGTGTGCAGCACCTGCATGATCGCCGCGAACTCGGGCACGCCGAGCACCAGCGCGGTCAGCCCGACCGGCGGCCGCGTCAATTGAATCGTCGCCTCGACGACGAAACCGAGCGTCCCCTCCGCGCCGATGAAGAGCTGGCGCAAATCGTAGCCGGCATTGTTTTTCAGCAGGCCGCGGTTCAGTTCGAGAATCTCGCCGCTGCCGGTGACCACGGTCAGGCCGAGCACCCAGTCACGCGTCATGCCGTAGCGAATCACCTTGATGCCGCCGGCGTTGGTGCCGATGTTGCCGCCGATCTGCGACGAGCCGGCCGAGGCGAAATCGACCGGGTAATAGAGGCCGTTCTCCTCGGCAAAATTCTGCAGCTGCTCGGTGACGACGCCGGCCTGGACCTGCACGGTGCGGTCGACCGCATTGAAGCCGAGCACCTGGTTCATGTAGTCGAACGCGACGACGACTTCACCGTGGGTGGCGACCGCGCCGCCGGAGAGACCGGTGCGACCACCCGACGGCACCAGCCCGAAGCCTTCGGTGTTGGCCAGTTTCACGATCGCCTGTACCTGCTCGATCGAACGCGGGAACACCACCGCCGACGGCGCCGGTGGAAAGGCGCGGGTCCAGTCGCGGCCGAGCCGCTGCAGGTCGTCGGCGTCGCGGGTAATGCGGTCGCTGCCGACGATGGCGGCGAGTTGTGCGTAGACGCGGTCATCGAGGGAGAGAGCAGCGCTCATCGGGCGGGAAACTCCGGCTGGGTGTGGTGAAGCGTTGGGTGGAGGGTGGGGCGAAAAGGGCGGCCATGATACCATGCGCGGCTTTCTCTCCAGCCCGCATGCGCAATGGCACGGCGCCATCCACAGCGTCGAAGCGGCTGGAATCAGCGCTCTCTCTTCTGGAGTCCGGACCATGGCGAAGACCTCGCTCGACAAAGGCAAGATCAAGTTCCTGCTGCTCGAAGGGGTCAGCCAGACCGCGGTGAATACGCTGCAGGCAGCTGGCTACACCAACATCGAATTCCACAAGAAAGCACTGCCGGACGCCGAACTGAAGGCCGCGATCCGCAGCGCCCACTTCGTCGGCATCCGCTCGCGCTCACAGCTGACGCGCGAGGTATTCGACGCGGCGGAGCGGCTGATCGCCGTCGGCTGCTTCTGCATCGGCACCAACCAGGTCGACCTGCGCGCTGCCACCGAACACGGCGTCGCCGTCTTCAACGCTCCCTACTCCAACACCCGCTCGGTGGCCGAGCTGGTGATCGCCGAATCGATCCTGCTGCTGCGCCGCATCGCCGAGAAGAACGCCGCCGCCCACCGCGGCGAGTGGCAGAAAGCAGCTGATGGCGCCTACGAGATTCGCGGCAAGACGCTCGGCATCGTCGGCTATGGCAGCATCGGCATGCAGCTCTCCGTCATTGCCGAATCGCTCGGCATGAAGGTGATCTTCTGCGACGTCGTCACCAAGCTGCCGCTCGGCAACGCGGTGCAGGTCGGCTCGCTCGACGAGCTGCTGGCGCGGGCCGACATCGTCACGCTGCATGTGCCGGAGCTGGCGTCGACCCGAAACATGATCGGCGCCAAACAGCTGGCGACGATGAAGAAGGGCGGCATCCTGATCAACGCCGCGCGCGGCACCGTGGTCGACATCGACGCATTGGCGGCGGCGCTGGAGAGCGGCCATCTGGCCGGCGCGGCGATCGACGTCTTTCCGATCGAACCGCATTCGAACAACGATGAGTTCATCTCGCCGCTGCGCAAGTTCGACAACGTCTTCCTGACCCCGCACATCGGCGGCTCGACGCAGGAGGCACAGGAGAACATCGGCCTCGAAGTGGCCGAGAAGCTGGTGCGCTACAGCGACACCGGCACCACCACCACCTCGGTCAACTTCCCCGAAGTGGCGCTGCCGTCGCACCCGGGCAAACACCGCCTGCTGCACGTGCATCGCAACGTGCCGGGCGTCATGTCGGCGATCAACAAGGTCTTCTCCGACAACGGCATCAACATCAGCAGCCAGTACCTGCAGACCACCGAGGCGACCGGCTACGTGGTGATGGATGTCGATCAGGAGTACAGCGAGCTGGCGCTGGAGAAGCTGCGCCAGGTGGAAGGGACGATCCGCTGCCGCGTGCTGTTCTGACGCGGCGGCGCCGTCGATACCCGTTCAGTCGACACCGTTGTCGAGGCGGACGGTGACACTGCCCGCCATGCCGCTGCGCAGCCGCTGCAGCAGCGACGGCTGATCCTCGAAGTCGATCCGCACCGAGCGCCGCCCGCGCGCATCCGGCTCCGGCCCGCTGGCGGCCAGCCGCCCGAGCAGCGGCTGCCCCGGAAAATCATCCAGCTCGATCTTCACCGGTGCCCGCTCCGGCAGCTGCTTCAGCTGCTCCGCTGAAAAATAGGCGAGCAGGTAGGCCGAGCCGGGCTGCGCCAGTGTCAGCAGCGGCTCCCCGCGCCGCACCTTCTGGCCACTGCTGACGACGATCTGATCCACCGTCCCCTCCGTCGGCGCCGCCTCGATGTGGCGCTGCCGCACGCCGCCCTCCGGCGCGATCACCGCCAGCGCCTCACCGGCCTGCAGCGGCTGGCGCGGTTGCACCAGCAGCTCGGCGACGACGCCATCGACCTCGGCGTGAACCGCACTGGCCAGCACATGCACATAGACCTGCTGGCTGCTGACGGTGCGCTCACCGCCGGCGAAGAGGGCAATCAGCGCCAGCAGCACCACCACCGCCGAGGCCAACCCCCAGCGCCGACGCAGACGCAATCTTTCATTGCGCTCGCGGGCGTCAGCCTCAAGCAGATACATCGGGATATCGCCGCCACCGTCACTGCTGACCACATCGGCGGCGCGCGATACCGAGGCCTGCGCCGCCGGCGCGGACGCCTGTGGCTCGATCACCTCCTCGGCCTCGTAGACCACCGGCCGGCGTGTGCGCGACGACGTGGCCCAGGTCGAGCCGACCGACTCCTGCTCCTCCCGCACCGGCTCGGTGTCGGTCGACACCAGCATCAACACCGGCTTCTCCGCAGCGGCCATCGCCGCGACGGGGGTGACCGTCTCGGTCTCCTCCTCTGCGGCCAGCGTCAGTTCAAGCTCAAGCTCGGGTTCGGGTTCGGGTTCGGGTTCGGGCAGCATCTGCGCCTCCTCCCCGACACGCATCACCTCGGTGACCACACCGCAGTCGCGCATCAGCGTGGCGAACGCCTGCGCCTGCGCCCACTCGACACTGCGACAGAGCAGCTGCTCATCGCCACACAACAGCGCACTGCAGAGATCGCGATCGCCGTTCAGCGCCTGCAACAGTCGCGCGCGCTCATCGGCGCCGTCGAAGCTGCCGCACAGCTCGCCGGTGGCGCGCACATCGAAGCGTCCAGTCGGTGAAGTATCGGTCAAAGGTCGGCCTCCATGGCTGCGGGTGGCGATCGGCGCCTGTCAGTGTAGCGGCGCCCGACGCGTTGCGCCGGTGCTGGCATCTCAACCGAGGTAGAGGTCGATGGCAGCGAAGATCTTGGCGCGGATGGCGGCGGTTTCGTTGACCAGATGGTGATAGGCATCCTGCAGCGGCAGGTACTTGGCACGCGGGAACTTGTCGCGCACCACCGGAATGTTGTGGCGCCAGTCGACCGTGTTGTCCTTCTGCCCCTGCACGATCAGCACCTGCATCTCGCTGACCGGCAGCTGCTCGAAACGGCGCTCCCAGCGCAACATCGCCTCGACCCAGCGCACCGGTATGCGGCGCGATTGCAGCGGGTCGCGATGGGCGACGAAGTCGAGGAAATCAGCATCGCCGGAGTTGACGACAAAGCGACGCGGCACGCTCTCCAGAAAACGATTGCCGAGCCAGTGCGCCACCTTGACCCAGCGCCATTCGGCGGCGCGCACCAGCGGCGCCAGCAGCACCGCGCGCTCGAACGCCGGCTCCTGCAGCAGCAGGCAATCCATCAGCACCGCGCAACCGGTGCTCTGCGCCAGCGCGTGCCAGGGCTTCGGCGCGATGTCGGCGAACAGCTTCAGGCAGTCGGCCATCACCTCGCCATATTCGGTGAAGGAGCCGATGCTGGCGCGCTCGCCGGTCGACAGTCCATGGCCCGGCAGGTCATAGATGACGACATTGCAGCCGCGCTGCAGGCAGTGGTTGATCAGATGGCCATAGAGGCCGGCATGGTCGAAGTAGCCGTGGAACAGGAAGCAGGTGCCGCGCGGCTTGCCGGCAGTCAGCGTGAAGTAGTGGCAGACGATCTCGTGCTTGCCGCTGCTGAAATGACCGAAGTGGTGGGCGACGCCCGGCAGCCGGCGCTCGAAGTCGAGGCCGTAGTAACGAAAGTAGTGACGCTCGGCATCACCGGGCTCCACCGTTTCGTCAATACGGAAGCGGTGCATCTGCTGCTGCAGGCGTTCCAGATCGAATTGCAGGTCCATGCGTTATCCGTGCGAGAGCGAAACCCTCGCCATTATCCGTTCAGCGGCCCGGCCAGACCGTCGGGTTCGTCACTTGACCGTCGGGTAGTAAACACCCTTCTCGTAACCTGCGGCCATCGCCTCCAGCGGCAGCGGCTTGATGCGGTCGGCGTGACCAGCGGCGCCGAACGCCTCGTAGCGCTCCTTGCAGATCACCTTCATCTCCCTGATGGTCTCCTTCAGGTATTTGCGCGGATCGAACTCGGCCGGATGTTTTGCCAGGAACTGGCGAATGGCGCCGGTCGAGGCGAGGCGCAGGTCGGTGTCGATGTTGACCTTGCGCACGC
>CAYLRA010000018.1:0-44218 GCA_964386045.1 uncultured Verrucomicrobiaceae bacterium | reverse complement strand
GCACGGTGTCGCGCAGGGCGTCGCCGTCGCGCAGGTGGACGTGCCAGTCGTCGGGGCGGGTGATGCGGAGTTCGTTCATGCGGCGGGTATCGGCGTGGGCTGCAGCGGAAAGGCGGCATGCTACCGAATCGGCGGTGGGGGAGGAACCGTTCGCGTCATTTGTGGCGACGATCATGCTTCATCTATCGACGATCCCGCTTCAGGCCGGCCCGTTTCAGCCGATAGAGAGGGCAGCAGCTACGCTTTGCGGCGTGGTTCCTCCATTCGCTGTCGCTTGATCCGCCCGAGGTTTTCGTTCCGGTATGTCCCCGCTGATGCGCCACAGCCTGTTCCCGCTGCTGCTCGTTGCGCTGCCGGCGCCCGCCCTGGTGCTGCAGGCGCCGCTGGAGCAGGCCGGCTGGCAGGTCGAGCAGGGTCCGAAGGTGTGCCGTTTGCGCCAGGCCATTCCCCGGCTGGGTGAGGTTGTCTTCGAGCAGGTGGGCACCGGCGACCGCTTCTTCGTGCAGCTCTCGGCCAGGGAGCTGGCGGGGGAGGGGCCGCTGGCGCCCGGCCCGGCGACGCTGGCGGCGGTCGCTCCTTACTGGAATCCGCAGCGGGAAGCCCGCCCGCTCGGCAATGTTGCCGTGGCGGAGGCGGGGGTTCTGGTCGATATCGATGGCGAGCAGGCCGCCCGGCTGCTGCAGGGACTGAAGGCCGGGCTGGCGGCGGAGATCAGTGGGCGGGCGCGCAGCGGCGAGGCATCGGTGCAGGTGGTCGCGCTGCCGGTCTACTTCCAGCGCGCCTGGCGAGACTACGACCGCTGCGTGCAGAAGCTGCCGCCGCCACCACAACCGGTGGCGACGACGGTTCGGCCCGGCGCCACATCCGCTGGTGCGAACGTCCGGTTGGCGCGGGTCGAGACCACACCGGAAGGGCTGCTGTTCGACTACGCCCCCGGCGAGTCGCAGCTGCAGCCGGCACATCGCACGGCGCTGGAGAGTGTGCGTCAGGCGCTGCTCGCCGATCCGTCACTGCGCGTCACCATCGATGGCTACGGCAATGACAGCTACCGGCGCCTGCTCAACCTGGAGCTGTCGCGCAAGCGGGCACAGACCGTCAGCGACCTGCTGACGGCGGGCGGCATCGACGCCAGCCGCATCGTGGTGCGATTCCACGGTGACGAGAAGATCAACGCGCGTCGCGTCGTGGTCCGGGTCGAGTGAGGTGAGACATTTGCTTGCCTCGGTCTGAGCCCATCATTAATATGTGCGCCCTTCGACCCACCCCTGCCGGGGTGTCAGAGAACCTGGAGAGGTGGCTGAGCGGTTGAAAGTACCTGACTCGAAATCAGGCGTACGTGCAAGCGTACCGAGGGTTCGAATCCCTCCCTCTCCGCCAAATAAAACGAAAAGCCCGGCTTGATGCCGGGCTTTTCGTTTTATTCGCCGAAGCAGTTTTGTCGAACCGGAGCGCAGCGACGGCGCCCCGAAGGGGTGAGCGGGCGGAGCCCGCGAATCAATCCCTCCCCCACCCATAACTATTCACCATCGTTGACCAAATGCGAGGCTGCGTAGTAGTCTGCCCCACCCCCCGTGGGGCTCCGGGCCTCTGTTTTCAAGGGATTCTCTTGCGAACAGTCCCGCGAAATAGTCGCGGTAAGATTGCCCGGCGCCGGACGCGCCACCACAGCTCGCAGGGTTCAGATAATCACTCGGTCGATCGCTCGCTTCGTCCAATTCTTGTCTCGCTCGGGATGCGGATCTGATGAGGTCGTGCCGTCGTAAGTCATCTGCTTTCTTACCGTCGGAGTCACCCCAACGATGAATTTCGAACTCTCCGAAGACCAACGGATGATGCGCGAATCGTTCGCGCGTTTCCTGGACGATCAGAGCAGCATGGCGCGTGTGCGCGCCGCTGCGGACAAGGGCGGCTTCGACGCCGAGCTCTGGGCAGGTCTCGCTGAAATGGGCGCCTTTGGCCTGCGCGTGCCGGAAGATTCCGGTGGCCTCGGTCTCGGTCTGATGGATGCGGCGGTGCTGCTTGAGGAGGCTGGCCGCACGCTGGCATCGGGCCCGCTGGCCGAGGCATTGGTTGCCGCACGCGTGCTTGCCATCGTCGGCGGCGACGCGCAGAGCGGATTGCTGGAGCGTGTGATCGGCGGCGAAGCTGTGGTCACCCTCGCGTTCCACGACGTTGCCAGGGTGCCGGTGCAGTGGGTGGCCGGTGGCGCAGTCGCCGAGGCCGTGGTGGCTCGCGATGGCGACAAGGTCGTGCTGGTCCAACTGCCGGCCGGTGAGCGCGGCGAAGAGAACCTGGCCTCGACGCCGATCGCCGAACTGACACTGAACGCCGGTGAGCGCGTCGTGCTGGCCGAGGGTGCCGATGCCCTGAAGGTATTCGCACAGGCGCTTGAAGAGTGGAAGCTACTGATGGCGGTTGCGCTGTCGGGCCTGTCGCGCGAAGCGATCCGCCTCGCCGCCGCCTATGCCTGCGAGCGCGAGGCTTTCGGTCAGCCGATCGGTGCCTATCAGGCGATTTCGCACCCGCTGGCTGATCTGATCACCGAGACCGACGGTGGCAAATACCTGACCTGGAAAGCGATCCACGACATCGCCAGAGGCCTGCCGGAAGCCGCTTCCGAAATCTCGATGGCGATCTGGTGGAACGCCGACACCGCCGGTCGCGCCGTCACGCAGGCGCTGCACACCTTCGGCGGCTACGGCCTCGCCACCGAATATGACGTTCACCTGTACAACCTGCGCGCCAAGGCGTGGCCGCTGGTCTACGGTGATCCGACCAATTTCCTCGCCGAAGCGGGCCGTCGTCTCTACGCCAACGAAACCGTTGCGCTGCCGGATGTCGGCGAGATCTCGATCGACTTCGATCTCGGCGACGACGCACGTGCGCTGGCGAACGAACTGCGCGAGTTTTTCAATGAAACGTTGACGCCGGAACTGCGCGCCAAGGCGCACTACTCGTTCGACGGTTTCGACGCCGGCGTGCACAAGAAGCTGGCCGAGCGCAAATTCCTGTTCCCGGGCTGGCCGAAGGAGGATGGTGGTCGCGCGGCAGAGCCCTATGTGATGAACGCCTTCCGTCAGGTGTGGGAAGAGAACAACTGGACCACGCACCCGGTCAGCACCACCGATCTGGTCGGCACCATGATCCGCAAGGCCGGTGGCGAAGAGCTGAAAAACGAAGTTCTGACGAAAATCATCAGCGGCGATGCGGTTTGCAGCCTCGGCTACAGCGAACCGGGTTGCGGTTCCGACGTTTTTGCTGCCAAGACCAAAGCCACGCAACTACCCGACGGCTCGTGGCGCATCGACGGCGCCAAGATGTGGACCAGCGGCGCCAACATCGCGCAGTACGTGCTGATGCTGGTTCGCACCAATCCCGACGTGCCGAAGCACAAGGGCCTCACCATGTTCGTGGTGCCGCTCAACACGCCGGGCATCGAAATTCATCCGGTCTTCACCTTCCAGGATGAGCGCACCAACGCCACCTTCTACGACAACGTCATCGTGAAAGACAGCTACCGTCTCGGTCCGGTCGATGGCGGCGTCAAGGTGATGGCGGCAGCACTCGAACTCGAACACGGCGGCGGTTTCAACAAGAGCCAGCGCGCGATGACGCGTGCGGCCGAAGAGCTGTGCCGCGAGATCGGTCTGATCGACGACGTCGATGCGCAGAAACGCCTCGCGCGCAGCTGGGCGCACTTCCACATCTCTGAAGTGCTGGCCAACCGCTCGCTGTGGGTGGGTGTCAACAAGCTGCCGAGCCTCGCCTACGGTCCGATGATCAAGATGTTTTCGTCGGAGAAGTTCCAGTCCGACTCGCGCGACCTGCTGCACCTGACCGCGCCGCATTCGCTGTCGAAGCGCCACGGTCCGGCTGGCGAACTGAACCTCGCCTATCGTCACGCCCACGGCACGACGATCTACGGCGGCACCAGCGAAGTTCACCGCAGCATGATCGCCGAGCGTGCGCTCGGTCTTCCGCGCACACGCGGTTAATAGAGGAGAGTCGAGATGTCCGAAGCTCCGCATCTGCTGGTCTCCGAAGAAGACAGCATCCTCATCTGCACCCTCAACCGCCCCGACAAACTGAACGCGCTGACCGGCCAGACCATGGCGCTGTTCGAGGAGGCGTTGCACCGCTTCCGCGATACGCCGGAATTGAAGGTGATGCTGATCCGCGCCACCGGCCGCTACTTCTGTGCCGGTGCCGATCTGCGCGACCGCTCCGACGAACCGGCCGAGCCGGCCCGCACCGGCACCGCCATTCGCGAGAAGCACCGCCTGCGCCTGCACGGCATGCACCGCATCTACGACGAGATGGAACATATCGAGAAGCCGATCGTCGTGGCGCATCACGCGGCGTGTGTCGGCGGTGGTCTCGAACTGTCGCTGTCGTGTGATTTCCGTCTGGCGGCGAAGAGCGCCAGCTACGCCTTCCCCGAGGGCAAATTCGGCACGCTGCCGGCGTCGAACGGCGTCAGCCGTCTCGCCCGCATCATCGGCACGCACTGGACCCGCTACCTGATCATGGCCAACCTGCCGGCCGACGCCGACCGCGCCTATGTCATGGGTCTGGTGCATGAAGTCTTCCCGGACGAAACCTTCGAAGAGGACGTGATGAAGTTCGTCCGCCACATTGCCAAGCAGCACGCCGAGCAGATGGGCACGGCCAAGATCGCCATCGAACTGGCGCACGACGTCGGTCTGGCGCAGGCGCGCAATGTCGAGCGTCTGGCCAACAGCGCGCTGATGCTGAACCCCGATTTCTTCGCCGGATTGCAGCGCCACGTCGGCAGCGTCGGTTCGAAGGGCGAGTAATACAGATACTTTTCATATTGCGGGGCGCCCGCCCCGCTGATCTGACCAACCCGGAACAGACCCGATGGATTTTTCCTGGAACGAAGAACAGCTGGCCTTTCGCGCCACCGTTCGCGACTTTCTGAAGGCCAATCTCCCGGCTGATTGGGAAACGCTGGCACACGGTCCGGCATCGAAGGAGCAGACCTCCTTCGCGCGCAAATTCTGCGGCGCACTCGCCAAAGAGGGGCTGTTGATTCCGCACTGGCCGGAGCGCTGGGGCGGTCGCGATGCCGATCCGTGGATCTCGTTCATCCTCGCCGAAGAGATGTGGATGGCGGGCGAACCGCGCGGCGGCCAGTACATGAACGTCAACTGGATCGGCCCGACGCTGATGCGTTTCGGTTCGGAAGAGCAGCAGCAGCGCTACATTCCGCCGATGGCACGCGGCGAGACGATCTGGTGTCAGGGCTTCTCCGAGCCGGAGTCGGGTTCCGACCTCGCTTCGCTGCGCACGCGCGCCGAACGCGATGGCGACATCTATCGCATCAATGGCCAGAAGATCTGGACCTCCTACGCCGGCGACGCCGAGACCTGCTTCCTGCTGGCGCGTACCTCGCAAGGCAAGGGCGGCATCTCGATCTTCCTGGTGCCGATGGATACTCCCGGCATCATCGTGCGCAACATCCCGAGCATCATCGGCGACGGCGATATTCACGAAGTCTTCTTCGACGATGTCGAAGTGCCGGTCAGCGCACGTCTCGGCGAAGAGGGGCAGGCGTGGGAGATCGTGCGCATCTCGCTGTCGCTGGAGCGCGTCGGCATTCCGCGCTTCTCGCTGGCCTCGCGCATGCTGCATCGCGCCGTCGCACTGCTGAAGAAAGCCGGCCGTTTCACGCCGGGCGTTGCCGAACAGGCGGCGAAGGCACATGCGGCCTGCGAAGTGTCGCGTCTCTACAGCTACAGCATCATCGATCAGCGCGTGCACGGTCAGGCGACCAGCCCCGAGGCGAGTGCTGGCCGTTTCTCGACGGTTATCTGCGAGCGCCTCGTCGCCGAATTCGTCGTCGAGCATGTGCCGGAATCGCTGGCCGGTGGCGACCCGCTGCTGCTGGCGCACCACCAGCGCGGCATCGTCGCCGGCATCGCCTCGGGTGCTGCCGAAATTCAGCTGAACCTGATTGCCACCGAACTGCTGCAGTTGCCACGGGAGCCTCGCTGATGGATTTCACACTGAGCGAAGATCAATCCGCGATTCAGGGCGCGCTCGACAAGCTGGCCGAAGAGTTCGCGCTGGTGCCCGCCGAGTTTCACAAGTTCGCGCTGTTCGGCGACAAGCTGGAGCACGAGCTGGAAGAGGGGCAGTACTTCGATATCGGCGCCATTCCCGAACTGGGTGCGCTGTCGGCGGCACTGGCTGTAGAGCGTCTTGCTCGTCTGCCGTACACGGTGGAAACCGCGCTGTCGATGATCGTGCGCCCGATGCTCGACATGGAGCTGCCGCGTCCGTTTTCGGTTGTTGAAAACGGTCGTCCGGGTCGTTATCTGCCGACAGCGAAAACAGTCATCGTCATTGATGGCGACTCTCTTGACGGACATGGGGTGAGCATCGCGCATCCCGCCGAAGGTGATGTCGAGGCGCTGCCCGAGTCGCTCTACGCCTATCCGATGGGTCGCTTCATCAAGCAGCCGACGCTAAAACCGTTGTCAGCCGAAGAGGGTGCTCAGGTGAAGACCTGGCTGCGTGTTGCACTCGCTGCCGAAATGGCTGGGTTGCTGCAAGGCGCCATCGACGCGACTGTTGAACACATCAGCGTGCGCAAACAGTTCGGTCGTCCGCTCGGTACCTTCCAGGCACTGCGTCATCGCATGGCTGAATGTGCGGTACTCGCCGGTGGTGTTCGCTTGCTGGCGCGCAAGGCTGCATGGTCGGGTGACGAAGGTGATGCAGCAGTTGCTGCACTCTATGCGCAAGACAGCGCAACCCGTGTCATCTACGACGTGCACCAGATGATGGGCGCGATGGGGATGACGCTGGAGATGTCGCTGCACCTGTGGACCTACCGCATGAAGGCGCTGCTCTCCGAGCTTGGCGGTCGTGCCGGCAATGCGACGGTGGTTGCAGAGAAGTGCTTCGACGCGGCATAAGTCGTGTAGCGTTATGATCAATGGCCCCTGTCGGGGCCATTTTTATTTGGGGGAAGACGTAGATGGACGCCGAAACATTGAAAGCGGCAGGTTGGCAGATGGTCGGCATGGACGGCTTTTCCAGTCTGGCCGGGCCATTCTGGATGATCACCGAAAACGGGCGTCGCCGCCTCGGCGTGCAGATCGAGGCGCGCCACTGCAACGGCCACCTCGGCACCATTCATGGCGGCATGGTGATGACCTTCGCTGATCTGGCGCTCGGCATCGGCGTCTCCGATGCGCTCAACGGCAACCGCAACTGCTCGACGATTTCGCTCAACACGCAGTTCCTTAACCCGGTCCATGCCGGTGAGTTTCTCTACTGCTTTCCCGAGGTGACACGCACCAGCAAGTCGGTGATCTTCGTGCGCGGTTTGCTGGAGACGAAGGATCGTGTTGTTGCGAGTGTTGAGGGGATCTGGAAGGTGATCGATCAGTCGCGGATCAAGCCGATCAATGTCACTGGCGTCGGGTCGTAAGCCTCTTGAGGCAATCAAAATATTTGCATTGGTCCCATTTTGGGACTAATGTGTGTCCGGTAGTCGGATAGCAGGACGAGCCATGCGTGTGTCCTGGGGGGCGCGCAATGGTGCTGCACAGGGTGTGTTGCATGAGAGTCATCGCGTTATCGACGCTGAAGGTCTTTTGGGAAGGTAATCCGGCGTATGCCGATGCCATCGAGCCGATCCTTGCGTGGTATCGGCACACGTTAAAAGCCGATTGGGCTTCCCCGGCAGAAGTGAAGCAGGATTTCAGGAGCGCCAGCGTTCTCAAGGATGGAAGAGTGGTGTTCAACATCGCCGGTAACAAATACCGATTGGTGGTCTGGATAAATTACGCCTATCGGGTGGTGTACATCCGCTTCATCGGCACTCACGCCCAGTATGACCAGATCGATGTGCAAACCATTTAACGCCAGCTGTAAATACGAGAGGTGACAGTCATGGACATCAAGCCGATCAAAACCGATGCCGATTACCGTGCGGCGTTGAAGGAGATCGAATCCCTGATGCTGGCCGCACCGAATACGCCGGAAGGTGAAAAGCTCGATGTGCTGGTAACCCTGGTTGAAGCCTACGAGGCCAAACATTACCCGCTGGATTTGCCCGATCCCGTCGAGGCGATCAAGTTCGAGATGGAGCAGAAAGGGCTGACCGTAAAGGATCTCGAACCGATGATCGGCAAGAGCAATCGCGTCTACGAGATACTGAATCACAAGCGCTCGCTGACCCTGAAAATGATCTGGAAACTGAATCAGCAGCTGGGTATTCCTGCGGAATCGTTAATCAAGCCGCCGCAAATTCATGCGTGAACCTATCCTCGGTCAGGGAAGAGAGGTGCTCGGGCTTAATGGCGGAGCGGATTTTTATGGACGCAATCCCAAAGAGCTTCGCGCCGAGTTCAAGAAATCGCTGCATACCTTTCTGGAAGTCTGCAAGGAGAAGGGCATCGAACCGCGCCGTCACTACTTCGGGAAGTTCAATCTGCGAATTTCGCCTGACTTGCACGAGAGGCTCGCCATCGTTGCCCAAGCTGAGGGCAAGAGCATCAATACATTGGCTCAGGAAGCACTTCAGAAAATAGTTGCATGAGAGTCGAATGTTGGGCTTCGCAAGCTCCGCCCAACCTGCAGTGTTCTGCCGTCGTTAGCGATACGACGGCTTTTCGATATCCACCCCACCAAACAACCCCTTACTTATCTCCCCGCTCAACATGTCATGCGGGAAGCAGGCTTCGATACGGCTGACTTCGTCGAGGCGCGCGATCTGCTCGTCGCTGAACGTGACATCCAGTGCGGCAAGATTGTCCTCGAACTGCTCATAGGTACGCGCACCAATCAGCGGTGACGTGACGGCAGGATTCAGCAGCGTCCACGCCAACGCGACCTGCGACGGCGAGCGCCCCATCTCTTTCGCAATCACACTGACGACATCGGCAATGTCGAGCGCCTTTTCGTTAAGACGCCCACGCGCGAGGTTCATGCTCTTGCGTGAGTTCAACGCGCCGAGTGACTGTTCCACCGGCGCCTTTAAATCTTCGCGCGAATATTTGCCCGACAACACACCGCCGGCCAGCGGCGACCACGGCAGCACACCCATGCCCATTTCGCGCGCCATCGGGAAGAAGTCGCGTTCGACGCTGCGCTCGGTCAGGTTGTACGGAATCTGCAGCGCGATCAGCGGTGCCCAGCCGCGCAGTTCGGCGATCGCCTGCATCCGCGACACCTGCCATACCGGGGTATCGGAAATGCCGGCGTAGACGATCTTGCCGGCGCGGACGAGATCGTCGAAGCCGCGCAGAATCTCGTCGACCGGCGTGCGGCTGTCCCAGATGTGCAGGTAGTAGAGGTCGATGTAATCGGTCTGCAGTCGCTGCAGGCTCTCCTCGACGGCACGCACCATGTTCTTGCGGTGGTTGCCGGCACCGTTGGGGTCGCCCTGGCGCATCGTCAGCGAGTATTTGGTGGCGACCACCATCCGTTCGCGCCGGCCTTTCAGCAACTCGCCGACCACCCGCTCGGAACCGCCCTGGCCGTAGAAGTTGGCGGTGTCGAGGAAGTTGCCGCCGCGCTCGACGTAGGTGTCGAACATGCGGCGCGCATCTTCATCGCTGCTGCCCCAGCCGGCCGGCATGCCGAAGGTCATGGTGCCGAGTGACAGCGGCGAGACACGCAGGCCGGAGCGGCCGAGCAGTCGGTAGTCGTCGAGTTTGGTGGCCATGGGTCAATCCTCTTGAGCGATCTCTTAACGCGGGGTGCGTTTGTCGGTCAGCGCGTTGTAGGTGAGGAACTTGGTGGTGCTCCAGCCGCCATCGAGTGCGATGGTCTGGCCGTTGATGTAGCTGCCTTCGTCGGAGGCGAGGAAGTAGACCGTGTTGGCGACATCTTCCGGCGTGCCGTCGCGGTTGAACGGCGTCTGCTCCTGGTTAGAGCGCTGGAACGGTTCTGCGTCCCAGTAATCTTTCGTCATATCAGTTTTGATGACGCCGGGTGCGACGAGGTTGGTGCGAATGCCCTTGGCGCCGTAGTCGGCGGCGATCGCCTGTGTCAGGCCGATCAGGCCGGCTTTGACCGCGCAGTAGATGCCGCCGGTCATGCCGCCGATGATGCCGAACACCGAGCCGACACTGATGATCGACGAACCCGGTTTCATCACGCCGAGTGCGGCGCGGCTGAAGCGGAATGGCCCTTTCAGGCTGATGTCGATCACTTCGTTCATTGCTTCATCGTCGGTGTCGCCGACCGGCGCCCAGCGACCGGAACCGGCGTTGTTGACCAGGCAGTCGAGTCGACCGAACGCGCTCATCGCCAGCGCGACCGCCTTGTCGCCGGCATCGGCGGCGGAGACATCGACAGCCAGCGTCTTGATCTCGGTGATGGCCGATAGCTCGGCGGCGAGTTTTTCCAGTGGGGCTGGTCGGCGCGCGACGGCAACGATGCGATAGCCGGCGTGTGCGAAACGTTTGGCGATGGCTTCACCGATGCCGGCGCTGGCGCCGGTGATCAGGACCACGGGTTTGTCGGTCGACGGACTCATCTGGAATTCACCCCTGTTTTGGCTGTTGGCGTTATTGATGGGCCGTTATTCTGGAGCAAGCATTGATGGCGGGCAGCCTCTACGTGTCGACAGTTGGCGCCATGGTGTCGACAGTTGGTGCCGTGGTGCAGGTACCGCGGTTTTTACTCGGGCGCTTGCGCCGCGTCGTTCGCGATATTCGCCAGACCCACCCTGTGGCGGCGGTAATGTTTCGGCGTGACGCCGGTCCAGCGTTTGAAGGCGCGACCGAAACTCGATTGCTCGGAGTAGCCGAGGTTCAGCGCCACTTCGTCCAGCGTCAGCTGCTCCTGCTCCAGGAAGCTCTTCGCCAGCTCGATGCGGTGCCGCTCCAGAATGTCGGAGAATTTGAGCCCCAGTTCGTTGAGGTGGGTCTGCAGCGTGCGCACCGAGATGCCGAGTTTCTGCGCGCAGCGTTCGATGGTGCAGTTGCCGGACGACAGCGCGCCGCGCACATAGTCCTGCACCCGCTCGACGATGGTGACGCGCGAGGCGGCTTTCACCCGTTCGAGATAACTGCCCAGCAGCCGGAACAGCAGGCGGTTGGCGCTGGTGACCGGCTGGTCGAGTATGCCGACCGGAAAGCCGATCGCGTTTTCATCGGCGGTGCAGGTGAAGCGACAGCCGAGGCGATTCTCGATTTCGGCGATGTCGCTGCCGCGCACTTCGACTGCCAGTTTGATGTAGCTCGCGCGGAAATTGCGTCCGCCGATCTGCTGCAGCAGTTTCAGGTCGAGCAGTGCGCCGTGAAAGTTGGCCTGAGTGTTGATGCCGAGTTCGGTGCGCAGCCACCAGCGCAGTTCGGCCATCTCGGGACCCTCGCTCAGTTCCAGAACCGGTACTGGCGAGTGCGATACGGGAATGTAATGGATGAAGCTGTGGATGGCGTCGCGCACGGTGGGGGCGGCGCGACAGAGCGCGGTGACGCAGCCGAAGACATCGGGTTCCTGCAGCTGTGCGAGGCGCAGGCCGAAGATCGGATCGCTGAATGTGGAACTGCAGTATTCGAGCAGGTCGACCACCGACTTGCAGTCGATGTAGTGGTCGGGATCGGTGATCACCTTCGGGTCGATGCCGAAACGTTCGAGGATCGGTCGTGGATCGGCGCCGAGCGAGCGGATCAGGCCGGGCAGGCCGGTGAGGTTGGCGGCACGCAGCTGGCGCTCGGTCGGCATCGAGTCGAGCGGTCCGTCGAGGCTGTAGAACGGTTGCTCACTCACGCGCCTGTCTCCTCGCTCACGCGCCCATATCCTCGCTTTGTTGTCGGTATCTGCACATCGACTTGCCTGATTGTGCAATGGTCGGGTCATGTCGCCGGAGCGCCGGGACACTAGCACGCAGCTTGTCTTGACGTAAATATGGGCCTGTGGGATACAGGCCGACTCCATATGCGGCAGGTGCCGGTAGCGGCGGCGCTGTCGGAGCCGGGTGTTTCGGTGCTCATTCCTAAAATAAGCGCCGGCGATGAATCGTCGCGCGCAATCACAGCCAGGTGACCACGATGATCGATTACGAAGAGCTGAAAGAGGCGGCGCGCCAGTTCATTCGCTATGAAAAGGATGTGGAGAACCGCATCGCCTACCTGACCTTCAACCGCCCCGAGGCCATCAACGCGACCACCGTCGGTATGCGCCAGCTCTACGCCGATCTGGTGCGCCAGGCCAACATCGATGACGAGGTGAAGGTGCTGGTCATTCGCGGCGAGGGCGAGCATTTCGGCGGCGGCGGCGACCTGCCCGAGCAGGCGGAGATGTTGTCGGAAAAGAACGAGGATGTGTCGCTGCTGCACGAATTCGGCATCAACGATCCGAACGTGAAATATCCACCGAAGGAGAGTTTCCGTTTCCTGCACGGGCTGACCGACCACTACGCCAAGGCACCCGCCGGCAATCGCCCGCTGCAGGAGTTCAAGAAGATCTCCATCATCGAGGCGAAAGGTTACTGTTACGGCTGGCATTTCTATCAGGCGGCCGATGCCGATCTGCTGGTGTCGTCGGACGAGGCGCTGTTCGGCCACCCGGCGTTCCGCTACGCCGGCTGGGGTCCGCGCCTGTGGACCTGGGTCGAGACCATCGGTCTGCGCCGCTTCTCCGAGATGCTCTTCACCGGGCGCCCGTTCACCGCCAAGGAGATGTACGACAGCGGCTTCGTCAACAGTGTGGTGCCGCTGGAAAACCTCGCCGACGAAACGAAGAAATACGCGCTGGCCTGCTCGCGTTCGCGCCCGACCGACGTGGTGCAGGTGCAGAAGACCTTTCTCGAAATCTACAAGCAGTATCGCGGCGAATACATGGGCAGCCTGCTGACCGGTTTCGTCGAGGGCATGCTGCCGATGATGAAGAACGATCGCGCCAGTGACGTGCAGCTCGGCGACGATGTGTTTGGCGAAGGGCTCAACAATGTCGTGAAGGATATCGACATGCAGTATCCGCCGGAGTGGCGGATGAGCCGTTCCAATCGTCGGAAGCCCTGATGGACGTGTAGTCGCGTTCACCGCCAGGTGCGGTGCCGTGCATGTTGCCGGGGGACGCAAAGACGTCCATCCATGGACAGGCTCGGGTGTCGCCATCCATGGCGACACACGCCCCCGGCAACATGCACGGCACCACACCCCTCACCGGCATCGCGAGACTCTTGTAAAAGGCGAAAACCATGGAATACCGCCAGCTCGGCGCCTCCGGCCTGCGCGTGCCGGTACTCAGTTTCGGCACTGGCACCTTCGGCGGGCAGGGGCCGTTCTTCTCGGCGTGGGGCAACAGCGATGTCGACGAGGCGAGGCGGCTGATCGACGTCTGCCTTGAGCACGGTCTCAACCTGTTCGACACCGCCGATGTCTACTCCGATGGCGCCTCCGAGCAGGTGCTTGGTGCCGCAGTCACCGGTCGTCGCGACAAGGTGCTGATCGCCACCAAGATCAGCCTGCCGACCGGGCGCGGGCCGAACGATATCGGTTCGTCGCGTCACCGTTTGATCAATGGCGTCGATGCGGCGCTGCAGCGCCTCAATACCGATTACATCGACATCCTGCAGATGCACGGTTTCGATGCCTTCACGCCGATCGACGAGGTGCTCTACACCTTCGACCTGCTGGTGCGCAGCGGCAAGGTGCGTTATGTCGGTGCCTCCAATTTCGCTGGCTGGCAGCTGATGAAATCGTTGGCCACCGCCGAGCGCCACGGCTGGCCGCGTTACGTCGCGCATCAGGTGCACTACTCGCTGGTCGGTCGCGACTACGAGTGGGAGCTGATGCCGCTGGCGCAGGACCAGCAGGTTGGCGCGCTGGTCTGGAGCCCGCTCGGCTGGGGGCGGCTGACCGGCAAGGTGCGGCGCGGTCAGCCCTTTCCGGAAGGGAGTCGCCTGCACGAGGTGGCCAAATGGGGACTGCCGGTCGACGAGGAGCGGCTCTATCGCGTCGTCGACGTGCTCGATGCGCTGGCGGTGGAGATCGGTCGCACCATCCCCCAGATCGCGCTGAACTGGCTGCTGACGCGGCCGACGGTCGCTTCGGTGATCATCGGCGCGCGCAACGAGGCGCAGCTGCGCGACAACCTCGGTGCGGTCGGCTGGTCGCTGACACCGGAGCAGGTGCGCCGGCTCGACGACGCCTCCGCCGTGATGCCCGCCTATCCCTATTTCTCCTACCAGATCGACAAGGCGTTCCGGCGTCTCAATCCACCGCTGATTTAGCGCTTCAACCGACCCTTTTCGGCATTGCCGGCGCGCTCGTTATACCGATCACGCAGGTCGCGTCCCAACTGTCGAAAACCCCACACCAGCTGTCGGGAATAGGGGTCGGACCCTTGGTATATATGTTCGCCATTGCTGTCCGTGCGGACCGGCTGCCTGCATTTTCGCGGCGGGCTCTCCTGCGGCAGATCGACGACCTACGCGGCAGATCCATCAGGAGTACCTGCATGTCCTACGAGTTGAACCGGAAACTGGCCGCCAGGCGCCCGCCGCTGGAGACCGCCGCGACGGTCGATCCGGTCACCGCCAGCATCATTCGCGGCGCGCTGGAGACCGTCTGCTTCGAAGCCTGTGCCCACCTCGGGCGCGCCGCCTCGTCGCCGCTGATCAACCAGTCCAACGAGCGCAACTCGTCGGTCATCGACTCCAACGGACGTCTCGTGGTCGGCTCGATCGGCACGCCGCACCTCACTTTCGTCACCCAGCTGACGGTGCGTTACGGCCTGATGAATTTCGAGGATTACGACTGGGGTCCGGGTGATGTCTTCCTCGGCAACGACCCCGACCACGGCGGCGGTCACCTGCCGGACTACAACGTCTATGCGCCGGTGTTCGACGACGACGGCAAGCTGGTGCTGGTGCAGGCGCTGCAGGCGCACCAGGGCGACACCGGCGGCAAGGACCCCGGCGGTTACACGCTGGAAGCGACCGACATCTTCACCGAGGGACTGGCGATTCCCTGCCTGAAGCTGGTCCATCGCGGCCAGAAACGTCGCGATGTGATCAAGCTGGTGGAGCGCAACAACCGCTTCGCCACCTTCGCCGGCGACCTGGCGGCGATGATCGGCGGCGTGCAGCAGGCGGCGCGGCAGCACCAGGAGCTGATCCGCAAGTACGGCACCGACATGGTTCGCGCGGTACTGAACTACGCCGTCGACAACACCGAGCGCCGTTTCCGCGAAGAGATCGCGCGCTGGCCCGATGGTGTCTACGAAGCCACTACCTGGGTCGATGCCGACACCCAGGGCACGCCGGACGTGAAAGTGCACGTCGCCTGCAAGGTCGAGGGCGACCAGCTCACCGTCGATCTGACCGGCACCGATGACCGGCAAAACCTGGTCGGCGTCTGGAACACCTTCGGCAACAGTCGCGGCTACGTGATGACGCAGCTGTGCGGCATGATCGATCCGACCATTCCGAAGAACGAAGGGCTGTTCAACGCGGTCGAGATCGTCATCCCCGAGGGCTGCATCGCCCACCCGCCGCCGAACAAGCCGGCGGCGCTTGGCTCGTTCCACCCGGCCTGCGAAATCACCGAGGCGGTCTGCGTTGCGCTGTCGAACGTGGTGCCGGAGCGTGCGCAGCCGCAGATCTACAAGATCGGCATGCCCAACGCGGTGGTCGGCTTCTACGACAACGGCATGATGTGGATGGACCAGGGCGTCGATTCACGTTCGATGGATGCGTCGGCGGTGAAAGGGATCGATGGCTGGGGCTCCTGCCCGGCGTCGCTCGGCGGCCTGCTGCTGGCGATGGCCGAAGAGGCGGAGATGCGCTTCCCGGTGCTGAACCTCTCGCGCGAGATGACCACCGATGGCGGTGGTGCCGGCCAGTGGCGCGGCGCGCCGGGCAGCCTCAACGTCAAGAAGGTGCTGGAGCCGGTGTCGGCGATGGCGTGGATGGTTTCGGCCAAACACCCGCTGCGCGGCATGTGTGGCGGCGACGATGCGATCGCCTACAGCAACCGTTTCCTGGTCGGAACCGAGAACGAATACAAGATCGAGCTGGTCGAGAGCACACAGCTGCCGGCCGGTGCCGTGATGGCCTATCAGCACGGCGGTGGCGCCGGTTTCGGTTCGTCGCTCGCACGTGATCCCGAAGCGGTGAAAGAGGATGTGCTCGACGAATACGTCAGCCTGCAGGCGGCGCGTGACAAGTATGGCGTGGTGCTGACCGGGTCGCTGGAGGAGTACGACCTGAGCGTCGATGTCGCTGCTACACAAGCATTGAGAGAGAAAATGAAGGCTGCCGGTGCAGCGCGAGGAGCGAAGTGATGGGTTACCGCGTGGGTATCGATATCGGCGGCACCTTCACCGATTTCGCTTTGTTTAAAAGCGCGGAAAACGGGGCACTGCTGAAAGGTGCGCAGGTGATCCTGCACAAGAACCTCAGCACGCCGGAGGATCGCTCGATCGGCGTGATGACCGGTCTCGGCAAGCTTGCCGACAAAGAGGGGCTCACTCTCGGCGATTTTCTCGGCCAGTGCGAAGCGATCGTGCATGGCACCACCATCGCCGATAACACGCTGATCGAGATGAACGGCGCGGTGACCGGCCTGCTGACCACCGAGGGTTTTCGCGACGAGATGGAGTACCGCCGCGGTTTCAAGGAGGACATCTGGGACGCGACGCTGAAGCCGTTCAAGCAGATCACGCCGCGCCGCCGCCGCCTGACCGTGCCGGAGCGGATGTTGTTCAACGGCAGCGTTTACAAAGAACTGGATGAAGAGGCGGTGCGCGCACAGTGCCGCAAGCTGAAAAAGCAGAATGTCGAGTCGGTGGCGATTTCGCTGCTGTTTTCGTTCGTCAATCCGGCGCATGAGAAACGTGTTGCCGAGATCGTGCGCGAAGAGATGCCGGGTGTGCATCTCTCGGTGTCGCATCAGGTGTTGCCGCGCGGCCCCGAGTTCGACCGCACCAGCACCACGGTGGTCAACGCCTACGTCGGCCCGCGTGTCACTTCCTATCTGGAAAAGCTGGTCAATCGTCTGAAAGAGGCCGGTTATCGCAACCAGCTGATGGTGATGCAGGCCAGCGGCGGCGTCATGACCAAGGAGTACATCGACGGTTCGCCGATTCGTGTACTCGCGTCAGGCCCGGCCGGTGGTGTCATCGGCTCGGCGCATACCGGTGTCGCCAAGGGCTGCCCCAATCTGCTCTGCGTCGACATGGGCGGAACCTCCTACGACATGTCGATGGTGGTCAACGGTGCTGCGCCGGCGGTGGCCGGCTGGAACATCCACCACCGCTATCTGGTCGGTGTGCCGATGGTGCAGGTGGAGACACTCGGCGCCGGCGGTGGTTCGATCTGTCACGTCAGTGGCGGTGAGCTGATGGTCGGCCCGGCCTCGGCCGGTTCGGAGCCGGGTCCGATCTGCTACGGTCGCGGTGGCACGCAGCCGACCGTCACCGACGCGTTGCTGATGCTCGGCATCCTGTCGGCGGAAGCGGAGTTTGCCGGTGGCAGTTTTTCGCTGACGCGCAATGGTGTCGAAGAGGCGTTCGCCGCGATTGGCGAACAGATGGGATACAGCGCCGAGCACGCCGCGTTTGACTGCTGGCGCGTCGTCAACGCCAACATGATCCAGGCCGTGCGCCGCACCACCGCGGGCAAGGGTGTCGACGCCAAGGAGATGGTGATGCTGGCCTACGGTGGCAACGGCCCGGCTTTCGCCGCGGTGCACGCCGATGCGCTCGGCATCACCAAGGTGCTGGTGCCGAAGGCGTCGCCGACCTTCTCGGCACTCGGCACGCTGGTCGCCAAGCCGACCATCGACGAGGAGCGCTCCTGCAGCTTCTCCGTCGAGAGTCCCGATCTCGAACAGCTCAAACTGCTGTGGCAGGAGCTGGAGACGCGCGCGATCAACTATTTCGCCGATGCCAATTTCGGTGCGGAGCAGATCCAGTTCCACTACCAGCTGAACATGCGTTACGCCGGCCAGAACTTCGCCGCCAGCTTCGACATGCACAGCTGTAACGGGCGTCAGGATTTCAGTTTCCTCGACGACGATTTCGGTGCGAAAGCACTGGCGGCCTTCAACGAGCGGCACATGGAAGAGTTCGACCATATTCGCGAAGTGGAGCTGCCCGAAATCATTGGCGTGCGGCTGGTCTCCGCGGTCGACACGCCGTCGCCGGTAGTCGGCAAGGGGCTGAGCGCACCAGTGCAACTGGCGGTGCCGGCAAAGACGCGCCGCGCCAACCTCGGCGAGGGCTTCAAGCAGACCGACGTCCATCGCGGCGTCGAACTCAAACCCGGTCACGAGGTGATCGGGCCGGCGATCATCGAAGAGACCTTCACCACCATCGTGGTCTACCCGGGCTGGAAGGCACTGCTCGACGACTCTGGTGATTATGAGATGTCGAGAATCGAGAGCTGACGAGAAACGAGGCCGGAATGTCTGCATTGCGCGGTTTCAGGGTGCTGGAGTTGGCCGAGGGTGTTGCCGGCGAATATTGCGGCAAGCTGCTCGCCGATTTTGGCGCCGACGTGATCAAGATCGAGAAGCCCGGCTGCGGCAGCCCGACTCGCCGCATGGGGCCGCTTGTCGCCAGCAAAACCGACGGTGAAAGCAGCGGTCTGTTCGCCTACCTCAATACCAACAAACAGTCGGTGACACTCGATCTCGCGACAGCGAACGGCAGCGCTGCACTCGATCGCGTGCTGGCACATGTCGATGTCGTTATCGACGACCACGGCATCGAGTGGCTGAAGCCGATCGGGCTGGTGCCGGCGCTGGTCGAGCAGCAGCGCCCGCACCTGGTGTTCTGTTCGATCACGCCGTTCGGGCTCGATCCGGCCGAGGATCGCCAGCACGCCGAAGATCTGAATGTGTTTCACAGCAGCGGCTGGGGTTATCACACGCCGAGCGGCAGCGAAGAGAGACAGCCGCCGCTGAAAGGGGCAGGCCGCTTCCTCGCCAGTTACGAAGCCGGGTTGGAAGCGGCGCTCTGTGTCGTCGCTGCGCTGTTCGAGCGCGCCGAATCGAAGCTCGGTCGCGTCATCGAGATATCGAAGCAGGAGGTGCTGGCCTCGCGCGTCGACTACGTACTCGGCCAGATGATCGTCGGCGACATGGATGTCGGCACGTCGCGCCAGCAGTTCGATCTGTTCGGTCCGGCCGGCATCTTCCCGTGCCGCGATGGTTACGCCTACATCTGGATGTCGGCACCGAGTCACTGGGACGCGCTGCGCCAGCTGCTGAACGATCCGGCCTGGATGAACGAATTCCCACCGCACTGGATGGAGAGCGACTGCACGCCGGCGCGTGTCGCCCAGTGCAGAAAACAGATCGGCGAGTGGTTGAAAGGAGAGCGCAAGCACGAAGTGTCGGCTGCGGCGCAGAAGCTCGGCCTGACCGTCGTTGCCGTCAACAACGCCGGCGACCTGATGGCCTGCGATCAGTACGCGTTTCGCGGCTTCTTCACTCAACTCGATCACCCGGTGCTGGGCACCGCGAAATATCCCACGGTTCCCTACCGGATGAGCGCAACGCCGGCGCAGCTGATGAGCGCCGCGCCACTGCTCGGTCAGCACGACCAGCGCTTGGCCGGGCTGGCGACAGCAGGAGGCGAAGCATGACTCCGCGGATGCGCGGCGGTCCGCTGCAGGGCGTGCGCGTGGTCGAACTGACCAAGGTGTGGGCCGGACCCTATGTCGGCAAGCTGCTGGCTTTTCTCGGTGCCGAAGTGATTCGCGTCGAGAGCGAAGGTTCGCTCGATGTGACGCGTACCTACGGCGTCGCCGATATCAACAACGCGCCCGGTTTCCTCGCGGTCAATCCGCAGAAACTGAGCGTGCAGATCGACATGAAAACGAAGGAGGGGATCGATCTGATCCTCGACCTGCTGCGCAATGCCGATGTCGTCGTCGAAAACCTGCGCCCCGGTGCGGTGAAGCGGCTCGGTCTCGGCTACGACGTGGTGAAAGCGGTCAAACCCGACATCGTCTACACCTCGATGGGGATGTACGGCAACGAAGGGCCGCTCGCCTACCAGACCGGTTATGCCCCCTGTTTCGCCGCATTGGGCGGCGTCAGTGCGCTGGTCGGTCACGAGGGCGAGGCACCGGCCGGCATGAACGTGCGTTACGCCGATTCGACCTTCGGTGCCGCCGCTGCCTACGCGACGATGGCAGCGCTGCTGCATCGCCGTCGCACCGGCGAGGGGCAGTTCATCGACGTTTCCGCGGTCGAGTGCATGAGCAGCATGATCGGCGATACGGTGATGGACTACGTGCTGAACGGTGTCGTGCACGAATGCGATGGCAATGGCCACGGCGAGATGGCGCCACACGGTGCCTATCCCTGTCTCGACGGCGAGTGGATGGTTATCGCGGTGTCGTCCGATAGGCAATGGCAGGCGTTGACTGAAGCGATGGGGCAGCCGGTGCTGGCGACCGATCCTTGTTATTCGACATGCGAAGCGCGGCAGGCCAATGTGGTCGAACTCGATCGACTGATCGGCGCGTGGAGCGCGCGCCACGGCGCCGCCGAGCTGGCGCAGGCGCTGCAGCAGCGCGGCGTCGCCGCCAGCAAGAGCCAGAGTTCGGTCGATCTGGTTTCGGATCACCATCTGTGGGCCAGAGGTTTCTATCGGGAGGTGACGACGAGCGATGGCGCAACGCGCCCGATCGTCGGCCCCGGCTGGAAGATGTCGCGCGCAGCGGATATTCGCGATGGAGCGCCACGACTCGGCGAACACAATGCCTATGTGTTCGGCGAGATACTGGGGTTGTCGGCCGAGGAGCAGCAGCGCCTCGCCGACAGCGGCGTCACACGCTGAATGACTTCAGTGCTGAATGAATAGAACAGTGCGAGGTTCAACCATGTCCGAAACGCTGTTTGTCATCGATAAGCGCAACTACCGCGAGTGCCAGCGCGCCTTTCGCGGCGCCGCCAATCAGGAGTACTACCTCGGCGACTACTCGATCGAAGCCGGCTCGGTGATCGAGGTGCGCGCCGACAAGAAGGCGGTCGGCTCCTGCTCGATCATTCACATGCAGGCGAAGACGCGGCAGTTCTTCCGCCGTTCGTGGGCGCATATTCGCGAGGATGGCACCGACGTGACGGTGTTGTGGTTCGTCAAGCGCGGCCGCCTCTGCATCTCCCACCAGTGCGGGCAGAGTGTTGCCGAAGCGGGTGATTTCGCCATTACGCAGTCGACGGCACCGTTTTCGATGGAGTGCCAGGCCGACGAGTCGTCGCTGCATGAGGTGTTGCATGTGATCGTGCCGACGCATCTGTTCCGCCGCTTCGTGCCGCACGAGGTGAAGACGGGGCTGGTGCTGCACGGCGGCAGTCGTGAGTTCGCCATTGCCGAGCGGCTGTTCCTTGAGGTGTTCGAAGGCGACGGCGAGCTGGCCGAGCCGGTCGAGCAGCTGCTGGTCGACAGTGCGCTGTCGGTGCTGGGTGAGGGCATCCGGCGCTGCGAGGAGAGTACCCCGACGCGGCAGACGCTCTCCGAGCGGCGCTTGCAGGATGTGCTGCGTTTCATCGATCTCCATCTGTCGGACCCGGCGCTGAGCATCGCCACCGTGGCCAGGGGGTGTGGCATTTCGCCGCGCTACCTGTCGTTCCTGTTGCAGTTGAACGGCACGCCCTTTTCGGAGCTGGTGTGGGACAAGCGGCTGAAGATCGCCAGCCGTTGGCTGGCATCATCGAAGCCGGGCGAAGTGCCGATCAGCGAGATTGCCTATCGCGTCGGCTTCAAGAGTCCGGCCCATTTCAGTCGCATGTTCAAGCGCGTCTACAAGGTGGGGCCGCGCGAATACCGGCTGTCGGCACCGACCGAGACGGCGTCGCTGCCGCAGGAGTTCTTCGGTGGCGCTTCGGTGTCACTGCAATGATTGTTGATGAGTGGAATAGTCATGGATTCCGCGACTACGCGCGGAATGACAAGTAGAGACGAGCTCAATTTTCTGAACCATCACTCTGACGTGAGGCGCGAATATGAATAACAGCGGTGTTGAAACGAAAGCAGGGGAGTGTCCGGTCGGGCGCCACAGGGTCGACCTCGCCGGTCGTTCGCTGACGGAGCCGGCCATTCTCGCCCATCCCAATGATTTCTACTGGACGCTGCGCAACGACGATCCGGTCCACTTCGACGAAAAACTCGGCATGTGGCTGGTCTCGCGTCACGAGGATATCGTCGCGTTGCTGCGTGATCCGGAGACCTTCTCCGACAAGAAGGGTTACCAGGCGCAGTACGCCAGCGGTTTCTTCGAAGAGTTCAAACAGATCCTCGAAACCGAAGGCGGCGGTTTCTTCGCCGATGCGATCAAGAGCGATCCGCCCGAGCACACCCGCATCCGCAAGCTGCTGGACGGTGCCTTCTCCGCGCATCGGGTAAAAACGCTGGAGCCCAACATCACCCGGATCATCTCCGAGCTGGTCGAGCAGGTGGCGGAGAAAGCCAGCGGTGGCCAGGTGGTCGATGGCGTCAAGGAGTTCGCCATTCCGCTGACCATCGCCGTCATCTGCGAGCAGATGGGGATCGATCAGTACAACGGCGAGAAGATTTCGCAATGGTCGGAGGCGATCACCGCGCAGATCGGTCGCATGCAGGATCGCGAACAGATGATCGCCAACGCAAAGCTGATCTGCGAGCTGCAGAATTTCATCATCGCGCAGATGAAGGATCGCGAGGCCACTCCGCGCGAGGACATGATCTCCGACCTGGTACACGCCGAACTCTCCGACGGCAGCAAGCTGACCTTCGACGAGGCGGTGTCGCTGGTGCGCGCGCTGATCATCGCCGGCAACGACACCACGGCGACGGCGATCGGCAACCTGCTGTTCGTGCTGGCGACGCAGCCTGACCTGGCGCAGACGCTCTATGACAACCTCGAGGATGAGCGCTACCTGAATCGCTTCGTCGAGGAGCTGCTGCGTTATGCGCCGCCGGTGCGCGGGCTGGCCAAGATGACCACGCGCGAGACCGAGCTGGGAGGCACCAAATTGCCGAAAGAGGCGCACATGCTGGTGCTCTACGCGTCGGGCAACGACGACGAGGCGCAGTTCGAATGCCCGCGCAATTTCGACATGAATCGCGGCAACCTCGGTTCGCACGTCGCCTTCGGCGTTGGCATCCACCGCTGCATCGGCGCCTCGCTGGCGCGCATGGAGATCAAGGTGGCGGCGAAGGAGCTGGTGCGGCGTGTCGGTGATTTCAGGCTGGCCATTCCGGTGGCGGAGGTGAAGTACCAGCCGACCGTGGCGACGCACTCGATCGCATCGTTGCCGATGACGTTCAAACGACGCTAACAGACGCACCCTCGGGTGCATTGCCGCAATGCGGAGGTTTTCGTGGGCCAGGAATTAGCAGGAAAAGTGGCGATTGTCACCGGCGGTGCCAACGGCATTGGTGGTGCAACGGCCGAGTTGTTTGTCAGCGAAGGTGCGAAAGTCGTCATCGCCGATGTCAATGTCGAGGCGGGTGAGCAACTGGCGGCGCGGCTTGGCAGTGCGGCGCGGTTCAGGCGCACCGACGTTTCCAGCAGGGATGAAGTGCAGGCGCTGGTCGATCTCGCCGTCGCCGAGTTTGGCGGCCTGCACATCATGTTCAACAACGCCGGTATCTCCGGTGCCACCTATCCGCGCTTTCTCGACGACGATCTCGCCGATTTCCAGAAGGTGATCGGCGTCAATCTGTTCGGCGTGATGGCGGGCTGCCAGGCGGCTGGTCGCTACATGAAGGATCACGGCGGTGGCGTGATCCTGAACAACGCATCGATTGCCGGCGTACTGCCCGGTCACGCGCTGATGAGTTATCGCGCCACCAAGGCGGCGGTGATCCAGCTCAGCAAATCGATCGCGATCGATCTGGCCGAGTACGGCATTCGCGTCAACTGTTTCGCGCCGGGCCACATCCGCACCTCGCTGAATGCCTTCACCACGCCGGACATGACACCCGAGCAGGCGGAGCGGGTGAAGAACGCGATGGCGCCGGTGTGGGATTCGAACCAGCCACTGAAGCGCCACGGCCGGCCGATCGACGTCGCCAATGCAGCGCTGTTCATCTGCAGCGATCGCGCCGCGCAGATCACCGGGATTGTCATGCCGATCGACGGTGGCATCACGGCCGGTGATCCGGTCAACCATTTGAAGGAGTTGTTCGAAGCGCGTGAGCGTGCACTGAAAGAGTAAGGGTGGGAGTTCACAACAGAGGGTCCGATGTCGTCAGGCAGCAATGGTTGGCAACAAACAATGGTCGGCAACAAATGGCAGCCAGCAGCAGATAACGATAATTCGTTTTGCCGCGAGCGATGTTTCGACGCGCCGGCGGCGCAACCCGAGGAGATGGCCATGAAGAAAAACAAAGTGATTGCCAACCGATTCAAGATGGCAGGTGTCGGCTGTGCGGCGGCCGGCGTGCTGGCGACGATGTCGCCGCTGGTCGCGGCGCAGCCGGTTTCGCGCCAGGCCGCATCGCTGGAGGAGGTGGTGGTGACGGCGCGGCGTCGCGACGAGAGTCTCGCCAATGTGCCGATCGCGGTCACCGCGCTCAGCGCCGAGCAGCTCAACCAGCGCCAGGTGCGCACCGACTCTGACCTGCAGCTGGCGGTGCCGGGGCTGACCATTCGTCAGACGCAGGGCAACAACTCACTGACCTACGCCATTCGCGGTCAATCCGCCGACACCTTCAGTGGCTCGCCATCGGCCGTGGTCGCCTACCTCAACGAAGTGCCGCTGACCATCAGTGGCGCCTCGACCTTCTACGACCTCGCCTCGGTGCAGGTGCTGAAAGGGCCGCAGGGCACGCTGTTCGGGCGCAACACCACCGGCGGCGCCGTGCTCTACACGGCGGCGGCGCCGACCAACGAGAGCGAGGCGATGCTGCGGGTTCGCGCCGGCAACCTCGACCTGCGCGAGGTCGAGGGCATGGTCAACGTGCCGCTGGTCGACAACAAACTGCTGTTCCGTGGCGCTTTCAACACGATCCGCAAGGATGGCTATATCGACAACATCGTCACCGGCGAGACCCACGGTGACATCGGTCGCGACAGCGGCCGCGTGACGCTGACCTTCAGCCCGAACGAGCGGCTCGAAAACACCACGCTCTACAGCTATTCGCGTGTCGATGGCACCAACACCGGCGCCACCTACGTCTACAGCATCTACACGCCGGACGACGAGGCGCGGCTGGGGCGCCCGCTGAATACGGCTTCCTCCTTCATCGCCGGTGCCGTCGACGAGCAGCGCCAGATCGGCCACTACAAGACGCAACATCCGTATGGCGCCGACCATGTCGGCGAGGATCAGATCCTCATCAACACCACCACCTTCGAGCTGCGCGACAACCTGCGGCTGAAGAACATCCTCGGCTACACCGTCGGCGATACCGACTCGGAGCAGCCGGCGCTCGGTGCGCTGTTCCCGACCTTCGTGACGCGCAACATCGACACCGGAAAGATCGGCAACGAGAGCGAAGTGAAGTCTTTCACCGAGGAGTTCCAGCTCGCTGGCGAGGCGTTCAATGGCGACCTGAACTACATCGCTGGTCTCTACCTGCAGCAGCAGAGGGCCGATACGCTGTGGCCGCAGACCTATTTCGGTGTCCAGACGGCAACCAACAACTTCCGCATCGAGACCGACACCACGGCGTTTTATGCACAGGGCACCTACAGCCTGATGCCGGATCTGCGCGTCACCGCCGGCTTCCGTTACACCCAGGAGGATGTCTCGATCGAGCAGCTCTCCCAGAGCGATTACTACCAGGTGCCCGGCTTCGCGCAGAAGCAGGATGAGACGTTCAGGGAGCCCTCCTGGGAGATCGGCCTCGAATACGATCTCAACGAATCGACGCTGACCTACCTGAAGGCGCGCCACAGCTTCCGCAGTGGCGGTTTCAACGGATCCGCGCCGCCGATCGATACCGATGCCACCGGTGGCGGCAACAAGTTCGCCATGGAGAAGGTGCAGGATGTCGAAGCCGGCTTTAAGTATCAGGGCACGATGTTCGAACGCCCGACCCGCCTGAATGTCGCCGTCTACAAGCAGTGGGTCGACGATGTTCAGCGCATCGAATTCCCCGTGCCGCCGGCAGGTTTGATTCCTGGCGATCCGCCGTCGATCGCGGTAACGGCCAACATCCCCGAAATGGAAGTGCAGGGGTTCGAGATCGAAGCCACGATGATGGTGACCGACCGTCTCGAACTGGGCGTGGCGGCGGCCTACACCGATGCCGACTTCACCGACGGCAACACCACGCTGTTCGGCGTCGACTACTCCTATGGGCCGGTGGCCAACACGCCGGAGAAGACCTGGTCGGCGTGGGCGCAGTTCGACCTGGTGACCAGCGGCGCGATTGGCGATGTCGCGCTGCGCGTCGAGGGTTACGGCCAGGACAGCATGTACTTCTCCAACGCCGCCCACTCGCTGACGCCGGACACCGAGCTGCCCTCCTACCGGCTGCTCAATGCGCGGTTGAACTGGAGCAATGTCATGGGCAGCCAGCTCTCCGCGGCGCTGTTCGGCAAGAACCTGACCGACAAGGAGTACTTCGTCGGAGGGATGCCGCTCGGCGCCTCGCTCGGGCACAATGGCGCCGCTGTCGGCGAGCCGCGCACCTACGGTGTCGAGCTGACCTATCAGTTTTGATGGAACAGGGCAGTTCCGATGAGTCTGGGCGGCGCTCCTCCTCGTGGGGGGCGCCATCCCGTTTTATTCAACCTGTGGTAAACGCCTCCGCATTGGTTCCGGGGGCGGGGAGATGAGGCGCAATGGGTATCAAGGTCACATTTGTTCAGCTCGACGGCGTTGAGAAGACCATCGAGGACGGTGATGTCGGCGAGTCGCTGATGGAGCTGGGGCGCGCCAACGGCGTCGATGGCATTCTCGGCGACTGCGGTGGCGGCTGCGCCTGCGCCACCTGTCATGTCTATGTCGACGAGTCGTGGATGGAGGTGGTGGGCAAGCCCGACGACATCGAAGAGATGACGCTGGACATGGTCGCCGACGTGCACAGGCCCAACAGCCGTCTCTGCTGCCAGATCCGGCTGACCCCGGCGCTGGACGGTCTGCGCATGCAGGTCGCGCCGAGCGAGTAGCGCGAGTCCCTTCGTGTCGTTGCCGTTGCGCTTGACGCCGCCGCGTCGCTGAAAGACGCGGCGGCTGCCAGACAACGCTGCCAGATAACAACGTGAAAACAGTCGGTGGAGAACGTCGATGCAGCAGCCTGAAACCTTTGATGTGGTCGTGGTCGGCTCCGGTTCGGCCGGCGTGATGGCGGCGCTGCGCGCGGCCGAGCTCGGCCTCTCCGTGCTGGTGGTCGAGAAGGCGCACAAGTTCGGCGGCACGTCGGCTACCTCCGGCGGTGTGTTGTGGGTGCCGAACCACCAGCTGGCGCCGAGCGATGACAGTCGCGAGCAGGCGCTGCAATACATCGACAGCCTGATCCGCGGTGAGGTTCAGCGCGATCGCCTCGAAGCCTTCGTCGACGAGGCGCCGGCGATGGTGAAGTTCATGAAGGCGGTCGGCATTCCAGTGATGCCGGCGGTGTGGCCCGACTACTTCGCCGACGCGCCGGCTGCGCGCAACGACCGCTCGCTGATCTGCGACACCTTCGACGGCCGCCAGCTCGGCGACAAATTCGTGCTGATGCGCGAGCAGTACACCCGCTTCAAGCTGCTCAACCGTTACGCGATGGATCTGCCGGAGTTCTTCTCGATCTCGACGCGCGGGCAGGGCTGGATCAAGACCCTGCTGCATATCTTCTGGCGCTACTGGACCGATCTCGGCACGCGCCTGATCCATCGCCGCGATCGCCGTTTCACCAATGGTGGCGCGTTGATGGGGCATCTGTTCAAGGCGCTGTTCGATCGCGGTGTCGAGGTGCGTCTTGAAACCGCTCTGGATGAACTGATCGTCAGCGACGGCAAGGTTGCCGGCGTGACGGTCAACCATTTCGGGCGCCGTTATCGGATCAACGCAAAACACGGCGTCGTACTTTGTGCCGGCGGTTTCGAGTGGAACCAGGAGCTGCGCGACAGGTTTTTCCCGGTGCCGGGGCTGACCCGCCACAGCAGCTCGCCGGAAGATGCCAATCGCGGCGAGGCGCTGCTCGCCGGCATGAAGATCGGTGCGGCGACCGAACATACCGAGGGGGCGTGGTGGATTCCGACCATGCACATGCCGATGCCGAAGGTCTCCAACTTCGAGGAGATCCATCAGGCGGCATTCGATGTCGGCCGTCCGCACAGCGTCTGCGTCAATCGCAATGGCGTGCGTTTCGTCGACGAGGCCTGCAGCTACGACGAGTTCGGCGCGGCGATGGTCAAGGACCAGCTGGCGACCGGTGCCAACACGCCGTGCTGGCTGGTGTTCGATGCGCAGTTCCGCGCCAAATTCACCGCCGGCGGTTTCATGCCGTCGCTGATCATGCCGGACTGCCTGATTCCGAAGGATTGCTGGGACCACTACATCTTCAAGGCCGACACGCTGGAGACACTGGCGACCAAGATCCATCTGCCGGTCGATGTGTTGAAGCAGACCGTCGGCAACATGAACCAGTACGCGCGCACCGGCGTCGATCCCGAATTCGGTCGCGGCGGCAATGCCTACGACCTCATGTTCGGTGACCCGTCGATTGCACCGAACCCGTGCCTTGGTCCGATCGACCGCGCACCCTATTACGCCGTGCCGATCCACGCCGGCGACCTCGGCACCAAGGGCGGTCTGAAGGCCGACGCGAAAGCGCGTGTGCTCGATGGCAGCGGCCAGCCGATACCGGGCCTCTATGCGGCCGGCAACAACTCGGGCAGCCCGTTCGGCAACCTCTATCCGGGAGCCGGTGGTACCATCGGCCCCGCGATGACGTTCGGTTTCGTCGCAGTCAATGACATTGCCGTGCGCGCCGGCAAGACGACGGAGGCGGCGGCGACACCAGAGGAAGTTGCCTGATCATGTCCGATGTTGCACCGGTGCGTTCGTTTGAAACGCTTGAGTTGTCACGTAAGGGTCGTCTGCTGACGATCACGCTGAACCGCCCCGACCAGCTCAACGCCGTCAATCTGCGGCTGCATGAAGAGCTGGCCGAGGTTTTCTCCTGGGCCACCGCCGATCCGCACTCCGACGTCGTGCTGCTGACCGGCGCCGGCCGCGCCTTCTCCGCCGGTGGCGACATCGACCACATCCTGTCGTTCGTCAACGATCCCACGCTGTTCGACGAAGAGGTGCGCCTTGCCAAGCGCATCGTCTTCTCGATGCTCGACCTCGACAAACCGCTGATCTGCCGCATGAACGGCCACGCCGTTGGCCTCGGCGCCACGCTGGCGCTGTTCTGCGACATCATCTTTGCCGCCGAGAACGCGAAAATTGGCGATCCGCATGTCCTGGTCGGTCTGGTTGCCGGCGACGGTGGTGCGGTGATCTGGCCGCAGCGCATCGGTCTGGCGCGTGCCAAGGAGTTCCTGCTGACCGGCGAGCTGCTGCCGGCGCCCAAAGCGGCGGAAATCGGCCTGATCAACCACGCACTGCCGGCCGCTGAACTCGATGCGGCGGTGGATGCCTGCTGCGACAAACTGCTGAACGGCGCGACCCAGGCGATTCGCTCGACCAAGGTGCTGCTCAACATGGAGCTGAAGCGCGTTGCCCATTCGCTGATGGATACCGGTCTCGCCTACGAGGCGCTGTCGATCCGCTCGGCCGATCACCATGAGGCGATCGCGGCGATGCAGGAGAAGCGCAAGCCGCAATTCAACAAGGGCTGATAGCGGATGGCGCGTTACAAACTGGTTGTGATGAGTCGACCGACCGAAGGTCGCGAAGACGAGTACAACGACTGGTACCAGAACTTTCATCTGCAGCAAATGGTGGCGCTGCCCGGATTCGTTTCGGCGCAGCGCTTCCGCTTCTCGCGCTCGCTCGGCGAGCGCAACATCTTCCCCTACATGGCGATCTACGAGATCGACAGCGACGATATCGACGCGGTGGTGCGCGCCATCGAGGCGAGTGCCGGCACCGAGCAGCTCATGGTATCGAGTGCGATCGATACGGGGTCGGCCTACGCGGCGATCTACGAAGAGTTTGGCGAAGTGGTGGGGCGGCGGTAAGCTCTGGTGGCACACATCCCAGCCGTTGGCAGAAGCTCGAATAAGGAGCCAGCATGAACGATCAGCAGCAAGAGTTTGAAAAGTACGATTTCTTCCGCAGCGACCGGTTCGTGAACGACCCGTACTCCTACTTTGATTACCTGCGGGCGCAGGCTCCGATAGTGCGTGAGCCGCATCAGGGCATCTTCATGGTGACGGGCTACGACGAAGCCCTCGAGATCTACAACGATGCCGAGCGCTTCTCCTCGTGCATGTCGACCACGGGACCGTTCGCGGGCTGCCCGATTCCGCTGGAGGGGCGCGAAAATGAGGACATCTCCGCGCTGATCGAAGCCTACCGTGACCAGACGCCCTTCAGCGATCAGCTGCCGACCATGGATCCGCCGATGCACACCGACCATCGGGCGTTGCTGATGGCGCTGATCACACCGAAGCGCCTCAAGGAAAACGAGGAGTTCATGTGGGAGCTGGCCGACAAGCAGATCGACACTTTCATTTCCCGTGGCGAGTGCGAAATCATGGCCGACTTCGCCCAGCCTTTCGCCGTGCTCGTCGTCTCCGATCTGTTGGGGGTGCCCGCCGAGGACCGGATCCAGTTCCGCAAGCAGCTCATACGACAGGAGCAGGAGGGAGCCGGTATCGGCGGCGTGGAAGATAGAGAAGCCCACCACTCGCCACTGGAATGGCTGTACAGCACCTTCTCGGCCTATATCGAAGACCGCCGGCGCAACCCCACCGGGGATATCCTGTCGGGACTCGCAAAAGCCACCTTCCCCGACAAGTCGGTGCCCACCCCGCTCGATGTCGCCCGCATTGCCGCCAACCTGTTCGCCGCCGGGCAGGAGACCACCGTGCGCCTGCTCAGCTACGCCTTCCAGGTGGTCGGCGAGCGCCCGGACCTGCAGAAACGCCTGCGCGAGGATCGCAACCTCATTCCCAATTTTGTCGAGGAGTGCCTGCGGTTCGAGGGCCCGGTCAAGGGCGACTTCCGCCTGGCGAAAAAGCCGACGCAGGTCGGCGGCGTCGACATCCCGGCCGGCAGTTTCCTGTACATGGCCAACAGCGCCGCCAACCGCGATGCCCGCAAGTTCGACAACCCCGGCGAGTTCCAGATAGAGCGGGAGAATGCCCGTCTGCATGTGGCCTTCGGCCGCGGTCGCCACACCTGTCCCGGCGCTCCGCTGGCGCGGGCCGAAGCGGTGGTCAGCCTCAACCGCATGTTCGACCGGACCAGCGATATCCGTATCTCGGAGAAGGTCCACGGGCCGGCCGGTGCACGGCGTTACGGCTATCTGCCCACCTTCATCCTGCGCGGCTTGACGCACCTCGCGCTGGAGTTCGATCCCCTGCCGAAACCCGTCTCCGGAGGCGCGAAATGAAAGTCCGCGTCGACCCGGGCATATGCGCGGGTTTCAGCGTCTGTCTGGGGCTCTGCCCCGAGGTGTTCGAGCTGCACGACGACGGCTATGCCGTGGTGCGGGTCGGCGAGGTGCCGCCGGAGCTGGAGGATGCGGTGCGCACGGCGGTCGTCCAATGCCCATCGAACGCGATCTCCCTCAGTGACGACGCTTAGCGCTTAGGTAGTCGTCACTGAGGGAGGCCGGTACGGTCGCTGATTGCAATCAGGCAGCGACGAAACCGGCGAGACGCTTCTGAATGATCGCGGTGGCGTCATCCATGATGCGCTTGAGCAGTACTTCGCAGGTCGGGATGTCGTGGATCAGCCCCTGCACCTGACCGGCCCAGATCAGGCCCGCGTCGAGGTTGCCGCTCTCCAGCGCGACGCGGCCGTCGGCGCCTTTCACCAGATGCGAGATGTCGCCGAAGGTCGCGCCCGGGTTCTTCAGGATCTCGACCACCTTGTCCGACACGCTGTTCTTGCTGACGCGGCCGGTGTTCTTCAGCGAACGGAAGATCAGGTTGGTGGCGCGCTCGTCGTTCTTGACCAGGAACTCTTTGACGCTCTGATGGATCGGCGCTTCGACGGTGGCGCAGAAGCGGGTGCCCATGTTGATGCCTTCGGCGCCGAGTGCCAGTGCGGCGACCAGGCCGCGACCGTCACCGATGCCGCCCGAAGCCAGCATCGGAATCTTGACCTTGTCGGCGGCAGCCGGGATCAGCACCAGGCCGGGGATGTCATCTTCGCCCGGGTGGCCGGCGCACTCGAAACCGTCGATCGAGATGATGTCGGCGCCCATGCGCTCGGCGGAGAGTGCGTGGCGAACGGCGGTGCACTTGTGCAGGATGGTGATGCCGTGCGATTTGAAATCGTCGATATGTTCCTGCGGGTTGTGGCCTGCGGTTTCGACGATTTTGATGCCGCTTTCGATGATCGCCTTGCGGTACTCGGCGTAGGGCGGCGGGCTGACCGACGGCAGGATGGTCAGGTTCACGCCGAACGGCTTGTCGGTCATCTTGCGGCAGCGTTCGATTTCGGCGCGCAGGGCGTCCGGGCTCGGCTGGGTCAGTGCGGTCAGGATGCCGAGGCCGCCGGCGTTGGAGACCGCCGCCGCCAGTTCGGCGCGGCCGACCCACATCATGCCGCCTTGTACGATCGGGTATTCGATGCCCAGCAGTTCGGTAATGCGTGTTTTCAGTTTCATGTGCGGACCGTCATGTTTCAGCTATTAGAGAGCGTTGTTGAAAAAAACGGCGCCGGTTTAACGGCGCCGTCGGGTTCAGACCAGTTCCACCGCCATCGCGGTGGCTTCGCCGCCGCCGAGGCAGATGCCGGCCACGCCGCGCTTCAGGCCGCGATATTTCAGCGCGTTGAGCAGCGTGACCAGGATGCGGGCGCCGGAGGCGCCGATCGGGTGGCCCAGTGCGCAGGCGCCGCCGTTGACGTTGATCTTGTCGTGCGGAATCTCCAGGTCGCGCATCGCGACCATCGCGACCACGGCGAACGCTTCGTTGACCTCGAACAAGTCGACATCGCCGATCGACCAGCCGGCTTTCTCGATCACCTTCTTCATCGCCGGCACCGGCGCGGTCGGGTAGAGGCCCGGCTCGTGCGCGTGGCAGGCGGTGCCGAGAACGCGGGCGACGACGTTCATGCCGAGCTTCTGCGCGACCGAGGCACGAGTCAGCACCAGCGCGGCGGCGCCGTCGGAGATCGACGACGAGTTGGCGGCGGTGATGGTGCCGTCCTTGACGAAGGCGGGCTTCAGGTTGGGGATGTTCTCCGGTTTGGCCTTGCCCGGCTGCTCGTCGATCTTGACCTGCACCACGCCTTTGCGGGTCTGTACGTCGACCGGCGTGATTTCGGCGGCGAAGTCACCGTTGTTGATGGCGGCATTGGCGCGGGCGAGCGAGGCGGTGGCGAAGGCGTCCTGGTCCTGGCGGGTGAAGCCGTAACTCTGGGCGACACGCTCGGCGAAGATGCCCATCGCCGCGCCCTGCTCGTAGGCGTCTTCGAGGCCGTCGAGGGCCATCGAGTCTTTCACCACGTCGTGGCCGAAGCGCGCACCGCTGCGGTGCTTGGCGAGCAGATAGGGGGCATTGGACATCGATTCCATGCCGCCGGCGACGATGACGTCGGCAGCGCCAGCCGCCAGTGTCTCGCAGGCGAGGATGGCGGCCTGCATGCCCGAGCCGCACATCTTGTTCAGCGTGGTGGCCTGTACCGAGCGCGGCAGGCCGGCGGCCAATGCGGCCTGGCGGGCCGGCGCCTGGCCGAGGCCGGCCGGCAGCACGCAACCCATGTAGATACGGTCGATCGCATCGCTCGCAACGCCGGCGCGCTCTACGGCGGCCTTGACGGCGGCGGCGCCGAGGTCGGTCGACTTGACCGGCGACAGGTCGCCCAGCAGGCCGCCCATCGGGGTGCGGGCATAGGAGGCAATGACGATTGGATCGGAAGACATGGTTCTACTCCTCGCAGATATAAGGATTGCGCGCGTGGGCGTGGCGTCTGGTAAGCCGGCGTCAATCGTGTCGGCGCCCTTGTTCAGACAGAAACCGGCCAGCAAGAAGCCTTCCAGTGAAGATTGCCCCTGGAAGGCTGCCGGGGGGCACGTCTCAAAAAGCGCCAAAGGATACCACTCGGCCCCGGCTGTTGGCTCGCCCGTGGCTGCACCCCCTATTAGCGCTCCCTATAGCTGGACCACCCGCAGCGGTGCGGCGTTGTCGTCGGTTTGTGGCGATTCGAAGCGGCTCAGCAGCGCCGGCAGCAATGCCTCATAGCGTTTGAAGGCCGCCTCCTTGACCGGGCCATAACCGGCGATGTCGGCGGCGGCCGCGGCGATCTCGATGCCGGTGTCGAGGTTGTTACTGTCGAGGTGGTCGACGATCCGCTCGATCAGCGCACGGTAGTCGTCGATCAGCTGCCGCTCCATCTTCCGTTCCGCGAAGTAGCCGAACGGGTCGAACGGCGTGCCGCGCAGCACCTTCAGCGGCGCCAGCCATTTGAAGGCGGTCAGCATCCACGGACCGAAAAGACGCTTCTTCGGCCGGCCGGTCGCCTCGTCGACGCCGGGCAGCATCGGCGGCGCCAGGTTGAAGCTGAGCTTGAAGTCGCCGGCGAACTGCTCGCGGATCCGTTTCAGGAAGGCCGGGTCGGTGTAGAGGCGGGCCACCTCGTACTCGTCCTTGTAGGCCATCAGCCGGCCCAGCGTCAGTGCCACCTGGCGCACGAATTCGTCACCCCCCTTGAGGTCGAGTTTGGTAACGCGTGCGTCAATGTCAGAGACGAACTGCCGGTAGCGCTCGGCGTAGCGCGCATCCTGGTAGGCGGTCAGCAGTCGGGTGCGGCTGGCGACGACGGCGTCGACCGTATCCAGTGCCACCACTTCCGGCTGATCGTCGAGCTCTTGTGCCAGGGCAGCAGCATCGTGCGCCGCCAGCCGGCCCAGCGCGAAGGTGCGCAGGTTGCCGGCGACGAAGGTGCCGTTGAGCCGGATCGCCTCTTCGATCGATGCGACCGTCAACGGCAGCAGCCCTTTCTGGGCGGCGTAGCCGAGCATCAGGATGTTGGTGCCGATCGAGTCGCCGGTCAGGTCGGTGGCCAGTTTGCTGGCGTGCAGGTCGAAGGCGGGGCCGCCGTCGATGGCGGTCAGGATCGCCGCGCGCAGCCGCGCTTCGCCGAGGTCGAGGGTTTTGTTGGACTGGAAGTCGCCGGTCGGCGCCACGTCGGTGTTCAGGATGGCGGCGGTGTGGCCGGGGCGGACCGTCTTCAGCACGTTCTGGCCGGCGCCGACGATCAGGTCGCAGGCGATCAGCAGGTCGGTCATCCCCTCGCCGAGGCGTGACGAGTAGATCGCGTCCGGGCTTTGGCCGATGCGGATATGGCTGGTGACGGCGCCGCCTTTCTGCGCCATGCCGGTCATGTCGAGGATGGTGGCGCCCTTGTGGTCGAGGTGGGCGGCCATGCCGAGCAGCGCGCCGATGGTCAGCACGCCGGTGCCGCCGATGCCGCCGACCAGGATGTTGAAGCCCTGTTCGCCGAGCGGTGCCAGCTTTGGCGTCGGCAGGCTGGCGATCAGCTGTTTGAGCCGTTCCGGGTCGCCGCTCGAACGCACGGCGATCTTCGCCCCTTCGACGGTGACGAAGGACGGGCAGAAGCCCTTCACGCAGCTGTAGTCCTTGTTGCAGGTGGACTGGTCGATCTTGCGTTTGCGGCCGAGTTCGGTCTCCAGCGGCAGGATGCTGATGCAGTTCGATTGCACCGAGCAGTCGCCGCAGCCCTCGCAGACCTCGGGGTTGATGAACAGCCGCTTGTCGGGGTCGGCCATCAGGCCGCGCTTGCGGCGACGGCGTTTTTCGGTGGCGCAGGTCTGTTCGTAGACGATACCGGTGACGCCCTTCATCTCGCGCAGCTGGCGCTGCAGCTGGTCGAGCTCGTCGCGGTGGTGCAGTTCGGCGTTGGTCGGCAACGCCAGGCCGCGGTACTGCTCGGGGTTGTCCGACACCAGATAGACCGGCCTCACCCCTTCGGACAGCAGCTGGTTGACCATGTCGATCGGCGTGATCTGCTGCTCGACCGGCTGGCCGCCGGTCATCGCCACGGCGTCGTTGTAGAGCACCTTGTAGGTGATGTTGGCCTTGGCGGCGACGGCGGCGCGAATCGCCAGCACGCCGGAGTGCGAATAGGTGCCGTCGCCCATGTTCTGGAACATGTGCGGCGTGTCGACGAACTGGCCGACCGAGACCCACGGCGAGCCCTCGTGCCCCATCGGCACGAACTGCATCGTGTTGCGGTCCATCACCACGGCGGCCAGCCCGTGACAGCCGATGCCACCCATCGCGCGCGAGCCGTCCGGCAGCTTGGTCGAGGTGTTGTGCGGGCAGCCGGAGCAGAAGTAGGCCGGGCGGGCGGTACTGCTGCCGAGCGTCAGCGCGCGATTTTCGAGCTGCTCGAAGCTGGCGTAATGGGCGTTGACGTTCGCGTCAGAAAGGCCGAGCTGGTCGAGCAGCCGCTTGATCGCCTTGCGCACCTTGCCGGCGGTCAGTTCGCCAATCGACGACAGCAACGGCGCGCCCTGCAGGTCCTGCTTGCCGGCCAGTCGCGGCCGTTGCGTCGAATCGAGGTCGTAGAGGGCGCGGGCGATCTGCTCCTCCATCACCGGCCGCTTCTCCTCGACCACCAGCACCGCCTGGCTGCCCTGTGCGAAGCGGGTCAGCCCGACCGGGTCCATCGGCCAGATCAGCCCCGGCTTGTAGAGACGGATGCCGAGGCGATGACAGGCAGCCTCGTCGAGACCGAGGTCGGCCAGCGCCTGGCGGGTATCGAGGAAGGCCTTGCCGGCGGTGACGATCGACAGCGTGCGGCGCTCGCCATCGATGATGACGCGGTCGATGCCGTTTGCCCGCGCGAACGCGGTGGCGGCCGGCAGCCGGTGGTTGACCAGCCACTCCTCCTCGACCAGCGCCGGCAGATTCTGGCGCAGGTTCAGCCCCTCCGGCGGCAGCTGGATGTCGGTCGGCGTGATGTAGGGGCGATAGGGGTCCGGCAGCTCGACACAGCCGGTCAGGTCGAGGGTGTCGGTGATGCACTTCAGCCCGACATAGCAGCCGCTGTAGCGCGACATCGCCCAGCCGAACAGGCCGAACTCGATGATCTCGCCGATGGTGGCCGGGTAGAGCATCGGCACCATCGCCGCCATCAGCGTCTGTTCCGACTGGTGCGCCGAATCGGACGATTTGCCGCCGTGGTCGTCGCCAGCGACGATCAGGAAGCCGCCCCTGGCCGCTACGCCTTCGAAGTTGCCGAGCTTCATCGACTCACAGGCGCGGTCGACGCCGATGCCCTTGCCGTACCAGAGGCCGAAGATCCCCTCGTAGTCCGAGTTGCCGAACCAGGCCAGCTGCTGCGTGCCGCGAATGGCGCTGACCGCCAGCTCCTCGTTCAGCCCCGGCTTGAAGACGATGTTGTGTTCGTCGAGCAGCTTTTGCGCAGCCCACAGCGCCGAGTCGTAGACCCCGAGCGGCGAACCGCGATAGCCGGAGATGTAGCCGGCCGTCTTCAATCCGGCAGCGCGGTCGCGTCGCGCCTGGTCGAGCGGCAGCCGCACCAGCGCCTGGTTCGAGGTCATGAAGACCTGGCCGCCGGGCTGCAGGTATTTGTCGTCGAGTGTCGTGGTGGCGGTGGTTACGGATTTTGTCATCGGCGCAGTTTGTCGAGCGGGAAGTCGCAGCTTTCCTGTGTCTGCTGGATTTCGATCAGGTTGCCTTCGGGGTCGCGGCCATAGAGGGTTTTGACATGGCCGACATCGATTGGCGCCGGCTCGCTGAAGGTCATGCCGAGCCCTTTCAGCCGTTCGTATTCGTAGTCGATCTCGGTGACGTCGACGCAGAAGTGGGTGTAGCCCTTGTCGAACGGGTCCAGCGGCCTGGTCACGCTCGGCGCCGGCGCGCTGTACTGGAACATCTCGATGTAGCAGGTGCCGGCGCGCAGCATCGCACCCTTTGCGGCGGAGCCTTTGACGTCGACGATGCGGTCGATGAACTCGTCGTTCTGCCAGCTGAATGGCTCGCCGACCACCTCGAAGCCGAACGCCTCGTTGTAGAACCGGATCATCCGGTCCATGTCATGAACATGAATCGCGAAGTGATGGACGCCTCTTATCATGGTTCTTGCCCCTCTTGTTCTGCGGTCAATCGGGTGGTCACGGTCGTTATGAGGGCGGAGTGTAACCGAGCGGATTGCTGGGAATAGGGGGGTGGCAGGGGCAGGCAACTCTCTCTGCATCTCTGGTCATTTGTTGCGCGGCCGGCGGGCGCATAATGCTGACCACAACAACACCGTGATCAGAACTGGGAGGTTCAGTTCGATGCATAAGACGCTGATTGCCAACGCAAGAATCTTCGATGGCAGTGGCGCCGCCCCGTTCGAGGGCGAGCTGCTGGTCGAGGGCAACCGCATCAAGGCCGTGGCCAAAGGCGCCGGCAAGCTCTCCCGCGAGGGCTGCCAGGTGGTCGAGGCCGGCGGCAGGTTCCTGATGCCGGGGATGACCGAGGGGCACGCGCACCTGTCGTTCGACAGCGTCACCGCGACCGAGGATCTGATCAGCCCGCCGCCGGAGGAGCACACGCTGCTGACCGCGCGCGTCGCCGAGCGGCTGCTCGATCAGGGCTTCACCAGTGCCTGGGGTGCGTCGGAGGCGAAACTGCGACTTGGTGTCGCGGTGCGCAATGAAATCAACGCCGGTCGCTTGAAAGGTCCACGCATTCGCGCCGGTTCGCTCGAAATTACCGTCACCGGCGGCATGGGTGACGAGAGCAAGTTGCACAACCCGCGCAATGGTCCGTCGATCGTCGTCGACGGTGCCGAGGAGATGCGCAAGGCAGTGCGCCTGTGTTGCCGCGAAGGCTGCGACAACATCAAGCTCGATGTGTCGGGCGATCCGTTCTACCCGAACACGCCGGCACACTCGACGCCGATGGCGTTCGACGAAATCAAAATGGCGGTGGATACGGCGCACAGTTTCGGCCGCCGCGTGAATGCGCACACACGTTCGATTCAGGGCACGCAGGATTGCCTGCGCGCCGGTGTCGACATGCTGTACCACTGCGAATTCACCGACGAGAAGACGCTCGATATGTTCGAAGAGCGCAAAGATCGGATTTTCGTTGCGCCGACGGTGAGCCTGTTCCACACGCTGCTGTTCGAAGCCGAGCCGTACATGCCGGCAGCGGTGGCGAAGATGATGGGCATCGATCGCCTGCTCGAAGCCTCCGCCGAAACACACAGCGCACTGCGCAAGCGCGGCATCCGCCATCTGATCGGCGGCGATTACGGTTTCGCCTGGAGCCACAACGGCACCAACGCGCGCGATGTCGGTTTCTTCGTCAAGTATTTCGGTTACAGCCCGGCCGAAGCGCTGCGCTGCGCCACTGCTTACGGCGGCGCGGCGATGACGATCGACAGCGGCGACAAGCTGGGTGAATTGAAAGAGGGATATCTGGCCGACATGGTGCTGGTCGATGGCGATCCACTCGCCGACCCGGACCTGCTGGTCGATGGCAAACGGCTGGTGCTGATCATGAAGGATGGTCAACTGCACAAGAACACGACCGTGGCTTGACGCGACTCTGCGTCATTCTGCGCGCAGTCGCAGAATCCATCCTGCTACGTGCATTGATCGTGGATTCCGCGACTGCGCGCGGAATGACGGATGCCAGATTCAGAGCTTTTTAGAGATTGAGCTTGGAGAACACCGATGAACGCTGAACTGAAACTCAAAAAAGGCGAGGCTCGCTGCCCGAACGCACCGAGCACGCAGGAGATCATTGCGAGCGACAAGGTGGCCGCGCCGGGGTGGGTCTGCTCCGAGTCCTACCAGTTCCTCGGCGACGAAGACATTCCGAAGGATCGTTACATCGATCCTGCCTTCTCGCAGCGCGAGTACGAGAAGCTGTGGACGCGCACCTGGCAGTTCGCCTGCCGCGAAGAGCACATCCCCGAAGTCGGCGACTATCACGTCTACGATATTGGTCGTCGCTCCTTCATCATCACGCGCGTTGCCGACAACGACATTCGCGCCTACTACAACGCCTGTCTGCATCGCGGCACCAAGCTGCGCGCGTCGGGCACCGAGGGCAACACCAGCGAGTTCAAATGCAGCTTCCACGGCTGGACCTGGAACCTCGACGGCTCGCATCAGCAGACGCCGTGCCACTGGGATTTCCCGCACGTCGATTCGGACAGGTTTTCGCTGCCGCAGGCGCGCGTTGAAACGCTCGGCGGTTTCGTCTTCATCAACATGGACCCGAATGCGCCGACACTCGATGAGTATTTCGGTCCCGAGGCGATGGCCCACTTCCGCTCGTGGAAACTGGAAGATCGCTACGTCGCGCTGCACGTCGTCAAGACCATTCCGTCCAACTGGAAGCTGAACGTCGAGGCCTTCATGGAGGCCTACCACGTGCTCGATACCCACCCGCAGGTGTCGGTGTCGAACGCCGATATCAACTCGCAGTACGACGTCTATGGCGAGCACGTGAACCGCTTCATCTCGCCGCTGGGGGTGCTCTCCCCGAACCTGCAGGGGCAGTACACCGAACAGGATGTGCTCGACCAGTTCACCATCGGCGACAGCGATGCGCTCGGCGATGCCAGGCGCACGCTGGCCGAAGGCGAGACGGCGCGGCAGGTGATGGCCGATATGTTCCGGGGCATGTTCGAACAGGCGACCAACACCGATCTGAGCGGCGTGTCGGATTCGGAGCTGCTCGACTGCTTCTCCTACACGCTGTTCCCGAACACCTATCTGTTCCCGGGCATCTCGCTGCCGATGGTCTATCGCTTCCGGCCGGACCCGAAAGATCACCGCAAGAGCCTCTACGAGGTGTTCTTCATGCGGCCGGTCGGCAAGGATGGCAAGCGCCCCTATCCGGCCGAGCCGATTCGCCTCGACGATCACCAGTCGTTCACCGAAGCCGAGGGGATGCCGGAAGGTTTCGGCGCGATCCTCGACCAGGACACCGAGAACCTGATCCTGCAGCAGGAGGGGCTGGAGGCCAGCGCCAAGCCGGGACTGACGCTGGCCAACTACCAGGAGATCCGCATCCGCCACTTCGAGCGTGCGGTCGATAAATACGTGCGCTGAGTTGGCGCCGATTTTCTGAAGGTAATCGCATGGCCGGTTGGGTTCCTCCCATCCGGCCATGTTGTTTGAGTGTGGTTGGTCGAGGGTGGTCCGCTGCCCGTTGGCGGACGTATGGGTTGCGCGCAGACCACTCGGCGTTCGGGGCTTTATTCCCCGGGGCGATGGTGGTTGAATAGCGCGCTTTCTGAGAATTTCGGGCTGTTTGCGGCATTTCTGCGCAGTTCCCGAGCAACTCTGAAGGTGTTTAGCGTTGGCGAGTGAATTTACCCGCTTCTGTCAGCTCTCCGAGCTTCCGCCGGAGACCAAGAAAGCGGCCAAGATCAACGGCACCTGGGTGCTGGTCTGTCATACCGAAGATCGCTTGTTTGCCGTGTCGAACGTCTGTTCGCATCAGGTCAAGCCGCTGGTGATGGGCCGCATGCGGAACTGTTCGATTACCTGCCCCGTCCACGGCGCCAAGTTCAACCTCGAAACCGGTGAGGCCCAGTGCCTGCCGGCCACCAAGCCGATTCCCACCTATGAGGTGCGGGTCGAGGATGGCTGGATCGAGGTCAAGGTGTGAGTTGATCGGGCACTCGCCGGTTCGAGTCATTTCCCATTTTCAGGACTTACCGATGAGCAATCCCGAAGCGCTGCGCGGCAATCCAGAAGCGCTCCGCGCTGAAGTCAGGGCCTGGCTGGCACAGAACAAGCCGGCCGACTGGCGTGCCGACATGACCGGCTGTGACCAGAAGGCCTTCGTCGCCGCACAGCGCGACTGGTTCCAGAAGCTGGTGCAAGCGGGCTATGCCACTCCGCACTGGCCCGAAGCCTACCCCGGCGGCGGTCGTTCGCTGGCCGAACAGAAGATCATCTATGAGGAAGTGGCTCGCGCCGATGCGCCGAAGCTGATCCTCTACTTCGTCTCCCTCTACCACGCCGCCTGCACGCTGATCGAATGCGGCAGCCCGGAGCAGCAGGCGAGATACCTGCCCGGCATCCTGAAGGGCGAGATCTGGTGCCAGGGCTTCTCCGAGCCGAACGCCGGCTCCGATCTGGCGTCGCTGCGCACCCGCGCCGAATTGAAGGGCGATCGTTACGTCGTCAACGGCCAGAAAACCTGGTCGACGATGGCGCAGTACGCCGACTACTGCCTGCTGCTGACCCGCACCGGCGGCAAGGAGGGTCCGCCGCAGGCTGGCATCACCTATCTGCTGCTCGACATGAAGACCAAGGGCGTCACCGTGCGCCCGATCGAGCAGATCACCGGCGATGATGAGTTCGCCGAAATCTTCTTCGACGACGTCGAGATTCCGGTCGAGAACCGTGTCGGTGCCGAGGGTGATGGCTGGGCGGTCGCGCAGGCGACGCTCGCTTCCGAACGCGGTCTGACACTGGTCGAACTCTCCCAGCGCATGCGTTATTCGTTGGCGCGCATCGCCGAGATCATGAAAGAGCAGGGCCGCTTCGACGATCCGGTATTGCGCCGCGATCTCGGCCGACTGATCCCGAAAGTGGATGCCGCCTGCGCCTTGGCCGACCGCTATCTGATGAAGCGGATCATGCATGACGAGCAGGCCGGCGACGCTTCCATCGTCAAGCTCTACTACGCCCGCACGCTGCGCGAATTCGTCTCGCTCGGCCTGCGCATCAACGGTCTGGCCGGGCAGTACCACGCGCCGTTCACGCTGGGCGGCAGCCAGGAGACCGGCAACTGGATGGTCGACTTCATGAACTCCTACAACTGGTCGATTGCCGGCGGCAGCGACGAGGTTCAGCGCAATATCATCTCCGAGCGCATGTTGGGCATGCCCCGCGAACCGAAGAACTGGAAGGTGGGGTGATGTCGATGAATAGCGAAATCAAGGAACTGCACGAATCAGCACGTCAGGTGATGGACGGCATCGGCCTTGCTGCCGATGAGCAGATCACCTGGCCGACGATTGCCGAACTGGGCTGGCTGATGGTGTCGGCGCCGGAAGAGCTGGGCGGCCTCGGCATGGGGCTGGCCGGTGTCTGCGCGCTGCAACTCGAACAGGGTCGCGGACTGGCGACGGTGCCCTATCTGCCGGCGCTGCTGTCGATCGAAGCGATCGTGCATGGCGAGCTGGCTGACAAGGAGTCGTGGCTGGAGCGTCTGACCACCGGTGAGGGCTATGTCGCCGCACCGCTGGCCGATAGCCAGATCAAGGTCGGCGATGCGCTGACGCTCTCCGGCGTGCTGACGACGGTGTCGTCGGTCGATCGCGCCAGCCATGTGTTGGTGGCGACCAACGACGTGGTCGCGCTGGTGCCGGTTGAGTCGGCACAGGTGACGGCTCGCCGGACCTGGGATGAGACTCGCCGCTTCTCCGATCTGCGTCTCGATGGTGTCGCCGTCGACAAGGCGTTGGTCATCGCTTCGGGTGACGCCGCCAAAACGCTGACCCAACGTCTGGCCACGCTGCGCGACTTCGCGCTCGCCGCCGATGCGGTCGGCGGCGCGGCGGCGATGCTGGCGATGACGGTCGACTACCTGCAGACGCGCCAGCAGTTCGGCCGTCCGCTGGCGCTGTTCCAGGCGCTGAAGCATCGCTGCGCCGATCTGAAGGCATTGGTCGAGGCAGCCGATGCGCTGTTGCACGACAATCTTGCCCGCGTCGGAGACGAGCTGGCTGGCGCCGACGCCGAGGCACTGGCCCGCGCGGCCAAGCAGCTGGCCTGCTCCGCCTATGCCACGGTGGCCGAGGAGGGTATCCAGCTGCACGGTGGCATCGGTGTCACCGAGGAGCACCCCTGCCACCTGTTCCTGAAGCGCGCGCTGCTGAACGAGCAGCTCGGTCGCGGCGACTGCTCCGCGCAGGCGCTGGCGGACGGGTTGCTGCAACGCTTCGCCTGATGGCTGCGAACTGACCGAAGTCCTCCCCTGTGCAATAGGGGAGGTGCCCCGCAGGGGCGGAGGGGTCCGCCCTTTATCGAACCCCGGACCCCTCCGTCGCTTCGCGACACCTCCCCTACTTTGCAGGGGAGGACATGCCGCCTCCAGCCAAGTGCCCGCCCAATCTCGCGCCTGGCGCCAACCGACGGTCGACGAACCGCCGCGCCGCCGTCACAATGGCGGCCGCGCAAACTGTCCAATTTCCTTCGCAGATGGCCGAGA
>CAYLRA010000017.1:0-44557 GCA_964386045.1 uncultured Verrucomicrobiaceae bacterium | reverse complement strand
CCGGTACAGGTGGCGGTGCTGAATATCACCGATGCCCAGGCCGATTACGCCAAACAGTTGGAAGAAACCCTGAAGAAGCGCGGTTTCCGTGCCGAAGCCGACTTGAGAAACGAGAAGATCGGCTTTAAAATCCGCGCCCACACTCTTGAGAGGGTTCCCTATCTGCTCGTGGTGGGCGATCGGGAAGTCGAGCAACAGACGGTGGCCGTGCGGTCGCGCAGTGGCGAGGATCTGGGCTCCATGAGCATTGATGCTTGTGTGGAGCTTCTCGCCGGTGAAGCGACTCGACGCGGCCGCGTCGTTTTGGAGAATTGACAATCAAACGCGAAATGACTGGCAAGGCGCCGGAGAAGAAAGGGCCCCTGATGAATGGGGATATCCGGGCACGCGAAGTGCGATTGATTGGGGTGGATGGCAATCAGGTCGGTATCGTACCGATTGCTGTCGCGCTCGCCGCTGCTGAAGAGGCAGGGGTGGATCTGGTGCAGATCGCGGATTCCGATCCGGTGGTCTGCAAGGTGATGAACTACAACAAGTTCATCTACGAGGCCAAGAAGCAGCAGGCGGCCGCGAAGAAGAACCAGATTCGCACCCAGCTGAAAGAGATCAAGTTTCGACCAGGGACGGAAGAGGGGGATTATCAGGTCAAGCTACGCAACCTGATACGTTTCCTTGAACACGGGGACAAGGCCAAGGTCACGCTGCGGTTCCGCGGTCGTGAAATGGCCCACCAGGAGATTGGCATGGAGCTGTTGAAGCGGGTCGAAACCGACCTCGTCGAGATCAGCACCGTTGAGCAATTTCCCAAGATGGAAGGTCGTCAACTGACGATGGTGCTTTCCCCGAAAAAGAAAAAGTAACTGATATCAGTTACTTGCTGTAATTATTTCGAATGCGGAGTAAGTAGAAATGCCGAAGATCAAGAACCATCGCGGGGCGTTCAAGCGCTTCAAGAAGACCGCTGCGGGCTTCAAGCGCAAACACGCGAACAAGAGCCACATCCTCACCAAGATGACCACCAAGCGTAAGCGCCAGCTGCGCGGCACCGACATCGTCGTGGCTGCCGATCAGGGCCGCGTCGAACGCATGTTGGCCGGCGGCTGCTGAGCCGGGTTGAGTCACTTATCGAATTCTTTGAGAGGATAGTCAGATGCCCCGCGTAAAACGTGGTGTGACCGCCCGTCGCCGTCACAAGAAAGTACTGAAAATGGCCAAAGGCTACTACGCAGCACGCTCGCGCGTGTTCCGTGTTGCCAAGCAGGCTGTCATCAAGGCTGGTCAATATGCCTACCGCGACCGCCGTCAGCGCAAGCGCCAGTTCCGCGCACTGTGGATCGTGCGTATCAACGCCGCTTCGCGTGCCAACGGCCTGAGCTACAGCCGTCTGATCGCTGGTCTGCGCAAGGCCGAGATCGGTCTCGACCGCCGTGTGCTGGCCGATCTGGCTGTGTTCGACAAGCCGGCGTTTACCGCCATCGTCGAGAAGGCCAAGGCCGCGCTGGCGTAATCCCTGATCCTCTCCCCGCGACGCGGGGGTGGCGGTCAGTTGTGAAAGGGAAAGGGCGCGAGCTCTTTCCCTTTTTCGTTTCTAACAGCACGTCCATCGATTGGGCGTTCGGGCAAGAATCTGCGAGGTCGGAGCTTTCCATGGAGAGTCTGGAAGGGGTAATTCAGGTGGCGCTCGAGGCCTGCGCCGGCGCGACGGATCTGGTCGCACTCGATCAGGCCAGAGCGCACCATCTCGGCAAGAAGAGCCCGGTCAGTCAGCAGATGAGCCAACTCGGCAAGCTCTCCGCGGAAGAGCGACCGCTGTTCGGCGCCCGCATCAACGAGGCCAGGAACCAGATCGCGGCGGCGTTCGAGGCTCGCAAGAGTGAGCTGGAGGCGGCCGCGATTCAGGCCCGTCTCGCCAGCGAAACGATCGACATCACGTTGCCCGGTCGCGGCCAGCAGCAGGGTGGCCTGCACCCGGTCACGCAGACCATCGAGCGCATCGCCGCCTTCTTCGGCAGCGCCGGTTTCGAGTCGGTCGAGGGGCCGGAGATCGAGGATGACTACCACAACTTCGAGGCGCTCAATATCCCGGCGCACCACCCGGCGCGGGCGATGCACGACACCTTCTACGTGGATGACACCCATGTGCTGCGCACCCACACCTCGCCGGTGCAGGTGCGGGTGATGGAGACGCGTCAGCCGCCGATCAAGGTGATCTGCCCCGGTCGCGTCTACCGCTGCGACTCCGATCTGACCCACACGCCGATGTTTCACCAGGTCGAAGGGCTGGTGATCGACGACCAGTGCAGCTTCGCTGAACTGAAGGGCGTGGTCGCGGAGTTCCTCCGCGCCTTTTTCGAGCGGGATGCTGAAGTCCGTTTCCGCCCCTCCTATTTCCCGTTCACCGAACCCTCCGCCGAGGTCGACATCCAGTGCGTGATGTGCGGCGGCAGTGGCTGTCGCGTCTGCAAGCAGACCGGCTGGCTGGAGGTGATGGGCTGCGGCATGGTGCACCCGAACGTGCTGAGCAGCTCGGGCATCGACCCCGACCGTTACCGTGGTTTTGCGTTCGGCATGGGGGTGGAGCGCCTGACCATGTTGCGCTATGGCGTCAATGACTTGCGGCTCTTCTTTGAGAACGATTTGAGATTCCTGCGGCAATTCCGCTGATCGCCAATTCGTCTCTTAAACCGATTTCGAGGGAAAGCGTTCGATGAAATTCAGTGAATCGTGGCTGCGCGAATGGGTGAACCCGGCGCTTGACACCCAGGCGTTGGCCGACCAGTTGACGATGGCCGGCCTGGAGGTCGATGCCATCGACAAGGTGGCCGGCGACTTCAGCGGTGTCGTCGTCGCCCGCATCGTCGGCATCGCCCAGCATCCGGACGCCGACAAGCTGCGTGTCTGTCAGGTCAGCGATGGCGGCGAGACCGTGCAGGTGGTCTGTGGCGCGCCGAACGCCCGCGATGGTTTGACCGTCGCCTTTGCCAGGATCGGTGCGGTGTTGCCGCAGGTCACGATCAAGCAGGCCAGGCTGCGCGGTGTCGAGTCGTTCGGCATGTTGTGTGGCGCCGACGAGCTCGGATTGGCGGAGAACTCCGACGGGTTGATCGAGCTGCCAGCCGATGCACCGCTGGGCACCAGCCTGCGCGACTACCTGCAGCTCGATGATCGCGTCATCGAACTCGGGCTGACGCCGAATCGCGCCGACTGCCTGGGCATCGCCGGGCTGGCGCGCGAGGTTGGCGCGCTGAACGACCTGCCGGTCCACGGACCGGCTATCGAGCTGGTTCCGGCACAGCTCGACGAGATACTGCCCGTCGTCGTAGGCGCCGAGGCGGCCTGTCCGCGCTACGTGGGCCGCATCGTGCGCAACGTGGATCTGTCGCGCCCGGTACCGCAGTGGCTCGCCGAGCGCCTGCGTCGCTGTGGGCTGCGCTCGATCAACCCGGCGGTCGATGTCACCAACTACGTGATGCTCGAACTCGGCCAGCCGATGCACGCCTTCGATCTGGCCAGACTGGTCGGCGGCATTCACGTTCGCCTTTCGAAAGCCGGCGAGAAGCTGCTCAGCCTCGATGACCAGGCGCTGACGCTGCAGGCCGGTGAGCTGGTCATCGCCGATGACAACGGCCCGGTGGCGCTGGCCGGCATCATCGGCGGCAAGCTGTCGTCGGTCGATGAGCAGACACGAGACGTCTTCCTTGAATCCGCCTTCTTCGCGCCGGAGAAGCTGGCCGGTCGCGCTCGCGCCTACGGCCTGCATACCGACTCGTCGCACCGCTTCGAGCGCGGTGTCGACCACCAGCTGCAGCGCCGCGCCATCGAGCGGGCGACGCGGCTGCTGATCGACATCTGCGGTGGCCAGGCAGGCCCGGTGCAGGAGTTGGCGCAGTCGACGCTGCCGGCACCGGCCTGCATCGCGCTGCGCCGCGAGGCCATTGCCCAGATGCTGGGCGTGGCGCTGCCGGATGCGCGTGTCGAGTCGATCCTGCGCGGTCTTGGCTGTGCGGCAGAGGCGGACGCCGATGGCTGGAGAGTGACGGCGCCGAGCTGGCGTTTCGATATCGCTATCGAAGTTGATCTGCTGGAGGAGCTGGCCCGCGTTTACGGCTACAACAACCTGCCGGTGCGCTCGATCCAGTCAGCGACACCGCTGCTGGCGGAGCCCGAGCAGGCACTGCCGCTGGGGCGGGTGCGTCGTTCGCTGGCGGCGCGCGGTTATCAGGAGGTGATCACCTACAGTTTCGTGGCCCCGGAGATGCAGGCGCTGCTGGAGCCGGGCAGGGCAACCGTCGAGCTGCGCAACCCGATCTCCAGTGATCTGGCGGTGATGCGCACGACGCTGTGGGCTGGTCTGCTCACGACCGCCGTGAATAACCTGAACCGCCAGCAGAGCCGTATCCGCATCTTTGAAAGCGGTCTGCGCTTCCTGCCGAGTGCCGATGGCCTGCAGCAGCAGCCGGCGCTGGCCTTGCTGGTGAGCGGTCGGCGTTTCGCCGAGTCCTGGACCAGTGGCAGCGAGATGGTCGACTTCTTCGATCTGAAGGGTGACGTCGAAGCATTGCTGGCGTTGGCGCGGGTCGATGGCGAGATTCAATTCGACCGCGCCGACCACCCGGCCCTGCACCCGGGGCAGAGTGCGGCGATCCTGCATGGCGGTCGGCGAATCGGCCTGGTCGGCGCGCTGCACCCACAATTGCAGCAGCAGCTGGATCTGGCGCAACCGCTGTTCCTGGCCGAGCTCGACCTTGTCGCGCTCGATGAAGGGCGCCTGCCGGCGTTTCGCGAGATCTCTCCCTATCAGTCGGCGCGGCGCGACCTGGCGTTGCTGGTCGATCGTGAAACCCCTGCAGAACAGTTGCTGGCGGCTATCCGGGAAGCTGCTGGCGAGAACCTGCGCGACCTCACGCTGTTTGATGTCTATCACGGCAAAGGTATTGATCAACAAAGAAAAAGTTTGGCTGTAGGCTTGACGTTCCAGCATTCATCGCGCACGCTTGAGGACGATGAAATCAACGAAGCAGTCCGGTCAGTCATCGACATCCTGGATAAGCGGTTCGGTGCGCAACTAAGGAACTGAGAATGACGGCGCTCACCAAGGCGGAAATGGCGGAAAAGCTGTTTGAGGAGTTGGGACTCAACAAACGTGAAGCCAAAGAGCTGGTAGAGGCCTTTTTCGAAGAGATTCGTTCCTGTCTTGAGAATAACGAACAGGTGAAGCTGTCCGGTTTCGGCAACTTCGACCTGCGTGACAAAAGCCAGCGTCCCGGTCGCAACCCGAAGACCGGAGAAGAGATCCCGATATCTGCCCGCCGCGTGGTCACCTTCCGCCCCGGTCAGAAACTGAAGGCACGAGTGGAAGCCTATGCTGGAACCAAGTCATAACGCGGAACTGCCGGTCATCCCCGGCAAGCGCTATTTCACCATTGGTGAGGTCAGCGAACTCTGCAGCGTCAAACCGCATGTGCTGCGTTACTGGGAGCAGGAGTTCCCACAGCTCAAACCGGTCAAACGGCGCGGCAATCGCCGTTACTACCAGCGCCAGGATGTCCTGCTGATCCGCCAGATTCGCAGCCTGCTCTATGAGCAGGGCTACACCATTGGTGGCGCCCGTCAGCGCATGACCGAAGGTGCGGAAGAGGGGGGTGAGCTGCAGGACAAGCAGTTGATCCAGCGCATGATTGCCGAGCTGGAAGATGTTCTGAAAGTTCTCTGCGCTTAACTTCCCCGGCGTCTATTCAATCGGTTATCATCTCGCGCCTTTCGCGGCACCGATAACTACAGTGATCGCGTAAGCATTTCGGGGCGTAGCGCAGCCTGGTAGCGCACTTGCCTGGGGGGCAAGGTGTCGCAGGTTCAAATCCTGCCGTCCCGACCAACAACATCAACGACTCAGGCCGGTTCAGCAATGACCGGCCTTTTTCGTTTCAGGGGTTTGGCGATTCTGGTGACCGTTTGGTTGCCAATTGCGACTCTTGGCTGTTTGAGGATTTGAACTTTGCCGCCCAGGGTTTGAGGGGCTCGGCCTCAAAGCTCAAGACGCCTTTTTGGTAATCCAGCTGGCAGTCGAACGATCCCAGGCGGTGGCTGTTGTCCAGAACCACCAGGCGATCGACATACGGAATTGCATCTTTGACATGCTGGAGCAGTCGTTCGATACGACTCACAACCTTGTCCTCGGGAACGTGGTGTCCTCCCTCCGCGACGCGTTGCGTGATGCGTGCGATGTTGAGTTGAACGTCATCGAGGTGAATGAACACCATGATGATTTCATAGCCCGCTGCGCGCGCCTGTTGCACAAAGGCCAGTTTGGAGGGGTGTGAAAAAACCGTTTCGAAGCAGAACGGGACCTGCTGGTACAGCAGGTCGAAGCGGATCTGCTCGGCAATTTGTGCCGCTTCATATGACACAGCTTCAGGTGCGTTTGGCGCCAGTTCCCTTGCGATCAGATCGGCATTGATGAAATGGATGCCTTGTCGCTGCAGGAATTTGTAATAGAAGGTGCTTTTGCCGGCGCCGTTACCGCCGACCAGCATCCATAGCTGTGGGCGATCGGTCATTGCGGAACGAATTGTCTGTCGATCATTTTGCCGGTGACTCGGTTGCCATCCGCATCCACCCTATCGATGCAGCCCGGGGTTCGGCTGGTCTCAAATTGAAACGGTGCAGGGGAGGTGGCCGGGCTGGTGAACGGGGTGGTTCGGTGTTGTGCGAGCGCGGCGAAAACTGCGTCTGGATCAACGCGCGCTGATGGTTCGGTCTCCACATTGATGTGTGCCACCCCCTGGCTGATGGCCAGCAGATCCTTGTGCGAAAGGATGGGGGCAAGTCGACGGCCGATCGACGCCCAAAAGGCGATCTGACTCGGGGCCGATCGGTGCAGGGCCTTGCCCTGAACTTCGGCGGCTTCGACGAGCTCGGCATCCAGGCGGATCGATCGGCTGGCAGACATGGCGTTACCTCTTGCGTCATTCTGTGGCAATTTGCCACAGCTGCAGTATAGGTGCCAGCGATAGATGCATCGAGCGTGGAGCCATTGGGATCAGGGCGGGCTTTTCCGGTTGACACTGATCGGACGTCACCACAGAATCATCACTCAACAACAGTGGTGATCAATTAAGTGAAGGGCCATGTTCGCTAAACGGGCTACCAGGAAAGAGTCGACACGTGAAGCCATTCTGGCGGCAGCTCGCACGGTGCTGGCATCCGATGGGCCGGAGGCGTTGAGCCTGTCGAAGGTGGCTCATCTGGCCGGGGTGAATCGCGGCACCGCCTACCAGCATTTCAAGACGCGTGACGAGCTGATCAAGGCCACGATCGGATCGGTCAGCGAGCATCTTTGCGAAACCGTGGCTGGCGATGTCGAGCTCGACGAGAGCGGGCGTATGGTGGGCATCGAGCAGCGCAGCATCTACGACGTCATCGGCAAGCTGGTCGATTTTGCCATCGAGAACCCCAACCTCGGTCGCATCTGGCTGTTCGACATGTTGTCGGCGGACAACCCGGCTGACGATCCCTTCTTCCGCGAGTTCAAGCAGACCACCCAGCGCCTGGCGGAGAGTCGTTTTGCGCAGGAGGGGATCGACGTCGAAGCGCTGTCGGTGATCATTCTGGCCGGCTATTTCCTCTGGCCGGAGTGGGCGAGGGCGAAGTCGAAGGGGGAGAGTGATCGACAGGCGATGGCCCAGCGCATGCGTCGCGAGGTGCTGCGTCTCTTCCTCCACGGCGTACTGAAGCCGGAGGAGTTTCCGCAGCTGGAAGAGCTGCTGGCGCAGGAGCCACTGCCGAAAAAGGCGTGACGAAAAACCAGCGCTGTTGTGAAAAAATAGCGACCCGCTCTCTGTGCTACAGCGTTTGCGGTCCCTTTCGTGCCGCGTGGCTCGTTCCATCCGCCAGGGCAGCATTTCAATCAGGTCAAGCGAGGAATCATCATGGCAGGCTGTGCAATCATCACCGGCGCCGGCAGCGGTATCGGGTTCGACAGCGCGTTGAAACTGGTGGATTTGGGCTACACGGTTTTTGGTGTCGGTCGCGACGCACAGAAACTGGCTCAGCTCGAAGCAGCGATTGGTGACCCGGCCAAGGTGGCGACGCTCTCCATCGATGTCACCGAGGAGGATGCGCCGAAGCGCATCGTCGAGGCGGCGGTTGCCCGTTTCGGCAAGATCGGCGCGCTGATCAACAATGCCGGCGTCGGTCGGCCCAAGCCGCTGCACGAGACCGACGACGAGACGCTCGACTACGCGCTGAACCTGATGCTGCGTTCGCCGTTCCGGCTCTGCCGCGAGGTGTTGCCGCAGATGACCAACAATGCCGTCATCATCATGGTCACTTCGACCTTCGCGGTGGTCGGCGGCCTGCACGGCGGTGCCTATTCGGCCTGCAAGGGCGGCCTGACCGGCCTGATGCAGCACATCGCCTGCCGCTACGGCGCGCTGGGTGTTCGCTGCAACGCGGTGGCGCCGGGCGTGACGCCGACGCCGATGACCGAGGGGCGCTACGAGGATCCGGTATTCCGCAAGATGAACAACGAGATGACTCCCTATCCGCGGCTCGGCACGGTCGAGGATATCTCGTCGACCATCGCCTTCCTCTGCTCGCCGGGCGGTGCCTTCATCAACGGCCAGACCCTGGTTGTCGACGGTGGCTGGAGCTCGACCAAGTACCTGTCGGAGTTCGGACGTGAATCGGAGTGGGTGAAGCCAAAGGGCTGATCGAGCCGCTCCCGCACCGAAAAAAGGCGAGGCACCGATGAGGTGCCTCGCCTTTTTATTTGCTTGCCGTTTGTTATTTGCTTGCCGTTTGGCGCGGCGTTCAGCGCTTCAGCTTGAAGGCCATCACCGAGTCGCCCATGGTCGACATGTACATCGAGTGGCCGCCAGCGGCGATGACGATGTACTGCTCGCCATCGATCTCGTAGGTGACCGGTACGGCGGTGCCGGCGGCTGGCAGATCGGTGCTCCACAGCACCTCGCCGCTGTGCAGGTCGAAGGCGCGGAACTGGTCGTCCAGTGTGTAGCCGATGAAGGCGAGGCCGCCGGCCGTGACCAGCGGGCCGCCGGCGCCCGGCGTGCCCAGCATCTTCATGCTTGCCGGCATCGGCAGCGGCGACATCTTCTCGATGCTGCCGAGAGGTACCTCCCAGGCGATCTTGCCGCTGGCCATGTCGACGGCGGTCAGCGCGGCCCACGGCGGTGTCGAGCAGGGGGCGCCGAGCGGGGAGAGCAGCGGCTCCACCTCGGTGGCATAAGGCTGGCCGGCACTGGCGAAGATCATCCGGCCACCGGCTTCGATCTTCTGGGCGTCGTCGAGCTTGGCCTGCGCGCGTGGCACCAGTTTGATCACCATCGGTACCCGGTTCGACGGCACCACCATGATCTTGCTGACCGGGTCGTAGGCGCCGCCACCCCAGTTGGGACCGCCGCCGGCCGATGGCGAGAAGATGGTGCCCTTCTCGCTGGGTGGGGTGTAGATCGGACCAAAGTCGTACTTCTCGATCTTGCGCCGGCAGAGCCATTTGTCGATCGGCGTGAAGCCCCAGGCGTCGTCGGGCGAGAAGGACTGCGGTGCCAGCACGGGCATGCCGACCGGGAAGGGCTGGGTCGGCGACAGCCGTTCGCCGGCGACACCGCCCTGCGGCACCGGGCGCTCTTCGATCGGCACCAGCGGTTCGCCGGTGGCGCGGTCGAAGACGAAGATCAGCCCCATCTTGGTGTGCTGCACCAGTGCTGGCACCAGCTCACCGTTGTGCGGGTAGTCGACCAGCATCGGCTGCGCCGGCACGTCGTAGTCGAAGACGTTGTGATGGACGACCTGGAAGTGCCAGGCCACTTCACCGGTGGCGCCGCGCAGCGCGACGACCGAAGTGGTGTAGTGGTTGTCGCCGGGGCGGTCGCCGCCGTAGAAGTCGCCGGAGGCACTGGTGGTCGGCAGGTAGACCAGGTCGAGCTGCTGATCCACCGCCATCGTCGACCAGACATTGCCGCCGCCGATGCCGTCGGTGCCTTTCTCCCAGCTCGCCATGGCCGGGTCGTCAGCCTTGCGCGGCACCGGATCGAACTCCCACAACGCCTTGCCGGTGCGTGCATCGAAGGCGAGCACGCGGCCGCTCGGGGCGTCCTGGCGCTGGTTGTCGGCAACCGCCGAGCCGACCACGACGACGTCGTTGACCACGGCCGGGTTGGAGGTGGCCACCACCTCGCCGGGGAAGAGTTCCGGCTTGCTGGTCGGCATCCGGACTTCACCGTTCTCACCGAATTCGTTGCACGGCTTGCCGCTCTTCGCGTCGATGGCGACCAGCCGGTAGTCGGCGGTGCCGAGGAAGATGCGCGAGCGGCAGAGCGCGCCTTCTTCGGCCTGATTGTCGACCCAGTTGGCGATGCCACGGCACTTGCGCATGCCGATCTTCTTCTCGATCAGCGGATCTTTCGGGTCGTAGCTCCAGCGCTCCTCGCCGCTCTTCGGGTCGAGCGCGATAATGCGGCGCGACACCGAGCAGACCACCAGATTGCCCTCGATCAGGCTCGGCTGGTCCTGGAACGAGACCAGCGCACTGGCCAGCTCCTTCGGCAGATCGCCGGTCTTGTATTCCCAGGCCAGTTCCAGGTTGGCGACGTTCTGCCTGTTGATCTGGTTCAGTGGCGAGTACTTGGTACCGAGCTGATGCTGGTCGACCACCGGGTCTGCGGCGGCGCCCTGTGTCAGCGCAGCGGCCAGCATCACGGTGCCGAGCAGTCGGATAGGGGTATGTGCGATAGGCATGGGAGGGGGCCTGTCCTGTTATTGATGGAAGCGGCGGGCACGAAGAGGCGCGGGCATTGTGGCCGGGTGGCGGTACCGCGTCAATTGGTGTCATTACACTGCATCCAATATCGGGTGTGAACACCCTCCACACCATCCATCCCCATATGGGAATGTTTCCTCGCGGGCAACCATGTGATGTTGCGGCCCCGTCATTGCTGCGGCATGTAATTCCTGACTCTTATAACTACGCGTCGCCATCGCGTCTCAGCGATGGCCCGCCTGAGGAGAAATACTATGGATCTGCAATTGAAAGATCGTCGTGTGCTGGTCACCGGCAGCAGCAGCGGTATTGGCGAGGCCATGGTCCGGATGCTGGTCGAGGAGGGTGCCGCCGTCGTTGTGCATGGCCGAAATCGCGATCGTGCGGAAAGAATTGCGGAAGAGATCAACGCGAAAGGTATTGCGATCGGCGATCTCGCCACCGATGAGGGGGCTGCCGCTGTGCACGAACAGGCGCGTGCTGCATTGGGTGGCAATATCGAAATACTGATCAACAACGCGGGTGGCAGCTCCACCGGGAATACCTCAAAGGCACCGATCGACATCAAGGTGAATGACTTTCTGTCGAACTACCACGCCAATGCACTGGCGGCAGTGCGACTGGTTCTGCTCGCTGTGCCAGAGATGGTGGCCGCCAGGTTTGGTCGCGTCATCAACGTTTCAAGTGCGGTGGCGATTCAACCCAACAACGTCGGCGTGGACTACTCCGCGGCGAAGTCGGCGCTGAACAATTTCACCGTCAGTCTTGCCGGTTCGCTCAAGGGTGTCGGTGTAACGGTCAACACGGTGACACCCGGCGTCATCATGGTCGATGGCCTGGTCCGTTTCGGACGCACGAAATATAACGACCCCGACATGCCGTTCGATGAGATCGCACGACGCCTTGCGGCCGAAAAGGTATTCGATTTGCCGCCGGTTGGTCGCCTCGGGCTGCCAGAGGAGGTGGCGATGGTCGCCTGCATGCTTGCCAGTCCGCGTCTTGGCTATGTTACCGGCTCCAACTATCGCGTTGATGGTGGCCAGGTACGCTCGGTCGTTTAACGAAAGACCAAACCATAACGAGGAAAAAGCCATGTCTCAGAAACGCTACCGGGTCATTCAATGGTGCACCGGCGTTGTCGGTTCGGCGTCACTCAAACATTTCATCGAAAACCCGATTTTTGAACTGGTCGGCGTGTTGGTGACCAATCCGGAGAAGGTTGGCAAAGATGCTGCCGATCTTGTTGGTCTTGCAACCAGGACCGGCGTGCTCGCGACCAGCGACGTCGAAAAAATCATTGCGCTCGAAGCAGACGGTGTGCACTTCGCGCCGATCGTCACCGACATCGAGATGATTTGCCGGCTGCTGCGTTCCGGCAAGAACGTCGTGTCGCCGGCGGGGCCGTTCGTGCCGAGCAAATATTTTTCTGCCGAGTCCGACAAGATCGCCGCAGCCTGCAAAGAGGGGGGTGTCTCCTATCACGGTTGCGGCGTTCATCCCGGCTTCTCGGGCGATATCCTGCCGCTGACACTGAGCCGGCTGATGAATCGCATCGATCACATCCAGGTCATCGAATTCATAGACAAAGACAAGAACCCGATGATCTATACCGAGATGATGGGCTTTGGCGCCGATCCGGACGAACTTCTGGCCAAGCCGCGCCGTGCGGCGGATACCTGGCGTTATTTCTATCAGTCGCTGGAAATGATCGCGCACGGGCTGGGCAAGGAGATCGACAACGTCACCAGCAAGTTCGAGGTAGCGAAAGCGACACAGGATATTCCCTACACGTTGGGCGCGGGTCGCAGCGGCGGTGGCGTCATCAAGCAAGGCACCGTTGGCGGACAGCACTATGAATGGACCGCCTGGGTCGACGGCAAGCCGCTGGTCACTTACCACTTCTATTGGACGATGGGCGAGCACGTCGAACCGCAATGGGATATCGACAGCCGTTATCAGGTTGTCATCGATGGTGATCCACCGCTCGAAGTGAGATTGATGGCCCGCCCAGATGCCCATGGCATCCGGCCTTTTCTGGGGCTGCCCTGGACGGGGCTGCTGGGTGCAACGGCGCTGCCGGCGGTTTGTGATGCCAAAGCCGGTGTGGTCACCCATATCGAATTGGGTGTGGTTCAACCGCGCGGCCTGGTGCGTTCCTGAGAACAGGCGCGCGGCGCCGGAGGTATCCCGATGAATTTTGACCTGACCGATCTTCAGGAGATGTTCCGCGATACCTTCGCGCGCTTTCTGGATGAAAAGAGCAGCACGCTGCGGGTGCGCGCGTGCCAGCCATCCGGATTCGATGCCGGGTTATGGCGAGGACTCGGCGAGCTCGGAGCGTTTGCGATTCGCGTGCCCGAGTCGGCCAACGGGCTGGAGCTGGGTCTGTTCGATGCCGTGTTGCTGATGGAAGAGGCGGGACGAACATTGGTCTCCGGCCCGCTCGCCGAAACCATCGTTGCAGCGCGATTGCTGGCGCAACTGGGCGGGCAGCAGGACGAAGCGTCGTTGGCGAGAGTGTTGGCGCGTGTGTTGGCGGGAGAAGCGGTCGCCTCGCTGGCCTTTCATGATGTCGCAGAGATGCCAGTGCAGTGGATCGCTGGCGGTGCGGTGGCCGAGGTTGTCATCGCCCGCCATGGTGGCGACGTCATCCTTGTCTCCGTTCCGGAGAGTGCTCGCGGTGGCGAAGCCAATCTGGCCTCGACGCCGCTCGCCGAAATCGATCTCTGCGCGCATCCGCACAGTTTGCTCGGTTCGGGTAACACGGCAATCCATACCTTTGCCCAGGCGGTCGAGGAGTGGAAGCTGCTGATCTCCGCCGCGCTCGCGGGGTTGGCGCGCAAGGCGATCGAACTGGCAGCGGCCTATGCCAGCGAGCGAAAACAATTCGGGCAGTTCATCGGTACCTTTCAAGCCATCTCCCATCCGCTGGCCGATCGTCTGGGTGATGTCGATGGCGGCAGGTTGCTGGTGTGGAAAGCGATCCGCGATATTGCCGATGGCTCGGCGGAGGCGGGCGCCACGGTATCGCTCGCCATCTGGTGGAACTGCGATGCAGCAGCCCGTGCTGTTGCCCAGGCGCTGCATACATTTGGCGGTTATGGGTTGACCACGGAATATGACATTCACCTGTACAACCTGCGCGCCAAGGCCTGGCCGCTGGTGTTTGGTGATCCGCAGGATTTTCTGGAGGAGGCGGGGCGCAGGCTTTATGCCGGTGAGCAGGCAGCGCTGCCAGACGCAGGTAGCGTGTCAATTGATTTTGATCTGGGCGATGAGGCGACAGAGATCGCTGGCGAGATCGACGCGTTTTTTGAAAAACATGTGACGCCAGCGATGCGAGAACAGTTTCACTACTCCTGGGAGGGCTACAACCCCGAGATCAACAGGAAGCTCGCCGACGCAAAACTGCTGTTTCTCGGCTGGAGCAGGGAGATGGGCGGGCGCGGCATTTCGCCCTACGCACGTCTTGCCGCCATGGAAGCGTTCGAGAAGCAGGGCTACAACAACCCCGCACACAACGTCACGACCATGGTTGCAACCATCCTGCACCGCTTCGGTAGTGACGAGTTGAAGCGCGAGGTATTGAGAAAAATCGTTGCGGGAGACGCGATCTGCGCACTGGGTTACTCCGAACCCGGATCGGGCTCCGATGTATTCGCTGCTCAGTGCAAGGCCACCCGCGACGGCGACGGCTGGCGAATCGATGGCACCAAGATGTTCACCAGTGGTGCCAACCTGGCGGACTACGTGTTCATGCTGACGCGTACCGATCCCGACGCCGCCAAGCACAAAGGGCTGACCATGTTTCTGGTACCGCTGAAGGCCGACGGCGTGACGATTCAGCCGGTCTACACCTTTCAGGACGAGCGCACCAACATCACCTTCTATGACGGCGTCTACGTGCCCGACAGCTATCGTCTCGGTGGCGTCAACGACGGTTCGAAAACCATGGCGGCCGGTCTGGAGCAGGAGCACAGCGGCGGCTTTTCCAAGTCGCAGCGCGCGATGCTGGAGGCGGCGGTGCAGTTGTGCCACGAGATTCGGCGCAAGGGTCGGCCACTGATCGAACAGACGCGGACCCAGGTGCGTCTCGCACGTTCGGCGGCCAATCTGATGGTGTCGGATATGTTCACGTTCCGTTCGCTGTGGGCCGGCGTCAACAAGAAGCCGAGCGCGGGTTTCGGCCCGATGGCGAAGATGTACTCGTCGGAAAAATTCCTCAGCGACGCGCGCGATCTGCTCGATCTGACCGCACCCCAATCGCTGTCAAAGCGAGAAGGGGCGGCGGGTCTGCTCAACCTCTGTTATCGCCATGCCCAGGGCACCACCATCTACGGTGGAACCAGCGAGGTTCATCGCAGCATGATCGCTGAACGGGTGTTGGGCATGCCACGCACACGCGCCTGACGTTCGGTTGCCGGCGAAAGCCGCCAACCACGCCGCAGCGATGCGGCAGTGCTAGTATCCCCAAATGGGAACAACAGCAACGAACCTCGAACATTCCGTCGACCTGCTTCTCGCACTGCTGAATGGCGGGTTTGAAACGCCGCCGTGGTCGACTTTTCTTGATGAGCTGCGGCGGCGGACGCGAGCGGACTACGCCAGTCTCATCTTTCGCCCGCCGGGACTGCCCTCGAATTCGGTTTTCTATCTCTACTCGGGAAAACGGTGGCCCGCCGGTATCGAGCAGGTCTATCGCGAGAGTTTCTACAACCAGGGGCCTCCTCACTTCGAGATGATTGAAGGCAGGGCCTACACGTTCGACGAGCTGCTGCGAAGCGACAACCCTGCGCATGTGGCCTACCGCAAAGCGGTCATGACCCCCAGCGGAATAAACGCCGCGCGGATGATGCGTGTGGAAGAGCCCAGCGGTGTCAGTACCTGGCTGACGACTACCCGGCGCAAAGGGGACTTCACGTCGGAGGACGATGCGCTGCTTCATTCGATCGCGCCCTATCTGCGCAGTGTTCTGCGCAGCTATGTGGCGCTCGAGCGGGAGAGAACCAGCGCGGCGCTGGCAGGTGATGCCATTCATCGTTTGAATTTCGGTTGGATCACACTCGATGCGGCTGGTCATATCCTCGAAGCCGACCCGCGCGGGCACCATATCCTCGCTGAGTCAGGCGTGTTGCATCGCGGAACGCAGGGTCATCTGAAGGGGGAAACCGCGCGGCAGAGCCAGGAGATTATTGCTGCGATCAAGGCAATCGCCGGTGCCGCCAATGCGCGGCCACGAGCCATCGTGCTCAGTCGCGATCCGTGGCTGGACATGTTGTTGGTGCCGGCCAGCCGTAACACCATTTCCGCGAAATCGGTTCCAGCCGTTGTCGCCTATGTCCATAGCGACAGTACGCTGTCGGCAGATCGCTGCGAGCAGCTTGCACAACTGTTCGGTTTGCTGCCGAGCGAGGCACGACTGGCGCTGGCTCTCGGCCGTGGAATGAGTATCGCTGATGCCGCGAAAGCACTGGATCTGACGGTGGAATCGGCGCGAACTTACTCGAAGAAGATCTACGCCAAGACGGGAGCGCGCGGTCACGCGGATCTGGTGTTGTTTGTCCAGCGAAGCGTGCTGCGAATCATCTGATTGAGCACGCGCACCCCTGTCGAGAGACCATTGCTTACACCGAACGAATCAGGTGATCGAACGCACCCAGCGCGGCCTTCGCGCCATCGCCCATGGCGATGATGATCTGCTTGTAGGGCGAGACCGTTGCGTCGCCGGCGGCAAAGACACCCGGCAGCGTGGTCTGGCCCCTGGCGTCGACGACGATCTCGCCGCGCGGGGTCAGTTCCACGGTTCCCTTCAGCCAGTCGGTGTTCGGTACCAGGCCGATCTGCACGAAGATCCCCTCCAGCGCGATCTCGTGAATCTCGTCGCTGTTGCGATCCTTGTAGACCAGTCCGGTCACTTTCTGGCCGTCACCTTTCACTTCGGTTGACAGCGCGCTGGTGATGACGGTGACGTTCGGCAGGCTGTTGAGCTTGCGCTGCAACACCGCATCGGCGCGCAACTGGCTGTCGAACTCGATCAGCGTGACGTGAGCGACGATGCCGGCAAGATCGATCGCCGCTTCGACACCGGAGTTGCCGCCGCCGATCACCGCGATGCGTTTGCCCTTGAACAGCGGGCCGTCGCAGTGCGGGCAGAAGGCGACACCACGGGTGCGGTATTCGGCTTCGCCGGGTACGTTCATTTCGCGCCAGCGCGCACCGGTGGCGAGGATCACGGTCTTCGCCTTCAGCGTTGCGCCACTGGCCAGTTCGATCTGGTTCAGCTCGCCGGGGTTCTGCGCGGGGATCAATTTGCTGGCGCGCTGCAGGTTGATGATGTCGACCTCGTACTGGCGCACATGCTCTTCGAGTGCGCGTGCCAGTTTCGGACCTTCGGTCTCTTTCACCGAGATGAAGTTCTCGATCGCCATCGTATCCATCACCTGGCCGCCGAAACGTTCGGCGACAACGCCGGTGCGAATGCCTTTGCGCGCGGTGTAGATCGCTGCGGCTGCGCCAGCGGGGCCGCCACCCACGACAAGTACATCGAACGCTTCGCGCTCGTTGAGCTTTTCAGCGGCGCGGGCTTCGGCATTGGTGTCGAGTTTGGCGATGATCTCGGCCAGCTCCATACGCCCCTGTCCGAATGGCTTGCCGTTCAGGTAGACGCTCGGTACCGCCATTACCTGGCGCTGCTCGACTTCGCTCTGGAACAGTGCGCCGTCGATGGCGACGTGGCGCACCTTCGGGTTGAGCACCGCCATCGTGTTCAGCGCCTGCACGACATCGGGGCAGTTCTGGCACGACAGCGAGTAGTAGGTTTCGAAGTTGTATTCACCGTCCAGCGCGCGGATCTGTGCGATCTCGTCGTCACTGATTTTCGGCTTGCGACCGCCGACCTGCAGCAGCGCCAGCACCAGCGAGGTGAATTCGTGGCCGAGCGGGATGCCGGCGAAACGCAGGCTGATCTGCGTGCCGAGCCGCTCGATGGAGAAGGAGGGACGACGTGCATCGCTGCCGTCTTCGCGCACGCTGATCCTGGGCGACAGCGTCGCCAGCTCGTGCAGCAGCGCCGACAGCTCGCGCGACTTGTCGCTGTCGTCATACGAGCCGACCAGCTCGATCGGGTTTTCGAGCAGTTCGAGGTAGCTCTGCAGCTGCTGTTTCATCGCGGCGTCCAACATGACGTCCTCTCCTTTTTGAAATTCGGTATTGGCTCAAATTGTGTCTGGGCACTTGCAGGTGTTGCTTTGCCTGAGCGGGTTACGCCGCAGGCGTGACTCGACCGTCGGAGCTGGATCGCAGCTCCGGGGCTTGATACCTGTTTCTGTGATTTCCGCCCCGCGAATGCAGGGCGGTGTTGCCAGCGACTCAGATCTTGCCGACCAGGTCCAGCGACGGAGCCAGGGTCTTCTCACCCTCTTTCCACTTGGCCGGGCAGACTTCGCCCGGGTGGGCGGCGACGTACTGGGCAGCCTTGACTTTGCGCAGCAGGTCGGACGCATCGCGACCGATACCTTCGGCGGTGATTTCGACAGCCTGGATCACGCCTTCCGGATCGACGATGAAGGTGCCGCGATCAGCCAGACCCTGGTCTTCGCGCATCACTTCGAAGTTGCGAGTCACGGCACCGGTCGGGTCGCCGATCATCGTGTACTGGATCTTGCGGATGGTGTCCGACGCGTCGTGCCACGCTTTGTGGACGAAGTGGGTGTCGGTCGATACGGAGTAGATCTCGACGCCCATCTTCTGGAACTCGGCGTAGTGGTCAGCGACGTCGCCCAGCTCGGTCGGGCAGACGAAGGTGAAGTCGGCCGGATAGAAAAAGAACACTGCCCACTTGCCCTTCAGGTCGGCATCCGAAACCTTGATGAACTTGCCCTGCTTGAAGGCGTCAGCGGTAAACGGCTTGATCTTGGTGTTGATGACGGACATCAGAATTGCTCCTTGTGGTTGAGTTGCCTTGGGAATCTGTACAAGACGGGAGTGAAGATAGCGGCTCTCTGTCGATAGAAAAAATGGATCGTTTAAATGGAGGTTATTTGATTTTCCTATGGCGGAAATGGTCCTCGGTTATTCCTAGGCTCATCAATGATTTAGATCAAAGTGTCGATTTTGGGTATAACGGGGCGGAGTCGTTTTTGGGGATATGCGCTCGGCGACGGAGGTGAAAGCCCTGATGCGGGGCGGGAATATTACCGACCCCGGGGTGACGCAATCGGCTTGGCGCTGCTGGCGAAGCGGGGGAGACTGGCGGGGTTTTACCCTTTCACATGTGAGCCACGGAGAGCGCCATGTCGACCAATTCCCACCACCCCTTCCACCCGATCATCTATGTGCGCGGTTTCGCCGCCACCGAAGGTGAAATCGAGGAGACCGTCGCCGATCCCTACATGGGTTTCAACATCGGTTCCACCAAGACCCGCACCGTCTGGAGCGGCGAGGTCAAACGCTTCTTCTTCGAGTCGCCGCTGGTGCGGCTGATGAGCGACCACCAATACAGCGATGTGTTCGTCGAGGGCGATGATCTGTCGATGGTCGAGCGCAGCGGCAGCAAGATGCCGTATCGCTGCGTCGTTATCTATCGTTATTACGATGAGGCGAGCAAGGATTTCGGCAGCGGCGATACACCGCCAATCGAACACTTCGCGCGCGGTCTGGACAGGCTGATCCTGCGGCTGCGCGAGCGTCTGTGCGCAGATCCTGCGCACGGCGTGAAGCCGGCCGATTTCCGCGTCTACCTGGTCGCCCATTCGATGGGTGGACTGGTCTGCCGCGCGTTCCTGCAGAACCCGAAGCTCGGCAGCCCCGAGGCGCGCGCGGCGGTCGACAAGGTTTTCACCTACGCCACGCCGCACAATGGCATCGACATGCGCATCGTGCGCAACGTGCCCGGCTGGCTCACCTTCGGCGACATCAACAACTTCAACCGCGAGCGCATGGCCGGTTATCTGGCGCTGCCGAAGGGTGACGATGTCTCCGTCGTGAAGAGTTTTCCGCCCGAGCGAATCTTCAATCTGATTGGCACCAATGCGCGTGATTATTCCGTGGGACGCGGACTGTCGTCGTGGGCGGCGGGCGACGCCAGCGACGGCCTGGTGCGTATCGAAAACGCCACCACACACGGCGTCAATGCCAGCGGTGTCGATGTCGGTTCGCCGCGCGCCTTCGTTCATCGCGCACACTCCGGTCACTACGGCATCGTCAACTCGGAGGAGGGCTACCAGAATCTGACCCGCTTCCTGTTTGGTTCGCTGCGTGTCGACGGCATCCTCGACATCGACGACATCACGCTGCCGCTCGAAGTCGAGCGCGAGTACAAGGCCGGCAAGAAGGTGAAGGCCTCCTACCAGTTCGAGGCGGCAGTCAGCATACGCGCCTGCCAGTGGCAGATGACGCGGCGCGAAGTGCGCGAGAACTCGGCGATCTTTCGCAGCTACGACCAGCTCTTTCCCGGCAGGGACAACACCGCGCGTGCACCCGACCGGCGCCAGAGTCCACACCTCTTTTCCGCCTTCCTCGACTCGAAGCGCAGCGTCAAGAACAACGGTGCAGTCGCTTTCGCCTTCGACCTGAAAGTGTTGGTGCCCGATTACGAGATCGACGGTGTGCTGTTCACCAAACGCCACTTCGAGGGCGGTTACCTCTACAACAGGCAGATCATCATCGAAGCGATTCCCGATCGTCAGGCGGCGGGCGGCTGGCGCATCAAATATGGCCTGCAGGAGACCAATCCCGGCAAGCCAGGTGTCGACGCGGCGGCCTTGCCATTGGCCGATGGCACCGGCGTCGGTTTTTCGTTGCCGATCGAGCAGAACGCGCGCCCCGGATTAAAGGGAGCGTTGCGCATCGAGGCGCGGCCCTGGCATTAAACCGTGGCAATCAACGTCTGAAAAATTCTGAACCGATGACAATTCCCTTGGTCGATATAGGGGCGCCCGTTCGCCGAGAAATTGGCGACGGAATTTTTTACCGCGACCACAGGAAGGGCAACCATGAAAAAGTTAATTGTCTCATCGATACTGCTGGCGGCGTTGGTGCCGGCGGGAGCACTGGCGCAGAATCTGCCGCAGCAGGGCACGCAGGAAGTCACATTGAGCGGTGGTGGTAGCAGCGATAAGGATTTTGATAACACCGTCCTCTCTCTGAGCGGCAGTTGGGGTCAATATCTTGACCAGAACAGTCTGTGGGGTGTTCGCCAAACGGTGAATGTGCGCGATACGGAGGATTCGAGTACGCAGTTCGATGGTGCCACTCGCCTCTTTTATGACTACCACTTCGGCAGTGGTGCTACTCGGCCTTTCGTGGGGGTCAGCCTGGGTGGCATCTATGGCGAAGGTGTCGATGACACGTTTAGCGGCGGCCCGGAAATCGGCGTCAAGCACTATCTGAAAAGTGATGTCTTCGTCACTGCAATGGTTGAGTATCAGTTTCTGTTCGACAGCGGCAGCGACGTTACTGATAACTACGACGACGGAGCGCTGTTCTACAACATCGGTCTCGGCTACAACTTCTGACCGACGCCGAGCATAACGCCTCTCATGTTCGGGAGCGCCCCTGCGCTCCCGCTTCTTTTCTGGGTGGTGCATGACCGGCACCTGCCTGCTATTGCAGCTTGCTTTTCACCAGTGCCACGGCCAGCACCAGAGTGATGGCAGAGAGTAAAACCATCGGCCAGGCATGACGCCAGATCTCGGACAGCGGCATCGCTTTCAGAAAACTCCCTTCGAGAATGATCAGGAAGTGCTTGACCGGAATCGCTTCCGCGACGAGCTGCAGAAAGGGCGGCATGTTTTCCACCGGCGTGGCAAAACCCGATAGCAGGATCATCGGTACGGCGACGGCGAAGGTGCCGAGAATCGCCTGCTGCTGCGTGGAGCTGATTGCCGACAGCATCAGACCGAGGCCGACCACCGACATGATGAAGGGAATCATGCAGAGGGCGAGCAGCAGTAGCGAACCATGGAAGGGAACGCCGAAGCCCCAGACGCCGGCCGCCACCATGGCCATGCCGAGCGCGAAGCCAATCAGGATGGCGGGTACCGCCTTGGCGATGATGATCTCGGTGGGTGTCGTCGGCGAAACCAGCAGCTGATCGAAGGTGCCGAGTTCACGTTCGCGGGCGATGCTCATCGCCGTGATCAGCAGCGGTACCAACATCGCCATGGTGCCGACCAGGCTCGGCAGGATGAACCACTGGTAGATCAGGTTGGGGTTGAACCAGTGGCGCACGGCGATGGGGTCGGGCAGTTGCTGCGACTGCGGCAGCAGCGACCCTCCGAGCCGGCTGACGATGGTCTCCAGATAACCGAGCGCTACCTGGCCGGCGTTGGCGCGACGGCCATCGACGATCACCTGCAGCGGTGCGATCTGACCGGCGGCGATGCGGCGCGAGAAATCTTCCGGAATGTCGATGGCCAGCAGCGCCTCACGCCCGTCGATGGCATCGTGCAGTGCCTGTTTGTGCTGCACGATGCGCAGCTCGCCGACGAAACTTGAGGCGTGCAGACTGGCGATCAGCTCCTGCGACCAGCGCCCGCCGTCGCGGTTCTGCACGGCGATGGTGGCGTTCTCCACTTCCAGCGTCGCGGAGAAGGTGAACAGAAAGAGCTGCAGCAGCGGTGACAGCACCAGCACGACGCGTGCCTTGGGGTCGCGCAACGTCAGCAGCATCTCCTTGACGATCTGCGCGCGCAGCCGCGGATGGATGAGACGAAACTGCACGAGATAGTGCCACCAGCGCACGAGCCTTCTCCTGATCGATCGGCTGTTGTTCATGGGTCAAGCGATCTGCGCAGTTTGTGTTTGGCGATGGCGAAGAAGAGCAGGCCGATTGCCAGCATGGCTGCCATGTCCACCAGCAGCACGCGCCAGATGTCGCCGGCCAGAAACACGGTCTGCAACGAGGCCACGAAGTAGCGTGCCGGCACGATGTAGGTGATCGCACGGAGAATGGCCGGCATCGAATCGATCTCGAACAGGAAGCCGGAGAGCAGGAAGGCGGGCATGAAGCCGCTGAACAATGCGAACTGCGAGGCGAGGAACTGGTTCTTCGCCAGCACCGAAATGACCAGCCCCTGGCCGAGTGCCGGTACCATGAACACCGCCGAGATCAGCAGCAGGGCACTCCACGAGCCGCGCAGCGGCACGTCGAAGACAGTGATGGCAAGCAGCGCGGAGCCGAGCGTGGCGAGCAGGCCGAGCACGAAGTAGGGGGTCAGTTTTCCGATCAGGATTTCGACGACGCGCGCCGGTGTCGACAGCAGTGCCTCCATGGTGCCGCGCTCCCACTCGCGCGCCACCACCATCGCTGTCAGCAGCGTGCCGATCATCGTCATGACGATGGCAATGGCGCCGGGTACCAGCATGCGCCGACTCTCCAGCTCCGGGTTGAACCAGATGCGAGAGCGCAACTCGACCATCGGTTGCGGTGCCAGACCGCGCACCTGCAGCCAGCCTTTGACCACCCCCTGCGCATAACCGGCGACGAAGTTGGCGTTATTCGGTTGCGAGGCGTCGGTGATGATCTGTACCCAGTAGCCGGGTGCGCGGGTGGCGATGCGACGCTCGAAGTCCTGCGGAATGACGACATAACCTTTCAGCCGACCGGCGGCGACCGCTTCCTCGACCTGATGGCGGCTGCGCGCTGGCGTCACCGTGAAGTAACGCGTGGCGGCGAACGCTGCCGCCAGCGAGTGAGCCGCCTCGCCGTCGCTCTCCAGCACCACGCCGATCGGCACGTTGCGGACATCGAGCGAGACCGCGTAGGCGAACAGGAACAGCATCACCACTGGCAACACAAAAGCGATCAGCAGTGCTGACGGATCGCGGATTGTCTGCAGGCTCTCCTTCCAGATCAGTGCCGACAATCGCGTCGGCGATAGCCGCTGGCCGCTGGCGTGTGCAGCGCGATGATCGATATCGCTCATGTCTGGTTTTTTCATCCGCCCACCGCCTGCTGCCCGGTGCGTTGCTCTTCGCGCTCGACCAGATGGATGAAGGCCTGCTCCATCGATGGCGGTTCATCGCCGCTGGCGGCCGAGGCTTTCAGAGCATCGGGCGTGTCCAGTGCGATGACCCGTGCGCGATGCATCAGTGCGACGCGATCACAATATTCCGCTTCCTCCATGAAGTGGGTGGTGACCATCACCGTCACCCCTTTGCGCACCAGGCCGTTGATGTGGGTCCAGAACTCGCGGCGGGTGATCGGATCGACGCCGGAGGTCGGCTCATCGAGGAACAACACACCGGGGCGGTGCATCAATGCACAGGCCAGCGCGAGGCGCTGCTTGAAGCCGAGCGGCAGCGCATCGGGCGACTGGTTCAGGAAACGCTGCAGCTGGAAGGTCTCGATCATCTCGTCGATGCGCCGTCGTTTCTCGCTGCCGTCGAGACCGTAGACGCCGGCCGAGAATTCGAGGTTCTGCGCCACCGTCATCAAACCGTACAGCGAGAACTTCTGCGCCATGTAGCCGAGATTCTTCTTTGCCTTGGTACCGGCGCCGCGCAGCTGGTAACCGGCGACAAATGCTTCGCCACTGGTCGGCTTCAGCAGGCCGCACAACATCTTGAAGGTGGTCGACTTGCCGGCGCCGTTGGGGCCGAGCAGGCCGAAGATTTCGCCCGGTTTGACGCTGAAAGTGACGTTGTCGGCGGCAGTGAAGTCGCCGAACCTGCGCGTCAGGTTGCGGCACTCGACGACGCGCTCATCGACCCACTGTTGTTCCTCGATGCGGCTGGCGAGACTCGACGTGCCGCCCGGGCCGCCGCCGAGCAGATCGACGAAGGCATCCTCGAACCGCGGTGCCACCGCTTCGATGCGCGCGTGATGTTCGGCTGTCAGCGTTTCCAGTTCGCGGCTGTCGTGACCGGCGCGCAACACGAGGCGCAGCGCATCGCCCTGCACGACACCGTCGCAGATCGACGGCAGGTCGAGTGCCTGCTGCAACAGCTGGCGGCGATCGCCGCGCGGCGCGGCGACCAGCAGCGCACGGCCATCGAGTCGGCGGGTCAGATCGGCTGGTGGCCCCTTGAACAGCAGTTCCCCTTCGTTCAGCAGCAGTACGCGGTCGCAGCGTTCGGCCTCGTCGAGGTAGGCGGTGGCCCAGACCACCGCCATCCCTTCGTCGGTCAGCGCCTGCACCATGCGCCACAGATCCTGGCGACTGACCGGGTCGACACCGACACCCGGTTCGTCGAGCAGCAGCACCTGCGGCCGCGCCATCAGTGCGCAGGCGAGGCCGAGTTTCTGCTTCATGCCGCCGGAGAGTTTGCCGGCGAGTCGTGCGGTGAAGGGGGCGAGGCGGGTGAATTCGAGCAGCTGGTCGAACAGCGATTGGCGCTCTGTTTTCGGCAGGTTGCGCAGGTTGGCGTAGAGACGCAGATTCTCCAGCACCGACAGATCTTCGTAGAGTCCGAAACGCTGCGGCATGTAGCCGACGCGATCGGCCAGCGCTACCGCATCGCGCACGCTGTCGAGACCGGCGACGGTCAGCGTGCCTTCGTTCGGCGTCATCAATCCGGCCATCAGCCGCATCAAGGTGGTTTTGCCGGCGCCGTCGGGTCCGACCAGTCCGGTCAGGTGGCCGGGGAATATCTCGGCGCTGATGCCTTTCAGCGCCTCGTTTTTTGTCAGGGCTGCATTTTTCGCGTCGCTATCGTTGAACTGTTTGCATACGCCGCGCAGCGTCACGGCGGGTCTGTTGCCCCCGCTGTCGATGTCATTGCCGGCGGCTGCGTGCATGGTCATCAGCGCTCAACGCTGCCCGGGATTTTGCAGGTAGACGGTGACCGGCATCCCCTGCAGCAGACGGCCATCGCTGTCGGCGACGACGATGCGCAGCCGGTAGACGAGGTCGGTGCGCAGTTCGGGTGTCTCGACCGATTTCGGCGTGAATTCGGCGCGCGGCGCGACGAAGCCGACCTGTGCCGCATGGGTGGTGTCGGTACTGTCGCTGCGTACCCAGACGGCGGTTCCCGGTGCGACGCGGCCGAGTTGGGTTTCGGGCACGTAGGCGCGGATGTAGACCGGATCGCTCAGCGACAGTGTCAGCACCGTGGCGGGACCGCTCAGCAGACTGCCCGGCTCGCGCACACGGGCCAGAATGATGCCGTCGGCGGGGGCGAGCAGTTTTGCGTCGTCGAGCGCCGTCTGTGCCTGTGCGCGGGCGGCAGTGGTGGCGGCCAGTCGCGCCTCGCCGGCGGCGACATCCTCGCTGCGCGCCCCTTCGCGCAGCAGTGACAGTGACTGCTGCGCGGCGTTGAGCGCGGCTTCGGCCTCCTGTTTCGCCGTGGTGGCGGCATCGAGGGCCTGCTGGCTGGTCATCCCTTTGGCTTTCAGCGTGTTCTGGCGCTGGTATTCGCTGTTGGCCAGTTTCAGTGCCGCCTGCGCCTGCGCTGCCTGCGCCTCGCCGCGACGCACTTCCTGATCGCGCGAACCATATTGCAACTTCCGCAGCTCGGCCTGCGCGATCTGTACTTCGGCCTCGGCGCGGGCCAGGGCTTCCCGCAGCGGCTGGTCGTCGAGTTCGGCGAGCAGGTCGCCCTGTTGCACGCGGTCGCCTTCATCGACCCGCACGCTCTGTAGCCGGCCTGGCTGACGGAACGCCAGTTCCACTTCGCGGATATCGACATTGCCGTAGAGCACGCCGCCGCCGCGGGGGTCGCTACCCAGTGTCTTGTTCCAGATCCAGCCGGCAGCTGCCAGCAGCACGATGATCAGCAGGGCGGGGCGGATATATCGCTTCACGAATGAACTCTCCTCAGGCGAGCAGCTGCGCGGTGATGCCGCTGCCGACCCGCGCTCTGATCCGGGTTATCTCGCGACTGTCGATGGTTTTCCAGTTCAACAGCCGCTGCGTGGTGGCGCGCGCCATGCGCCAGACGATCACCTGCCCGAGCATGTCGATGACGCGCAGTCGTGCATCGGTACGATCGCTTTCGTTGCGCAGTCGCATCACCAGCTCGACCAGCAACGCCAGTGTCGGCCCCATGAAGCCGTTGTAGATATGGTCGAAGGCGGCGGTCGGGTGCGCCTGCTCGCGCAGCATCAGCTCGAACCAGTGTTCGGTCTCCGGGCTCAGCATCAGCGACAGCGTGGCGTCGACCATGGCGAGAATCGGCGGCAACCAGGTTTTGCGGCGGATCGCGGCGGTCGCCGTTCGCGGCGGAGCGTCCAGCAGTTGCGCCGTCTGCTGTGCGAGCGGGCCGATCAGCGTCTGTACCCGTTGCGTGATGTGATCGAACACGGCGAGGTAGAGCCCCTCCTTGCCGCCGAAGTGGTAACCGATCAGTGCCTGATTGACGCCGGCCCGTTCGGCGATGGTGCGGGTGGAGGCGGCGTCGAAGCCGTCGTGGGCGAAGACGATCAGCGCGGCATCGATCAGCGCCTCGCGGGTGGCGTCGCCACGGATGGCGGGTGGGGTGGGGGATGGTTTGTTCATGAGGGGGGAATTTAGTCGCATGAATAAATTAGTCAAGTGAATAAATTGGCGTGATTGGTGTAACGGGTGACTACCTGTTTCACTGATCCCCGAAGGTATTTTTCCCGCAATGAGTTGTGCGGTTGCTCAACGGTCTGTCGACACGTCTGGACTCGCTGCTTATGCTGACGCCCACTCCCGGAGACGGACAGGAAAGGGTGTATGAAGAGAGCGAAACGGGCGGAGGAGGGTGATCGCGCATCGCCGCGTGCGCATGGACTGGCGTTCGCCGCAGAGTCTGTTTGTCACGGCAGTGACACGCTCGCGCTGACACCGCCAGCGCACGAGCCGGGCGCGCGCCAGCCATGATGCTGCGTGCGGGCTGCGGCCATCGCGATGGCGCAGTAAGATACTGCCCGCGCCGGGGCGCCGGTTTCGACAGCCGCGTCCGGTATTCCATCAACCGCCTGCAATAACTTGCAATAACTACAGGACCTCGCAATGGCCGACTGCCTGCAATTCGACATCGACGGATCGATCGCGACGCTGACGCTGAACCGTCCGGAATCCTACAACTCGATCACCCAGAAGATGCGCGACGAGCTGCGCGACTGCTGGCGCGAGATCGAGCTGAACAAAAAGATCCGCGCCGTCATCCTGACCGCCAACGGCAAGGCATTCTGTGCCGGCGCCGACCTCAAGGAGGGGTTCGCCGAGAGCGTGCAGGACCAGATTCACCAGAGCTTCCTGCCGGCGATACAGCCGATCCGCGACATCGACAAGCCGATCATTGCCGCCATCAATGGCACCACTGCCGGCATCGGCTGCACGCTGATCACTGCCTGCGATCTCGCCGTGATGAGCGATGCCGCCGTGCTCAACCTGGCCTTCAGCCGTATCGCGCTGGTGCCGGATGGCGGCCTGACCTGGGACCTGGTGCGTTCGCTGGGCTACAAGCGCACCTACAGACTGATGATCGAGGGCGGTTCGCTGACGCCGCAGCAGTGCCTCGACTACGGCATCGTCAACGAGGTGGTGCCGGCGGACCAGTTGCAGAGTCGCGCCCGCGCGCTGGCCGAGCAGGTGGCGGAGCTGTCGCCAGTGGCCAACAAGCTGACCAAGCGCGCGCTGCACAGTTCGATGAATCTCGGCCTGCGCGCCGCCATCGACATGGAGTGTGCACTGCAGGAGCGCGCCGCCAGGAGCGCCGATGCCCGCGAAGGGGTCGCCGCCTTCCTGGAGAAGCGCAAGCCGGTCTACCCCGGCCACTGAAGCAGCCGCCGCTGCGCCGCCTTCGCGCAACACGGCTTCCCTTGAAACGGCGTCGCTCGCCACCATTCGCGAGCGGCGCCGTTGTCATTTCCGCGCGGCAATGATGGAAAAATTGCACACGCGGAGAACTTGTCGCGGCGCTTCGCTCTAAGCCCGGTCAGGCCGTCGCTATCAAAACGATCAACAGCATCGATGGCCGCCTGTTTCGTTTGTGGAAGGAGAACTTCTATGCGTTTGACCCGAATGCTGTCGCTGACCACCTTGCTGTTGGTGCTGGTCCAGCCCGGTTTCGCCGCGCTGCCGATGGTCGATGGCAGCGGCAACCAGGTGCCGAGCCTGGCACCGGTGCTGAAGGAGGTGACGCCGGCGGTGGTCAACATCTCCACCTTCACCACCCGCACCGTGCAGCAGAACCCGCTGATGAACGACCCCTTTTTCCGCCACTTCTTCCAGGGGCAGCCCGGTGCGCAGCAGCCGCGCCAGCGCCGCACGCAGAGTGCCGGTTCCGGCGTCATCGTCGACGCGGGCAAGGGCATCGTCGTCACCAACCACCATGTCGTGAACGGTGCCGACGAGATTCGCGTCGGTCTGCAGGATGGCCGCACGCTGAAGGCGGAGCTGGTCGGCTCCGACCCGGAGGTCGACATCGCCGTGCTGAAGATTCCCGCCGAGCGGCTGACGGCGCTGGCGCTGGCCGACTCGTCGCGGGTGCAGGTCGGCGATTTCGTCGTCGCCATCGGCAACCCGTTCGGGCTGGGGCAGACCGTCACCACCGGTATCGTCTCGGCGCTGGGTCGCTCCGGTCTCGGCATCGAAGGCTACGAGGATTTCATCCAGACCGACGCCTCGATCAACCCCGGCAACTCCGGCGGTGCGCTGATCAACCTGCGCGGCGAACTGATCGGCATCAACACCGCGATCATCGCGCCGAGCGGCGGCAACATCGGCATCGGTTTCGCGATTCCGGCCAACATGGCCAGCAACAGCGTCGGTCAGATCGTCGAGCACGGCGAGGTGAAACGCGGCCAGCTCGGCGTTGTCATCCAGGACCTGACCGCGGAGCTGGCGCAGGCCTTCGGCATCAAGGGCGACCAGCGCGGCGTCGTCGTCGCCGAGGTGCAGAAGGGTTCGGGCGCCGACCGCGCCGGCGTGCAGCCGGGCGATGTCGTCATCAGTGTCGATGGTCGTGTCACCGAGAGTTCGGCGCAGCTGCGCAACGAGATCGGCGCGCGCCGCATCGGCGACAGCGTGCGGCTGACGCTGCTGCGCGAGGGCCGCAGCAAGTCGGTGACGGTGAAGATCGGCGAGCCGGCGGCGGTGGTGGCATCCAGCGACAGCGTCCATCCGTATCTGGAAGGCGCGACGCTGACACCGGACGAGAGTGGCCGTGGCGTCGTCGTCAGTGCCCTCGCAGCCGGCTCGATAGCGGCGGGTTCCGGTTTGCGGGTGGGGGACATGATTGTCTCGGTCAACCGTCAGCCGGTGACCAGTGTCGATGGCGTAAAGAAGGCGGCCGGCAAGTCCAAGCAGTTGCTGTTGCGGATCATGCGCGGCAACGCAGCGCTGTTCCTGGTGCTGCAGTGAGCGCACTGCCGGCCGCGGCGCTGTCGCCGCGGCCGGCGCTGGCCTAGACTGTGGCGCATAATCCGGCGCCACGCCCTGTCGAGGATGAACCATGAATACCTTCCTGAACCGTCTGTTGCTTGCCGCCGCCGCGCTGCTGGTGGCTGCCTGCAGTTCGGTGCCGGTCAGCACCGATTACGATCCCGAGTGGCAACTGAAACCGTCGGCGACCTACGCTTGGTTACCGCCGCAGAAGAAGCTGGTGAGCAATCCCGCCGTCGATAATGACCTGTTCGCGCGCCGCATGACCCGCGCCATCGACGAACAGATGCGCGCCAAAGGGCTGGTACAGGGTGACGTCGACAGCGCCGATATCCTGGTCACCTACCACGTCACGCAGGAGACCAGGCTCGATGTCGACACCTTCCGTACCAATTACGGCTACTACCCCTGCTGGGGTGGCTGCTGGGGACCGGGCTGGGGTGGCGCAGCCTGGGGCGGCTCCGATGTCTGGGTGCGCGAGTACACCGCCGGCACGCTGATGGTCGACGTGGTCGATGCCAAGAGCCGCGAGCTGCGCTGGCGCGGTGTCTCCGAACGGCGCGTGCCGAACTTCAAGACACCGCAGGAACGCGAGGCTTTCGTCCGCGAGACGGTGACGGCGATCTTCCAGAAATTCCCGCGCTGAAGCGGATTTGTGACTGACAACGGCCGCGCTTGCGCGGCCGTTTTTATTCGAGCACTATACGCGGCCTTCGCGGGTACCCCCGCGCTTGATGGCGGCCCCTCCGGTCCCCTCGCAACGATAGGCAGTGAACCCCGCCAGGCCCGGAAGGGAGCAACGGTAGCTGTTGATTCGTGTGCCGGGGTGTGGCTGGGTGGGGTCCGCCTCCATCCTTCCCCCAAATTCTCCCGGAACAAAGTCGCCCTGACTTTTTCCTCTGTCGCCAGGTCAGGCACAACTCCTGACTTGCTCTTGCGACGATCCCCGTGTCGCAAACTGTTGCCGCAAACTGCCCCGATCCGAATTCCTTTGCCCGACAGCGCCGTATTGCCGCGATGCCTCGACCTCGTGGTTTGACTGGCGTTACCGGGGCATTTTCAGTGTCCGCCATCCGATCGCCCGTTCATGGCAGGGCATCATCATAGATGGGAATATCTGTCAGTTGTTATTGATTATCGTTTGTATTAGTTTGCCGCTCCGTCATCACGGTTTCTTCGGAGAGGCGTTCCATGTCCGTTCAAGGCAATTTTCCCGCTGCCGTTTTCTGGCTGGCCGCACTGGCCAGCTCCTGCTCCCTGGCGCACAGCCCCTATCTGGTACCGGCCACGTTCGAACCCTCCCGGCAGGGATGGGTGACGCTGGATGCCTCCTTCGCCGACGCCTTCTTCGTGCCCGAGGTGGTGTTCGACAACAGCGAGTTCCGGATCGTGAATCCCCAGGGTCAGCCGGAGCGGCCGGCCGAGCTGCATCTGCTGCGAACCCGCGCGGTGCTCGAACATCGGCTGCAGGAGAAGGGCACCTACCGTTTCAGCACCGGCGTGCGCCACGGTGCGGTTTTCCGCGCCTACGAAGTGGCCGGCGAGCGCAAGGCCACCCGTGATCCCGATGAGGTACTGCCCGCGGGCGCCAGGCTGCTGGACCATTTTCAGTCCGTCACGCTGGCGGAGACCTACCTGACGCTGGGCGCGCCTTCGCCGGCGGCATTGAAGCCCTATGGCGAAGGGTTGGAAGTGGTGGCGGCGACCCACCCCAGCGACCTCTACGAAGGCGAAGCCTTCCGCGTGCAGGTGCTGTTCGACGGCAAGCCGCTGCCGGCGCAGCCGGTGCAGGTCTTCTCCGGTCAGGGGGGTGGCGGCCAGCAGAAGCCGGTGCTCGAAACCAGGACCGACCCGCGCGGTTTTGCCGATCTGCGCCTGCCACGGGCCACCTATCTGCTGCAGACCCGCCACCGTCACGCCGCCCCGCAGGGCGCGGCGGCGCCGAGCTACAGCCACACCTACACGCTGGTCTTCGAAGTCGTCGAACAGTAAACCGACCGTCACCCCGATAAGGAACTCGCCCCATGAATATCTCCAGGAAAATGCTGTTGCCCCTGCTGATCGCAGCACTGGCCGGGTGCCAGTCGACATCGACCGATCAGACGGCGGCGTCGGACGCTGGAAAAACCGGCAAGCGCGAACAGAAAGCGGCGGCCATCTCCGGCCATGGCCTCGGCGAAGCGGATCGCAAGGCATTCATCGAGGAGCATGACCGGGACGCCGATGGCCGTGTGTCGCGCGACGAATACACGGCGTTTCGCAACGCGCGCTTCGCCAGCGCCGACGTCAATGGCAACGGCCTGCTCGACGAGAACGAATACGTGGACGAGTACGCCGTGCGCCTCGACCGGCAACTGGAGAGCGAGCGCAAGGGCCATGTGACACAAACGCTAACCCGGTTCAAATCGCTGGACAGGAACGGCGATGGCGCCATCAGCTGGGAGGAGTACCAGGCGTCCGGCGAGCGCACCTGGAAGCACTGGGACAGCCACGGCACGGGCCGTGTACTGGCGCAGGAGCACGAACAGAGCCCGCGGCAGCGCACTCGCTCGGTGCTGGCCATGCCGACCTCCCACAACATCGGCGGATTCCTGGAACTCTACGACGACGACGCCGACGGCGTCGTCACGCGCGCCGATTTCGACCGCCAGCGCCAGCAGGTGTTTGCCGCCACCGATACCGATGGCGACGGTCTGCTCAGCCTCGACGAGTATCGGCTGGAGTTCGAAAACCGCCTCGATCGGCAGGCCGCCAGCGTGCGCGACCGGCAGCTGAAACAGGCCCGCGTGCGTTTCGGCGTACTCGACGGCGACAAGGATGGTGCCATCAGCGCGGCGGAGTATCTGGCGACCGGCCTGCGCAGCTTCGAGCGCTGGGATACCGATGGCGACGGCCATGTCGCGGCGAGCGATCCACTGCCGAGCCGCGAATCCTGGGCTCGCCAGGCTGGCGCCGCCGCGGAGAAGCCGGCGGAGAAAACCTCGTCGGCGGCCCGCTATCAGTAATGGCGCCGCTGTATCGCATGACGCGGGTTTCACTGCTACTGGGCTGCCTGCTGTCATGCCTGACGGTCCACGGCGCACCGGCGGGAGACGAGACACAGGTGAGCGCCCGGATACTGGGCGAGCCGTTCTCCCTGAGCCTGACGGGGCCGGAGCCGGCCCGCGTGCAGCGGGTCGCCGCCGACGTGCTGGCGGAGGTGAAGCGGCTGGCGGGCATCCTCGACGATGAGCGGCCCGACAGCGCACTGCGGCAGCTGAATCGGTCCGGCCGGCTCGACGACGCCCCGCCCGAGCTGCTGCAGGTGCTGACGCTGTGCGAACAGTGGCGGGAGAAAACCGATGATGCCTGGAGCTGTCGCCTCGGCAGCGTGCTGGCGTTGTGGCGCGATGCGGAGGCCAGCGGCGAGGTGCCCGATCGCGGCGAGGTTCGCGCCGTGGCGCGCCAGCTGGCCGCCGCACCGTGGCGGGGCGACGGGGCGGAAGGGGTGCAGTGGGCGCCCGCCGGTCTGGCGCGGGCCTTCGTGATCGACGCGGCGGTCCGCCAGCTGGCGGCGAGCGGCTACCGGGCGCAGAGCGTGCGCGTCGCGCTGGGCGCGGATGTCTATTACCAAGGGGGCGACGGTGCGCCGTTCGCCGTGGCCGGCGACCCGGCACTGGGCCGGCTGAAGCTGCAGGGCCGGGCGATGGCGTGGGCCGGGCAGGGGCGGGAGCACCGGCAGGTCGGCCATCGCCGCTTCAGCCGCGTCATCGATCCGGCGGACGGCTGGCCGGTGGTCTCCCCACCTTCCGCCGTGGCGGTTGCCGATGATGCGGTGACGGCCCATGTACTGGCCGCGTCGCTGGCGGTCAGACCCGCGACCAGGGGGCTTGCCCTGATCGAGCGCCTGCCCGGTGTGGAGGCCCTCATCGTGACGGAGAGCGGAAAGAGCTTCGCGTCGACCGGCTGGTACCCGCTGCTGCTTCCCGAGGGGCCGCACCAGCCGCCGTGGGGGGAGGAGAGCGAGTTTCTGGTGGAGTACCAGATCCCCTCTCACCCGGTCGCCGAGTATCGCCGCCCCTATGTGGCGATCTGGATCACCGACACCGAACGGCAGCCGGTGCGCCAGCTGCTGGTTCACGGCGACAGCCTGCGCTGGCTGCGGGAGATCCCGCTCTGGTGGCGCCGCTACGGCCGGCGCGACGAGTCGATGATCGACGGGCTGACCCGCGCCACGCCGATACCGGGGTGGCACCGGCTGGTGTGGGACGGCCGCGATGATGGCGGTCGCCGTGTCGGCAACGGCAGCTACCTGCTGCAGCTGGAGGCGGCCCGGGAGCACGGCGGGCGCGAGCTGGTCACGCTGCCGTTCGAACTGACCGGCCGGGCTTTCCGGCAGCAGGCTCGTGGCGAGAGGGAACTGGGCAGTGTCCGCGTGAGTTTCGGCCCCCGTTCCTGAGCGGTTTCACCGCGTTTTTCACCCCCCTTTCGAACGCGCCTTCATCGGCATAGTAGGGGATCGTTCGGCCACATAATGTAAATAATTATCATTTCTGTTTTGTATCTGTATCGATTGGAGAAGCTGGCGCCATCACTACTTCGAAGAGGAAAAGGATGAAATGAAGACCCGAGCATACACAGCGTCAGTCATGTTTTTACCGGCCCTGTTCACGGCTGTCGGCTTGGCCGGCCCCGCCTGGGCGCAGCAGGCGCCGGAGGAGATTCGAGAGGAGAAACGGGAGGAGCGGCGCACCCTGGACAAGGTCACCGTCTCGGCGCAGAGCATCCCGCAGTCGATCACGGAAAACACGCAGGTCATCAGCGCCGCAGAGGTGGAGGCCAATCAGGCGCGCAGCCTCGATGACCTGGTGCGCTATATCCCCGGTGTGGCGGTGGACAATATCGGCCGCTTCGGCTCGATGGGCTTCAACATCCGCGGCATGGACGGCGACCGGGTGGCGATCACCGTCGATGGCCTCAGCCTCGGCGAAACGCTGAACCCTCCCACCTATTTCGCCTATGACTTCTTCGCCTCCGGGCGCGGCGGGCTGGATATCGACGCGATGAAGAGCGTCGAGATCATCAAGGGCGCCGACTCGATCACCGCCGGCAGCGGCGCGCTGGGCGGGGCGGTGGTGTTCGTCACCAAGGACCCGGTGGACTACCTCGACCCCGGCGTCGACGACACCCATCTGGGGTTCAAGCTCGGTTACGCCAGCGCGAATGAGGAGAAGATGGCCACGGCCACGATTGCCAACCGCACCGGCGCCTGGGAGAGCCTGCTGGTCTACACCGCGCGTCAGGGGCACGAGACCGAATCCTTCTACTCCGGTTCGCGCCCGGGCATTCCCGGCACCGCCCGCGAGATTCCCGATCCGCTGGATTACGACAACAGCAATGCGCTGTTCAAGCTGCACTACCACGTGGCCGAGAATCATCGCCTGGGTCTGGTGGCGGAGCGTTTCAGCGCCGACAGCCAGCTGGACAACCAGTCGCGCCTCAATTCGTCCTACCTGACGCGCACCAGCGACGACGAGAGCGAGCGCGAGCGCTACGGCATCAACTGGCTGTGGCAGGCCGACCGCGCGCTGTTCGACGAGCTGGACTGGCGCTACGACCATCAGCGCGCCTACACGCTGGGCCACACGCTGATGACGGTGCCCAGTGGCTGCCCGGCTGGCGTCAGCTCGCCGGCGGTGGCGCCCTGCCATCGCACCGAGCACCGCGATTTCGAGCAGAAGCTGGACAAGACGGTGCTGCACCTGGACAAGCGCATCGACAACCACCGTCTCGGCTACGGCATCAGCGCGGAGCGCAAAAGCGTGACGTTCGCCGACGTCAAAACCCGCTTCGTCGGCACCACGCCGGAAGTCGGCGTCGGCTGGCCGCAGTACGGCATGGACTTCGTGCCCGACACCGACACCGACGCCTACAGCGTCTACCTCCGCGACCAGATTCACCTGGTCGGCGACCGCCTGCTGCTGAATGCCGGCGTGCGTTACGACCACTACCGCTATTCGCCGTCGCTCGACAGCGCGCAGTACAGCGACGACACCGGCACCATCGATGACGTCAGCTTCTCGTCGCCGACCTGGCAGCTGGGGGCGAGCTGGAACCTGACGCCGCACCATGTGCTGTGGGTGCAGACCGGCGCCGGCTTCCGCGCACCGACGGCGGAGAACCTCTACTACCCGACCTCCACCTCGGTCGCCACCGACGTCGCCAGCGGCCAGCCGGTGGACCTGTGGAACACGGTGGCCAACCCGAACCTGAAGGCGGAGAAGAGCCGCAACATCGAGCTCGGCTATCGCTGGCAGGGGCAGCGCCACCGGCTGGGGATTTCGGTCTATCGCAACGACTACCGCGACTTCATCGAATACGACACCCTCGTGCGCAACCCCGATGTCGAATACCAGACCTGCAACACGGCGGGCACGGTCTGCGACAACTTCTTCGGTGACGAATACGACAGGCTCGACAACATCGGCGACGTCACGGTGGAAGGGGTCGAGCTGGAGGGGCGCTGGCTGATCACCGACGCCTGGAGCCTGCGCTTCAGCTACGCCCGCGGCAAGGGCGAGGAGAAGGACGGCACGCCGCTGCAGAGCATCATCCCCGCCGCCGGCATCGTCGGCCTCGGCTACACCGCGCCGGATGGCCGCTGGGGGCTGGAGAGCGTGCTGCAGCACAACTGGGGCAAGAAACTCAGCGATGCCACGCTGGCCGACACCGCCAACTTCACCCAGATTCCGGAGGACTACTTCAAGGGCGACAACGGCTACACCGTGGTCGACCTGCAGGGCCACTACCGGATCGGCCGTCACGCGACGCTGAACCTGGGCGTCTACAACCTGTTCGACGAGGAGTACATCCGCTGGCAGCGCATCCGCTTCGTCAACCAGGGGTCGGCGGCCGGCGGTGCGCGTGGCGGGGTCAGCGAGGATGGCATCCACCGCTACACCGAGCCGGGACGCAACTACCGGGTGACCCTCGGTTTTCAGTTTTAGGGAGCACCTTTCTCCCCTCTCCCTGAAGGGAGAGGGGACTTGATCACAGGTTCTCTGGCACCTGAGCGGATGCACGGGCGCGCTGCGGCGCCGCGGTATCCGTTGTATCCTTGCCCGCCTTCGTGGAGCGCCGGCCACCGCCGCGCTCCACGTTTCCGTTTCGACTCCACAGGTAGACGCCAGGGCATGGGTTATCAGGTACTCGCGCGCAAGTGGCGCCCGAAGACGTTCCGCGAGATGGTGGGGCAGGAGCATGTGCTGAAGGCGCTGATCAACGCGCTCGACCATGACCGCCTGCACCACGCCTATCTGTTCACCGGCACCCGCGGTGTCGGCAAGACCACCATCGCCCGCATCCTCGCCAAATGCCTCAACTGCGAGGCCGGTGTCAGCTCCGAGCCATGCGGCACCTGCAGCGCCTGCGTCGAGATTGCCGAGGGGCGCTTCGTCGACCTGATCGAGGTGGACGCGGCGTCGCGCACCAAGGTCGAGGACACGCGCGAGCTGCTGGAGAACGTGCAGTACGCGCCGACACGAGGCCGCTACAAGGTCTACCTGATCGACGAAGTGCACATGCTCAGCACGCACTCGTTCAACGCGCTGCTCAAAACACTCGAAGAGCCGCCGCCGCACGTCAAGTTCCTGCTCGCCACCACCGACCCGCAGAAGCTGCCGCCGACCATCCTGTCGCGCTGCCTGCAGTTCAATCTGAAGAACATGACGCCGGAGCGGATCGTCGGCCACCTCGCGGACGTGCTCGAAAAGGAGATGGTCAGCTTCGAGGAGCCGGCGCTGTGGCTGCTCGGCCGCGCCGCCGACGGCTCGATGCGCGATGCGCTGAGCCTGACTGATCAGGCGATCGCCTTTGGCTCCGGCAAGGTGCAGGAAACGGACGTCGCGCTGATGCTCGGCACCATCGACCAGCGCGTCGTGTTCGAGCTGGTCGAGGCACTGGCGCTGGGCGATGGCGCCGCGCTGCTCGGTGCGGTGGCGCGTGTCGCCGAACAGGCGACCGACTTCGTGTCGATTCTCGAAGCATTGCTGGCGCTGCTGCACCGTATCGCCATTGCCCAGGCGGTGCCGGCCGCGGTCGACAACGCCTTCGGCGATCGCGAGCAGGTGCTGGCGCTGGCGGCGAAGCTCTCCGCCGAGGATCTGCAGCTCTATTACCAGATGGGGCTGAACGGCCGCCGCGACCTGCCGCTGGCGCCGGACCCGCGCAGCGGTCTTGAGATGGCACTGTTGCGGATGCTGGCGTTTCGCCCGCAGGGTGTGCCGCAGCCGCCGAGTCGGCGCGAGGGCGTGACCGATGAGCCATCCGCTGCTGCGTCCGTTGCGGCGGGTGAAGCCGCAAAAAAGCCTGAAGCGGTGCCGGTGGCGCGACTGGCGCCGCGCGCGGCGCCGGCGGCGGTGCCGGCCGCGGAGCCCGCACCGGTACCGGCCGTGCGTCCCGCGTTGCAGGTGGTCGCCGCGTCGAGCCAGCCGAAACCGGTTGCCGCCGAGCGGGTTGCCGAGCCAGCGCCGGCAGTTGCGCCGGTCATGAGGGTGGCTGAATCGCGACCACTCGCCGCGCCGTCGGCTGCCACCGCGCCGCTGTCACTGGCGGCGCTCGACAACGAGCTGTGGGCCTCGCGCTTCGCCGACTTCGGCGTCGGCGGTGTGCTCGGTGCCGTCGCGGCGCACTGCTGCCTGGTGCGCGTCGACGGCCACAACCTCCACTTCGTGCTCGATCGCGCCAACGCCGCGGTCTTCAATCCGTCGCACACGCAGCGACTGCAGGAGCAGCTGCGTCAGCGCTTCGATGCGCCGGTGGAGATCGAGATCGAGATCGGCGAGGTGTCGCTGGAGACGCCGGCGCAACGTCGCGAGCGGTTGCGCGGCGAGCGGCTGGAGCAGGCGCGCGCCGCCATTGCCGATGACCCCAATGTGCGCCTGCTGCAGCAGGCCTTCGAGGCGCGGCTCGACCCCGGTTCAATAGAGCCTGTCGAGTAAAAAAGCTGGTCGAGCCGCCCGAATTTTTTGCAGGAGTGTTCCGATGCCCAACCTCAACGATCTGATGAAACAGGCGCAGCAGCTGCAGGAGCAGATGCAGACGGCGCAGGAGAAACTGGCCAGCGCCGAGGTGACCGGCGAGTCCGGCGCCGGCCTGGTCAAGGTGGTGATGACCGGTCGCCACGATGTGCGCCGCGTTGCCATCGATCCGTCGCTGATGAGCGAGGACAAAGAGGTGCTGGAGGATCTGATCGCCGCCGCGGTCAACGATGCCGTGCGTAAAGTCGAAGCCAACAGCCGCGACCTGCTCGGCGGTCTGACGCAGGGTTTCCAGATGCCACCCGGCTTCAAGATGCCGTTCTGATTACCCATCTCCCCCGCGACAGGCGAGCCCGATCTTGAACCAGAAATTCAGTCCGCTGATCGACCAGCTGGTCGAGGCGCTGCGCTGCCTGCCCGGCGTCGGTCCGAAGTCGGCGCAGCGGATGGCGTTCCATCTGCTGGAGCGCAATCGCGACGGCGGCACGCGGCTGGCGCAGGCGCTGCAGGTGGCGGTGGAGCAGGTCGGCCACTGCCGCCACTGCCACACGCTGACCGAGCTGGAGCTGTGCCGGCTCTGCGCCGATCCGCGCCGCGATCAGCAGACGCTGTGCGTGGTCGAGTCGCCGGCCGACGTCGTCGCGCTGGAGCAGTCCGGCGGCTATCGCGGCCTCTATTTCGTGCTGATGGGGCACCTGTCGCCGATCGACGGCATCGGCCCGGCCGAGATCGGCGTCGACCAGTTGCTGGAGCGGGTGCACGAACGCGGCGTGAAGGAGCTGATCCTCGCCACCAACCCCACCGTCGAGGGGGAGGCGACCGCCTGGTACATCACCGAACAGGTGCGTGCGCTCGGCGTCGTCGTCAGCCGCATCGCCCACGGCGTGCCGCTCGGCGGTGAGCTGGAGTTCGTCGACAGTGGCACGCTCGCGCACGCGCTGAGCGGTCGCCGCGTGGTGGAGTGATCGGGTGTCTGCCCAGAATCTGTTGAACGTCGCGCCGATCCACCTGCGTTCCAGCCGCGAGCTGGCGGAGGCGGCCGCCGACTGGCGTGCCGCGCCACTGCTGGCGCTCGATACCGAATTCGTGCGCGAGACCACCTTCTACCCGATCCCGGGGCTGATTCAGATCGGCGACGGCCAGCGTCAGTTCCTGCTCGACCCGCTGGCGATCGACGACTGGTCGCCGCTGCGCGCGGTGATCGACGATGCGCGGCCGAAGGTGCTGCACTCGCCGAGCGAGGATCTGGAACTGTTCCACCAGCTGATCGGCGCCGCGCCGGCGCCGCTCTACGACACGCAGGTGGGCGCCGCGCTGGCCGGCTGGGGTTTCGGCCTCGGTTACCAGGCGCTGGTGCAGCAGCAGCTGGGGCTGGCGGTCGGCAAGGAGCACACCCGTTCCAACTGGCTGGCGCGGCCGCTCTCCGCCGAACAGTGCCACTATGCCGCGCTCGACGTGGCGCTGCTGCCGCCGCTGTTCGAGCGCATCGGCGAGCGGCTGAGCGCGCTCGGTCGTCTCGACTGGTGGCGCGAGGAGGGCGAGCGGGCGTTGGCAACGGCGAGCGAGACACTGCCGCCGGAGCGCTATTACCGCAAGCTCGGCGGCGGCTGGAAACTGCGCGGCGAACAGCTGGCCGCGCTGCGCGCGTTCTGTGCCTGGCGCGAAGTCGAGGCGCGTGTGCGCAACGTGCCGCGCGGCCACATCGTCAAGGATGTCGACCTGCTGGAGCTGGCGCGACTGCTGCCGCGCAACAACGCCGAGCTGGGACGGGTGCTGACCCCGCCCAAGGTGCGCAGCGAGGGGCCGGAGCTGCTGAAACTGGTGGTCGAGGCGTGCGACGAAGCGCCGGCCGAGTGGCCCGAACCGCTGCCGGCGCCGCTGCCGCGCGAGTGGGGCGCCAGGTTGCAGGCATTGCGCGATGCCGTGAGCACGCGTGCAGCGGCGCTCGAACTGCCGCCGGAGTTGCTGGTGCGCCGGCGCGACCTGGAGGAGCTGCTGCGCAGCGGCACACTGCCTGCCCATCTGGCCGAGGGCTGGCGCCGCGCCGTCATTGGCGACGAGCTGCTTGAGCTGTCGGGCCGGCTTGCATGATCCACGGTTCCCCTATTTCCGCTTTCAAGGTTTCAACTGACCGATGAACAGACGCTGCACCATTTATCGCGGCTCGAAGGTGGCCGAGATGTACCTCTACGTCGATGAGAAAGAGGATCTGGCGCCGGTGCCGGAGCCGCTGCTGGCCCGTTTTGGCCGGCTCGAAGCGGTGATGACGCTGGCGCTGCACCCGCAGCGCCGGCTGGCGCGCGCCGACGTCGGCACCGTGTTGCAGGCGATCGCACAGCAGGGTTTCTATTTGCAGATGCCGCCGGAGGGTGTCGAACTGGCACCGCCGCCGGGGCTCGACAACCATCTGGGGTGAGGCGATGAACGAACTGCAGGCGCTGCAAGCCGCCGATTACAGACTGGCCTGGACCTTCTATCTGGCCGCCGCCGCCGGCTGGCTGCTGCTGCAGGGGTGGCTGACGCGGCGCTGGCAACGCGAGACGCAGCTGCTGCTGCTCGGGCTGGCGGCCATGCTGCTGCTGATCCCGGAGCCGGTGCCGGGCCATCAGCTGTTGGCGCCGGCGTTCGGCTTCCTGCTGCTGGCGCCGTTGACCGGCAATGTCGACCAGCTGGCCCCGATCCTGGTCAAGCTGTCGCTGGCGGGTATCGGGCTGGTGGTGCTGGTGGTGATCGAAGGCGTCTGGCGGCGGCGCCGGCAGATGCGACGACGGGCGGCGACCGAACAGCGGGTGAAGCAGCGCCAGCGGCGGGAGCGTGTCGGCGTCTGATGCCGCCGCCAGTTTTGGTGGTTTCTTATCTGTCTGCTATAACCTTCTGTCGTTACTGAAATAATTCTGACCTCCCAGATAGCCGTCGCGGAGGGCTATCCACGATAACGACAGGGCACCACGATGAGCAAACGCCTCCTCGACACGCTGGCCGTCACGCTGTTGTGGCTGCTGTTGCCGTTTGCGATGGCTGTCCACGCCGAACCGGCTGCGCCGGATGTGCGGGTGTTGATCGATGTCTCCGGCAGCATGAAGCGGACCGACCCGCACAACCTGCGGCGGCCGGCGCTGGAGCTGCTGCTGCAGCTGATGCCGGCCAACGCGCAGGCCGGCGTCTGGACCTTCGGGCATCAGGTGCGGCTGCTGGTGCCGCACGGCGCAGCCACCCCGGCCTGGCGCAACGCGGCGCAGCCGAAGGCGACGCAGATCAGCTCCAGCGAACTCTTCACCGATATCCCCGCCGCGCTGGAGGCCGCCAGCGCCGGTCTGCAGGCCGGTTCCGGTACGCGCCCGAGCATCATCCTGCTCACTGACGGCGTGGTCGATATCTCCAAAAATCCTGCCGAAAACGCCGCCGCGCGCAAGCAGCTGCTCGACCGGCAGCTGCCGCAGCTGCGCGCGCTGGGCGTGCGAATCCACGCCGTGGCGCTGTCGCGTGAAGTCGACATGGCGCTGCTGGAACGGCTCGCCGTCGACACCGGTGGCCTGTTCGCGGTGGCCGAAACCGCCGAGCAGTTGAACGAGGTTTTCCTGCGCGCCTTCGATGCCGCGGCACCGGCCGAGCAGGTACCGCTGAAGGGCAACCGCTTCTCCATCGACGCGGCGATCGACGAGCTCACCGCGCTGGTGTTCCACGCCGGCCCGGCACCGCTCGAACTGGTGCGGCCGGATGGTCAACGTGTCAGCGCCGCCCGGCGTGGCGACGACACCCGCTGGTTCGTCGGCAAGGGTTACGACCTGGTGACGATCCAGAAGCCGCAGGCCGGCGAATGGGCGATCGAGGCCGACCTGCAGGCGGGCAGCCGCGTCACCATCGTCAGCGATCTCAGCCTCGACGTGGAGCGGCTGCCGACCAACCGGTTTGTCGGCGGTGAATCGAATGCGGTGGCGGTATTGAAGGAGCAGGGCGAACCGCTGCGCCGGCCGGAGCTGCTGAAGCTGGTTCGTTTCGCGGCGACGGTGTCGCGCCGCGAAGATTTCCGCCAGTGGCAGGTACCGCTGGCCGACGGCGGCGATGGCTACTATCGCGCCGCGCTGCCGATGCTGACCGAGGCGGGCAACTACGAAGTGTCGATCAACGTCGACGGCAAGACCTTCGAGCGCAGCCAGCGCCAGGAGGTGTCGGTGCGCGACAGCTTCGAGCTGCTGTCGCAGCCGGGTGCATCGGCGGTGGGTGAACAGCGCGTGGTGTTGCAGGCGCGCAATCCCGAGGTTGACGGCGCCGCCAGTCAGGTCAACGCACTCATCGCCGGCCCCGACGGCGAGCAGCAGTCGCAGTCCGTGGCCAGCGACGACGGTCGCGCATGGCAGGTGGCGGTGACCCCGCCGACGCAGGGACAGTACCGCGTCAGCTTCGAGGTCGACGGCCGTTACCGCGATGGCACGGCATTCCGTTACCGCTCGGGTGTGGTCACCATCGACGCCGCCGGCACCGCCTCGGTGGCGGCCGAGGCAGCACCGCCACAGTCTGTTCCCGAACCGGCGGCCGCACCCGAACTGCAGCCAGAAGCCGCGCCGGAGCCGGCAGCGGAGGAGGCGGTGGTCGAAGCCGACGAGGAGGCTGGCTGGAAGCGCTGGGCGCTCTACGGCGGGCTGGCGTTCGGCAATCTGCTGCTGATCGTGCTCGGCTACTTCGCCTTCCGCATGATCATGGGGGGAGGCAAGTCGACGGTGCTCGAAACGGCCGACGAGGATGAGGATGACGAGGAGGCCCCGGCGGCCAGGGGAGGCAAGAAGGGCGGGGCGAAGACGCCGCCGCCGCTGGATGATCTCGACCTGTCGCTCGACGCCATCGACATCGACCCCGGCGACGACAAGAAGAAATAACCGCGCTCAGCCCTCGATCTCGCCGAACATTCCCTCGAACAGCGGTGAGCTCAGGTAGCGCTCGCCCGAATCCGGCAGGATCACCACGATGGTCTTGCCGCGATGTTGCGGCTGGCTGGCGACCCGCTCGGCAGCAGCCATGGCGGCGCCGCACGAGATACCGGCAAGGATTCCCTCCTCGCGCATCAGCTTGTGCGCCCACTGCATCGCCTCTTCATTGCTGACCGCCTCGACCTGGTCAACCACCGACAGATCCAGCGTTTTTGGCAGGAAGCCGGCGCCGATGCCCTGAATCTTGTGCGGTGCGTGGCTCGGCTCCTTGCCGTCGAGCGCGGCGCGAATCATGTAGGAGGACTCGGGTTCGACCGCGACGGCGGTGATCGGCCTGTTGCACTGCTGCTTGATGAAACGCGACACGCCGGTGATGGTGCCGCCGGTGCCGACGCCGCTGACCAGTACGTCGATCTCGCCGTTGGTCGCTTCCCATATCTCCGGTCCGGTGGTTTTTTCGTGGATATCCGGGTTGGCCGGGTTTTCGAACTGCTGCAGCATCAGGTGTTGCGACGGGTCGCTGGCGACGATCTCCTCGGC
>CAYLRA010000016.1:0-49360 GCA_964386045.1 uncultured Verrucomicrobiaceae bacterium | reverse complement strand
GCGGCATCCACCCGCGCTACACCGGCCAGACCTATCTCGACATCCTGCGCACGGTAAAAGCGGCCGCACCCGGCGTGCATGTACACGCCTTTTCGCCGCTCGAAATCACGCACGGCGCCAGCACGCTCGGCATCAGCATTCGTGAATTTCTAACGCAACTGAAAGCCGAAGGGCTCGGCACGCTGCCCGGCACCGCCGCCGAAATTCTCGACGACGACGTGCGCGCCATCATCTGCCCCGACAAGCTGACGACCAGCGAGTGGCTGAATGTGATCGAGACCGCCCATGAAGTCGGGCTGAAAACGACGGCGACGATCATGTTCGGCCACGTCGACACGCCAACACACTGGGCAACACATCTGCTGGCGATCCGCGAACTGCAGGCGCGCACCGGCGGCATCACCGAGTTCGTGCCGCTGCCGTTCGTGCACATGGAGGCGCCGATCGCGCGGCGCGGCAAGACGCGGCGCGGCCCCACCTTTCGCGAAGTGCGGCTGATGCACGCCATCGCGCGACTGGCGCTGCACCCGCTGATTCCGAACATCCAGGTGTCGTGGACCAAGCTCGGTGCCGAGGGCGCGCGCATCTGCCTCAACGGCGGCGCCAACGACCTCGGCGGCACGCTGATGAACGAGAGCATTTCGCGCGCGGCCGGCAGCACGCATGGCCAGGAGTTCGCGCCGGCGGAGATGGAGGCATTCATCCGCTCGCTCGACCGCACACCAGCGCCGCGCACGACGCTCTACAAACCGGCCGACCCGGTACAGATCCTTCGCGCACACCACGCCGCGCCGCTGACACCGATGGTGCAGACGCCGCCGGTCAAGATTCGCAACCTGCTGGAGCAGACTTCATGACAGAACAAAGCAAGCGCCTGACCATCGCCGTACTCGGCGGCGCCGGCAAGGAGGGCGGCGGCCTCGCCCTGCGCTGGGCGCACGCCGGCCATCGCGTCATCATCGGCAGCCGCAACGCCGAACGCGCGCAGGAAGCGGCAAACGAGATCAACACCACACTGCGCCGTGACGCGGCGTCAGGCGCCGACAACAAAAGCGCCGCGCAACAAGCCGAACTGGTCGTGCTCGCCGTGCCGTTCGCGGCGCAGCGCGCACTGGCCGAAGAGGTGCGCGACCCTCTGCAGGGAAAAATCCTGATCGACGTGACGGTGCCGCTGGTACCGCCGAAGGTCAGCCGTGTGCAGCTGCCGGAAAACGGCTCGGCAGTCGAGGCGATCCAGAAACTACTCGGCACCGACGTGCGCGTCGTCTCCGCGTTCCAGAACATCTCGGCGCACCACCTGAAGGATCTCGACCACGCCATCGACTGCGACGTGCTGGTCTGCGCCGACGATGCCGAAGCCGGTGAACTCGTCGTCGGCCTCGCCCGCGAAATCGGCCTCGGCGCCTGGTACGCCGGCGCGCTGTGCAACTCGGTCGTCAGCGAAGCGCTGACCAGCGTGCTGATCGCACTGAACCGCCGCTACAAGGTGCCGGATTCCGGTATTCGCATCACCGGCCTGCCGAAACCCGAGTAATTGGCAGATGAATAGACCTTCCCTTGTCTCCACCAACCCCGTCACTGCCACGCCTGTAGCCATCCGCCCCAGTCGCCTCAAACAGCGACAAGATTGACAACCCCCAGCTCGTACATACAATGTAAATATGATCATCTTCGAGTTGGATGCGACCAAGGCCGCATCCAACAACAGAAAACATGGCGTCTCCTTCGAGGAGGCGCAATCGGTCTTTTATGACGAGTTCGCCATCCAGTTCTTCGACGATGACGGCTCGGAAACTGAGGATCGCTTTTTGATGCTGGGCCTGAGTAACCAGGCGAGGCTTCTTCTGGTATGCCACTGCGAGCGACATCACGGCAACGTCATCCGAATCATCTCCGCCCGCAAGGCGACCCGACTCGAAAGCCAGCACTATCGAGGACAACACCATGAAAGCTGAATACGATCTTTCCAAAATGAAATCGCGCAAGAATCCTTATGCGTCAAAACTGAAGAGGCCGGTGACGATGCGGCTGGGCGAGGATGTCATCGAATACTTCAAGAAGATGGCCGAAGAGGCTGGGGTTCCCTACCAGAGCCTTATCAACTTGTACCTGCGGGACTGCGTTTCCCACCACCGAAAAATTGATATTTCGTGGCAGGAGAGTCCTTAACTCACTCAAACCGACACCTCTTCACGGCGCACTTTGATTCAGTTACCAGACACCACACCTCACCAAGAACCCACCCCGCACCCATGTTCAAACACCACAAATACTGCGTCATCGAAGCCACTGGCGTTCTGACGGCCACCGAAGACGATCGCGGCACTCTTCAACTCTATCTGCACGACTACCCTTCCAGCCCGACGGAGAGCAACGCCAGCCATCGCACCGAAGGGCAAGCCATCAGAATTTCCGACCAGGGGTTGGTTGATTTCGTGAAGCGACATGCCTCACCGGGCGGCAACCCCGATTGCAGATACCGACTGCAAGCACGCATCACCGGCAATGTGAATATGGATGGTGGCGAGACTTACCTGACCGATGTCACTGCGGCAGTGCTGGTCGATGGCAACAGGACACTGACCTACGCGCAGGCAAGCTGACTGAGAACGCCCTGCTGGCTACGCGCACGCATCATGGATTCCGCGACTGCGCGCGGAATGACAGTGGGTTTTTGCTGTCACCGCTTCTCGCAAACAAAAAGCGCATTGCCGGAGCTGCCCGCCCACGGCTCTATACGGTCGTACTGGTGCTCGAAGATGTGCACATCAAAACGTGGCGCCAGCAGCTGCTGTAGCTGCGGAAAACTGACCGCCACCATCGGGTGCCGGTCCTGCCACACCTCCAGCTGGTCGCCGACCCGTCGCTCGATCCGCACCAGCAACTCCTGCTCATCGCCATCGCCGTTGTAGCGCCATCCCGACAGAAATTGAAAATGTCCGTCGGCGTGGATCACCTCCTCGCGCACACCATCGCGGTTATCGATCAGGCGTTTGTCGACGGCGTTGAAGCAGAAAAGGCCACCAGAATTCAGCGCAGCGTGAACCGCCTCGATGCAGCCCTGTAAACCGGCGAGGTTTTGGCTGTAGTGGATCGAGTAGAGATAACAGGCGATCAGATCGAACGGCTCGGCGACGGCGAAGCTGCGCATGTCGCCCTGAACGAAGTTCGCCTGCGGGCATCGCTGTTGGGCGATATCCAGCATCGGCTGATGAATATCGAGGCCACAGCACTGATAACCCATATCGACGAAATGGCGGACGTGCGGCCCGGTGCCACAACCGATATCCAGGTAGCGCCGCCCACCGTTCCCAAACAGCCGCTGCAGCCGATGCACATGTTCGCTCTGCTCGCGGTAGTCGATGCCGGCGCACATGAGGTCGTAATAGCGCGACAGGTCGGTATATAGCGCTACAGAAGAATTGGATTCACTCATGATCGGTCCGGGGCATCAGCTCAAGCGCATCGGGCTCATCGATATCGACGGCCAACCCCTGCAGTTCGACAGCCGCGGCCCGGGGCAACAATGCTCGGTGCTTGCGAAAACTGTCGACACCAAACGCCGGCATGAACGGCTCCGCACCAACCAGCGCCAGCGCATTGGTGCCCTGACCGGCGCGATCCGGCGCCAATGCGGAGCCATCTCGTTCAGCCGCCTCAAGCAGCATGACAACGTCAGACACGGCGAGCAGCGGCAGATCGGCGTGAATGAACAGCGTCGCCCTGGCGCCGAGCTGATCGCGCGCGGCGGCCAGCTCGGCATTCAAGCCACGCCGCCGATCCTCGATCCACTGCGCCTCGACGAACGGCGGGCGCTCCGGTGAGACGACACAGATGCGCTCGATGGCTGGCACTTTCGCCAACTGCGTGAAGACATGCCGCGCCATCTGCTCGACGAGCGCGTTGCGTTGCTCGGGGGTCAGGTGTTCGGAGAGTCGCGTCTTGCAGTCGCGGCCATAGTTGAGCGGAACGATCGCGGTCCACTTCATTTTTTTACAACGCCCTGCGCCAGCTGCACGGCGGCCATCGCCACGCGCCGTTTGTCTTCGAGTGTGCGCATCAGTGTCGAGGTTGCCTGCGACAGCAGATTGGCCGGCGCCGCATCGCTGTCGTCGTGAAGCAGCGCGTCGATGATGCCGGCGTAATGCGCGACGATGGCGTCGTTGGTCGAGGCCACCCCCAGCTCCGCCATCATCTTCGTGGTCGGTCCTTTCACCGCCTGACCGCCGACGATTGGCGAGATGGCAACAACGGGTGCTTTCGTCGAGCGCAACGCCTGCGCGATCTCGGCGATGGCAAGGATCGGGTCGATCGACAGATAGGGATTCGATGGCGCGATGAACACTGCATCGGCATCGAGAATCACTTCGACGACGCCCGGCGCTGCCTTCGCGGTATCGGCGCCATTGAAACGAACACCGCACACGGCCGGTTCGCAGCGCCGCGCGACGAAGTAGCGCTGGAACGCCAATTCGCCTTCATCGGTATCGACGACAGTGGCGACACTGCTGTCGCTCATCGGCACGATACGCGTGGAAACTCCCCACGCCTGCGCGAACTGCGCCGTGATCGCCGACAGCGATTCGCCACGTGCCAGTTTGTCGCTGCGCAGTACATGCAAGGCGAGGTCGCCGTCGCCGAGCTGGAACCAGTCGGGGCCGTGCAGCGAGCGCACGGCGTCGAGGAAGTGCCAGCTCTCCCCTTCGCGACCCCAGCCGAGCGTCCTGTTCGATTTTCCGGAGAGCGTGTAGAGCAGCGTGTCGATATCGGGCGAGATGTAGAGGCCGAGATGGCGGAAGTCATCGCCGGTGTTGACGATGGCGGTCAGCTCGTCGACCAGGCCGCAGCGTTCCAGCCCGAGCACGAACTTGGCGCCGCCGACGCCGCCGGTCAGTACGGTGATTTTCATCGAAACAGATTCTCGGCCTTCACCGGAACAGATCCTCGCCGGGATTGCGCACCAGCGCTGACGCCGGCACATCGTCGGCCGGCAACACGCAGCCGCGCACCAGCACCACCGGAATGCCTTCGGCCGCTTCGCCCATGGCGAGACCCGCCGCCGACGCAATCAGATCGCCGTAGGCGATCTGCGTGACCTGCAGCTCGCGACCATCGCGATCGGTCATGCCACGCTTGTCGCACAGCGCCGGAATGCCCGCGCTGCCGAGCGCGACATTGACGACACCGTTGCGCCACGGCCGGCCGAAGCTGTCGGAGATGACGATGCCGAGATCGACGCCGAGCCGCTCGCGCAGCGCCATGCGCAGTGCCGCCGCCGACTTGTCCGAATCGAGCGGCAGCAGCAGCACCGAGTCGTCGTTGCCGTCGCCAGTATTCGACGCATCGATACCGGCGTTGGCCATCACGTAACCGAGGCGATGGCGGGTGATCAACACGCCGCGTACCGCGCGCACGACTTCGGTGGATTCACTCAGTGCCAGCTCGACCAGACGCGGGTCCTTGCCAACGATGGCCGCCAGCTCGATGGCGCGCGCACCCGGCGTCACGCTGGCGAGCGCGACCATGCGCCCTTCCGCTTTCGAGACGATCTTCTGCGTGACGACAACGATATCGCCCTGCTGCGGTGCCAGTGGTTGCAGCGCCTGCGCCAGCAGTTCGCCGAGGTCGGCGCCACGCTGTACTTCGCCGATACCGGTAACCGGCACGATCTCAATCACGGCTTCATACCTCCACTGCGCACACTCAACTCATACGCGCAGATATTCACCACCGACGCCAGATTCAGCGATTCGATCGCGCCGCTGCCACGAAGGGTGAACGCACTCGCCTGCAACCGTGCCAGCTGTTCGCGCGGCACACCGCGCGCTTCGTTACCGAACAGGTAGCAGTCGAAATCAACGAAATCCGACGACGGCAGTGGTTCGCCCTGCATGTCGAGCGCGGCGATGCGCGGGAAACGATCGCGCAGCGACTCCAGCTCGACATCGAGTTCGAGCGGCACATGGAAGATCGCCCCCATGCTGGCGCGCACCACCTTCGGGTTGAACGGATCGACACTGCCGGGGCTGAGCAGGCAGCGAAAACCGCCGAACCAGGCCAGCGTGCGCAGGATGGTGCCGAGGTTGCCGGGGTCCTGCACTTCGTGCAGATAGATGGCACGCTCATTTCGCGCCGACGCCACCGAAGAATTCAGCGCAGCCGTCGGCACCACCGCGATGATTCCCTGCGGGTGCTGTGTATCGGCAATCTGCGCCAGCTGCCGTTCGCTGACGACATGCGTGGCGAATGGGCTCTGCCACTGCGCATACGCTTCTGTTACATACAGCTCGCTTTGCAGTAGCGCTGGATTTTTTTCCGCTGCGCGCTGCAGTTCGAGTGCCAGATGTTCGCCTTCAACCAGAAAATGGCCGAACTGCTCGCGGTACTTCTTCTGTGTCAGTTTCCTGATGTCGTCGAGTTTCATGCCGGCACCACCGTTTCGGCGAGAATCGCCGTCGCCACCGCCTCGGCCACTTTGATGCCATCGACACCGGCCGACAGGATGCCGCCGGCATAACCGGCCCCTTCACCGGCCGGATAGAGGCCACATGTGTTCAGGCTCTGCAATGTCTGTGCGTCGCGCGTGATCCGCACTGGCGACGAGGTGCGCGTCTCGACACCGGTCAGCACGGCATCGTCGCGGTCGAAACCGCGAATCTGTTTGCCGAAGGCCGGCAGCGCTTCGCGGATCGCGTCGATGGCGTAGGCGGGCAGCGCGCTGGCGAGATCGACCAGTTTCACGCCGGGTTTGTAGGAGGGTTCGACGTCGCCCAGCGCGGTCGACGGCACACCGCGCAGGAAGTCTCCGACCAGTTGTGCCGGCGCCGAGTAGTCGCCACCGCCCAGTTCGAAGGCGTGCGATTCGAGTTGCTGCTGCAGCTCGACGCCGGCCAGCACGTCGCCGGGAAAATCTTTCTGCGGATCGATGCCGACGACGATGCCGGCATTGGCGTTGCGTTCGTTGCGCGAGTACTGGCTCATGCCGTTGGTGACGACGCGGTTCGGCTCCGACGTCGCCGCGACCACGGTGCCGCCGGGGCACATGCAGAAGCTGTAGACGGCGCGGCCGTTCTTCGCGTGGTGAACCAGTTTGTAGTCGGCGGCGCCGAGCGCCGGGTGGCCGGCGTATTTGCCGAGCCGCGCACGGTCGATCAGCGACTGCGGGTGTTCGATGCGAAAACCAATCGCGAACGGTTTGGCTTCGAGAAAAACGCCGCGCTGTTTGAGTATGCGAAAGGTATCGCGCGCGCTGTGACCGAGCGCCAGCACGACGTGGCGGCTGCGAATCTGTTCGCCGCTCGCCAGCACGACACCTTCGATCTGTCGGTCGTCGATCAGCAGATCGGTGACGTGGCTTTCGAAACGCACCTCGCCGCCGAGACGGATGATCTCCTCGCGCATCGCCGCCACCACGCCGGTCAGCCGGAAGGTGCCGATGTGCGGCTTGCTGACGTAGAGGATCTCTGCCGGCGCGCCGGCCTTGACGAACTCGGCCATCACCTTGCGGCCGTAGAACTTCGGGTCCTTGATCTGGCTGTAGAGCTTGCCGTCGGAGAAGAGGCCGGCGCCGCCCTCACCGAACTGCACGTTCGATTCCGGTGTCAGCTCGCGTTTGCGCCACAGCCCCCAGGTGTCCTGGGTGCGACGGCGCACGTCGCGGCCGCGCTCCAGCACGATCGGGCGGAACCCCATCTGCGCCAGCAGCAGCGCGGCGAACAATCCGCACGGGCCGAAGCCGACGATCAGCGGTCGCTCGCGCAGATTGGTCGGCGCCTGCGCGACGACGTGGTAACCGGTATCGGGTGCCGGGCTGATGTGGCGGTCGTTCGCCAGCCGCTTGAGCACCGCCGCCTCGTCGCGCACGGCGACATCGACGATATGGATGAAAAGGATCGCGCTGTTCTTCTTGCGCGCGTCGTAGCTGCGCTTGAAGACGGTGACGTCGAGCAGGTCGTCGCTGCCGATACCGAGGCGCTGGAGGATGGCGGTGCGCAGTGCCTCGGGCGGATGGTCGAGCGGCAGCGAAAGTTCGGTGATGCGAAGCATGACGGGAGCCCTTGTGGCCGGTTATCCCCGGCAGAAGGCGGCAATTCTACCGGTCAGATTCGGCGCGCGGCAGCGTCCGGCTTACAATGGCGCCCTTTCCGTCACTCACACCTTCCCGGTTCAAACCCATGGCACGCTCGAAAAGCAGCAGTCGCTGGCTGCAGGAACACGTCAACGACCCCTTCGTGAAGCAGGCGCAGAAGGACGGCTACCGCTCGCGCGCCGCCTACAAGCTGCTGGAGCTGAACGAGAAGGATCGACTGATTCGGCCCGGCATGCTGGTGATGGATCTCGGCTCGGCGCCGGGCGGCTGGTCGCAGGTGGCCGGTCATCTGGTCGGCCACCACGGCCGTGTGCTGGCCACCGACATCCTGCCGATGGATGCGCTGGCCAATGTCGATTTCATCCAGGGCGACTTCACCGACGAGGTGGTGTTCCAACAGATCCTCGACTACCTCGGCGAGCGCAAGCCCGACCTGATCATCTCCGACATGGCGCCGAACATCTCCGGCATCGATGCCGCCGACCAGGCGACGTCGATGTATCTGGTCGAGCTGGCGCTGGACCTGGTGCGGCAGGTGCTGCGGCCCGGCTGCAACTTCGTCACCAAGCTGTTCCAGGGCGAGGGGTCGGATGCCTACCTGAAGGAGCTGAAGAAGTCGTTCGACAAGGTGGTGGTGCGCAAGCCGGCGGCGTCGCGGCCGCGCTCGCGCGAGGTCTATATCGTCGCCAAGGGGTTCAGGGGCGAGTAATCGCCGCCACCAGCTGTCACGCCTGCACCAGGTGCCCGTCGCGATTGTTGGTGCCGCACCACGGTGGGTTGTTGGTGCCGCATCGCGGCGAGTTGTATAGTGCCGACCGCTTTCGCGAGGTCCGACGCCCGCGCTTCCGCCCGCCTGCCCCGACCGAAGAACAACATGCTGAATCGCGCCGCGCCGGTCCTTTTCGTTCAGGGAATCCTGTTGTCGATCCTCGCCGTGACGATGGTGCCGGCGCTGTGGCTGATGTATGCCGACGCCAGCCCGCAGCGCGGCGGCTTCGCCATCGGCGCCGCCATCACGCTCGGCAGCGGCCTGCTGCTGGCGCTCTCCAGCGGCCGCCAGCAGTTCAACCTGTCGATCCGGCAGATGTTCGTGCTGACCACCGCCAGCTGGAGCTCGATCTGCCTGTTCGGCGCCCTGCCCTACTACTTCGGCATCGAACAGCTCACCTTCAGCGACGCCCTGTTCGAATCGGTCTCCGGCATCACCACCACCGGCGCCACCGTCCTCTCCGGCCTCGACACGCTGCCGCGCGGCTTCCTGCTGTGGCGGGCGATGCAGCACTGGCTCGGCGGCATCGGCATCGTCGTCATCGCCATCGCCATCCTGCCGTTCCTCAGCATCGGCGGCATGCGGCTGTTCAAGACCGAATCGTCGGACTGGTCGGACAAGGTGGCGCCGCGCGCCGGCTCGGTCGCCAAGTCGGTCGGCGTCGTCTACCTGGCGCTGTCGCTGCTCTGCGCCAGCGGCTACCTGCTCGGCGGCATGGGCTGGTTCGACGCCATCACGCACGCGATGAGCACGGTCTCGACCGGCGGTTTCGCCAACTACGACGCCTCGTTCGGCCACTTCGCCGAGATGCCGGTGATCCTGTGGACCGCCGTCATCTTCATGCTGCTCGGCGGCATGCCGTTCACGCTCTACGTCGCGCTGCTGCGCAACCGCCGCGTCGACCTGTTCCGCGACCAGCAGGTGCGCGGCTTCCTGACCTCGGCGGTGGCCATCTCCCTGACCCTGTTCATTGCGCTGCTGTTCGCCGGCGAGACACGCACCACCGACCAGCTGTTCACCCACGCCGTCTTCAACGTGGTGTCGATCCTCACCACCACCGGCTTCGCCTCCACCGACTACACGTTGTGGGGGCCGTTCGCGGTCGCCATCTTCTTCATCATCGCCTTCATCGGCGGCTGTTCCGGCTCCACGTCGGGCGGGCTGAAGATCTTCCGGCTGCAGATCGGCGTGGTGCTGCTGAACCACCAGCTGAAGCAGCTGCTGCACGGCAACGGCATCTTCACGCAGAAGTACAACGGCCGCCGCATCTCCGACGAACTGGTCAGCTCGATCACCGCATTCTCGTTCTTCTTCCTGATCACCATCGCGGTGCTGACGCTGCTGCTGGCGGCACTCGGCCTCGATCTCGTTACCGCGCTGACCGGCGCCGCCAGCGCGGTGGCCAACGTCGGCCCCGGCCTCGGCCCGATCATCGGCCCGGCCGGCAACTTCCAGCCGCTGCCCGACACGGCGAAGTGGCTGCTGTCGATCGGCATGCTGATTGGCCGACTGGAGATCATGACGGTGCTGGTGCTGTTCACCAGCGCGTTCTGGCGCTGGTGACGCTCCCCATCCCGCTTTATGCCAGAATGGCCCATCACCGCGACCACACTCCGAGGTGTGCCATGGCCCATGCCCGATCCCTGCCGCCGCTCGGCGCCAACGACTTCCTGCGCTGGGAAGCGGAACAGCCCGAGCGCCACGAGTATCTCGATGGCGAGGTGTTCGCGATGGCCGGTGCCGGCGACAACCACGTCACCGTGGCGCTCAATCTGGCGATCGCCCTGCGCCAGCACCTGGCCGGCACCCCCTGCCGCGCCTACATGAGCGACATGCGCCTGCAGGTGGCCGAGGCCAACAGCTATTTCTATCCAGACCTGATGGTGACCTGCAGTGCCGCGGATCGCGCCAGCGACCTGCAGAAGTCCGAGCCGCTGCTGCTGGTCGAGGTGCTGTCGCCGAGCACGGCGGCATACGACCGCGGCGCCAAGTTCGCCGCCTACCGGCAACTGCCGAGCCTGCGGGAGTATCTGCTGGTCGATATCGACAGCCGCTCCTGCGACCTCTACCGTCGCGGCGAGGATGGCCTGTGGGTGCTGCACCCCTCGGCCGGTGACGAACCGCTGGCGCTGGCCAGCGTGGAGCTGACGATTCCCGCCACCGCCGTGTTCGCCGAGCTGCTGGAGCCGGCAGCGCAATAACCGCGGAGCCGCTGACCCTCAGGCAGCGGTCAGTCGAGCACCACCAGATGATTCGGCAGCTCGTTCTTCTGGTCGGTCGCTGGAACGTGCCGTTTCAGCAACTCCCCACACGCCTCGACACACTCGACGAACCCCCGCAGCGTATCGCCCCGCTTCACCGCCGCCGTGAACGCATCGACGATCGCCCGCCACTGCTCATGCGTGACGTGTTTGCTGATGCCGCGGTTGGCGATGATCTCGACGTAGTGCTCCGCCGCACTGACGAAGATCAGCACGCCGGAGTCGAAACGGGTGTGGTGCAGGTTCTGTTCGAGGAACTGGCGCCGCGCCAGGTTGGCGGCGCGCCACTGCCTGATCCGGCGCGGCACCAGCCGCATCAGCAGCGGCGGCCAGCGCAACAGCACGGCCAGCAGCAGGAACAGCAGCCACTGCAGCGCCATCACCTCCCACAGCTCCAGCCACAGCCGACCAAGCCACGACGGCGTCAGCGTCAGCACCCCCGGCGTCAGTAGCGCGATCACGGCAGCCCACAGCAGCGAGATCGGCCGGTAGTCGTCGGCGCGGCGCGCCAGCACCGTCACCAGCTCGGCATCGGTCTCGCGCTCGACCGCGGCGATCGCCTCGGCCACCTGTCGGCGTTCTGTTTCGCTCAGCATCGATTCACCACCCCTGCCCAAGTTTGTATCACCCGCTTCCGACGGGCGGCGCCCACACCACCCACAGCCCGGTTGACAGACGGAGGAAAGCCGTCTTTAATATGCGAGAACGCTGTTCTCAAAAACGTTACATCCCTACCAGACAGCACATCAACCCTCCGGGCGACCGCGACAGCGGGCAGGCAGGCAGCGGAGGGTTGCGTTTCGAACGAACGACACGAACGACTACATAGAGGTCAACCGCCGATGGACGCATCGTTTTTTGCCGGGCTGCTGGAAAGCTACCACTGGCAACTCTCCCTCATCACCGGTCTCGGCATCATCGCCGTCACCCTGATCGGCAAGCAGGTCATGCTGCTGATCCCGGCGATCAAGCAGGCGCAGACGCTGAACAAGGAGGCCGCCGACAAGAAGATGCAGCGCAAGGTCTATTCGGAAAACCAGAAATGGAACCGCAAGTGGGCCTCGCTCTACCTCGTCATCATCTTCGCCCTGATCCTGCCGTTCTGCCTGACCACCGAGTCGCAGCCGTGGTGGATGTATCTGGTCGACATCTTCGTCATCCTGATGGTCTACGACTTCTTCTACTACCTGACCCACCGCTTCCTGTTCCATGAGAGCAATGGCGTCAAGGGACCGCTGATGTGGATGCACGCCGTTCACCACCAGCAGAACAACCCGTGCCGCCTCGACTCCAGCTACATCCACCCGCTGGAAGTGGCGATCGGGCTCGGCCTCTACGTGGCGACGATCTTCGGGCTCTCCTTCCTGATGGGCAATTTCCACGTGCTGACCATCATCATCACCTGGGTCGCCTTCTCGGAGATCAACCTGCACAACCACGATCGCTGGGACAACGACAAGACGCCGTTCAGGTACCTGAACTACATGTCGGTGATGCACCACAACCATCACGTGCGTTTCACCGGCGGCAACTTCGCCACCATCACGCTGCTCTACGACTGGCTGTTCGGCACCTACGATACCGGCAACGGTTTCGGCAAGAACAAGCGGGTTGCGGGCAACGCAGCAGCACCAGCCGACTCCTGAACAACCGCCAGCGACACCCTCAAAAGCGCCGACCCTGTCGGCGCTTTTTTGTTTGGGTCCTCACCAGCCGCCCGACGCACCGCCGCCGCCAAAGCTGCCACCCCCTCCGCCAAAGCCGCCACCACCAAGCCCCCCTCTTCCGAAGCCCCCGCCGCCGGCATGAGGTGCCCCCCAACCGCCACCGCGCCCTTCCATGCCACCCGAGCCGCCGAACATGCCCCCCAGCAGGAACCAGAGCACGACCAGGAAGAACAGCCAGAGCAGGAAGCTGCGTCTTTCGGTGTCGCCCTGCTTCGCCGGCTGGTACTCGCCCTGCAGCGCCGCCTCGATCGCCCTGACCCCGGCACCGATGCCCTCGGCGAACTGGCCGCGCTTGAAACGCGGCAGCATTTCACCGTGGATGATGCTGGCGGCGATGGCATCGGTCAGCGCCCCTTCGAGGCCGTAGCCGACCTCGATGCGGACGCGGCGCTCGGCCTGCGCGACGATCAGCAACACACCGTTGTCGTCGCCCTTCTGGCCGATGCCCCAGTGGCGACCGAGCTGGTAACCGAACTCCTCGATGGGGTAACCCTGCAGCTCGGGCAGCGTGACGACGACGAGCTGGATACCACTGGCCTGTTCGAAACGGGCGAGCTCATCCTCCAGCGCGCGAGCACTGCCACCGAGCAGGCCGGCACTGTCAACGACGCGGCCGCTCAGCGCTGGAAACTGCGGTGCCGCCTGCACGAAGGTGGCGAGCAGCAGCCACAACGGCAGCACCTTTCGCAGCGACAGCATCCACCTCATTGAAACGCCGACCTCATTCGAAGCTGACAGCAGGTGCCTGCTGCGCGCTTTCAGTGGTCGCCTTGAAGCTCTCGCGCATCGGCAGATCGCTGTAGAGCACCATGTGCCAGAGGCGGCCGGGGAAGGTGCGTATCTCGGTGTTGTAACCCTGCACCGCGGCGATGTAGTCGCGCCGCGCGACGGCGATGCGATTTTCCGTCCCCTCCAGCTGCGACTGCAGCGCGAGGAAGTTCTGGTTCGACTTCAGCTCGGGGTAGCGCTCGACCACCACCATCAGCCGGCTCAGAGCGCTGGAGAGCTGCCCCTGCGCCGCCTCGAACTGCTGCAGTTTCTGCGGATCGTTGATGACACTTTCGTCGACCTGCATCGAGCCGACCTTCGCCCGCGCCTCGGTGACGGCGACCAGCACCTCGCGCTCCTGCTCGGCGAACCCCCTCACCGTCGCCACCAGGTTGGGCACCAGGTCGGCCCTGCGCTGGTACTGATTCTCGACCTGACTCCAGGCCGCCTTCACCTGTTCATCAAACGTTGGAATGTTGTTGATGCCACAACCGGCCAGCAGCGGCAGCAGCACCATGAGAAGCGGCCACAACGGAGCCTTGTGAAAGCGATACATGCGATCTCCTCCTCGCGTTTGAAAATGATCAACCTATCGGCGCCGGATATGCGCGCCCGCTACGTTATCCAACCGCGGGGAGAAGCGCCAACCGAGAGCCGAAAACTTGCCTCGGTCGTGGGCGACCCGTAACGTGCAGCGCTGAATCGCGCCGTGAAGAGAGTCAAGCGATGGCATCGAGGCCACCCCTGAAACGGATCGTCATCTGGTTCGCCGCGCTGCTGCTGATCTGGCCGGCGCTGGTGGTGCTGGTGGCGACGCCGCTGACCGAGCTGCTGCTGCCGAAGCTCTACCGCGAGCAGACCGGACGCGAGCTGAAACTCGGCGAGGTGGTGCTCAATCCGTTCACGCTGCGCGCGACGCTGCGCCACGCCGGCAGCCGCGATCCGGACGGCCAGCCGTTCTGGTCGCTGCGCGAGCTGAGCGTCGATGTCAGCAGCGCGTCGCTGTGGCGGCGCGCGCTGGTGCTCGACGAAATCCGTCTCGACGGGGTCGCGCTGCGCATCGAACAGCTCGCCGCCGACCGGTTCAACTTCAGCGATATCCTCGACTACCGCGCCGAACGTTTCCCCGCTACCGAACCGGAGACCGACGGCCCACTGCCACCGCTCGAACTGCGCCGGATCGAACTCAGCGTCGACCGAGTCGATGCCCGCCTGCCCTTCATCGCCGAGCCGCTGACCCTCGCGCTGGCCGACCTGGGCCTCGCCATCGACGGCTTCACCACGCGCCCGAAGGGGTTCGATGCCAACGCGGCATCCGACCTGCCACCGCTGGCCACCGCCACGCTGCAGTTCCACTTCGACCAGTTGCAGCTGCAGTCGCTGCGCGACGAAGAGCCGTGGGACAGCACCATTCACCAGTTCAGCCTCGGCTTCGATCAATTCACCACCGTGGCGGAAGCGGGTCATCCGCACCAGATCGCAGCGCACTTTGCCGATGGCGGCAGCCTGCGCTGGCAAGGTGATCTGGCGCTGGCGGCGCATCGCAGCAGCGGCGAGATCACGCTGGAGGGGGTCGGCCTGCGACCGCTGTGGCGTTACCTGCAGCCGCAACTCAACTTCCGCGCCAACGCCGAGGACAACCGGCTCGACCTCTCCACGCAGTATCGCGTCGACTGGGGCAACGGCTTCGACTGGGCCATCGAGGCCGGCCGGTTGACGCTGCACGGCACCGATCTGCAGGCGACCGACGATCCCGACACGACGCTGCAGCTGCGCCGCCTCGGCCTGGAGGGGATCGGCGCCAACAGTCGCGAGCGCGAGCTGCGTATCGCGCGGGTACAGGTCGACGGTTTCGCCCTGCAAAGCTGGAACCGCGATACCGCGATCGGCCTGGTGGAAATGTTACAGCCGCGCCAGTCGGCAGCGGCAGACCCTGCACCTGTCACCCCTGCACCCATCACAACGACAGGCGAAAACAGCCCCTGGCAACTGGCGATCGGCGAACTGGCCGCCGACGACGCCCGCGTCCGCTGGCAGGCCAGCCAGCTCGATATCGGACCGGTCGACATCAACCCGCTCGGCTTCACCCTGCGACAGCTGCACTGGCCGTCGACCGGGCCGGCGCAGCTCAGCCTGAGCGCGCGCATCAACGATCTTGTGCAGCTCGGCGTCGATGGCGAACTCGACCCGGGCACACTCGACGGCCAGCTGCGCGGCGAGATCGACGGCCTGCCGCTGGCCTGGGCCAACAAACCACTCGGCCAGCAGCTGCTGCTGACGCTCGCCTCCGGCACGCTGGCGACGCAGTGGCAACTGCAGTTGGCCAAGGGCGTGCCCAGCCGGGTGCAGGCCGACGGTACCGTCAGCAACTTCGAGCTGCGCCGCCAGGGGGTCGAACGGCGGCTGGCGGCCTGGCGCGAGCTGCGCTGGAAGGCGCTGGAGTTCAACCTCGACGACAACCGGTTGACGCTGGCCGACGTGGCGCTGCAGCAGCCCTACCTGCAGTTCCGCCTGTTCGAGGGTGGCACCACCAATTTCCACGACCTGGCGGTGGCATCGAGTGACGACAACGGCGAGGTCGAGACCCAATCGACTTCCGAACAGACCGCAGCCCCCGACGAGAAACCGCCGCTGCAGCTGGCGGTGACCGCCATCCGCATCGACGACGGCACCCTCGACTTCCGCGACGACACCCTGCCGCGCCCCTTCCGCGCCCGCATCGGCGAACTCGGCGGCGACATCCTCGACCTCTCCAGCGAGCCCGGCCGCCACGCCACCATCGACCTGGCCGGCGCCGTCGACGGCTACGCGCCGGTGACGCTGGCCGGCCGCGCCGCACCGCTGGCGCAGCCACCCGAGCTGGCGCTGACGCTCGACTTCGCCAACCTCGACCTCGCCAACTTCACCCCCTACAGCTCCACCTATGCCGGCTACGTCATCGATCGCGGCCAGCTCAACGTGCGGCTCGCCTACCAGCTCGAACAGAACCGCATCCAGGGCAGCAACCGCATCGTCGTCGACCAGCTCAAGCTCGGCGAGCGGGTCAGCAGCCCGAAGGCGCTCGACCTGCCACTGCGCCTCGCCATCGCGCTGCTGACCGACTCCAGGGGGGTGATGGATATCGGCGTCGACATCAGCGGCGACCTCGACGACCCCAAATTCGATCTCGGCGGCATCGTCTGGCAGGCCTTCCGCAACCTGATCGTCAACACCGCGACGGCGCCGTTCCGCTTTCTGGCCAACCTGACCGGCTCCAAACAGAAACTCGCCTTCGTAGTGTTCGAGCCCGGCAGCGACGCGCTGAACCCGCTGGCGCACGAGAAGCTGCAGGCGCTGCACACCGCGCTGGACAAGCGCACCGACCTGCGCCTGCTGGTCAGCGGCCAGACCGAGGACGCCGTCGACAGCCGCGCCCTGCGTGAGCAGCAGCGCGACGAACTGCTGCAGGAGGCGGGGCTGAGCGCAGCCGACCTGAACAGTCGCGGTCGCCCGTGGCGGCGCGCGGCGGAGGCACTCTACCGGCAGCAGTTGCCCGAGGCCGACCCGGACGCACTGCAGGACGAGCAGCTGGCCGAGGCGCTGGCCGAGGCGGTACAGCTGCGACCGACCGCGCTGCGGACGCTGGCCAGCCGGCGCGCGGCGACGGTGAAACGGGCGCTGGTGACCGAATACGGCGTGCCCGCGGAACGTGTCTTCATCGACAGCGGCAAGCGCCAGACCCTGCAGATGCCGCGCGCGACGATGAAGCTGGACGTGCTGTAGCAGAAGCTTTTCTGACGCCGCCGGCGGCTTATTTCTGGCGCCCTTGGTGTGTTCCGCTATCCTTGCCGAAGCCCGCCCGCGGCTGACCGGCGTCGAACGATGCCCATCCGGGTCCGGGTTTTTTGCCCCATCCGGAGTTGTCTGCATGAATGTCATTCTCGGCGCCGCCATCATCCTGGCGTCCTGCGCCATCGGCTTCATGGCCCATGGCGGCCAGCTGCTGGCGCTGTGGCAACCGTTCGAGATCCTGATCATCGGCGGCTCCGCCTTCGGCGCGATGATGATCGGCCAGCCGCTGAAGATTTCACTCGACGTGATCAAATCGACCGGCGCGCTGTTCACCGGTTCGCCCTACAAGAAGACCCTTTATCTGGAGCTGCTGGCGCTGCTCTACGGCATCTTCAACAAGATGCGGCGCGAGGGGATGCTGGCGATCGAGGCCGACCTCGACGACCCCGACAACAGCCCGCTGTTCACCAAGTACCCCGACGTCATCAAGGTGCATGGCTGGCTCGAATTCATCTGCGACTACCTGCGCGTGATGATGATCGGCTCCATCGCCGGCCACGAGCTGGAGGCGCTGATCGACGCCGAACTGGAGACCCACCACACCGAGGCCGGCCTGGTGCCGGGCGCCATCGGCAAGGTGGCCGAGGGGCTGCCCGGCTTCGGTATCGTCGCCGCGGTCATGGGCGTCGTCATCACCATGGGCCACATCGGCGGCCCGCCCGAGGAGCTCGGCCACCACGTCGGTGCGGCACTGGTCGGCACCTTCCTCGGCATCCTGCTCTCCTACGGCTTCGCCGGCCCGATGGGCCAGTACCTCGAACACAAGGTGCGCGAGGAAGCCAAGTTCTACGAGTGCATCAAGGCATCGCTGATCGCCACGCTGAACGGCGCGGCACCGCAGATCGCCGTCGAGTTCGGCCGCAAGGTGCTGTTCCACGAGAGCCGCCCGACCTGGGCCGAAGTCGACGAGCGCGTGCGTCAGAAGTGACCGGCGTACGCACTGAACCTTCGCTCGCAGAGATTTCGACATGAAGCCGTCGATGCAGCCGATCATCATCAAGAAGAAGAAGGCGCACGGGCACGGCCATCACAGCAGCGCCTGGAAGGTCGCCTTCGCCGACTTCATGACGGCGATGATGGCCTTCTTCCTGTTGATGTGGCTGCTCGGCAGCACCACCGAGGAGGAGCAGCGAGCAATCTCCGGCTACTTCCAGGACCCGGGCGGCGGCCTGATCGGCACCGGCGGCGCCAACCAGGGGGTCATTCAGTTCCCGCACCCGCTCTCCCAGCCCAACCCGAACGAGCTGCCGCCACCGCCACAGGTCAAGCCCGACGCGCCAGCCGGCGGCGACAACCTGCTGCACGAGGCACCCGCGTCGGCGATCACGCCAATGGAACTCTCCGAACAGCAGCTGCGCGCCAGGCTCGAAGCGATAGAGATGGAGCAACTCGAACAACTGAAGGCGCAGATCGAGCAGGAGCTGGCGGACGCCGACTCGACACTGCAGGAACTCAAGGACCAGATCCTGCTCGACTACACCGAGATGGGGCTGCGCATCCAGATCATCGACAAGGAGAAGCGGCCGATGTTCGACCTCGGCAGCCCGTCGCTGAAGGTCTACACCGCCGACGTGCTGATGGCGATGGCACCGCTGATCGACGGCGTGGAAAACCGCATCTCGATCACCGGCCACACCGACTCGCTCGGCTTCGGCGCCGCCTCGCTCTACGGCAACTGGGAGCTCTCCGCCGACCGCGCCAACACCGCGCGCCGCGCGCTGCTCGACGGCGGTTACCCGGAGCCGAAGATCGTCACCGTGCAGGGCATGGGCGACGGCGCACCGTTCAACGCCGACGACCCGAAAGACCCGGCCAACCGCCGCATCGCCATCATCGTGCTGAAGAAGTCGATCGAAGATGCGCTGCTGGGCAACAAGGGCACCACCAGCGGCAAGGTGATCCAGAGCGAGGGGAGAATCCTGGAGCCGGTGAAGGGCGCGCGCTGACCTTAAACAGCGTCGACTACATCAACAACCAGAAAAGGATTTCAGATGAAGAGCTCCAACCTGAGTTCCCTCCCTACACACCCGATGGTCTTGATTGCCCTCGTGCAAGGGCTTCTATTGCTTTTGCTACATCAAGCCATCGAGCTCAAATTCTGGCCCCACGAACAGCCGCAATGGTTATTCGCTTTCTACAGCGTGGTCTTTATCTGGCCGACGATATTGCTGCTGGGCATGCAAAGCGGTCGTGAACTGGCGTTCGCCAAGCTGACATTGCCATTCGCATTGATTTGCGGCCTGTGCGGCTACTACGTTGGTTATCAGGCCACACCGCTCGCCCATATACGTTACGACTCGCTGCTATTCGCCTTTGTGCTGACGATGGCGATCGCCACGTTCAAGGCGCTGATGTATGCACAGCAATATCAGGGTGCCGATCGCATCAGCTACAGCACACTGTTCAAATGGTCGTGGCGAAACTTTCTGACACTGAGCCTGACGCTACTGTTCGCAGGCTGCTTCTGGGGCATCCTGACCCTGTGGGGCGCGCTGTTCAAAACTATTGGCATCGTATTCTTCAAGGAGCTGTTCGAGAGTCGCTGGTTCTACTATCCAGCCATTGCACTTGCCAACGGCTTCGGCGTCATTATCTTTCGCAACCTGACCAGCATCATCGACACCATCACCCGCCTGCAGCAGGCACTGATGAAATTCCTGCTGGTCATACTGACACTGATCTCCATTCTGTTCCTGCTGGCTCTTCCATTTACCGGCCTGCAGCCGCTGTGGGGCAGTGGTGGCAGTACGCTGATCCTGTGGATGCAGGCGTTGATGCTATTTTTTGTTAACGCCGTTTATCAAGACGAGGCCGATAGGTGGCCTTATTCGCGCGGACTGCATCGCTTCATCTACTTCGGCATAGCTCTACTACCGATCTACAGTGCCATCAGTTTCTACGGACTTGGCCTGAGGGTCGAACAATACGGGTGGAGTCTCGCGCGCTGCTGGGCATACTTGATCTGGCTCCTGCTGGCATTGTTCCCACTGGGGTACTGCTGGGGAATCTTCAGGCTCCGCGACCAATGGACTCATCAGCTGAGCAGGGTAAACATTGCGATCGGATTGATCTTTCTCGGCTGCATGCTGGCGGTCAATTCGCCACTACTCGATTTCCGGAAAATAACGGTCGACAGCCAACTGGCTCGACTCGAAAGCGGAAAAACCACTCCAGACTCATTCGATTTCAACTATTTCCGACGCAACCTGGCGAGACCCGGCTATCTCGCACTGCAACAACTCAAGGAACAGCACCGCGAATCCAACCCAGCAGTGACAACTCGAATCGAAGCGTTGTATGCCGACAACAACGCCACCAAAAAGACACTAACGATCGAAGAGTTTTCGAAAGCCATCCAGGTGCTCGGAGCAACGCCGCCAGCCTCACTACTGATGGAGATCCATGCCAAGGAAACCGAGAGCATGTGGACGATACAAAATACGCAACAATATTTTTTGCGCAGCATCGACATCGACCATGATGGAAACAATGAATATCTGCTGGTGCGAAAACAAAATCTCCACACCACTTTCGCAATGTATTTCATGGAGGATGGCCAATGGACTCGCGCCAACATCCAACGATCGACCTTGCACCCAAGGTCAAGGTCGGACAGTGCGTTTTATGAAGCACTAACGAAAGGCGAAATGGAGCTGGAACGCCCGCGCTGGGACAAGCTGAAAGTTGGCGACTGGGAGTTTCAAGTTACCGAATGACTCAGCAAAAGGCAGGGAGCCTCCTGCTCGGGACGGTTGAAACGGCCACCCTGGCGCGCCGCACCCATACCGGACAGTGGCGAGCTGGCGTAGGCCGGCACGATGAGCCGGTAACAGGCCTCGTCCCCACCCTCGCCGAGGGTTCTCGAAATCATCCGGCAGCACCGCCCGCGAGAGACTCCAGATAGGCGATCACCGCATCGGCCCGCCCTTCCTGAATCAGGTCATCGGCGGTCTTGTAGCCGAAGGCTCGCAGCGGCTCATTGCGTAGCAGGAAGGCCGCACGCTCAAGGTCTCCGGTCATTTCGGTGGCCACGGCAAGTACCCTCACCATTTCCTGCAGATACTTCTGCAACTGCGGCGCCTGGGGCCGGGCGGTCGGCGTATTGCGATGCACATGCGCGCGCTCGGCCAGCTCCTGCACCCGAAAGCCGAAGAAGTCACCTACCTTGGACGGCGACAGGTACGGGGTATTGGGTTCGCGGAACCGCTCAGCGAGGGGTTCTTGCAGAACGGTATTCATGGCGCATCACCTGACACAGAGGGAGTGCACTTATTTTGCACCATAAATGCTCTTTTCACAAAGTGCTGAAGAAGTCGATCGAGGATGCGCTGCTGGGCCACAAGGGCACCACCAGCGGCGAGGTGATCAGCGCGAGGGGAAGATTCTGGAGCCGGTCAGGGGCGGGCGCTGAGGGTTGCTGCGGTCAAGCGCCAAGCAGACGGCGAGCAAGCACCGACTGCATATCACGGCGTCCATCAGCAATCAGGTAGATGATGACCTGGCTGCCTGTGACACGGTAGATCACGCGGTATGGCTTGAAGAAAGTCTGGCGATATTCTTTGATTCCAAGGCCGACCAGCTCCTTCGGATAGCTGCCGCGTTCCGGAGATTTCGACAGGCTCTCCACAACGTCCATCAACTCATCCAACACATGGTGGGCGTTGGCGACGCAGTCGAATTCGGAGATGTAATCGTGGATGGCCTCCAGGTCCTGCTCCGCCCCCTCGGTGAGCAGAACTTCGAATTTGGCGGGTTTACCTGCCATCAGTCTGTGGTTCGCTTGGTGCGAAGGCGGGCCACGACGTCGGCCACGGCTTTCACCTTGCCAGCACCCACATCCTGATTGCCCAGCGCAAGAATTTTCAGCAAGGCCAGTGTTTCCTGCGTCTCTTCGAACGAGGCGACATCTTGCAGGACAGCCCTGGCCTCACCGTTCTGGGTTATGACCATGGGTTCACGCTGCTCCGCGAGTTGCGCCAGAACCTCGGCAGCGTTGGCTTTGAGATAGCTGATCGGCCTGACTTGTGATGAGTAACGCATGGCTGTGCTCCAGATCTAAATAAGTCTTAATATAGTCCTTTTATGGTCTCGTGGCTAAATATGAATCGGATGAGGCCGGACCATGCGGCTGGGCAAAAGGCAAGACCTGACTCCTTCCTTGATGTGACTCCTTCCTTGATGAATCCGTCATCCGGCACCCGTGCTGGATGGGCTCACTGCCGCCGGCGTTTCGCCGACAGGCGGCAGAAGCGCTTGAGCGTGTCGATGAAGAACTGGCGCTCATCCGGTTGCAGGGACTCGAACATCGTCAGCAGCGCGCCGGTTTCGCCAGAGGTCGCCGCAGGTGCCGGCTCACCGCCTTCGGAAAAGAACTGGGCAAGGGAGGTGCCGAAGATCTCGCAGAGCCGCTGGATAGTGGTCAGGGAAGGCAGGCTGACGCCGCGCTCGAACCGGGAGATGGTGATCGGGTCGACATCCAGGGCCAGGGAGAGCTGCTCTTGCGTGATGCCCATTGCCCCGCGGTGCCGCGCAATGATCCTGCCGACTGTTCCTGAGAGTTCATGGCGCACGGGTAAACCTAAATTGTCTGGCTGAAATCCATGCGCGGCATGATTGAGCCTTCACCGCGTGCCCGGCAGGCCTAAACTTGCTTAGCTTTTATATTGATCTAATATGCCTACACATGCGCTCGACGCCGGCAGCGTGCGGCGGCAGCGGGACGGCCGTCGAAACGGGCGCAGCCGGACATGTCACCAAATGGTCGTGCGGGTTTGCCCGCGTCTTTCATGCAGGGATCGATATATGCGAAGAAAAGTCATCATGGGACTGCTGGCTGGAAGCGTCGTGCTGGGCGGCTGTGCCGCGCGGCATTCCGAGGCGCCGATCGCCACCAACTTTGCCACCCAGAAACAGCTGAAAATGCAGTCCGCTTCCCACTGGCAACTGATCGCCAGGGATACGGCTGCCCAGTTGATTGCCGCGCTACCCGAGAAGTATCCACTCCACGTTCGCCAGTCCGGTACGCAGAGCTCCTTCGAAAAGGCGTTTGCCGGGCAGCTCATCGGCGAGTTGCACGCCGCCGGTTACCCGGTGATGAAAGTGGCCGATCACCCCGGCACCCTGCTGGTCGATGTATCGGCCACACCGGTACTCTTTTCCAGGAGCCGCCTGCAGGGCAAGCATGTCGGCCGCTGGACCGTCCTGAGCGGCGGGCTCTGGGTGCTGCGCGAAATCTATGACGAGGTCTCACCCGGTGCCGCGATGATGGCCGGCGCCGTGACGCTCGACGCGATGGCCTGGTTTCGCTCCGAGTTCGCCTCCGGCCCCACACCGCAGACCGAACTGATCGTCACCGCCAGTGTTTCCAGCGCGGAGCGCTACTACGCGCAGGTCAGCGCCGCCTACTACACCACGGACAGCGACTGGGAGCTCTACAACAGCCCGGCGCCGGCCCTGCCGATGAAGGAGGCGAGCCGATGACACGCCTCCTCGTTGCGATGGCACTCGCGGCACTGCTGTGCGGTTGTGCGCAGCCCTCACAAAAGCCGACTGCCAACTACTTCATTTCGGCCAACTACCGCGCCGCCGAGTCTTTAATGGAGCAATTGCGGGAGCACGGCCGCCTGCCACCCCGTACCACCCTGCTGATGGGCACGCTGGTGAACATCGATGCGCTGGAACGCTCCTCCACCCTGGGTCGGCTGATCTCCGAACAGGTATCGGCCCGCTTCAGCCAGGCCGATTACCGCATGGTCGAGATGAAGTTCGGCAAGAGCATCTACATATCGCAGGGACAGGGCGAGCTGATGCTGACCCGGGAGATCCACGAACTGGCCGACTCCTACGCCGCACCAGCGGTGATCGTCGGCACCTATGGCGAAAGCAGGGACCACCTGTTCATCAACCTGAAGGTGATCCAGTCGAACACCAACGTGATCCTTGCCGTCCACGACTACGCACTGCCGATGGACAACAATGTCCGGGCGATGTTGAACAGGCGCCAGTAACGCAGCCCCCCGCCTCTGCCGAACACCTCCCCTGCCACAGGGGAGGACCGGCTTATCCGGCCAACGCCTCACCCAACGCCGCCACCAGCTGATCACTCTCCTCCGGTTTGCCCACCGTCAGACGCAGGCAATCCTTCAGCAGCGAGTGACCGCTATCGAGGCATTTGATCAGGATGTTGCGGGTTTTCAGGAATTCGAAAATTTCGCGCGCGCGCCCCTCTGGCGTGCGCACCAGCACGAAGTTGGCCTCGCTCGGCCAGATCTGCAGCCCGGGCAGCGAGCGCAGCGCCGAGATCAGCCGCTCGCGTTCGGCGCGGATCAGCGCGGTCTGCTGGCGCATCACCTGGTAGTGGTCGAGCGCGAAACGCGCCGACAGTTGCGTCAGCACGTTGATGTTGTAGGGCAGGCGCACCTTCTCCACTTCCGCCAGCCAGCCCGGCGCACCGATCAGCAAACCGAGCCGCAGCCCCGCCAACCCCAATTTCGACAGCGTGCGCATGATCAGCACGTTGTCGTAGTCCTGCATGAAGCTGAGGTGGTCGGCGTCGGTGAAGGCGGTGTAGGCCTCGTCGAGAATGACCAGCCCCTCGGCCGCCTCGATGACGGCGCGCACGCGGTCGACCGAGAAGAGGTTGCCGGTCGGGTTGTTCGGCAGTGCCAGGAAAATGAGTGCGGGTTGGTGCTGGCGGATCGCCGCCAGCATCGCGTCGAGGTCGAGGTCGAAATTGGCGTCGAGTTTGACGCCGACGTAGTCCATCGCCGCGAAGGTGGCGATCATCCGGTACATGACGAAGCCGGGTTCCGGCGCCAGCACGCAACGACCGCGACCGGCGACCAGCAGCGCCAGCATCTGGATGATCTCGTCGGAGCCGTTGCCGAGCAGCAGGTCGAAACCGGCCGGCACTCCCATCTCGCGCCGCAGCGCGTCGCGCACGGCCTGCGCCTGCGGGTCGGGATAGCGGTTCAGCTCGGCGCCGTGCAGCAACTGCTGCCACTCGCTGGCCAGCTCCTCCGGCCAACCGTAGGGGTTCTCCATCGCGTCGAGCTTGACCATGCCGGTGGCCGGCGGCACGTGGTAGGCGTGCAGCGCGCGGATCTCGGGGCGAACCCACTGCTGGATGCGGGCGGCGATGCGGTCACTGCTCACGACGTGTTTCTCCTTCGATCCGATATTCCGCCGAACGCGCGTGCGCGGTCAGCGATTCGCCGCGCGCCAGCACCGAGGCGATACGGCCCAGGTCGGAAGCGCCGCGCGGCGAGCAGTGAATGATCGAGCTGCGCTTCTGAAAGTCGTAGACACCGAGCGGCGACGAGAAGCGCGCGGTGCCGGAGGTCGGCAACACGTGGTTGGGGCCGGCGCAGTAATCGCCGATCGCCTCGGGCGTGTGCCGCCCCATGAAGATGGCGCCGGCGTGGCGGATCAGCGGCAGCAATGCGTCGGGATCTTCCACCGACAGCTCCAGATGCTCCGGCGCCATGCGGTTGCAGACTTCGACCGCCTGCGCCAGGTCACGCACCTTGATCAGCGCGGCGCGGCCGTTGATCGAGGCGCTGGCGATGGCGCTACGCTCCAGTGTCGGCAGCAGTTTGCGCAGGCTCGCTTCGACCGCATCGAGAAATGCCGCATCGGGCGACACCAGCACCGACTGCGCATCCTCGTCGTGTTCGGCCTGCGACAGCAGGTCCATCGCGATCCAGTCGGGATCGGTGGCGCCGTCGCAGATCACCATGATTTCGGAGGGGCCGGCCACCATGTCGAGGCCGACCTGTCCGAACACCTGGCGTTTGGCGGTGGCGACATAGATGTTGCCGGGGCCGACGATCTTGTCGACGCGCGGCACGCTCTCGGTGCCATACGCGAGTGCGGCGACGGCCTGCGCGCCGCCGACGGTGAAGACGCGGTCGACGCCGGCGATGGCGGCAGCGGCGAGCACGAGGTCGGAGAGTTCGCCACCCGGCGCCGGCACCACCATCACCACTTCCGGTACGCCGGCAACCTTGGCCGGAATCGCGTTCATCAGCACCGACGACGGATACGACGCCTTGCCACCCGGCACGTAGAGACCGACGCGATCGAGCGGCGTGATCTGCTGGCCGAGCACGGTGCCATCGGCTTCGGTATAGCGCCACGACGCCTGTTTCTGATGTTCGTGGTAGCTGCGCACGCGCGCGGCGGCGGCTTCGAGTGCACTGCGCTCGGCCGCGCCGATTTCCGCGAATGCCTGATGCAATCGCGCCTGCGACAGTTCGAGCTGCGCGACGGTGGTCGCATCGCGGCGATCGAAACGGTTGGTGTATTCGAGTAGCGCTGCGTCACCGCGCGTGCGGATGTCAGCGATGATCTTCTCGACCGTCGCCTGAACGTCGCTGTCAGAAACGGAGTCCCACGCCAGCAGTTTGTCGAACTCGGCAGCGAAGCCAGCCTGGGTGGCGTCGAGGCGGCGCGGCTTCACATCCATCACGCTCATACCGCCTCCTGCGCCTGACGCTGTTCGACAGCGCTGCGCAACCTGTCGATCACCGACTGCACGCGCGCGTGTTTGCACTTCATCGCAGCGCGGTTGACGACAAGCCGCGAGCTGACCTCGGCGATCAGGTCGATCGGTTCGAGGCCATTGGCGCGCAGGGTGTTGCCGGTGTCGACGATGTCGACGATCAGGTCGGCCAGATCCATCAGCGGCGCCAGCTCCATCGCGCCGTAGAGTTTGATGATGTCGGCCTGGATACCGCGCTCGGCGAAGTGCTGGCGCGCGATGTTGACGAACTTGGTGGCGACACGCAGCCGCGCGCGCGGCAGCGCCCTGCCCTTCAGGCCGGCAGTCATCAGGCGACAACGCGCGATGCCGAGATCGAGCGGCTCGTACAGATCGGCACCGCCCGCTTCGAGCAGCATGTCCTTGCCGGAGACGCCCATGTCGGCGGCGCCGAGGCGCACGTAGGTCGGCACGTCGGAACCGCGCAGCACCACCAGCTTCACCTGCGCATCGGTGGTATCGAAGATCAGTTTGCGACTGCTGGCGATATCTTCGAGCGGCGCGATGCCGGCCGCCGCGAACAGCGGCAGCGTCTCTTTCAGGATGCGCCCCTTGGTCAGGGCGATGGTCAGCGTTTCGGACATGGCTATTGGTCAATCCGTCGGATGTCGGCACCCAGCGCCTGCAACTTCTCTTCGATGCACTCGTAACCGCGGTCGATATGGTAGATGCGGTCGATCACCGTCTCGCCGCTGGCGGCAAGACCGGCAATGACCAGCGCCGCCGACGCGCGCAGATCGGAGGCCATCACCGGCGCGCCTTTCAAATGGTCGACGCCAGTGACGAACGCGGTGTTGTGTTCGAGGGTGATGTGCGCACCCATCCGGTTCATCTCGTGCGCCTGCAGGTGGCGGTTCTCGAAGATGGTCTCGATGACATGCGAGGTGCCGTCGGCGATGGCGTTGAGAGCCGTGAACTGCGCCTGCATGTCGGTCGGGAAGGCCGGGTGCGGCGCGGTGCGAATGTTGACCGCGCGCGGCCGCCGCCCGGCCATGTCGAGTGCGATCCAGTCGTCGCCCACGTCCAGTGTCGCACCCGCTTCGGTCAGTTTGGCCAGCACGGCGTCGAGTGTATGCGGGCAGGTGTCGCGCACCTTGATGCTGCCGCGTGTCGCCGCCGCCGCCACCAGATAGGTGCCGGTCTCGATGCGGTCCGGCATCACCGAATATTCGCAGCCGTGCAGCTTCTCCACGCCGTCGATGACGATGGTGTCGCTGCCGTGGCCCTCGATGCGCGCGCCCATCGCGATCAGGCAGTTGGCCAGGTCGACGATCTCCGGTTCACGCGCGGCGTTCTCGATGACGGTGCGGCCCTCGGCCAGTGTTGCCGCCATCAGCAGGTTCTCGGTGCCGCCGACGGTGACGGTGTCGAAGAAGATACGCGCCCCCTTGAGACGACCTTCGACGCGGGCGTTGATGTAACCCTCATCGACATCGATCACCGCACCCATCGCCTCCAGCCCGCGCAGGTGCAGGTCGACCGGCCGACTGCCGATGGCGCAGCCGCCGGGGAAGGAGACCCGCGCCTCGCCGAAGTGGGCCAGCATCGGCCCCAGCACCAGCACCGATGCGCGCATGGTCCGCACCAGCTCGTAGGGGGCGGTGAAATCATTGATGGTGGCAGCGTTGACCTCGACCGACAGCTTCTCGTCGACGCTGACATCGACACCCATGCCACGCAGCAGCGACACCATCGTGGTGATGTCGGCGAGATGCGGCATGTTGCGGATCGTCACCGGCTCGGCCACCAGCAGCGTCGCCGCCAGGATCGGCAGCGCGGCGTTTTTCGCCCCGGAGATGCGGATCTCGCCGCGAAGCGGCGTGCCACCGCGGATGACGAGTTTTCTCAATTCTGGCTCCTGGCGAAAGGGGCGGCCTGCGGGGCCGCGGGGACCAACTCAACGGCGGCGCTCATTGCGCCTGGCGCTGTGCCCACTCGGCGCGGGTCAGGGTCTTCATGTTGACGGCGTGCAGCGCGCCGCTGGCGATCTCGTCGCGCAGCGCGCCGTAGACCAGCTGCTGTTTCTTGACCGGCGTCAGTCCGGCGAAGATGTCGCCGACCACCAGCAGGTCGAAGTGGCGGCCATCGCCGGTCACCTCGACCTCACAACCTTCGAGACGACTCAACAGCAGCGCTTTGACCTCGGCGGGTTCCATCGGAACGACTCCTCGCAACAGGGGCGGATCAGGGAGACGGGGCGACGGCGCAGATGACGCTTGCAGGTGAAGTGGCCGCCCCGAGCAGGGCCGGCCATTTTACGGAAGGGGGGTTCTATTGGCGAGCGCCGGGCGTGAACAGCGTCTCCAGTCCGCTGACGCGAACGATGGCATCCATTTGCGCCGGCAGCCGGGTAAAGGCGAGCTGCTTGCCGGCACCACCGGCCACGCGCAGCCAGTCGAGCAGCAGTGCGACACCGGCGCTGCTGCTGTAGTCGACGCCACCGAGGTCGACCTGACAGCTGGCCGGTGCAGCGCCGGCCAGCCAGCCACAGCCATCGCGATGCAGCGCCAGCACGCTGTCGGCATCGAGCCGACCGGTGACGCGCAGGGTGGCGCCATCGACCGCCAGCGCGGCGCCGTTGACAGCTGCCACCTCAGTCCGCCCCGCCGCGCTTGGCGACGGCCTGCGGCTCGACCCGCCAGGTGTCGATGACGCGGTCGATGTCACCGCGGTTCTGCTGTACCGCCTGCGCGAACTGGTTGCGATAGGTCTGGCCGAGGTTGATCCCCTCGACGATGACGTTGCGCGCCAGCCAGTTGCCGTCGCGGCCCTGCCGCATCGTGTACTGCACCACGTAGGGTTGGTCGGCGCTGCCGTGGATCAGCTGGCGCACGGTCACCGAACCGCCGGAACCGGGGCGGCCCGGCAGCGTCTCGATGCGCTGGCCGTCGAACTGGAACAGCCCCTTGGCATAGGTGGTGATGACACCGCGCTTGAACGTCACAGTGAAACGCTCGACCTGATCGCGGAAGGCGGCGCGCTCGGCATCCGTCTTCAGGGCGTTGTAACGCTGGGCACTGGCGAAGCGCCCCATGACGCCGCGCGCGAAACCGTCGAAGTCGACCGCGTCGTCCATCTCCCGCTCGATGCGCTGGTGGAACTTTTCCGGCGCCTTCTCGTAGCTGCCGCGCTCCTCGTTGACGATCGCCAGCACACGCTCGGTGACCTGCTGCACCACCTGGTGCGGCTCCTGTTTTTGCCCAGCCTGAGCCGGGCCGATAGCGAAGGCTGCGGCCACCAGCAGCAGACTCATCAGATTTCGCATCATTTTCATGAACTCACTCCTCACAATCCTCACCGTGGGACCGCATCGGCAGATGCCGGTTCGCGCGCCCCGGTCAGTCATTGCCCATACCGGTGATGAACTTGCCGATCAGGTCCTCGAGGTTCAGCGCCGACTGCGTATCCTCGATCTCGTCGCCCTCGCCAAGCATCTCCTCGTCGCCGCCGATGGCAATGGCGACGAACTTCTCGCCCAGCACCCCCTGCGTCTTGATCGCCGCGTAGCTGTCGAGGGTCAGGTAATCGACCCGTTTGTCGATCGCCATCTCGACCACGGCGCGGGTGTCGACCGGGTCGATGCGGATGCTGGTGACACGACCGATCACCACCCCGGCCATCGCCACCTTGGCGCGCGAGCTCAGCCCCGAGACATCGTCGAAACGCGCCGACAATTTGTAGGTCTCGCGATTGCTGTCGGCGATGTTGAGGCCGCTGACCTGAATCCCGAGAAAGGCGAGCGCCAGGATGCCTGCCAGCATGAAGGCACCGACCCCGATTTCAACCGTTCGCATCCGCATCAATCGACTCCAAACATGACGGCAGTTAACAGGAAATCCATGCCGAGGATGGCCAGCGACGAGTAGACCACGGTGCGTGTCGTGGCCGCGCTGATCCCCTCCGAGGTGGGCATGGCATCAAAACCCTGGAACACGGCGATCCAGGTGACGACGGCGCCGAACACCACCGACTTGATCACGCCGTTGAGAATGTCTTCGCGGAACTGCACGGTGCTCTGCATGTTGGCCCAGAACGAGCCGGCATCGACGCCGAGCCAGTCGACGCCGACCGCCACCGCGCCGAGGATGGCGACGACATTGAAAATCTGCGCCAGGATCGGCATGGCGATGATGCCGGCCCACAGCCGCGGTCGCACCACACGGCGCAGCGGATCGACGCCGATCATCTCCATCGACGCCAGCTGTTCGGTCGCCTTCATCAGGCCAATTTCCGCGGTCAGCGCCGAACCGGCGCGGCCGGCGAACAGCAGCGCCGCCACCACCGGGCCGAGTTCGCGGATCAGCGCCAGCGACACCAGCTGACCGAGCGCCTGGTCGGCGCCGAAACGCACCAGCACGGTGTAACCCTGCAGCGCCAGCACCATGCCGATGAAGGCGCCGGAGACGCAGATGATCACCAGCGAATAGACGCCGACGAACCAGAGCTGCTTGATCAGCAGGCGCGGCCCGTCGCGCAGATCGGGCGGGCTGACCAGCGCCATCCACAACAGGCGGCCGGCGCGGCCGAGCACCTCAAGAAAACCGAGGCCGGCGGCACCGAGACGGGCGAGGAGATCGATCACGCCGCACCTCCGCTCGTCTTCGCACCAAGACCAAGGTCAGCGCGGAAATCGCCCGCCGGATAGTGGAACGGCACCGGGCCATCCGGCAGGCCGTGGATGAACTGCTTCACCTTCGGATCCTCGCTCGACAGCATCTGCGCCGGCGTGCCGCTGCCAACGACCTTGCCGTCGGCGATCAGGTAGATGTAGTCGGCGATGGAGGCGGTCTCGTGCACATCGTGCGAGACGATGATCGAGGTCAGCCCGAGCGCGTCGTTGAGCCGCTTGATCAGCTGCGCCAGCATGCCCATGGTGATCGGGTCCTGCCCGGCGAACGGTTCGTCGTACATGATCAGCTGCGGATCGAGCACGATCGCCCGCGCCAGCGCCGCGCGCCGCGCCATGCCGCCGGAGAGTTCGTTCGGCATCAGGTCGCGCGCACCGCGCAGCCCGACTGCCTGCAGCTTCATCATCACCAGGTCGCGGATGAACGACTCCGGCAGCCGGGTGTGGACGCGCAGCGGAAAGGCGACGTTCTCGTAGACGCTGAGATCGGTGAACAGCGCGCCACTCTGGAACAGCATCCCCATCTTGCGACGCACGCCGAACAGTTCATTGCGCGACAACCGCGCGATGTCGGCACCCTCGATATGGACGCTGCCGCGCTCCGGCTGCAGCTGGCCGCCGATCATCCGCAGCAGCGTGGTCTTGCCGGTGCCGCTCGGCCCCATCACCGCGGTGATGCGACCGCGCCGGATCACCAGATCGACGCCGTCGAAGATGACGCGACTGCCGCGCCGGAAGGCGAGATCGCGAACTTCGATCAGGTTGTCGTGAACATCTTTCACGTTGTCGTCGGATGCCGACGGCGTCATCGGTGAATGCTCCGCTCCACGGGGAAACTGACAGGAAACCGTCAGGAAATGGCCGGCCAAAGGGCGCGTATCATAGCCCGAAACGTCGACACGGCTGCAAACCGCCACCGCCGCCGGGCGGCGTGTTCGCTGTTCAGGGCTGGCGGCGCCACGTATCATTGCCCGCTTCCCGACTTGTCCGAAGCGACGCCCCGTCACGATGACCCGCATCTCCTTCTCCGACTCGGCGCGCCGCACCATCGCCATGGAACGCGACGCTGTCGACGCCCTGCTGGCGCGCATTGGCGCCGACTTCGAGCGTGCCTGCGAGATCCTGCTCGACTGCAAGGGGCGCGTCGTCGTCACCGGCATGGGCAAATCCGGCCACATCGGCACCAAGATCGCCGCGACGCTGGCCAGCACCGGCACTCCCTCGATGTTCGTGCACCCGGCCGAAGCCAGCCACGGCGACATGGGCATGATCACGGCGCAGGATGTGGTCATCGCCCTCTCCAACTCCGGCAGCACCGCTGAAGTGGTGACGATGTTGCCGCTGCTGAAGCGGCTCGACGTACCGCTGGTCAGCATGACCGGCAAGGCCGACTCGGTGCTGGCGCGCGCCGCCGACGTCAACCTCGATGTCGGCGTCGAGACCGAGGCCTGCCCGCTCAACCTCGCCCCCACTTCATCGACCACCACGACGCTGGTGATGGGCGATGCGCTGGCGATCGCGCTGCTCGAAGCGCGCGGCTTCAGCGCCGAGGATTTCGCCTTCTCGCACCCCGGCGGCGCACTCGGTCGCAAACTGTTGCTGAAGATCGAGGATGTGATGCGCAGCGGCGACGACGTGCCGCGCGTGCCGCCATCGATGCCGCTGGCGCAGGCGCTGCTGGTGATCAGCCAGCGCGGGCTGGGCATGACCACCGTCATCGATGGCGACGGCAGGCTGCTCGGCATCTTCACCGACGGCGACCTGCGCCGCACCATCGACCACGGCATCGACATCCACGCCACGCCGATCGGCGACGTCATGACCCGCCACAGCAAGACCGCCCGCGCCGGCATGCTGGCGGCCGAGGCGCTGGCGATCATGGACAACTTCAAGATCAGCGCGCTGGCGGTGGTCGACACCGACAACCGGCCGGTCGGTGCGCTGCACCTGCACGACCTGCTGCGCGCCGGCGTCGCGTAAGGAAATGGCCACACGATGACCCACCCGCAACAACAGCAACACCCGAAAGCCCGCAACGTGCGCCTGCTGGTGCTCGACGTCGACGGCGTACTCACCGACGGCCACCTCTGGTTCGACAACAGCGGCGAGGAGCTGAAGGCGTTCGACATCCAGGACGGCCTCGGCATCAAGCTGCTGGCGCGCGGCGGCGTCGCCACCGCCATCATCACCGGTCGCCGCTCGGCGCTGGTAACGCGGCGGGCGCAGGAGCTCGGCATCCAGCATTTGCTGCAGGGGCGCGAGGACAAGCAGCAGGCGCTGATCGAACTGTGTGCCGATCTCGGCCTCAACCCGGCGGAAACCGCCTACATGGGGGACGACCTGCCCGACCTCGGCGCCATCCGCAGCGCCGGCTTCGGCATCGCGCCCGCCAATGCCCATGCCTTCGTCGCCCGCCACGCCGACCACCAGACGACGCGCTGCGGCGGCAATGGCGCCGTGCGCGAGGCGTGCGAACTGATCCTGGCCAGCCAGGGCAGCCTCGACGCCCTGCTCGACGGCTACCTGTAAGTGATGACCGAGAGCCGCCGGCCGTGAAGCATCACCATCTGCACCTCGACTTCAAGCGCTTCACGCTGCAGGTCAGCCTGGCCGGCTTCGCGCTGATGGTCGGCTACCTGACCCTGTTCTGGGAGAGCGGCCAGCCCATGCTGCCGCGCGAACCCGATGCCAATCCGATCGACTTCTACGCCGAGCAGCTGCGCGGTCGCCGCTACGATGCGCAGGGCGCGCTGCAGCAGACGCTGACCGCCGAGCGCATGACCCACTACCGCGCCAGCGACGAGGCCCACGTCAGCGAACCGCGCTTCAACTCGATCGACAGCGACGGTCGCCACTGGCACAGCGAGGCGCGCGAAGCGACGCTGATCGGCGACGAGCTGGTGCAATTGCGCCGCGAGGTGGTGATCCGCGACATCGACGGCGCGACCCGTGTCACCACCGAGCGGCTGAACTGGTACCCACCCGGCCAGCGCATCGACACCGACGCCGCCGTGACAATCACCGATGCCGGCCATACGATGCGCGGCGTCGGCCTGCGCGCCGACCTGGCAAAGCGGCGCAGCGAGCTGCTGCACAACGTGAGGGGGCAGCATGAACCGCAGTAACGGCGCCAGGCGCGCGCTGACCGCCCAGCTGGCCGCCGCCGCGCTGCTGTACGCCGGCCAGCTCGCGGCACTGCCCGAGGATCGCAGCCAGCCAATCAAGGTGACCGCCGACAACGCCGTGCAGCAGGAGGGTACCGTCACCTATCGCGGCGCCGTCGTCATCGAACAGGGAACGCTGCGGATCGAGGGCGACACGGTCGTCGTCAACCACGTCGCCGGCCGCGTGCAGAAGCTGACCGCCACCGGCAAACCGGCGCGCCTGCAGCAGCAGCCCGAGCCGAAGGGGGGGCTGGTCCACGCCGCCGCCCGGACGCTGATCTACCACCAGAGTGAAAACCGCGTCGAGCTGCTGCGCGAGGCCCGCGTCGAGCGCGACGACTCCACCGTCACCGGCGACCGTATCGAATACCTGATCGACAACGAGACCGTGCGCGCCCGCGGCGGACGCGATGGCGGGCGGGTCGAGATGGTGCTGCAACCCGATCAGCCGGCGGCGGAGACACCTCCAGCGACCGACGACGGCGCGCAACCCGTCGAAGAACCGGCACCCACCGGGGAAGATCGCTGAGATGCGCACGCTGCGGGCACTGAACCTGGCCAAGTCCTACAAGGGCCGCGCGGTGGTCAAGGATGTCTCGCTGGAGCTGACCAGCGGCCAGGTGGTCGGCCTGCTCGGCCCCAACGGCGCCGGCAAGACCACCTGCTTCTACATGATCGTCGGCATCGTCGCCTCCGACCAGGGTCGCATCCTGCTCGACGACCGCGACATCACCGGCCTGCCGCTGCACGGCCGTGCCCGCGCCGGCCTCGGCTACCTGCCGCAGGAGGCGTCGGTATTCCGCAAGCTGAGCGTCGCCGACAACATCCTCGCCATCCTCGAAACCCGCAAGGCGCTGAACCGGGCGCAGCGACGCGAACGCATGGAGGCGCTGCTCGGCGAGTTCCACCTGACCCACATCCGCGACACCCTCGGCATGGCGCTCTCCGGCGGCGAGCGGCGCCGGGTCGAGATCGCCCGCGCGCTGGCGGTCGACCCCGCCTTCATCCTGCTCGACGAACCCTTCGCCGGCGTCGACCCCATCTCGGTCAGCGACATCAAGCAGATCATCCGCCACCTGAGCGACAAGGGAATCGGCGTGCTGATCACCGACCACAACGTGCGCGAAACGCTGGATATCTGTGAAAAAGCCTACATCGTCGGCGAAGGACACATCATTGCCGCCGGCGATGCCGAAACGGTGCTGAACGACGCCAAGGTGCGCGCCACCTACCTCGGCGAACATTTCCGGCTCTGACCCTCCTGCCGCAATACCCCGCGCCGGTCGAGCCACCGTTGCGGTGTCGGAAGGGCGCGACTACACTCCCCACGGCACGCAAATTATGCAGTTTTCATTCCACACAGCACCCGGATCGGGCGGGAACGAACGGCTGGCGCGCACCGCAAGCCGCCGCCGCATCGATGCAACCGCGGCCCGATGAAGCTGTAACCCAACAAATGAAGCCGTAACCCAACAAAGATGTCGCCGTCATGAAACAGTCGCTCCAGCTCAAGCTCGGCCAGCAGCTCACGATGACGCCGCAGCTGCAACAGGCGATCAAGCTGCTGCAGCTCTCCACGCTCGACCTGCAGCAGGAGATCCAGAGCGCGCTGGACTCCAACCCCATGCTCGAAGTCGGCGACGACGACGAGGGCGAGCCGTCGCTGCCAGTGGCCGAGTTCACCCCCGACCCCGGCGTCACCGAGAGCAGCGCCAGCGACGATGGCCCCGACTGGGGCGAGAACATCCCCGATGAACTGCCGGTCGACACGCGCTGGGACGATGTCTACGAAACCAGCAACATCGGCAGCGGCAGTGGCAGCAACGGTGGCGACGACGACGATTTCGACTTCGAGTCGCGCAACAGCGTCAGCGAGTCGCTGCAGGACCACCTGCTGTGGCAGCTCAACCTGACCCGCATGTCGGACACCGACCACCTGATCGCCATGTCGGTCATCGATGCCATCGACGAGATCGGCCGCCTGACACAGAGCCCCGAGGAGATTCTCGAAGGCATGCCCGCGGAGAACGGCATCGAGCTCGACGAAGTGATGGCGGTACTGCACCGGATTCAGCAGTTCGACCCGCCCGGTGTCGGCGGTCGCGACCTGCGCGAATGCCTGCTGATCCAGCTCAACCAGCTCGCCGCCGAGACGCCGTGGCTGAAGGAGGCGAAGCTGGTGGTCGACCGCCACATCCAGCTGCTCGGCAGCCGCGACTACGTGCAGCTGATGCGCCGCGCCCGCCTCAAGGAGAACGAGCTGCGCGACGTGCTGCAGCTGATCCAGCAACTGAACCCCAACCCCGGCGAGATCATCGCGAGCAAGGCGGCGGAATATGTGGTGCCCGACGTTTTCGTGCGCAAGCTGAAAGGGCGCTGGACCGTCGAACTCAACCCCGACATCGCACCGCGACTGCGCATCAACACCAACTACGCCTCGCTGGTCCGGCGCGCCGACTCCAGCGCCGACAACGCCTACCTGCGCGACAACCTGCAGGAGGCGCGCTGGTTCCTGAAAAGCCTGCAGAGCCGCAACGAGACGCTGTTGAAGGTGGCCACCAAGATCGTCGAACACCAGCGCGGCTTCTTCGAATATGGCGAAGAGGCGATGAAACCGCTGGTGCTGCACGACATCGCCGAGGCGGTCGGCATGCATGAATCGACCATTTCGCGCGTCACCACGCAGAAGTACATGCACACCCCGCGCGGCATCTTCGAACTGAAATATTTCTTCTCCAGCCACGTCGCCACCGAATCGGGCGGCGAGTGCTCATCGACGGCGATCCGCGCGCTGATCAGGAAGCTGGTCGCCGCCGAAAATGCGCGAAAGCCGCTCAGTGACAGCAAAATCACCGAACTTCTCGCCGAACAGGGGATCGTCGTCGCTCGCCGCACCATCGCCAAATACCGCGAAGCGATGAACATCCCACCCTCCAACGAACGCAAAAGGCTGGTGTAACCCGATCCCGGCTCAGGGTTAGAATGACCTCACTCGTGCGACAGATCGGCAGCAACGCCGCCCGAGCAGCTCATTGAGAGCGCGCCCACGTCCGGTTCCAGAAGCGTGAGCGTCCGTTCCACAAGAGTGCGACCCTCGGTCCAAAAGACTGCGAACCCCGTTCCAAAAGACTGTAAGGAGCGATCCATGCAAATCACCGTCAGCGGCCACCACGTCGACATCACCCCTGCCCTGCGCGACTACGTGAACACCAAACTCTCCAAACTGCAGCGCCACTTCGACAACATCACCAATACCGCGGTGACGCTGACGGTGGAGAAGCTGGTGCAGAAAGCCGAGGCCACGGTGCATGTCGCCGGCGCCGACCTGTTCGCCGCCTGCGAATCAGAGGATATGTACGCCGCCATCGATGCACTGGTCGACAAGCTCGACCGGCAGCTCATCAAGCACAAAGAGAAGCTGAAGGCGCACTGACGCCACTGCGGCGCCCGGACGGGCGCCACCCCTTCTCTGCATTGACACGTTCACCGACCAGCAGCCATTTACCGATCGACACGTTTCTCTCAACCCACGACTTTTTGCCGACCCATGCCCACTATGCGACTCGACGCCATCCTGACCCCGGCCCGCACCCTCTGCCGCGCCCCCGCCAGCAGCAAGAAGCGCGTGCTGGAGAACATCGCCCAGTTCATCTGCCAGGATCTGCCCGGCTTCGACGCCAGCGCGCTGTTCGGCAACCTGGTGGCGCGCGAACGCCTCGGCAGCACCGGCCTCGGCCAGGGCATCGCCATCCCGCACTGCCGGCTCAAGGATCTCGATCGCGTGGTCGGCAGCCTGGTCACGCTGGAGCAGCCGATCGACTTCGAGTCGATCGATGACAAGCCGGTCGACATCCTGTTCGTGCTGATCGTGCCGGAGCAGGCGACCCAGGAGCACCTCAACACCCTGGCGGCGCTGGCCGAGCTGTTCAACCAGAGCGAATTCTGCGACCGTCTGCGTGCGGCGCAGAGCGCCGCGGCCCTTTACGACGCCGCGGTCACTTTTGCCGTCCCCCGCTGACGACCCGCCGCCAACCGCGGCCGCAGGAGGCCGGCATGGCCGACACCTCGCCCTCGACGCCCGAATCACAGCCGATGCAGCTGGTGATCATCAGCGGCCGCTCGGGCTCCGGTAAAAGCACCGCGCTGCACCTGCTCGAGGACGAGGGTTTCTACTGCATCGACAACCTGCCGGTATCGTTGCTGCCGGCGCTGGTCACCCAGTTGCGCAGCGAACCCAGCGCCGACGGCGGGCGCATCGCGGTCTGTATCGATGCCCGCAACGCCACCCGCAACCTCTCCCGTTTTCAGGAGCTGCTGCAGAAGCTGCCGGCCGACGTCGCCGTCGACGTGGTCTACCTCGATGCCGACGACCACACGCTGATCAAGCGCTTCTCGGAGACCCGCCGCCGCCATCCGCTCAGCGACGCCAGCACGCCACTGGGCGAAGCGATCGCGCGCGAGCGCGCCCTGCTGGAACCGATCGCGATGGCGGCCGGCCTGAAGATCGACACCAGTGCGCTGAACGTGCACGAACTGCGCGGCACGCTGCGTGCGCGCCTGCTCGGGCGCGGCGGCGCACGGCTGTCGCTGCTGTTCGTCTCGTTCGGTTACAAGCGTGGCATTCCGGTCGACTCCGACCTGGTGTTCGATCTGAGGGTGCTGCCGAACCCGCACTGGCAGCCGGCATTGCGACCGCTGACCGGACGCGATCGCGAGGTGATCGAGTTCCTGGAGATGCAACCCGAAGTCGACGAAATGTTCGACGACATCTACGCCATGCTGCACAAGTGGCTGCCGCGCTTCGTCGCCGGCAACCGCAGTTACATCACCGTTTCGCTCGGTTGCACCGGTGGTCAACATCGCTCAGTATATTTGGCCGAACGCCTCGCCAAGGCCTTCCTCCCCGACTACAAAGATGTGCAGATCAGACACCGGGAGCTGGTTTCCTGAACTCCTGCACTTGCCGGCTGCCTGTCTCATGATCTCTACCCCCCTGACCATCATCAACAAGCTGGGCCTGCACGCGCGCGCGGCGGCCAAACTGGTCTCCACCGCCAGCAAGTTCCCCTGTCAGATTCGCATTCAGGCCAACGGTCGCAGCGTCGACGCCAAGAGCATCATGTCGGTGATGCTGCTGGCGGCCGGCCAGGGCACCGAGATCGAGCTGCAGCTCGACGGCAAACAGGAGGCGGAGGCCGCCGCCGCGCTGACCGCGCTGATCAACAATCGTTTCGACGAAGCGGAGTAACTGCGCCATGTCGCCCCGCGATGACCTTCCCCCGCTCGATGATGACGAGCGCCCCAGCCGCTCGGCGGTCAAACGCGAAGCACAGGCGCTGCAGAAGCTCGGCGAGGCGATCGTCGACCTGACCGACGGCGAACTGGCAACGCTGCCGCTGGAAGGCGACCTGGCCGTCGCGATCGGGCAGGCGCGCCGGCTCAAGGAGCAGGCCAAGACCCGCGAGGGATTCCGCCGCCAGCTGCAGTACATCGGCAAGCTGATGCGCAAGGCCGACGCCGACGCACTGCGCGCCGCCTATGACGAGTTGCAGCAGGGACACCAGCAGCGCAACCAGCAGTTCCATCGACTGGAGCAGCTGCGCGACAAGCTGGTGGCCGAAGGGGTGGCCGCGATGGATCAGGTGCTGGAGCGCTATCCGGATGCCGACCGCCAGCACCTGCGCCAGCTGATCAGCGCGGCGGTGAAGGAGCGCGACGCCAATCAGCCGCCGGCGGCCGCGCGCAAGCTGTTCCGTTATCTGCGCGAGCTGGCAGATCTTTAAAGTGTGAACCGCCGGTGATTGATCACCGGCATCGCCGCGCGCCAGCGCTGAAGTTGTTCCAGATCGACCGCCGCAGTCAGTACCGCCTCGCCGAAACCGGCCTCCGCCCGCACCGTCCCCCAGCCGTCGATGATGACCGAGCCGCCCGAGGTCGAGCGCTTCGACGAGTGCCGGCCACCCTGGTTGGCGCCGATCAGCCAGCACTGCGTCTCGATGGCGCGGGCGCGCAGCAGCGGCAGCCAGTGGGCGAGCCCGGTCTGGCGGGTGAACGCCGACGGCACCGCGATCAGCTCGGCGCCCTGCATCCGCAGCAGCGTGAACAGCTCGGCGAAACGCAGGTCGTAGCAGACCGCGAGGCCGAGCCGGCCGACCGGCGTCGGCACCACCACGACGCGCGGCGCACCGGGGCAGAAGGTATCCGACTCGCAGTAGCGACCCTGCGCATCGCCGACCTCGACATCGAACAGATGCACCTTGTCGTAGCGCGCCACCTCGGCGCCGCTGTCGTCGATGACCAGGCAGGCGGCACGCGGGCGCGGGTCGTCGGCCTCGGTCAGCGGCAGCGTGCCGCCGACCAGCCAGATACGGTGACGCGCCGCCTGTTCGGCCAGGAACGGGCGCACCCGCGCCAGCGTGCGGTCCGCCTCGCGCGCGCCGAGATCGCGCTGGGCGTGGCTGAGGAACAGCGCGAAGCTCTCCGGCAGCACCGCCAGCCGGGCACCGTCACCGGCGGCGCGCTCGATCAGCCGCGCCGCCGTGGCCAGGTTGGTTTCGAGGTCGGCGCCGGAGATCATCTGCAGCGCGGCGATTCGCGATTCGCTCATGGCCTGGCTCCCCTCATGGCCTGGTTCCCCTCATGGTTTAGCTCCCTGGGTTCGGCGCGGTGTCGCCGGCGCCGTCTTGTCATCGCTGCGCGCGTCGAACAGCTGGCTCAGCTTCACCTCCGGCTCGCGCCAGCTGCCGGTGACGCTGTAGACCGCGCTGGAGAAGCGGTCGACCTGGTCACCCAGCACCTTGCTGGCGACGAAGACACCCGCCGCCACCGGCAGGCCGCCGGTCAGCGCGGCGATCCACGGCAGGTTGCCGGCCAGCGGCAGTGTCGCCGTCAGCGACATGTCGACCTGATCGGTGTTGAAGTCGATCACGCCGCTGGCGCGGAAGCGACTGGAGGGGCCACTGATCGTCAGTGGCTTCGGCGCCAGCTCGACCAGCCCCTCGCGCAGTAGCAGCTGGGCTTCGAGGCGGTCGAAGCTGATCCCCTCGCGGGCCAGGTCGGAGAAATCGAGCTGCAGCCGGCGCAACAGGTTGGCGATGTTGAAGATGCCGACCAGCTTGACCGCCCCCTCGGTGGAGGCGCCGGCGCTGAGCAGCCGGCCGTCGCGCAGCGCCAGCCGCGCCTCGCCGACCAGCAGCCGGATGGCGTACTGATCAGGGCGTCCGGGCCAGCTGACACTGGCATCGAGGAGACCGTTGTCGGTGACGATGGCAGGGTCGTAACCCCAATGCTCCAGCACCGGGGCGAGGTCATCAACGGCAAAACGCCCCTCGAAGAAGGTGCGGTCGCCGCGCTCGTCGCGCAGCCAGGTAAGCGCAGCCGGCGGATCAGCGAGGCGCAAGCCGCGCAGCTCGCCGCGCAACTGGCGTGCCGAGACACCGTGGCTGACCGGACGCAGCGCGAAGGCGATATCGCCCCACTGATCATCGCCGTGCCACAACGCGTCGATGCGCAGGTCGAGCGCCGGCAGCGTGCGCGGGTCGACACCGGCCAGCACCGTGGATGGCTCTCCCGCCTGCGCCGGGTCCGGTGCCGGCAGCCGCAACTGGCGCAGGTGGAGCTGCCACGGACGGTCGTCGCGCGGCAGCAGCAGCTCACCGTCGAAAAGGTCGCCGCGGGCGACCAGCAACCAGCCGTCGTCGCGCCCCTGGGCATCGAGCCGCACGTCTCGCAGTGTCAGCGCGCCGATCTGCAGCTCGGCACAGTGCAGCGCGCTCAGTTCGACCGCACCGCTGCCGCCACCGGAAAACTGGCCGAACAGCGGTTGCCAATCATCCAGCTGCAGCGGCGGCAGCACACCGCCGATCACCAGCCGGCCGGGTTTGAACTCGGCTCCCTGCTCCACCTCGCCACCACCGAGCTGCAGCCGCGCGGCAACCGCCGCCGTCGTCGCCGGCCAGCGCAGATCGAGGGTCGCCTGTTCGCCGAGGCGGGCGTGCAGAACGCGCTCGCCACCCAGCTGCATCTCGACGACGAGCGGCAGCCGGTCCGCGGCGGCCTTGGCATAAGGCGGCGGCAATGTGATGTCGATACCGCGCAGCGACGAGGTGGCGCGCAGCGTGCTGCGCTGCGGCGATAGATTCAGTGCCACGCGCAGGTCGGTGGTGCCGGCGACGAACGTCGCGGCCGACGCCGGCAGCCGCTCACCGAGATCGGCCACGGCGAGGCGACCGCGGATATCGACGCCGATCGCGCCGTCCGGCGTGGTGCTGGCCGTCGCCCGCAGCGGCTTGCCGAACAGCGTGGCGGTGAGGCCGGACGAGGCCAGCCCGCTGGCGCTGCGATAAACCAGCGGCCCGGCCACCTGTTCGAAGGTGAGGTCGAGATCGGCGATCTGCAGCTGGCCGGGGCCGAGTTCGGCGTCGACCGCAATCTCCGGCTGGCGGCTGCCGCCGATGGCCAGCCCGAGCGCGAGGTCGAAACCGGCTTCGCCGCGCCACTGCCAGCTGTCGAGCTGGCTGCCGATCCGCTCGCGCAGCGGTGTCTCGCGCAGCAGCCGCAGCAGGTCGTCGTTACCGGCCCGGCCACTGCCCGCCACCGTCAGCCACGAACCACCGGCGGGGTCGGGTGTGAGTGTCGCCTCGACGCCGTCGACTGCGACCGTATCGAGCAGCCGCGCGCTGACATCGGTAACGCGCACCTGCGTGTCGTCGAGCCAGAGCGCGGCGCGCAACTCGCGCAGCGTCGGCCACTGCGGGTGGTAGGCGAGTTCGCCCCCCTCGATGTCGAGGTGGAGCTGCACGGTGCGATTGGCGCGATCGCCCGGCCGCAGCGAGCCGCGATAGAGGAAGGCGCCGCGCGGCAACTCGCCGGCCAGCACCGCCCGCTGCAGCCAGGCCAGCAGATCGCCGTCGAGGTGGTGCGGCAGGAAGGCGTCTCGATGTTCGGTCGCGGAGTCGCGCAGCGCCACCAGCAGGTCCATGCGCGAGGCGATCTCGCCCGGCGTATGCGCCAGGTCGAGCGACACCTGCGCCGTCGCTTCACCCGCCTCGCCGCGCAGCGTGATCGCACCCGAGCGCAGCCGGGTGCGACCGTCGGCGCTCTGCCAGCGCACCGCCGCGCGCGCCGAGGTGAAATGCAGCGGCTGCTCGAACACCTCGGGGAAGAGCACGGCGACATCGCGACTGTCGATCAGTGCGCGGCCACCATCGGCGCCCAGCTCGAGGTAACCGTCGGCACCGCTGACGCCGGGGGCGTCGTGCCACGGTTCAACCGCCAGATCGCTGAAACGGGCGCGCAGCGCGAAGTGATCGAGCGCGCCGGCAGCCAGTGGCAGCCGCAGTTGCAGGTCGTGCAGTGCACCGGCCGGCGCCAGCGCCTGCACCAGCTCCCGCAGCGAAGGCGGCAGCGCCCGCGCCACCAGCAGCACATCGCGCAACTCGGCGAGTTCAAGTTGCGGCAGCGCCAGCTGCAGCGGCGCGTCGCCACTCTCGCGCTGCAGCCACAGTTGCGGCAGGCGCAGCGGCAGCTCACCCCACTGCGCCTGCAGCTGCCGCAGCCAGAGCTGGCGATGGTCGCCGCGCTGCTCCAGATCAAACTCGGTGCTGAACTGCTGCAGCGCCGCCATCTCGCTGCCGGTCAGCGCCGCCAGCTCGATGGTGTCGGCGGCAACACGTCCGCGCGCCGTGAGCAGGCCATCGCGCCAGCGCAGCCAGGCGCGGCCGTCGATGCGACCGTGCCGCAGGTCGACACCGAAGGCGCGCGCCGCCGGCAACAGCGGCGTCAGGTCGAGATCGTCGAACTCGGCGTAGAGATCGGCGGCGGCGCGGTCGGGGCGACGCGGGTCGCCGCGCAGTTCGAGGGTCGCCCGCAGCGGTGAACCCACGGCTTGCTGTGCCGATGCCCCCCCGGCGACCTGCAGGTCGAAGGCCAGCCGGCGGAAATTGCCGCGGCGCTCCAGCCGCAGGTCGCCCTGCACGCGGGCACTGCCATCGCCGTGGAACCGCGCGCCGACATCCACCTCGTCGAAGTGGGCACGACGCACGGCCAGTAACAGCGACTGCAGCGGCCGCGGATCAAACCCGGCAGCCGTGGCGAGTTTTCCCCGCAGCTGCCACTGCCCCGGCGCCTGCTCCTCCAGCCCGAACCGCAGACCGCTGCCTTCGACCCGGTGCAACACCAGCGTCCGCGCCCGCAGGCTGTGGAACAGGCCGATCTGCAGCGACAACCGCCGCAGCGACAGCAGCGGCTCGTCGCTGCCCGCGGCGCGAACGGTCAGGTTGTCGACATCGATCTGCGGCACCACGCCGTGCCAGCTGCCGTGCAGGCGGTCGGCGGCGATCTCGTAGCCACTGCGTCGCGACAGCTCCGCCAGCAGCGGCTGCTGGTAGCGTTCGAGGTAACCGATGTAGTGGCGCCCGAGACCCGCCACGGCGCCGATCGCGATCACCGCGCAGACCAGCAGGGTCCACAGCAGGCGATTGATCCAGGCGAGGGCGACGTGCGGCTTCATGCGGGGTTGGACAACTCAGCGGCGCCGGTCCTCCCCTACAAGGTAGGGGAGGTGCCGAGCAAAGCGAGGCGGAGGGGTCATGGGTCGAAGGAAACCCCGGACCCCCTCGCCCCTTCGGGGCACTCCCCCTGCTTCGCAGGGGGAGACCGGCCGGTGGTCACAACAGGATGACATCGAACTGCTCCTGGCTGTAGACCGGCTCGACACGAAACTCGATGGTCTTGCCCAGCAGCTCACCGAGATCGGCGACGATGGATGAGTCCTCGTCGAGCAGGCGGTCGACCACCGGCTGCGCCGCCAGCACCAGCAGCTTGTCGTTGTCGTAGGTGCGTGCTTCCCGAAGTATCTCGCGGAATATCTCGTAGCAGACCGTCTCCGCCGACTTCAGCGAACCGCGACCGGTGCAGAGCGGGCAGGGCTCGCACAACACATGGCCGAGGCTCTCGCGGGTGCGCTTGCGCGTCATCTCCACCAGCCCGAGGTCGGAGACGCCGGTGATGCTGGTCTTGGCGTAGTCGCGCTCCATCCCCTTCTCCAGCGTGCGCAGCACCTGGCGACGATGCTCGGGGTCCTTCATGTCGATGAAGTCGATGATGATGATGCCGCCGAGGTTGCGAATGCGCAGCTGCCGCGCCAGCGCCGAGGCCGCTTCGAGGTTGGTCTTGAAGATCGTCTCTTCGAGATTGCGGTGGCCGACGAAGGCGCCGGTGTTGACGTCGACCGTGGTCATCGCCTCGGTCTGGTCGATGATCAGGTAGCCGCCCGACTTCAGTTCGACCTTGCGCCCGAGTGCGCGCTGCAGCTCACCCTCGATGCCATACATGTCGAACAGCGGCCGCTCGCCGCGGTAGAGCTCGATGCGCTCCTGCAGCTCGGGAATGTAATCGCGCGCGAACGCCTGCAGCTGCGGCAGCCAGTGCGAGGCGTCGACGCGAATGCGCTCCAGCCCGGGCCGCACCAGGTCGCGCATGGTGCGCAGGTAGAGCGGCAGGTCCTCGTAGATGACGCCCGGTGCCGGCGCCTCCACCATGCGTTCGGCCAGCGAGCGCCACAGCCGCTTCAGGAAGCGGATGTCGGCCAGCACCTCGTCGCGGCCCGCCCCCTCGGCGGCGGTGCGGATGATGAAGCCGCCCTCGGCCTCCATCCCCTCGGCGGCGACGCACTCGGCCACCAGTGCCTTCAGCCGCGCCCGCTCGTCGTCATCCTCGATACGCTGCGACACGCCGATGTGCGCCGTCTGCGGCATGTAGACCAGAAACCGCGACGACACCGACAGGTGCGTCGTCAGCCGCGCCCCCTTGGTGCCGATCGGGTCCTTGTTGACCTGCACCACCAGCGCCTGCCCCTCGCGCGCCAGCACGCGGATGTCAGGCGTGTCGTGGGCGCGCTGCTCCATGCCGTTGGCATCGCGCACGAAGATGTCGGAGGCGTGCAGGAACGAGGCGCGGTCGAGGCCGATATCGACGAAGGCCGCCTGCATGCCGGGCAGCACGCGCACCACCTTGCCCTTGTAGATGTTGCCGACGATCCCCTTGGAGCGTTCGCGCTCGATGAAGATCTCCTGCAGCACGCCGTTCTCCACCAGCGCCACGCGTGTCTCCATCGGCGTGATGTTGATCAGGATCTCTTCACTCATGGGCTCTGACTTTCCTTTTTGTCGCTCGCTGGCGCGCCGTCAGCAGTCGATGCCGAACTGGCGCAGCAGCCCGGCGGTTTCGAATAGCGGCAGCCCGACCACGCCGGAATAACTGCCATCGATGCGGGCGACGAAGGCGGCCGCCAACCCCTGAATACCGTAGCCGCCAGCCTTGTCGAGCGGCTCGCCGGAGGCGACATAACGGGCGATACGCGCGGCGTCGAGCGCGGCGAAGGTGACGTCGGTGCGACTGACCACGGAGTGCTGGCGCTGGCCGTCGCAGAGGCTGACACCGGTCAGTACCTGGTGGCTGCGACCGGCGAGGCGGGCCAGCATCGCGCGGGCATCGCCCTCGTCGCGCGGCTTGCCGAGGATCTCGCCATCGAGCACCACCGAGGTGTCGGCACCGAGCACCGGTCGCGCCGGCAGCCGCTCGCCCGCCAGCGCCTGCCAGCCGGCCAGCGCCTTGGCCCGCGCCAGCCGTTCGACATAGGCGCTCGCCGCTTCGCCTGGCAGCGGCGTCTCGTCGACCTCGGCGGCGATGATCGCGGGCTGCAGACCGATCTGTCGCAGCAGCTCGCGCCGGCGCGGCGACTGCGACGCGAGGTAGAACAGGGGATCGCTGCTCATCGGCTCGGCTCAGGAGACATGCGAATGGTCGCGGAGACGACCGAGCAGCCACAGCAGCGTCGGCCACAGCAGCGCCGACACCAGTGCCGGCAGCAGGAACAGCAGCGTCGGCAGCACCTGCGCGGTCAGCGTCTGCACCCAGTGACCGATCAGCTGGTGCACGCCGACCAGCACGAACACCAGACCGATCTGCTGCAGCGCGCCGTACATGCGCAGCCGCTGGTAGAGGATCAGCGCGACATAGGCCACCACCGCCAGCGCGAAGGCGTTGCCGCCGAGCGGCGTGCCCTTGACCACGTCGAGCAGCAGCCCGACCAGCCAGGCGACGCCGATGCCAACCTTGTCCGGCGCCATCACCACCCAGTAGAGCACCACCAGCGCCACCCACTCCGGACGCGCCCACAGCAGCGAGGCCGGCAGCGGCAGGATGGTCAGCCACAGCGCCACCACCACGCTGAGCGCGACCAGCAGCCACTCGCTGCCGCGGTTCACGGCGCCGGCTCCGCGTCATCCAGCAGCGGCGGGTCGTCGTCGCGCGTCGCGCCGTCGCTCTCGTTGAAGATCAGCAGCAGGTGGCGACTCTGGTCGAGGCGCGCGGTCGGTCGCGCCCGCACCGTCAGGAACGGCTCGCCCGGATCCTCGACCACCTCGTGCACCTGCGCCACCGGGTAACCGGCCGGGAAACGACCGCCGAGGCCGGAGGTGACCAGCAGGTCGCCGACCCTGATGTCGGTGGTGGCGGCGACGTTGGCCAGCTCCAGCTGGTCGATGCGGCCACCGCCTTCGGCAATGGCGCGCACGCCGTTGCGGTTGACCTGCACCGGCACGGCATGGGTCTGGTCGGTAATCAGCAGCACGCGGCTGAAGAAGCGGCTGACCTCGACCACCTGGCCGACCAGCCCGTGCGCGTCGATCACCGCCTGCCCCACCCGCACCCCGGCGCTGGCCCCCTTGTCGATGACCACGCGATGGCGCACCGGGTCGGGCGCGACGCCGGTCAGCTCGGCGATGACCACGCGATCCTCGACATAGGCGGCGGAGTTGAGCAGCTGGCGCAGGCGCGCGTTCTCGGCGGTCAGCGCCGCCATCTTGGCCACCCGCGCCTCCAGGATCAGGTTCTCCTCGCGCAGTTCGGCGTTGTCGCGCAGCAGGCTGTTCCAGTCCTGCAGCGTGTGGTCACCCCACAGCGTCAGCCGCGCCGGCAGGTCGGCCAGCCAGTAGAAGGGCGAAGCGATGACGGAGAGATGCGACTCGGCGTCGCGGAACCACTGCCAGCGCAGATGGCCGCCAAGCAGCAGCAGCGCCAGCAGGCTCAGCAGCAGGATGCGCGAGCCGATCGACGGGCCTTTGTGGAAGAGCGGTTTGATGGCGCCACCCCGGCAGAATCAGCGGTTGCGCCCGCCGGCCACGCAAGGCAGCCGGGGCGCGGGCGCGCGGTTGTGTTTGGTCTTATTCGCTCGACAGCAGTTCGAGGTGGTGCCGGTCCATCGTCTCCAGCGCCCGGCCGCCACCACGGGCGACACAGGTGAGCGGATCGTCGGCCACCACCACCGGCAGCCCGGTCTCCTCGGCCAGCAGCCGGTCGATGTCGCGCAGCAGCGCGCCGCCGCCGGTCAGCACGATCCCCTTCTCGGCGATATCGGCGGCCAGCTCCGGCGGCGACTGTTCCAGCGCGCGCTTGACCGCCTGCACGATGTTGGCCAGCGGCTCCTGCAGCGCTTCGAGGATCTCGTCGCTGGTCAGCGTGAAGGCGCGCGGCACCCCCTCGGCGAGGTTGCGGCCGCGCACGTCGATCTCGCGCAGCTCG
>CAYLRA010000015.1:0-49928 GCA_964386045.1 uncultured Verrucomicrobiaceae bacterium | reverse complement strand
CATGGCTCCATTCTCTCAAGAGTTGGAGCCTCCACGAAACCCGGGGCGATTCAGTAGCAGTAAATATCGTTTAAAGATATGGAATAAAGGCTCATCAACTGCAAGAAACGTGAAAATAGAGTTCCCCGAGGGAAATGATGTGGTAATTGATTCTGAAGTCGCTGATAAATTCCCAATGGAAAGCTTGGAAAGGCATCAGTCAGTCGAACTTATCGCAGCAGTTCACATGCAGACAAAACGTAAACACGTCGTTCGGCTAATTTGGGAAGACGATGCTCAATCTCACAATGAAAAGTTGTCTTATCCAACACTCTAAACACGTAACAAGCGCATGTTGTCGGACTGGTTTTCCGCTGCGCTCCAAACCAGCCGCAAATGCGGGCGTTAAGAAACCGGCGCCACCTGAACCTTGGTCTCATTATTCGCCCCGCGCAGCTTGTCGAACGTCGCGGGCAGCTGATCCAGCGTCACCACCGAACTGATCAATATCTTCGGATCGACATGGCCGGTATCCATCACATCGGCCGCGTACTGAAAATCCTTCAGCGCATAACCAACCGGGAACTGCAGCGATACCCCCTTGAAGCCAGCGACCGCCGGGATGATCTGGTCAGGCGATGTGCAGAATCCCATCGAGATCACCTGACCCAGATCGCGCACGTGCTGAATGCCCTTCATCAGGAAGCCGGGTGTGCCGACGCATTCGTAGACGATGTCGGGTTTGCCGCCGAGTGCTTCGATCACTTCACCGACTTCGTTGTCACTGTACTGAACGAACGCATCCGCACCCATCTGCAGTGACATCTCCTTGCGCCGCGCTGAGCGCGACATGGCAACGATGCGGCCCGCACCGAGCCGTTTGGCCCAGTAGATCGTGCAGAGCGCGACCGAGCCGGCGCCGAGCACCAGCACGCGATCGCCCGGCTGGATGTTCGACATGCGCACGCCGTACAGACCGACCGCCAGCGGTTCGATCAGCGCGCCATCGGCGGCAGACAACGTGCCTGGCAATTTCACGGCGACGCTGACCGGAATCTTCATCATCTCGGCATAGCCGCCCATGACGCCCGGTGCGTGATGACACAGCGCGAGATTGCCGTGATGACAGGCGGGGCAGTGGCCGCAGCCGGTGGAGGGGAGAGCGGTGATCAGATCGCCCAGTTTCAGCGTCGTCACGTTGGAGCCGACCGCGATCACCTCGCCCGAATATTCGTGGCCCGGCACCGTGCCGGCGGCGAACTGCCACTGATGGCCTTCGGTCATGTGCAGGTCGGTGCCGCAGATGCCGCAGCGATGCACCTTGATGACGACGTCGTCCGGTCCCGGTGTCGGGTCGGGCAGTGTTTCCAGCACCAGCGGTTTGCCGGCACCGGGATAGACGGCTGCTTTCATGACGAGACTCCTGCTCGAAGAGATTGTTTCGGCGCCAGATCAAAACGTTCGATGTAGTCGCCAAAGCGTTCGCGAATCTCTGCTTCGCTCATGCCGAATTCGGCGACGTCATAGCGATGCGCGCCGTGCTGGCGCTCCGGATCATCGGCGATGCGCTGCTGCATCGCGGCGCGCACTGTCTCTGTCAGCTCGGCACCGATGAAGCGGTAGATGTGCTCGACCACCGCCATCGGGTCGCGATGGAAATCGCCATGGATGATGTCGAGCACCTGGCCGGGGTGCGCCTGTCGCACCGGTTCGGCCTTCTCCATTGCCTTCGCCCACTTCGCCACTTCGCGCGCCAGCATGTTGTGCGCGCGCTGCTCGTAGCGCCCCTCCTCGACGATCGGGTGCAGCTGCATCAGCAGCGAGCAGAGCGACGGCACCGCTTTGGCCGGGTCGCGATGGGTCTGGATCACCTTCGCATCGGGGAAGGTGGCGAACAGCAGGTCGAGGTTGTCGATATGGCCCGGGTTTTTCAGCAGCCAGCGTTTGTCGAGGTCGTTGCTGCCGATCAGCTGCAGGCAGCGGTGGTAGTGGCGGTAGGCGTTGGCCTCGCTCTGGCACTGCCACCACGCATCGTAGGTGGCGGCGGACCAGCCGACTGTCCACAGGTTCGAGACGAAACCCTGGCGCAGCACGAGGCAGCATTCGTCGACCTCTTCGGCGGCCATGCTGTGCGCGGCGCGTTTGACCGGTGCCGCCCTGTAGCGCGCTTCGAGCGTCGCGGCAGTTTTCTGGAAGGCGGGATAGGTGCTCCATGTGTCGGCCGGCGGACGTGGCATCGGTGCGTCGAGCAGCCAGGTCTGCACGCCCTGGAACTGCGGGTCGACCGCCAGAAGCTTGTGCAGCGCGGTGGTGCCGGTGCGCGGAATGCCGGTGATGACGACGGGATTCTCGATCGGATGGCGATCGAAGCCGGGGTTTTCCGCCATCGACCGGATCGCCTGCGCGCGCCCCTTGAGCACGCCGATCACTGTTCCCCAGGCGTAGCGCCGTCCCTGTTCGGTGAAGCGCGGATCGTAGTCCATCGACTGCAGCAGCACTTTCAGTCCCGGCAGGTAGTCGAGAGGGCCGAACAGCGTGTCGCGTGAATCCGGGCCGCTGCTGCCAACTTCTCTGGTGACAAGCTCGTGCAGCTGGTCGAGTGCGGTGGCGAAACGCGCCGGCGGGTCGTAACTGGTATCCATTGAATGCTCCGCGCGATCAGACGTCGATCATGCCCTTGAGTTGGGGGCCGCCGGCCACTGTCACGGTTTCGCCGGTGAATAGGCGCCGACGCCCATCGTGCCGTTGACGCCGGCCAGCGAGGAGATGCTGACGATCGCACCGCGACCACTCGCCTTCAGGTGCGGAAAGGCCGCTTGCGCGCAGTAGAAGGCGGAGTTGAGGTTGAGTGCCACATCCCTCTGCCAGATTTCCGGTGTCATCGTGCGCAGCGGGCGGTGGCTGCCCTTGCCAGCGTTGTTGACCAGCATGTCGAGGCGACCGAATTCGGCGATGGTGGCTTCGATCAGCGCATTCGCCTGCTCGGGAACGGTGACATCGGTCGGTACCGCGAGGCAGCGGCGACCGGTGGCTTTGATGATTTTTGCGGCGCTCTCTTCCAGTGGCGCCGCCTTGCGCCCGGCCAGCACCAGATCGGCGCCGCGCTCGGCGAGCTGCATCGCGGTGACGGCGCCGATGCCGGTGCCACCACCGGTGACGATGGCGACGCGACCGCTGAAATCGAATAGTTCGAGATTCATTGTTTGATGCCTCGTTTATTGGTGACTGCTTGTACTTACCACCTCCGTCGACGCTGACAGGCGCGCACGCGCCGGCGCAGCTCTTCCTTGCGTTGCTCCGGCGTCACCACCGGCGTGTCGGCTGGCAGATGGTTGCGCAGTTCGGCGAGCGGTACACGTTTGATGATCGGCGTGGGATTGGTGTCGCAGTCGAACCAGCGGCCGTAGATGCCCCCCTCCCTGTAACCGGCGGGATCGAGCCAGTTCGGCACGCCGGGATCGACGAGCGAAATGACGGCGCGAAATTTCCCGTCCGAGCTGACCCTGGCGGTGTGGCCGTTGAGGCTGGAGAGCCGGTAGACATACTCCAGTGCGTTGAACAGCGGGTCGTTGAGCTGGATGTTCCAGTAAGGGCGTTTCGCCGGCAGTTCGGTTTCGATGATCAGTGCCTCGCCATCGTCGAGCTGGAAACAGGCGGGCCAGTAGACCTGTTTGGCGAGTGCACCTTTCATGCGGATCGGCTCGAACACATTGAAACCGACGCGCTCCTTCACGCCGTTCTGCATGCGGTAGTAGCTGCGAGTCTTGCGCACCGGGAATTTCGCCATTTCGCGAATGCCATCGATGATCTGCTGCGGTGTCAGTCGTGGTTTCGGCGGCACGTCGTCGAGACACTCGATCGACAGCCTCGGATCGATCTCGTTCTCCCAGTCGTAGCTGCGCAGCCGCACCATCATGCCGGTCGCCTCTGGATGGATCTTTGCCCAGTTGCCGCTGTAATCGGCGGGGCGCTCGACGCTGAACAGCAGCTCGAAATCGCCGTTGGCGTCGAAGGTGATTTCGGAATCGTCGATCTCGTTGTGGCCGCCGATCTGCGAGATATCGTCGACCATGCCCGACATGAAACGCTGCGTGGTGAAGCTGAGAATCTTCACGGTGCCGCGATTGCCGCTGACCCTGTAGTGCAGGTCGCCGCGCAGCGGGCTGTAGAGGTAGATGTCGTCCGGGTTCGGCTGCAGCGTGAAGACCGGATTCCACAGCGGCGCCCAGTCCGGGTGTTCCGGCGTCGCATGGAAATAGGCGAAGTAGCTGTACGAGAGGCTCATCATCGTCTGCCGATAGACATCGGCGCGATAGGCCGGATCGTGCGGGTGCCAGGTGTTGGCCAGCTCGGCGACAGCGGCTTCGAGTTCGCCGAGATAGTCGAGCAGGCGTGGTGCAATCGATGGTGGCATGACGATTCTCGTATATCAGTTGCCGGGAACGCTCTCGAAGAAGGCCAGGCCGGCCGGTTCCGGAAAGACATATTCGAAGTAGTGACCGAGGTCCGGCGCATCGACGAAACAGCTGCGCAGGAAGCCGGCGTTGTTGTTGCTGTGCAGCAACGTTTCGCCGTTGCGCTCGATGCGCTGCATCAAGGCTTCCCACTCCGCCGCACTGCGAATCATGAAGCCGAGGTGGTGATGCTGGATGGCGAAGCGGTCTTGCGGCAGGCGGCCGACATACAGCTCCGAGCCGGGACCACTCGCGGTCAGCAGCTCGTACATGATGGTGCCGACCCAGGCCAGTTCGACGTGGATATGGCCGCCGCTCGGCATCTGGCCTTCGAGTCGACGGAATTCGCGAATGCCGTAGCGCTCGCCAAAGATATCGCGCGCTCGCGCGATGTCGTTGGTGGCGTAGGCGATCTGGAACTGCTCGGTGCGCAGCAGCCCCGCTGCTGGATCAATGCTGGCTTCAGGTCGTTTCATGGTTGGCTCCGCCCTGGGTTTTGTTGATGATAGTAGGCACTATCTATTGTGTCTGGCAAGCGTTCGGGCGCAGCTGTTCGATCCATCTTGCGGCGGCGGCTGGATATACTCGACAGGAATAAATGGCAGTGGGAGTGAGGCAGTTGGCCAAGGTAAAAGCAGTGACGTCGGTAAAGGCGGCGGCAGCAGTCAAAAAAAATGCGAAGCGGGGCGTGGAGGCGGCTGCCGAGAAAAAGCCGATGCGTCGGAAGCGACGTGCGCCGGAGGAGATCCGCGAGCGGCTGCTCTGCGCCGCGCGTGAAGAGTTTCGCCAGTTCGGCTTCGTCGGCGCCACCACGGCAGCTATCGCCCGCAGCGCGGAGGTGACCGAGGCGCAGCTGTTCCGCTACTTCCCGTCGAAGGCCGACCTTTTTCGCGAAGCGGTCTTCGAGCCGCTGAGCAATCACATCGCGGAGTTCAACCAGCGCCATCGAGTCGACATTGCCGACCTCGGCGATTTTCGCGAGCAGACGCATCTTTATATCGACGAGCTGCGCCAGTTCCTCGACGAACATTCGAAACTGATGCTGTCGCTGATCGTCGCTCAGCTCTTCACCTCCGGCAGCATGAAGGGGGTCGCCGAGATTGACAGCCTGCGCCACTACTTCGAGCAGGGCGCGGCGCTGATGCGCAAGCGGACCGGCAAGAACGCGCGGGTTGATCCGAAACTGCTGGTCAGGGTGTCATTCGCCGCCGTGCTCGGCTGCGTCATTTTCAAGGATTGGATATTTCCGGGTGGGCTGGCCAGTGATGATGAGTGCAATGCGGCCATCATCGATTTCGTCATCGATGGCATTCGCGTCAATGAGGTTGCGCCCGTGGTCTCTGGCAACAAGAGCGGCGACAAGACCAGCGGCAAAAAAAGAAACCGCCCCGATCGATCACCTGCCGCGTGATGGGTCGGGGTGGTTGGTTGGCGGCCAGCTTGTACCGTTACGCTGATCCGTCCGGTTGCTCGGGAGCCGAAGCACGCTGCCCTTTGTAGCCCTCGCCCAGATCGTAGGTACCGAACAGCCAGTCGTAGAGGAGCGAGATCGTCGCGAAATTCCCGCCGGTGAACTTGGCGTGGTGTACATGGTGCATCTTCGACATGTAGTTCAGGTATTTGAACGGGAAGCGATCACTGTTCCAGCGGTCGTGGTTGTGCAGGTTGATCTCCGAGAAGGCCACCCAGGTGATGACGATGGTCGCGACATGGAAGTTACCCATGAAGCGCGACAGTACGAAGATACTGGCCGCGTAGAGGCCGAGCCCGAGCGCCACCTCCAGCGGGTGGATGTAGCTGGAATCCATACGGCAGGGGTCGCGCTGCTGGTGGTGAACGGCGTGCACCCACATCAGCGGTCCGCCCATGAAACCGCCGTCATGGAACAGGAAGCGGTGCACGAGGTAGTAGAAGAAGTCGTAGAACATCAGGATGACGACGATATCCAGCAACACCTCCCACCACGGCTGCGCCTCCAGCGTCAGGCAGAAGGGGAGGATCAGCGCGAAGATCACCAGCTGGAAGGAGATACCCCACTTGCGATTCCATTTCTGGTTGGCCGCGTAGAACTCGCGCGACATCTTTTTCTCGGCCACCTCCTTGTTGAGCCGTTGCGCTTGTTTCAATGTCGGGACCAGCAACAACAGCTGCTTGCCGATGACGGTGACGGCGACGATGCCGGCCAGCGTCAGCAGCGACAACTGCCAGTGATAGTGTTCGAGCAGGGTCGAGAAGAGGGGTGTATCCATGGCGACGCTCCTTGGCAGATTGGGCAGAGGCCGGTTGAGAACTTTGTTCTCGGTTAGTTAAAGGCCTTGCCCCTGCCATTTCAAGCGAATCCAGGCGGTATGTGGGGGTTGGGTTGATGTGGATCAAATCCCGAATGGCATTCGTGTGAGAACAGGGTTCTCCATATTTCCGGCTGCCTCGGAATGCTCGTGCCGGCGCTTTCAGCGCGGCGCGGCAACGGGGGAGGGCGGCAGCATCTCCATGTGCAGACGGGTCAGGCGTTGCGCAGCCAGACGCCACTGCCCATCGCGCTTGATCCAGCGCTCGTTGTAGTGGCCGTAGCCAATCAGCGAAGGCTTCTCCGCGCTCCAGATGACACGGTCCTGCATCGGCCAGATCACCGTGGCCTGGTCGCCGTCGATCTCGATTTCGGGCGTGTGTACCTGATGCGCCGTAACGGCATTTTCCAGTGACGAGCGGATGACGTTCAGCGCGGCCTCTCGCCCGTTGATTATCCCGAGGTGCGACGTGCCGGAGAGGTCCAGTTCGAAATCCTCGGTGAGCAGGCTGGCAAATCCCTGCCAGTCCTTGGTGTCCAGATAGCGGCAGTAACGGGCTTTCGCCGTGTGCAGGGCCATCCACTCCTCAAACAGCTCCATCGATTTCATGGCGTGCTCCTTCATGTATGACAGGTGGCGGGATATATGACAGGTAATGGGGGAGGGGTGGCCTGCAGTTGACGATATTGGCGGCCGGACGGCAACCGTCGTTGCCATCGAAATCCGGTCAGCGTGTGGCGTTCTTGCCGTCGCCGCAGCCGGTCATTAAAAGTACTGGACTGTACTTTATTGGTGTGTGACCCTTGCGCCAGCTTCATCACAATAAACAGAGAGCCAGCGGATGATTCGAACAGTGCCTGAACAATGGGATATGGAGGCGGACGTCGTCGCCATCGGTTCCGGTGGCGGCGGGCTGTGTGCCGCCATCACCGCTCACGACTTTGGTGCGAGCGCGCTGGTGCTGGAGCGCTCCGACCAGGTTGGTGGCGTCACCGCCTATTCGATGGGAGAGGTCTGGATACCGGGAAATCATCTGGCGCTTGAACTGGGCATCGACGATTCGCCGACGCGCGGTTTTGATTACATCAAGCGCCTGTCGATGGGTTATGGCGATGATGCCGCCATCCTGAACCAGATGATTCACGGCCCGGTTGCACTCAAGCATTTCGAGGAAAACATCGACCTTCGCATGTGCGTCGTGCGCGATCTTCCCGATTACTACTACCCGCATGTCGACAGTGGATTGCCCGAGGGACGCTGCCTTGAGGCGCTGCCGTTTCCCGCGGAGACGCTGGGCGAATGGCAGTTCAGGACGCGTGTGTCGCCGCATGTGCCCTACGGTCTGACGCATGAGGACATCTTCAGCAATGGCGGCCTGGCCAATATGCTGAAGTGGGATTACAGCATCATGGCCGAGCGACTCGGCAAGGATGAACGCTGCGCCGGGCCGGGGCTGGCAGCCTATTTCGTCAAGGGTGTTCTCGATCGCGGCATTCCAATGCACACCGGGGTCAACGTGGAGTCGTTGATTTTCGACGGCGAACGTGTGGTCGGGCTGCGTGCGACGGTCGAAGGGCGCGAGCTGCTGGTCAAGGCCAATCGCGGTGTCGTTCTCGCGGTCAGCAGTTATGAACGCCATCGCGATTACGCGAGGACGCTGGGGCATCAGCTCGATCCGGTATCGATGGTGATGCCGACCATCGACGGCGCTCACCTGCGTCTCGCCGGTCCGCTCGGTGCGCGCATCGCCCGTGTTCCGGATGTGCCGATGCTCGGCTTCCACGTGCCGGGTGAAGAGCAGGAGGAGGGCGTACCGCTGTGGCGCGGCGCGCTGCCGTTCATGGGGTTGCCGCACACCGTTGTGGTCAATCGCGCGGGCAGACGCTTCGCCAACGAAGCGTTTTATCGCTCGGTTTATTTCGCACTCGATGTGATCGATGGCGCCACGCAAAGCCATCCCAACTTCCCGTGCTGGTTGATCATCGACAGCCAGGCGCGCGAGAAGTATCCGCTGGGTTCGGTGATGCCGGGTGACGCGCTGCCGGAAGGGCTGGGAATCACAGCGAATACGCTGGCCGAACTCGCCGAAAAGTGCGGCATTGACGGGCAGGGGCTCGCCGATACCGTCGCCCGTTTCAACGACTATTCCGAACGCGGAGTCGATGCGGAGTTCCAGCGCGGAACCTTCCCATGGGGCGCACTGATGTGTGGCGACCCCCTGCAGAAACCCAATGCCAACCTCGGATCACTGCTGAAGCCGCCGTTTTACGCGATCGAACTGCGCAAGATGGCCGGCGGCGGCATCGCCTCGACCGGCATCCTCGCCGATCACCACTGCCGAGCACTCGGCTGGGATGACAAGCCGATCGAGGGGCTCTATGTCGCCGGCAACTCCATGGCGCGTGTCGATAACGGTGCGCTGATGCAGAGCGGCATCACCAACGCGCGCGGCATGACGCACGGCTACCTGGCCGGGCGTCATGCCGCGGGTAAACCCAGCGAATTACTGCAGCAGGAGCGGGTCCGTCTGGGGCTATAAGCGATGATCGAAGCAGAAAACAGTGTTGTCATCGATGCACCCATCGAAGGTGTTTGGGGTTACGTGCGGGATATCAGCCGCTGGGCCAATCTTTTTCCGGGGTGCAAAGAGTGTGTCGTCATTGACGACCACAACTCGCGCTGGGTGATCAAGGTGGGTGCCGGCGGTCTGGTGCGCACGGTCAACGTACTGGTCACGATTGACCGTTGGGATGGACCTGACCGCGTCGATTTCTCCTACAGGCTCGAAGCAGAACCCGTGGTCGGCAGTGGCAGCTACACCGCCATCAGCCAGGGGCCGGATGCCACGGAGATCGCACTGCGGGTCCAGGTGGTCGGCAGCGGTTCGATGGCGCCGATGTGGGAGGCGATGAGCAAGCCGTTGCTGCCACAGCTCGCCCGATCGTTTTCGGCGAAGCTGAAAGCAGAAATCGAGGTGTCCACCGGCGCAAAAACCGCGCAGCCTGAAGCCGCGCCATCGCTGATGGCGAAGCTGATGGGTTGGATCAAATCCCGCTGGCAGCGGCTCGTGCGCGCCTGATCGGGGAAGCGTGATGGCAACGATAAAGTCGAGCCGTACACGCGGTCGTCCTCGCCCTGAAGAGGCCGTTGCCATCGACGACGAGCTGCTCGCTGTTGCGCTGCTCGAATTCCTGCAGCACGGCTACGGCGGCACCTCGATGTCGCAGATCGTCAAGGCGGCGGGTGTCTCGAAAACGACGCTCTATTCGCGTTACCCATCCAAGGCAGCGCTTTTTCACGCGATCATTCACGCACAGATCGACGAGCTTTCTCCGTCGACGGCACTGCATTCACGGAACGCGCCGCTCGGTCTGGAACAGGGGTTGAAGTCGTACGCCAATCAAATGCTGAAGATCAGCCTGCAAGGCGAACTCCTTGGGGTGAACCGGCTGATCTTCAGCGAATCCCACCGGTTTCCCGAGCTGGGTGCCGCAGCGGCTGAACGCATGGCGCTCGGGATAAAACGCATCGCCGAATTCATTCAGGTGTGTGCGACCGTCGACCGCGTGCCATGCAGCGATCCCGAAGGTATCGCCGAGGTATTCATCCTGATGATTCGCGGCTGGTACGTGAATGTCATCCTGACCAACCGCAGCATTTCATCGGCACAGCGTGAGCGCTGGGTCGAGCGTGCGGTGCATGCACTGGTTTCTGCGCGGAAGGAGTGGTGAATGGGAGTTACTCTGGCTCGGTCGGTACGGTGTTGAGAGAAACGAGACGACGAATCGCCGTGAAATCCGGAACTGGCTGGCGCGCTGCGCGACATGCCAACGCCATCGCTTCTTTAGACATGGCCGACCATTCGATCGCATACCCGTTGCGGTCGGCGAGTTGGTCAAGCAGGATTCTCTGGGTCCGGCCATTGCCTTCCCGAAACGGATGGATCTTGTTGATCCACCCCAGAAAGAATCCGGCCTCACTGCCAAATTCCAAGACATCCAGGCCCGCCAACAGGTTGGCGTCGTGCAGTGCGCCAAAGCAGCTGCGGGCATCATCTTCGATCAGCGCATAGGGCAGAAACAGACTTCCGCCCTTACTGATCTCCACGGTTCTCACCTCACCGGCAAATGGGTAAACGTCACCAAACAAGCGTGTATGGATTGCCTGCAGATGGGCCAGATCGAACGTGGGTGTGACGGGATTGTGCAGCAGGCCCGCCAGACGAATCGAGGAGTACTGTTCTTCGGCGTCGTTGAGGGCGGTCGTGTCGGTCAGACCGAGACAGTTGATGAGGCAGGAGGAGCCGGAAAGGAGGTAGGGGTCGTCACCAGAGAGGTCGTAGTCGGAGTAGTCATCGGCCAAGGGGATTACCGAACGACTCTCAGTGCCACGTTGTAGCGCGCATCCAGCACCTTGATCAGCTGTTCTTCGCTGGCGTCGCCACGAATGATGGAGGCCATCTGGTGTTCGGCAACCCGGGTAACCCGTATGCCTTCCAGACGCTGCGAACCAGCGAGCTGGGCAGCGCGGTATTCGGGTGTCAGTATTCGTGGGACACGCATCTGGCAGGCCTCGCGTTGTTGCGTCAAGTCTATCCCGGCCTGATCGGACTCGCCAGACGGCGACAACCAAAGCAATTGACATTCGCCTCGGCGCAAAGTGCGCATAATGTATATTATGTTAAATCAAGGAACCGTGGAGGCGCCACCTCCACAAACAACCGGCAGAAATCCAGCGTTATTTGCCTGTGGAATGTTATGCGTGAAGCTTCGCTGTCATGTCGAGCCCCAAGGCACGCATGACTGCCAGCGTTGTCTTCAGGGTTGGATTGCCCTGGTCGCTGAACGAACGATAGAGCTGTTCCCGCGACAACCCTGTTTCTTTTGCAATCTGGCTCATACCCCGCGCACGGGCAACAACTCCCAGCGCTTTGGCGATATAGGCCGAATCTCCGGTCTCAAACGCATCAGCCATGAAGACCGCTACCGCTTCGGCACTGTCCAGGGCAGCAGCCGGATCATAGTCATACAGTTGTTCAGCCATAGTCGTTCACCCCACCTCTTTGGCCAACCTTTTAGCCGTTTCAATGTCCCGCAGCTGAGTGCGCTTGATGCCACCACACAGCAAGACAATCAGTGCTTCACCCCGCTGGATGAAATAAACCCGATAGCCGGGGCCGTAGTGAATGCGCAGCTCGCTGACACCATTGCCGACCGGCGAGACATCGCCCAAGAGTCCGTTCGCCAATCGATGCAGCCGCGCGGCAATCAGGGCGCGCGCTTTGCCATCCTTCAAGCGGCTTTCCCATTGCTGAAACGTCGCGGTCTGTTTGATCGATATCATGCTGGTGATTGTATTTTATAAATCACAACAGGGCAATTCCAAAGACAAGACCGTGGAGGCGCCGCCTCCACAAAAAAACCGTCACGCTCAATACCAACGAACAGCCAGTTGGCTTGCATACGGTAGAAATCCAAAGAGGGGAAGCCCCTGATTTGTTCGTCAGCTGCACAAAAAAATGCCCCGCCAATTGGCGAGGCTGCTGCGCTGCTGTACGAAAGCCCTGGTCGAGCAGACGTCACTCGATCGATGCGGTGAACGGGTAGCTGCCGATCATGCCGACCTTGACCTTGCCGCTCATCGTGCTGCCGTTGAGCGTGCCGCGAAACTCCAGTTTCATCTTCATCGGCTTGGTGGTGTGGTTGACCCACGAGATGCTGTCGCCCTCGACCGTGCACTCGCTGATCTCGGTGGTGTGGCCCTGCCCTGACTGAGTGCCGACCAGTGCGCCATCGACCTCCTTCAGTTCAAGCGTAGAACCCATCGGGCCGGTTGGACCTTTGACGGTCAGGTTCCATGTTCCTGCGACTGACATGTTTGTTATCTCCGTGTCGATAAATTAAAGGGGGCGTCTCAGACCTGCTTCTCAGGCAGATGCACGACGAGGCCATCCAGTTCACGAGAGATCGTGATCTGGCAGGCGAGCCGGCTGTTGGGCTGCGCATCGCAGACCTCTTCGAGCAGGGCCTCTTCGGTGACGCTCTTGTCGCCGACCTTGTCCACCCAGATCGGGTCGACATAGACGTGGCAGGTGGCGCAGGAGCATGAACCGCCGCACTCGCCGATGATGCCACGGACGCCGCAGTTGACGGCACCCTGCATCACCGAAACCCCGGGCGCCACCATGACTTCATGGGGTGTGCCATTGAATTCGATATAGGTGACTCTGGCCATATGAACCTCGCGATGACCTAGCGGGTAAACGCTGGCAGCGTGTCCCAGCCGCGCGTGGTTGACGATGAGGAGAGCTCGGCCTTGTCCATGTCGAGGGTCCAGTCCGGAAAACGCTTGAGGATTTCGTCGAGCGCCACCCGCCCTTCGACGCGCGCCAGTGCAGAACCGAGGCAGGAGTGGATGCCGCGACCGAAGCTGATGTGTGGCGGGCCCTCGCGATGGATGTTGAAGCGTTCACCATCCACAAAGCGCTGCTCGTCGCGGTTGGCGGAGGCGACCAGACAGACCAGCGCGTTGCCGGCGGTGATGGTGTGGCCATGGATCTCGACATCCTGTGTGACGAAGCGTGCGACTCCCGGTCCCGGTGGCTCGTAACGCAGGATCTCTTCGATTGCCGCCGGGATCAGCGCCGGATTCTTCGCGATTTCGCGACGCTGATCCGGGTGATCGCCAAGGATCTTGCCGGTCCAGCCGATCAGGCGCGACGTGGTTTCGTTGCCGGCGCCGGCCAGCACGTTGATGAAGATCAGCACTTCGTCGCGGGTCAGGCGCCGCTTGGTGCCGGCTGCGTCGACGAACTCGGCGCGCAGCAGTTCGGTCATCAGATCGTCGGAGGGGTTGTTGAGGCGCCAGTCGATGTAATCCTCGAACCCTTCGCCCTGGTAGCTGGCCTGGGAGACCTCCATCGGTTTGCCGGTCTCGGTGCGCAGTGCGGCGTCAACGCGATCGCGCACGATGTCGCGATCCTCATCCGGAATACCGAGCAGCATGCCGATCACGCCGCCCGGCAGCTGCGCGCCGAGATCGGCGATGAAATCGATGCGGTCGGCACCGACCAGCGGGTCGAGGCAGCGGACGCAGTAAGCGCGAATCTGCGCTTCCAGCGCGTTCATGCGCTTGGGCGTGAAGACGCGCGAGACCACGTTGCGATAGGCGGTGTGCTCCGGCGGATCCTCCCAGATGAACATGCCCTTGGGCACGTCGAGATCCTCGGCCTTGATGAATTCGAGCACGTCGCTGCGGGCGGAACTGAAGATCACCTTGTCCGACAGGCAGCGTTCGACATCGGCAAAGCGGCTGACCGCGTAGAAGTCGTACTCTTCGTTGTAGTAGAGCGGCGCGTGTTCGCGCAGTCGCTGAAACGCCGGATAGGGCTCCAGCGCCAGGTCGGGTCGATAGGGATCCCAGTAGACCGAATCGTTTTCCTTCGAATTGCTTGCTGCACTCATGGGATGCCCTCCCCGGGTTTGTTTATTTGGTGTCATTACACTGACATCAATATTTCCGAGTGTCAAGCGGACTCGTTCCCGGCGAGCCACAGGCTGTTCGCTCGATGCCGTCTTTGGCACTTGCACGGTATTTCCACGCTCTTTACAGCGCTGAAGACCAAGATGCCGCGTATGTCGGACCTATAATCGCCCGCTCAATCCCCTGCCCCGGGCCGCGTGGGAGCGCCATTGGTGCATGCGCGGCGCGAGCGCCACTTTCTTCTCGATGGTGTATCGATGAATCAACCGCCCAGGCTTTCGCCCTCCCCCACGACCAGCCGCTGGTGGCATGTGCAGACCTTGCGCCGCCACCCCGGACGTCTGCTGGCGGGTGTCATCGCCGCTGCACTGCTGATCTGGCTGGTCTGGCCGAGTGCACCCGCAGCGCCGCCACCGTCGGCGGTTTCGCCGTGGATGGGTCCGGTGCCGGTGCGCGTCGTCACCGTGCAGCGCGAAGCACTGCCGCTCGAACTGGCGGCGCTGGGCACGGTGACGCCACTCAATACCGTCACCGTGCGCAGCCGTGTCGATGGCGAGCTGACCCGTGTGCTGTTCCGCGAGGGTGATCGGGTGGAGGCCGGCGCGCTGCTGGCCGAGATCGATCCGCGTCCCTACGCCATCGCGCTGGCCGAGGCCGAGGGGCAGCAGCAACAGAACCTGGCGCTGCTGCGCAATGCCGAGAGCAAGCTGGAGCTCTATCGCGGACTGTTCGCGCAGGATTCGATCGCGCGCCAGCAGCTGGACGATCAGGAGGCGCTGGTGCGCCAGTATCGCGGCACGTTGCAGATCGATCAGGCGCGTGTCGACAACGCCCGTCTGCAACTCTCCTTCACGAAAATAGCGGCGCCGATCGGTGGTCGTCTCGGGCTGCGCAGTGTCGATGCCGGCAACCTGATCAGCGCTGGCGAAACCAGCGGCCTGGTGGTGATCACGCAGACCGATCCGATCGGCGTGTTGTTCACGCTGCCGGAGGTCGATCTGCCGCCGCTGCTGATGCAACTGCGGAATAGTGACCAGCCGCTGCAGGTCGAGGCATTCGATCGCGAGGGTTCGACGCTGCTGGCCACCGGTGAACTGCGCACGCTCGACAATCGCATCGACGTGCGCACCGGCACCATCCAGCTGAAGGCGGAGTTTGCCAATGGCGAGGGGCGCCTCTTCCCCAATCAGTTCGTCAACGTGCGTTTGCGTCTCGGCATGCAGGTCGATGCCGCGACACTGCCGGTCGACGCGGTGCAGCATGGATCGATCGGCACCTATGTCTATCTGGTCGAGAGCGGCGCCGACGGCAACACCACGGTGAAGTTGCGCAATGTTGTCACCGGCGCGCGCCACCACGACCGCATCGCCATACGGGATGGCCTCGAAGCGGGCGACCGCGTGGTGCTGGAGGGACTCGACCGGCTGCGTGATGGCGCCAACGTGAGGATTACGCACGGCGACGACGCGCCAGCGGCGGAGCGTGATGACACCGAACGCGCCGAGGCCGCCGGCGGACCGCGCGCATGAACCTGTCGCAGCCCTTCATTCATCGACCGGTCGCCACCATCCTGCTGATGGCGGCACTGCTGCTGACCGGCCTGATCAGCTGGCGGCTGCTGCCGGTGTCTGCGCTGCCGCAGGTCGACTACCCGACCATCCAGGTGCTGACCTTTTATCCTGGCGCCAGCCCCGAGGTGATGACACGCGCGGTGACGGCGCCGCTGGAGCGCCGTTTCGGCCAGATGCCGGGGCTGAAACAGCTCTCCTCCACCAGTGCCGCCGGCGCCTCGGTGATCACGCTGCAGTTCACCCTGGAAGTGCCGCTCAGCGTGGCCGAACAGGATGTGCAGGCGGCCATCGCCGCCGCCGAGAGCCTGCTGCCTAATGACTTGCCGGCGCCGCCGGTCTACAACAAGGTCAACCCGGCCGACACGCCAATCCTGACGCTGGCAATCACGTCGCAGACGCTGGCGCTGCCGGCATTGCACGATCTGGTCGAAACGCGCGTCGCGCAGCGTCTTGCGCAACTGCCGGGGATCGGCCTGGTCAGCATCGCCGGCGGCCAGCGCCCGGCGGTGCGGGTGCAGGTCAACACGGCGGCGTTGGCCTCGCACGGGCTGACACTGGAAGAGGTGCGCAGCGCGATCGCCGCCACCAACGTGCATCAGCCCAAGGGCAACTTCGACGGCCCGGTGCGGCAGGTGCTGCTCGATGCCAACGACCAGCTGCGCTCGGCCGAGGAGTATCGCCAGCTGATTCTCGCCTGGCACGACGGTGCACCGCTGCGGCTCGGCGATGTCGCGACGGTGATCGAAGGCGCCGAGAACCGCCAGCGCGCGGCGTGGAGCGCCACCGTGCCGGCCGTGCTGGTCAATATCCAGCGCCAGCCGGGCGCCAATGTCATCGAGGTCGGCGATCGCATCAAGCAGCTGCTGCCGCAGTTGCAGGCGACACTGCCGGCCAGCGTCGAGGTGGCGCTGCTTTCCGATCGCACCCAGACCATTCGCGCTTCGATACGCGACGTGCAGTTCGAGCTGATGCTGGCGGTGGGGCTGGTGGTGATGGTGGTGCTGCTGTTTCTGCGCAACATCCCCGCCACGCTGATCCCCAGTGTTGCGGTGCCGCTGTCGCTGGTTGGCACGCTTGGCGTCATGTACCTGGCCGGTTTCAGCCTCAACAACCTGACGCTGATGGCGCTGACCATCGCCACCGGCTTTGTCGTCGATGACGCCATCGTCATGCTGGAAAACATCGCCCGCTACCAGGAGAAGGGTGAAACGCCGATGCAGGCGGCACTGAAAGGGGCGCGGCAGATCGGCTTCACGCTGGTGTCGCTCACCGTGTCGTTGATCGCGGTGCTGATTCCACTGCTGTTCATGGCCGACGTGGTCGGTCGCCTGTTCCGCGAATTCGCCATCACGCTGGCGACGGCGATCCTGATTTCGCTGCTGGTGTCGCTGACACTGACGCCGATGATGGCGGCGCGAATGCTCAAACCCAGGCGGGTTTCTGCAGCCGGAAAACCGGAGGGACACGAGGAGGATTGGCTGACACGCGTCATCGAACTCTATGACCGCGCATTGCACGTGGTGCTGCGCCATCAGCCGTTGACGCTGCTGGTGACGGTGGGAACGCTGCTGTTGACGGTGGCGCTCTACCTCTGGGTACCGAAGGGTTTCTTTCCGGTGCAGGACAACGGCCTGATCCAGGGCATCAGCGAGGCGCCGCAGTCGATCTCGTTTGCGGCGATGAGCGAGCGACAGCTGGCGCTGGCAACGGAAATCCTGCGCGATCCCGATGTCGAGAGCCTCTCCTCGTTCATCGGTGTCGACGGCACCAACACGGCGATCAACAGCGGACGCCTGCTGATCAGCCTGAAACCACACGCCGATCGCAACGCAAATGCCGGCGAGATCATCGAACGGCTGCGCGAGCGCGCGGCGGCGGTGCCGGGCATCGCCCTCTACCTGCAGCCGGTACAGGAGCTGACCATCGAGGATCGAGTCAGCCGCACGCAGTTCCAGTTCACGCTGAGCAGCCCCGACAGCGAACTGCTCGCGGAATGGACGCAGCGCCTGACGAATGAACTCAGCGGCAATCCGCTGCTGGCCGATATCAACAACGACCTGCAGGATGCCGCGCGTCAGCTCTGGCTGGAGATCGACCGCGACAGCGCCAGCCGACTGGGCGTCAGCGTCGGCGCCATCACCGACGCGCTCTACAACGCCTTCGGCCAGCGTCAGATATCGACCATCTTCACGCAGACCAGTCAGTACCGTGTCGTCATCGAGGCCGACCCCGAGCTGCAGCAGGGGCTGGCGGCACTGCGCACGCTGCATGTCGCCGGCAGCGATGGCGAGATGGTGCCGCTCGCCTCGCTGGTGACAACCAGCGAACGCGCCACATCGCTGGTGATCAACCATATCGGCCAGTTCCCCGCCACCACCCTCTCCTTCAATCTCGGCAGCGGCGCCTCGCTCGGTGAAGCGGTGGCCGTGATCGAGCAGGCGGCGCGCGACATCGCGCTGCCCGCGGCGGTGGAGCTGCGTTTCCAGGGGGCCGCCGAGGCGTTCCGCGCCTCGCTCGGCAGCACGTTGTGGCTGATCCTCGCCGCCATCGTCACCATGTACATCGTGCTCGGTGTGCTCTACGAGAGCTTCATCCACCCGGTGACGATCCTGTCGACGCTGCCGTCGGCGGCGGTCGGTGCGCTGCTGGCGCTGCTGCTGACCGGCAGTGCGCTCGATCTGATCGCGGTGATCGGCATCATCCTGCTGATCGGTCTGGTCAAGAAAAACGCGATCATGATGATCGACTTCGCGCTCGACGCCGAACGCAATCAGGGCATGGCGCCACAGGCCGCGATTCATCAGGCGGCGCTGCTGCGCTTTCGGCCGATTCTGATGACGACGCTGGCGGCGCTGTTCGGCGCCATCCCGCTGATGTTCGCCAGCGGTGCTGGCGCCGAGCTGCGCCAGCCGCTCGGCCTGGTGATGGTCGGCGGCCTGTTGGTCAGCCAGCTGCTGACGCTGTTCACGACGCCGGTGATCTATCTCTTCTTCGATCGCCTGAAGCGGCGCCTGGCCGGTGATCGTCCGCTTGTCACGGAGCACGCGCAGTGAGCGCCTCCCGGCTTTCGATCAATCCCTCGCGGCTGTTCATCGCGCGGCCGGTGGCGAGCGCGCTGCTGGCGGTGGCGCTGCTGCTGGTCGGCATGCTCGGCTATCGGCTGCTGCCGGTGGCACCGCTGCCACAGGTCGACTTCCCGACGATACAGATCACCGCGTCGCTGCCCGGCGCCAGCCCCGAGACGATGGCCTCCAGCGTCGCCATGCCGCTCGAACGCAGTTTCGGCAACATCAGCGGCGTCACGCAGATCTGGTCGGCGAGCAACCAGGGCAACACGCAGGTGGTGCTGCAGTTCGATCTCGACAAGAACCTGAACGACGCCGCGCGCGAGGTACAGGCGGCGATCAACACCGTGCGCAACGAATTGCCGAGCGGCATGCCGGGCAATCCGGTCTATCGCAAGCTCAATCCGTCGCAGGCGCCGGTGCTGGTGCTGGCACTCTCATCACCATCGCGCAGTGCGGCCGAGCTTTACGATCTGGCGGAATCGGTGCTGGCGCAAAAAATCTCGCAGATCGGCGGCGTCGGCGAAGTACAGCTCGGCGGTGGTTCGCTGCCGGCGGTGCGGGTCGAGCTGCAGCCACGCGCGTTGAACCAGTACGGCATCGCACTCGACCAGGTGCGGCAGGCGATCGCCGGCGCCAATGCACCGCGCCCGAAAGGTGAACTGGAACAGGGGGCGACACGCTGGCAGATCGGCGCCAACGACCAGTTGCTGACGGCTTCCGAATATCGCCAGCTGCTGGTCAGTGATGTCGGCAGGCAGCCGGTGCGCCTCGGCGATGTCGCCACGGTCAGCGACAGCGTCGAGAATCGCCGTGCCGCTGGCTTCCACAATCACCAGCCGGCAGTGGTCATTCAGGTCAACCGGCAACCCGACGCCAATGTCATCGCCACTGTCGATGCGATCCAGGCGCAACTGCCGGGGCTGCGTGCGCTGCTGCCGAGCGACGTGGTGCTGGAGGTCACCTCGGATCGTACCCCCGGCATCCGCGCCACGCTGCACGAAGCCGAGCGCACGCTGCTGATCTCCGTGGTGCTGGTGGTCGCCGTGGTGCTGCTGTTCCTCGGCAATCTGCGTGCGGCGCTGATTCCGACGCTGGCGGTGCCGGTGTCGCTGATCGGCAGCTTCGCCCTGCTCTACCTGTTTGGCTTCTCCCTGAACAACCTGTCGCTGATGGCGCTGATCGTGGTTGCCGGGCTGGTGGTCGACGACGCCATCGTCGTGATGGAAAACATCAGCCGCCACATCGAGGCCGGCGCCTCGCCGCTGCGCGCCGCGCTGCGCGGTAGCCGCGAAGTCGGCTTCACGCTGCTGGCGATGAACCTGGCGCTGATGGTGGTTTTCTTCGCCATCCTGTTCATGGGCGGCTTCATCGAGCGGTTGTTCCGCGAGTTCTCGCTGACACTGATCGCGGCCATTACCTTGTCCCTGCTGGTCTCGCTGAGCCTGACCCCCTCGCTGTGCGCGCGCTTGCTCAGTCGCACCCAGCACGAGCCGATGGTCGGCACGCGCTGGTTCGCTCGCCTGTTCGCGAGAACACAGCGCGGCTATGCGTCGTCGCTGCAATGGGCGCTGCGCCACGCACGGCTGGTGCTGGTATTGCTCATCGCCGTTATCGGGCTGAACGTCTATCTCTACGTCACGATTCCGAAGAGCTTCCTGCCGCAACAGGACACCGGCCAGCTGATGGGTTTCGTGCGCGGCGACGACAGCCTCTCCTACCAGGCGATGCAGCCGAAGATGGAGAGCTTTCGACAGCATCTGCTGAAGGACCCCGCGGTGGCCGACGTGGTCGGTTTCGTCGGCGGCTCCGGTGGCATCAACAACGCCTTCCTGATGATCCGGCTGAAGCCATTGGCCGAACGCGGCATCGTTTCCCAGCAGGTGCTGGATCGCATGCGCGCAAGCTTGCCGGTGGAACCGGGCGCACGCCTGATGATGTTCGTGACGCAGGACATCACGCTCGGTTCACATCGCGGTCGCGGCACCGAACATCGGCTGCTGCTGCAGGCGAGCGAGCTGGAGCTGTTGCGCGAGTGGGGACCGCGCGTGGCGCGCGCCATGGCGGACCTGCCCGAGCTGACCGATGTCGATGGCCGCTTCGACGAAGGGGCACTGCAGGTGGAGTTGTCGATCGATCGTGTCGCCGCGCGCCGCCTCGGTGTCGATGTCGATACCGTCACCCAGGTGCTCAACAACTCCTTCAGCCAGCGCCAGGTGACGACCCTTTTCAATGCGCTGAACCAGTATCGGGTCGTGCTCGAAATCGATCCGGCGATGACCGAGAACCCGACCGTGCTCGACGAGGTGCAGGTGATCACCGCCGACGGTCGACGCGTGCCACTCGCCGCCTTCGCCAGTTATCGCTACACGACGGCGTCCGATCGCATTCAGCACGAGGGGCAGTTCGCGGCGGACAACATCGGCTTCAACCTTGCCGAAGGCGTTTCGCTGGCCGAGGGGATGCAGGCGATCGACCGCGCGCTGGCCGAGGTGATGCTGCCCAACTCGGTGCAGGCGCGCCTGGCGGATGCCGGCGCGCAGCTCGCGGCGATCCAGGGCGAGCAACCGCTGTTGCTGCTCGGCGTCATTCTTGTCGTCTACATCGTGCTCGGCATCCTTTACGAAAGTTTCACCCATCCGCTGACCATCCTGTCGACGCTGCCGTCGGCCGGCGTCGGCGCGCTGCTGGCGCTGCAGCTGCTCGACACCGAGTTCAGCCTGATCGCGCTGCTCGGCCTGTTCCTGCTGATCGGCGTGGTGATGAAGAACGCCATCCTGATCATCGATGTCGCGCTCGATGCCGAACGCCGTCGCGGGCTGCCGCCGGCAGTGGCGGTGTTCGAGGCCGCACAGCAGCGTTTTCGTCCGATCCTGATGACGACGCTGGCGGCAATCTGTGGTGCGCTGCCGCTGATGCTGGGCAGTGGCGACGGTGCCGAACTGCGCCAGCCGCTCGGCATCGCCATCGTCGGTGGGCTGATCGTCAGCCAGGTGTTGACGCTCTACACCACGCCGGTGGTCTACCTCTATCTCGACCGGTTGCGGCTCTTTTGTCTGCGCAAGATGCGGCGCGATGGCAGTGCCGCCACCTCGACTCCATGAACAGGAAGCAGGACATGTTTGTCATCTCTTTCTCCGAACACTCTTTCTCCGGGCGCTCTTTCTCCAGGCGCTCGCGCACACTGTCGTGCGGCGTCCCGTTGCTGGCGGTGCTGCTGGCCGGGTGCGCGGCCGGTCCCGATTACGAACGACCCGACGCCGCCACGCAGAGCACCTACACGGTAAGTGCCGGCGAGGTCGCGCCGGGCTGGAAACTGGCCGAACCGGGCGGCATCGACGGCGTCATTCCGTGGTGGCAGCGCTTCGGCGATCCGCAGATCGACGCGCTGGTGGCGCAGCTCGACATCGACAACCAGAACATCGCCCAGGCCGAGGCGCGCTATCGGCAGGCGCGCGCGGCACTGGGCGGTGCGCGTGCCGCGCTCTACCCCAACATCGACGTCGGCGCCGGCTACAGCCGCCGGCAGGTCGGCAGCGACAGCAGCGCGCGCGGCGGCTCGAAACTGTATGACGCCACGCTGGCGCTCGACTGGGAGATCGACCTGTGGGGCCGGCTGCGGCGCGAGCGCGAGGCCTCGGCCGCGCTGTTCGAGGCGAGCGCGGCCGATCTCGCCGCCGCTCGCCTCAGCGCGCGCTCGACACTGGTGCAGAACTACCTGCAGCTGCGCGTGCTCGACCAGCAGCAACACCTCTACGCGCGCACGCTGGAGGCCTACGTGCGCTCGCTCGAAATTGCCGAGAACCAGTATCGCGCCGGCCTGGTGGCGCGCTCCGACGTCGTGCAGGCGCAGACACAGCTGGAGCGCACCCGCGCCACGGCGATCGGTCTCGAATGGCAGCGCGCGCAACTCGAAAACGCGATCGCGGTGCTGACCGGCCGCGCGCCGAGAGCGGTGGCGATCGCCGCCGCCGAGTGGGCGCCCCCGGCGCTGGAGATTCCTCTGCAGCTGCCGTCGCAACTGCTGGAGCAGCGCCCGGACATCGCCACCGCCGAACGCGAGGTGATGGCGGCCAATGCGCGCATCGGCGTCGCGCAGACCGCCTGGTTCCCGACGTTGTCGCTGCGCGCCGCCGGCGGCTACCAGAGCGGCAACCACAGTGACTGGTTCGACGCGCCGAACCGCTTCTGGTCGGTGGGTCCGTCGCTGGCGCTGACGCTGTTCGACGCCGGCGCGCGCCGCGCCATCAAGGAGGAGGCGATCGCCAGCTACGACGAGCGCGTGGCCGGCTATCGGCAGACCGTGCTCGATGCGTTTCGCGAGGTCGAGGACGCGCTGGCGCGCATCGAGGTGGTATCGCGCGAGATCGCCGTGCAGCAGCGCGCCGTCGATCTGGCCGAGGAGGCGGAGCGACTGATGCTGAACCAGTACCGCGCCGGCACCGTCTCGTTCCTCGACGTCGCCACCGTGCAGGCCGAATCGCTGGTGGCGCAACGCACGCTGCTGACGCTGCAGGGCGACCGCCTGCTCGCCGCGGTGCAGCTGATGACCGCACTGGGCGGCGACTGGCAGAGCAGCGAACTGGAGACCGCCTCCGCGAGGTGATAGGGTCCTGGCTTCGACGCCGCCCGGACCTGCCCATGCAACAAGCGCTGCGATTCGTGAAAACACCCGCCCGACTGCTGAAGCAGATCTTTCTGCTGCTGAAGGAGACCGCCGAAGAGTGGGCGCGCAACGACGCGGCGTCGCTGGGCGCGGCGATCGCCTACTACGCCGCCTTCTCGGTGGCGCCGCTGCTGCTGATGGTGATCGCCGTGGCCGGCCTGCTGATCGGCGATGCCGCCGCTGAGGAGGAGCTGTTCGCGCAGCTGCGCGAGCTGATCGGCACCAGCGGCGCCGCGACGCTGCAGCAGATCGTGCGCAGCGCCAGCGACAGCGGCCAGGGCGTCGCGGCCGCCATCATCAGCGGCATCACGCTGTTCATCGGCGCCACCACCGTGCTGGCACAACTGCAGAAATCGCTGGATCGCATCTGGAACGCGCCGCCGCGCGCCGGCATCGGTGTCTGGAACCTGGTGAAGGTGCGGCTGCAGGCCTTCAGCCTGGTGCTGGTGGTTGGCTTCCTGCTGGCGATCTCGATGGTCGCGACCGCCGCCATTGCCGTCATCAGTTCGCTGCTCGGCGGCTGGATCGGCCAGAGCGAACTGCTGCTGCAGGCGATCAACGGGCTGTTCTCGTTCGCCGCGATCACGCTGCTGTTCGCGCTGACCTACCGCTTCCTGCCGAACCTGACCATCGCCTGGCGCGACGTGCTGGTCGGCGCCGCGGTCACCTCGCTGCTGTTCGGCATCGGCAAGACCGCGATCGGCCTCTACCTCGGCCGCAGCGCCATCTCGTCGTCGTTCGGCGCCGCCGGCACCTTCATCGTCTTCCTCGTGTGGATCTACTACTCGTCGATGATCTACCTGTTCGGCGCCGAGTTCTGTCACGTCTACGCGCGCCGCCACGGTTCTCTGCGTGATCAGGACTCGCCGAGCGATACGGAATCAACGGAATCAACCGCATGAAAATCTATTCGTGGAACGTCAACGGCATTCGCGCCGTGCTGAAGAAAGGCACCTTTCAATCCTTCATCGAGGAACATCGCCCCGACGTCCTCTGCCTGCAGGAGACCAAGGCACAGCGCGACCAGGTCGAGATCGACCTGCCCGACTATCACGAGTACTGGAATTCGGCGGTGCGCAAGGGTTACTCCGGCACGGCGATCTTCTCGCGCAGCGAGCCGCTCGATGTCGGCTACGGTCTGCTGCCCGAGATTGCCGAGCGTTATCCGCTGGCAGCGGCACTGCAGCAGGGTGACAGCGACGAGGGACGCATCGTCACGGCCGAGTTCGAGAAATTCTTCGTCGTCACCGTCTACACGCCCAATGCCAAGGAGGATCTGAGCCGGCTGCCGCTGCGCGAACAGCAGTGGGACCCCGCCTTCCTCGCCCACTGCGCAGCGTTGCAGCTGCGTAAACCGGTGATTTTCTGCGGCGATCTCAATGTCGCTCACACCGAACTCGATCTGGCCAACCCGAAACCGAATCGCGGCAAGAAGGGTTTCACCATCGAAGAGCGCGCCGGTTTCCAGGCCTTCGTCGATGCCGGTTTCATCGATACGCTGCGGCTGTTTCGCGAAGGCAACGGCCACTACACCTGGTGGAGTCACTACGCCAAATCGCGCGAGCGCAACGTCGGGTGGAGAATCGACTACGTGCTGGTATCGCCGGCGCTGAAGGCGGCGGTGAAGTCGGCTGACATCCACGCCGACGTGATGGGCTCCGACCACTGCCCGGTCAGCATCACGCTGGCATGAGTGCCATCAAATCTCGGTCAGCGCGAACTCGATCTCCGGCAACATGCGCTCGACGCTCTTGCGACCCTCGCTGATCGCCTCGGCGCCGCGATAGAACTCCAGCAGGCCGATCTGCGACAGCTTCGGCGCGATCAGGATGTCGGGCGGGTCGCCGGCCATGCGGCTGCGGGTGATGCGGTCCTGCGTGATGTTGACCGAGCCGACCAGCGCCTCGAACAGATTCGGTGCCTGCTCGGCCCGCTTGCCGCCGGCGAACATCGTCGAACGATAGTCGGCGACCATGTCCGAGATCCGGCCCACCACCCCGCTCTTCGGCGCCGGCCCCGCCTCCGCTTCCTCTGCTTCCGCTTCCTCCGGCTCCTGCCGCTGCGCGATGCGGCGCGACAGGTTCGCGCGGCGCCGCATGATGTCGCCGTTCAGGTTGACGGCGATGACCACGTCGGCGCCGAGCGCGCGGCAGACCGAGACCGGCACCGGGTTGACCAGCCCGCCATCGACCAGCCAACGGTCGTTGTGGCGAATGGCCGGGAACAGCCCGGGCAGCGAGATCGATGCCCACACCGCTTCCAGCAGCAGGCCGTGGGTGAACCAGATCTCGCGCCCGGTCGCCAGCTCGGTTGCCACCGAGGCGAAGCGTCGCGGCAGCTGCTCGATCAGCGCGTTGTCCGGCGCCACATAATCGTTCAGGAACTGGTGGAAGCGATCGGTATGAACGAAGCCGCTCAGTGAGTAGTTGAGCTTGAAATAGCGCGCGGTTTCGCGCCGCGTCAGCGACGCCACCCACTCTTCGAGTCGCTGCAGGTTGCCATTGACGCAGGCGGCGCCAACCAGCGCACCGACCGACGTGCCGCAGATGATGTCGGGCACGATGCCGTAGTCGGCCAGCGCATTGATCACGCCGATGTGGGACCAGCCGCGCGAGGAGCCGCTGCCGAGGGCCAGACCGATCTTCATGGACTATGCCTCCGTCGATGTTCAGGTGGGGTCGCGATGGTGCAGCAGACGCAGCCGATAGGCGATGGCCAGCACCATGGCGAGCAGCGCCGGCGCCGCCAGTGCATCGAATTGCCATTGCTGGAAACTGGCCGCACCGAGCAGGCCGCCACCGATGAAGCCTGCGGCGATCAGCAGGAAGAGCAGCGCCTTGCGCCGGTCGAACACCTTGCCACGCAGGCGCGCACCGATCATCAGCCCGAGGTCGGTGAAGATGCCGGTGACATGGGTGGTGCGAATGGTGGCGCCGCTGTAGTTGGTGACCAGCCCGTTCTGCAGGCCACAGGCGGCCGAGGCGAAATGGTGGCCCAGCGCCGAACCGCGGCTCAATGCCGCCATCGCCGCCAACAGCAGCACGCCTTCGAGCATCAGCGCCGAGCTGTAGTGGCGCCCCATCTTCAGCGCCGTTCCCTCGATCAGCAGGCCGCTGAGTGCAGCGCCGATGACGAAACTGAACAGAACCAGCAGCAGGTGCAGCGTGCCGCCATCGATCTCCAGCAGACTGACGCCGAGCTGCGTCGCACTGCCTGAAAGGTGCGACACCGCCTCGTGCCCGAAACCGAGGAAACCGACCGCATTGACGAAACCGGCAAGCAGCGCCAGTGAGAAGGCACCGTACTCCACCCAGCGCGGCAGTTTGCTGAACAACGCGGCATCTCCTCTCTGTCAGTCGTCAGTCGCGCGCCAGTGCGAGGATCGTCTCGCAGTGCCCTGACTGCGGAAACATATCGACCAGCGCGGCGCGCTTCACGGTGAAACCGCCGGTGACCAGTATGGCCACATCGCGCGCCAGTGTCTGTGGATTGCAGGAGACGCAGACGATGCGCCGCACGTCCGGCGTCCGCGCCAGTGTTTCGCAGATGGCCTTGGCACCGGCGCGCGGCGGATCGAGCAGCGCGCGGTCGTGGCCCTGCAAGGCAATCGCCGACGCTTCGAACAGATCGGCGGTGGCGAAGCGGACGTTTTGCAAGCCGAGCGCCGTTGCGTTGGCGCGGGCGCGTTCGACCATCGTTGCGCTGCCTTCGATGCCGGTGACCTGCGCCGATGTTTTCGCCAGAGGCAGCGTGAAGTTGCCGAGGCCGCAGAACAGGTCGACGACGTGGCTTGTCGGTGTCGGTTCCAGCCATGCCAGTGCGCGCGCAACCAGCTGTTCGTTGATCGCCGGATTGACCTGCGTGAAATCGCCCGGTGTGAAGCGGTAGTGACTGTCGAGCGACGGCAGCGCGTAACGCAGCTCGCTGTCGCTACCGGTGGCGATGCCAGCATCCGTGCAGTGCTGTTGCAGCCGTTCGCGATCGGTGGTGGGCAGTGCTCCCCTGCCCCGCCAGTCGATGGCGATTCGACCGTCGGCATCGACGACGGCGACGACTTCGTCGATGCGTCGCCACTGCTTCAGTCGTGCCAGCCACGCCGGCAGTTGCAGCAGCAGTGGTTGCAGTCGCTCGTCGAGAATGTCGCAGGCGGTTGCGGCAACGACGCGATGGCTGCCGGCTCCCTTGAAGCCGACGACAGGTACACCGGCCTCTTCACCGACGGCGAAACGGGCGCGATGGCGGTAGTGCCACGGTGCGGCGCGAATCGGCGCTTCCCATTGCGGGGCGAAGCGATCGAACAATCGGTGCAGCACCTGCTGTTTGTGGGCCAGCTGGGCGTCGTAGTCAAGCATCTGCAGCTGGCAGCCGCCGCAGCGGCCGAACAGTGGGCAGCGCGGCTCGATGCGTGACGGTATCGGCTCCAGCACCGCGAGCAGTTCGGCATCGGCGTGGTCGCGCCGCTCGTCGACGATGTGTGCACTGACGCGCTCGCCCGGCAGCGCGCCGGCGATGAACAGCGGCTTTTCATCGATGAAGGCGAGCCCCCTCCCCTCGTCGCTGAGCCGGTCGATGCGCACTTCGACTGCGCGCCGTTGCGCCGGTCCGTTCGCGCCTTTCCTGATGATGGTCGGCTTGAAGAAGCGCGGCTTCGATGGGCGACTCACGATGGCGAATCCTGCGACAGCTCGTGCCAGTGCGGCACGCAGGGAAAATAGAGCGCCAGTCGGATCGGGCGCGAATCGAGCTGTGCGACGAGCGCGCGATAACCGGTCAGTTGCGCGCGATAGTGCGCCGCTTCGCGTGCCGCGAACTGGGCCAGCGTTTCGCCAGCGCGCGGGCGCGCGCTTTTGTAGTCGACGATCCAGCGCACGCCGTCGCTGTCGACGAAGCTGCGGTCGACAATCTGGCGCTGGCTGCCACCACGACCGTCGATACAGCTCAGTTCCCATTCGCTGACCGCTTCGCGGTGGGTCGGTTCGAATAGCCAGCGACCGCGCGCATCGGCGAGCGTGTTGTCGATGGCGGTGACGATCAGCGCAGCGGCTTCGTCGAGATCGCGCTCGCCAACACCGTGGTTGCGCAATTGCGCCAGCGCCAGGCGCAGACGCTGTTGCGGGTTGCGCCGCAGCCAGCCGTCGCCGCCGTGATGGCCCACCTGTTCCAGCAGCGCGTGCAAGGCGGTGCCGATACGTGTTTCCAGCGTATCGATCTGCAGCGCTGCGTCGGGTTCCAATGCCGGTGCGAGCTGCCGTGTCGTCGCTTCAGGTTCCTGTGCCGAGACTCGCACAGGTTGATCTGCTTCGGCGATGGGCCGTGTCAACTGCCAGAAGGCGAGTGGCACGCGCTGCAGTGTCGTCGCGTAGGTCTGCGGTTGATCGCTCGTCGCTGCTGCAGTGAGTGGCAGTGCCGGTGTGGCGGCATCGAGCCAGACCACCTCCTCGCGCGCGGTTTGCCAGATTCGCGCCAGCAGCGCGCCATCGCCGGGTTTCCAGCTCTCACCCTTGTCGAGCGAGCTGCCGTTGCCGTCGCTGAACAGCAGCCAGAGTCGTCGTATCGCGCGTGTCGCCGCGACGTAGAGCAGCCGCGTCTCTTCGAGGCGCTGCTTGCGTTTGCGCTCGCTGTCGAGGTGTCGATAAACCGGATCACCGTCGCCACCGAACGACTCCTTCAGTGCCAGCAGCAGGCCGGTGCGGCCGTCGGGGGCGAGATGTTCGCCCCACTGCAGCAGCGGTTTGTCGTCGTTGCGGCTGCCGCGGTTCAAACCGGGAATGATGACGGTGTCGAACTCCAGCCCTTTCGACTTGTGCACCGTCATCAACACGACGCGGGCATCGGTGCCGCCGCGCGGTCGCGCATAGAGCATGGCGAGCCGTCGCTCCAGTTGTTCGGCGGCACCCTGTTCCGGCAACTGCTCCAGCAGGTCGAGGAATACACCGACATCGTCGGCATCGGCATCTGCCTGCAGTGTCAATTCGCCGCCCAGTGCACGCCAGCACCCTTCGAGCCAGATGCGCAATGGTTTGCGCTGGCGTTGTGCGCGCGTCTGCCGCAAAACCCCGGTGACGAAGGCGAGTCGCTGCTGCGCTTCGACACTCAACGTGGCGATGACCGAGCTGTCGTCGAGGCGCGACCAGACGCTGCGCCGCGCGCCGCGCTCGTCGGCGCCGGCCACCAGTGCATGCAGGTCGGCATTGTTCAGTCCCACCAGCGGCGAGCGCAGCAGTGCCAGCCAGCTGACGCGATCGGCGGGGTTGGTCAGCGCCTTCAGCAACATGAGCAGATCGCGAATCGGCCTGCGCTGTTGCAGCGGATCGATGTCGGTGGCACGCCAGTCGATGCCAGCCTCTGCCAGCGCGGGCACGATCTGCGCCAGATGGCCGCGATTGCGCACGAGGATGGCGATCTCGCCGTCGCCCTCGCGCAGCGCGCGCTGCACCAGCCCGACACACTGCATTGCTTCGAGTCGGCCGTCGCTGTCGCCGCGCAGGCCGAACAGTTTCACTTCACTGTCGTCTGTTGCCGCCTTGAACGCCTGCGAGTGGGCGTAACGCACCGCGCCGCGCGCGATCTGCTCCTGTTGCGGGAAGGCTCGGGCGAAGGTGTGGTTGACCCAGTCGACAACCGCCGGCGTCGAGCGGAAGTTGACCTGCAGCGCCAGATCCTCGGCGATCACGCCGTTGACGCCATGCCGACGCGCTTCGAGGAATACACCGACATTGGCGGCGCGGAAGCCGTAGATCGACTGCATGCCGTCGCCGACCAGGAACAGCGTGCGCGGCGCGAAACGTTCGGCGTTCTGTTCGGCCCACCCCTCGACCAGCCGCTTCAGCAGATTGAACTGCGACAGCGAGGTGTCCTGGAATTCGTCGACAAGGATGTGACGGATGCTGGCATCGAGTCGCAACAGCAGCTCGCCCGGCGCGTCGCTGTCGCCGAGTGCATTCAGTGCGGCCAGTGCCACCTCGGTGTAGTCGACTTCGCCGCGCTGCTGGAACACCAGTCGCAGATGGGCCACCGCCAGCGGCAGCAGCGCAGTGAGCTGGGCGAGCAGCTGCCACTGCCGATCGCTGTAATGTGCGGCAGGCAGCGTGCGCAGGTCGGCCAGTGCCTCCAGGGTTTCGTCATCGCTGGCGAGCGCCTGCAGCAGGTCGATCATCTCGCCCTTGCGCTGCTGGTTGCGCGCCTTGTCGTCGCCCTGAGCGGCCGGAAAGCCCTGCGCCCTGGTGACACTCTTGCGCCACTCGTTCTTGCCGGTCAGCAGCCAGTTGGCGAGCTGCAGCCACTGCGCATGGCTGTCGACCGCGGCATCGGGCAGATCGGTACACCCCTTGAAACGAACGAGCGGATCGTGCGGATTCTCCTCCTCCAGCCGGCAGGCGGCGAAATCGAGCAGCGGCAGCAACTCGCCCCGATGGCGCTGCAACACGAGACGAGCGCGCTGCAGACCTTCACGCAGCACTGTCGCCAGCGTCTCTTCCAGGTGGCGGCGGATGTGGTCGCTGTCGCTGCCATCGATGCCGCTGCCGAGATGGGAAAGCCACTGGTCGCGCTGCATCAGCAGCAGCACCAGCATGCGCTGCAGCCGCGCCGCGTCGTTGTCGAGATGCCGCAGCAGGCTCGCCAGCGTGTCGGCGACCGGACCGCCCTGCTCCAGTTGCGCCAGCAGGGCACTGATCGCCTGCTGGTAACAGCGTGTCGGTTCGTCGGCGAAACGCGGCAGGCCGCCGAAGCTCGACAGCATCGGCAACTGCCGGACCAGACTGGCGCAGAGACCGTCGATGGTCTGGATGCGCAGGCGTGCCGGATTCTGCAGAAGCCCCCACTGCTGCTGCGCATCGCGCTGCAGCGCCGCGCGCGCCAGTTGCCAGGTCAGGCGTTTGTGCGGTTCGTCCGGCTCGGCGCTGCCGGCGGCGAAACGCAGTGCCTCGACGATGCGCTGCTGCATCTCGGCGGCGGCCTTGCGCGTGAAGGTGATGGCGAGGATCTCTTCAGGCTGTTCGGCACGCGCCAGCAGGCCGAGCACACGCTGGCTCAACAGTTCGGTCTTGCCGGAACCCGCCGGTGCGGTGACACAGAACGAACGCTCCGGGTCGAGTGCGTGGCGGCGAATCGCGGCGTCGATGGGCTCTCTCATGAGGCCTCCTCCACACTTGCGCCATCACCACCATCACTCTCGGTGTCGGCCTCGACCTGGCTGCCGATACGGCAGAGATCGTGCAGATTGCAACGCTGGCAGGTGCGGCGTGAAGTCGGCGCCACGTCTGCCCGTCCCTGCAGGTACTCCTGCGCCAGCAGTTGCAGTGCGATGCGCCAGTCGGCCAGCTGCTGCGGCCAGGGCAGTTCACTCACATCGATGCCATGGTTTGCCAGATCGTCGTCGCCAAGCCCGATCAGCTTGAGTTTGTCGGCGCGAATCTGCGCGAACAGCAATCCGGCCACCGAGCCCGCCTGCTCGTCCTCCAGTGCAGTGCCATAGAGAGGCAGCTGCGGCTGCTCTGGCCGGGCAGCGGTCCAGGCGCTGATCGACAGCGTGTTGCCACTCTTGTAGTCGATGATCAGCTGGCGCCCGTCGGCGAGCAGATCGATGCGGTCGACGCGCAGCCGCAGCGTCAGCTCGCCGAGTTTCAGTTCGCGCTCCTGCTCCAGTGCCGCGATCGTGAATGGCGGGCGCTCGCGTTCGAGTTCGAGCCAGGCGATCAGCAGTCGGCTCAGACGCTGGCGCTCCAGTTGCGCAAAGCGCTGGCCGAAACGTTCAGGAATCTTGCGCCGCAGCGTGTCGACGGCGATGCCGGCGGCAGCATCAACCAGCGCCTGCAACGCAACATCGTCGATGGCACGTAACGCGGCGTGGCTGCCGAGTTCTTGCCACACCCCTTCGAGCGCGCCGTGCAGCAGTTCGCCGCGCTCGCCCGCGTCGAGCCCCTCCACCGCGTCATCCAGCGCACGCGCACCGAGGCGATGACGGGCGAATGCCTGGAATGGACAGACCGACTGGCTGGCGAGAATGCCGCTGCCGCCGCGCGCCGGCCGCGCGGGATCGAGCGCCGGTGCCGCGCCGGGCATGAAGTTTTCCAGCTGCATTGGCGGTGATGGGGTCGCTTCGTCGAATTCGAAGGGCAGCGGCGGCAACTCGCCGAACAGTGGGCTGATGCGCCGCTCGACATCGTCGCGCTGGCGCTGGTAACAGACCACTACATCGCGCGAGGCCGACAGCAGCGAACGGGTCAGCCGTTGCGCGAACGCCAGCTCGCGCGCCGCATCGCAGTGCGGCATCGCCAGGCGTCGCTGCAGACTGCGCGGCAGCAGCGGGTTCGGGCTGGCGGCTGGCGGCCACTGGTCCTCGCCCATGTCGCAGAGCCAGAGCGCGTCGAATTGCAGCCCGGCCGCTTCCAGCAGCCCGAGCACCTGCAGCGGCGCATCGGGTGTCTCCGGCTGGAACAGGCGTGCCGCCAGCAGTGCCTGCAGTGCGCGCAGTGCCTCGTCGAAACCGACCTCGCCGAGGACGCTGTCGAGACGGGCGAAATCCTCCAGCGCGTGCTGCCACTGTTGCCGTTGCTGGAATTCGATGCTGTCGGCCGCACGTTTGCCCGGCCAGCCCAGCAGTGTCAGCAGTGTGTCGAAGCGCTCGCGCCACAGACCCGGTGTCATTCGCCGTTGCAACAGACGATCGCGTCGCACCCCATCGTTGAGTTGCTGCAGTTGTGCGGAGAGCGACCAATCGGGGAATCGCTCCGTCACGCGCGCAGCGATGTTGCGCAGTTGCGCGCTCTCGATGCGTTCGCAGCGCAGCTCACAGATCGCCTCGATGGCAGCAGCGACGGCCTCGAATGCGTCGCCAAAGCCGTGAAACGGTGAATCGAGCAGCGCCAGCAGCGCGGTGCGCGACTGATCGCGCCGTGCCAGCCCCAGCAGTTGCAGCGCTGTTGCGATGGTGGGCATGTCGGCCAGCGCGGCGCCGGCCGAGATGTTGAACGGCGGCGGTCGATGCGCCCGCTCGGGATCGGCATGGCCGGGGGCGAACAGGTCGCTCACGATGCGTTCGACACAGGCCCGCTGCTGCGCCAGCTGCGGCACGACGATCGCCACCGGCGCTGCCGGATTGGCCTGCAGTCGTCGATAGGCCCACCGGGCGGCGTGCTGGATCTGTGTCGCGAAGTCGTCGCAGCCGAGCGCAGCGACGCTGTGGTTGCGCGCCGTCGGCTGCAGTGTTTGTCGTTCGGGAATGGCATCGAGCAGCGCATGGTGCAGCGGTGTCACTTCGTCGAAGGCGACCGCAACAATTGCAGCCGGCAGCTGCAGCCGGCCCTCCAGCACCGCCGCCAGCAAGCGTCGATCGCGCTCGGCAGCGGCAATGGCGCCGAGCGTTGCACAGCGGCGCTCGAACTCGGCGAGCCAGTCGCGAAAGAGGCGGCTCTCCCCCCCGCCTTCGAACTCGGCGACGATGTCGCGGCGCAGCGGCAGCTGGTGCCAGAGTGCCAGCGTGCGCCACGCTGACTGGGCCTGCTGGGCCGCCTCCGTCGGACGCAGCAGTTGCCCGGCGTTCGCCTCGACGACGGCGATCCACAAGGCCCGCTCCTGGTCCTCATCCAGCAGCCAGAGTTCGGCGCTGTCGGGGTCGGTGAAGCAGAGCTGCGCCCACAGCCGGTCGAGCCAGTCGGCCAGCGCCAGCACCGCCGGTGTCGGCACCACGGCATGGCCCTGTGCGACAGCCCGTTGTACCACCGCGTTGCGGATACGGCTGGCCAGGCGTCGGTTGGGCGTCAGCGCCAGCCAGCCTCGGGCCAGCAGCGGTTCGAGGTCGGCGGTGTCGAACAGTGGGGTATCAGTCATCGGGGGATATCGTTGCGCGGGCTGGCGGCATTCGGGCTGGCTGCATTGTAGCCGGCCACTGTTTCGCACCGCGACGATAGATGACGGCTTGCCGCGCCATAGCGCTGGCGCGCTGATCGGTCACACGAATTGCGGTAGACTGCGCGTTCATTTGTCGGCCGCCAGGCCGTGGCAATCGTGGATACCGTCATGTCAGCGCCTGTCGCAGAAAACGCAGTTGAAAGCATTGTGGAAACGCCAGAAAAGTCGTCCGTCGAGAACGTCAACGTTACCGCGCAGGAGATCCTGATCACGCCGGATCAGTTGAAGGCCGAGCTGCCGATGTCGGCCGCCGCGCGCGAAACCGTGACCCACGCTCGCCAGGTGATCCGCGACATTCTCGATGGCCGGGATCATCGCATCTTCGTCGTCGTCGGCCCCTGTTCGATCCACGACATCAAGGCCGCCATGGAGTATGCGCAGCGTTTGAAAAAGCTGGCCGACGAGCTGAAGGATTCGCTGTTCATCGTCATGCGCGTCTATTTCGAGAAGCCGCGCACCACCGTTGGCTGGAAAGGGTTGATCAACGACCCCTACCTGAATGACACCTTCAAGATCCGGGACGGCCTGCATATCGGTCGCAAGCTGCTGCTCGACATCAACGAGCTGGGCCTGCCCTGTTCGACCGAAGCGCTCGATCCGATCTCGCCGCAGTACCTGCAGGACCTGATCAGCTGGTCGGCGATCGGCGCCCGCACCACCGAATCGCAGACCCACCGCGAGATGGCCAGCGGCCTCAGCTGCGCGGTCGGTTTCAAGAACGGCACCGACGGTGGCATGGCGGTAGCGATCAACGCGGTCAAGTCGGCGTCGCGTCCGCACCGTTTCCTCGGCATCAACTCCGAGGGTCAGGTGGCGGTGATCCACACCACCGGCAACCGCTACGCCCACGTCGTGCTGCGCGGCGGCAACCACGGCCCGAACTACGACTCGGTGCACATCAAGCTGACCGAACAGGAACTGGAGAAAGCGAAGCTGCCGGCCAAGATCATGGTCGACACCAGCCACGCCAACTCCGACAAGAAGCCGGAACTGCAGCCGCTGGTGATCGAGAACGTCACCAATCAGGTGCTGGAGGGTAACCGCTCCATCGTCGGGTTGATGGTCGAGAGCCACCTGTTCGCCGGCAACCAGAGCATCCCGGAGAACCTGTGCGACCTGAAGTACGGCGTGTCGGTCACCGACGGCTGCATCGGCTGGGAGAGCACCGAGCAGTCGCTGCGGGCGATGCACGAGAAGCTGGTGAAGGTGTTGCCGCAGCGGCTGTAGAGGGCTACCTAGATATACGCCTGCGACCGGTCGGTATGGTCGGTCACGTCGCGCACACCCTTCAGCTGGGGAACCTGCTCCAGCAGCGTCTTCTCGACCCCCTGCTTCAGCGTCACGTCAACCATGCCGCAACCCTGGCAGCCACCGCCGAACTTGAGGATGGCAACCTCCTCCTCGGTGATCTCGACCAGGCTCACCTCGCCGCCGTGCGCAGCCAGCGAGGGATTGACCTCGTTGTACAGCACGTAATTGATCCGATCTTCGAGCGGGCTGTCGTCGGAGATCTGCGGCAGCTTGGCGTTCGGCGCCTTGATCGTCAGCTGGCCACCCATGCGGTCCTTGGCGTAGTCGACGGTGGCATCCAGCATGAACGGCACGCTGCGGCGCTCGAACCACGCCTTCAGCTGCGGGAACTCCCGCGTCACATCATCCGTTTTGATGTCGGCGTCGCGACAGTAGGCGATGCAGGTCTCGGCTTTGGATGTGCCGGGATCGTTGATGAACATGCGGATGCCGAGCACCGTTTCATCCTGCCTGGCGAGCAGCTCGGCGAGATAGTCGAGCGCCGATTCGGTGATCGTCAGTTTCAGTTCCGGACTGCTGCTCATGCTTGGATACGCCTCGTATTCCAACACCCAGTGAAATGGGACTACGTGAAATGGGACTGCGGCAGAAGCGCACTGAGGTGGACGGAGCGCTCTGATAGAATCGCCAATTTACCACAGGGCTATGCCCTACTGCCAAGGTCAACTATTTGGCCCGCCGCAAACCTACCCCCGGAGACCCGATGAACCTGGATTGCACCCAACGTATCGCCGCCCTGAAACAGGCCCTGCAGCAGCGCATTCTTGTGCTCGATGGCGCCATGGGCACGATGATCCAGGGCTACCAGCTGCAGGAGGCCGACTATCGCGGCGACCGTTTTGCAGACTCGCCGCGCGACCTGAAGGGCAACAACGACCTGCTGTCGATCACCCGCCCCGACATCATCGGCGCGATTCATCGCGCCTACCTCGAAGCGGGCGCCGACATCCTCGAAACCAACACCTTCAATTCGACCGAGGTGTCGCAGGCCGACTACGGGCTGGAGTCGCTGGTCTACGAACTGAACGTCGCCGGCGCGAAGCTGGCGCGCGAGTGCGCCGACGCCTACTCGACACCGGAGCGGCCGCGCTACGTCGCCGGCGTGCTCGGGCCGACCAGCCGCACCGCGACGATCTCGCCAGACGTCAACGATCCCGGTTTCCGCAACGTCACCTTCGACGAACTGGTCGCCAACTACCGCGAGGCGACACGCGGGCTGATCGATGGCGGCGCCGACATCATCCTGATCGAGACCATCTTCGACACGCTGAACGCGAAAGCGGCGATCTTCGCCGTGCAGGGCTATTTCGACGAGATCGGTTTCGAACTGCCGGTGATGATCTCCGGCACCATCACCGACGCTTCCGGCCGCACCCTCTCCGGCCAGACCACCGAGGCGTTCTGGTATTCGGTGGCGCATGCACGACCGATCAGCGTCGGCCTCAACTGCGCGCTCGGTGCCGACCAGCTGCGCGCCTACGTCTACGCGCTGTCGCAGTGCGCCGACACCTGCGTCAGCGCCCACCCGAACGCCGGCCTGCCGAACGAGTTTGGCGAGTACGACCAGACGCCGGCCGAGATGGCGGAAATCGTCGCCGAGTTCGCCAGCAGCGGGCTGGTCAACATCGTCGGCGGCTGCTGCGGCTCGACGCCGGACCATATCCGCGCCATTGCCAAGGCGGTCGCGGCGCTGCCGCCGCGCGCGCTTCCCGAGCTGCCGCACGCCTGCCATCTTTCCGGCCTGGAACCCTTCGTCATCGATGACAACTCGCTGTTCGTCAATGTCGGCGAGCGCACCAACATCACCGGTTCCGCCAAATTCGCGCGATTGATCCGCGAGGAGAACTACGCCGAGGCGCTGGAAGTCGCGCTGCAGCAGGTGCAGAGCGGCGCGCAGATCATCGACGTCAACATGGACGAGGGGATGCTCGATTCGGTCAAGGCGATGACCACCTTCCTCAACCTGATCGCCTCGGAGCCGGAAATTTCACGTGTGCCGCTGATGATCGACTCGTCGCGCTGGGAGGTGATCGAGGCCGGCCTGAAATGCGTGCAGGGTAAATGCATCGTCAACTCGATCAGCCTCAAGGAGGGCGAAGCCGAATTCATCGAGCGCGCGACGCTGTGCCGCCGCTACGGCGCGGCCGTCATCGTCATGGCTTTCGACGAGGCTGGCCAGGCCGACACCGCCGCGCGCAAGCGCGAGATCTGCAAGCGCTCCTACGACCTGCTGGTGGAAAAAGTCGGCTTCCCGCCGGAAGAGATCATCTTCGACCCGAACGTCTTTGCCGTGGCGACCGGCATCGACGACCACAACAACTACGCCGTCGATTTCATCGAGGCCTGCGCCTACATCCGCAAGGAACTGCCGTACGCCAAAATTTCCGGCGGCATCAGCAACGTCTCGTTCTCGTTCCGCGGCAACAACCCGGTGCGCGAGGCGATTCACGCGGTGTTCCTCTATCACGCGATTCGTGCCGGCCTGACGATGGGTATCGTCAACGCCGGTCAGCTGGCGATCTATGAAGATATTCCAGCCGAGCTGCGCGAGCGCGTCGAGGATGTGATTCTCAATCGCCGCAACGACGCTACCGAACGGCTGCTGGAGATCGCCAACAACTACGCCGGCGAGGGTGCGAAGCGCATCGAGGAGGACCTGGGCTGGCGAGAACTGCCGGTCAACAAACGACTGGAACACGCGCTGGTCAAGGGGATCACCACCTTCATCGAGGCGGATACCGAAGCAGCACGCCAGCAGGCGGGAAAACCGATCGAAGTGATCGAAGGACCGCTGATGGATGGAATGAACGTGGTCGGCGACCTGTTCGGCCAAGGCAAGATGTTCCTGCCGCAGGTGGTCAAGAGCGCGCGCGTGATGAAGCAGGCGGTCGCCTACCTGACGCCCTACATCGAAGCCAGCAAGCAGGCCGGCAGCCGCGCCAACGGTCGCATCCTGATGGCCACGGTCAAAGGCGACGTGCACGACATCGGCAAGAACATCGTCGGTGTCGTGCTGCAGTGCAACAACTACGAGGTGATCGATCTCGGCGTGATGGTCTCCTGCGACGAGATACTGCGTGTCGCCAGGGAGAAACAGGTCGACATCATCGGCCTGTCCGGGTTGATCACGCCGTCGCTCGACGAAATGGTGCATGTCGCGCGCGAGATGCAGCGGCTCGATTTCCATCTGCCGCTGATGATCGGCGGCGCTACCACATCGAAGGCGCACACTGCGGTGAAGATCGAGCCGCAGTATCGCAACGATGCAGTGGTCTATGTGCCCGACGCATCGCGCAGCGTGTCGGTGGCCTCCGCCCTGCTCTCTGCCGAGCAGAAGGCGGGGTTCATCGCCGAACGCCGCGATGAGTACGAGACGATCCGCGTGCGCAACGCCAATCGCCAGCCGAAATCGAAGCCGGTCAGCTATCCGGAGGCGGTCGCGCGCGGCCTGAAAATCGATTGGACGAGCTACGTACCGCCGGCACCGAAACAGCTCGGCGTACAGGTGTTCGACGACTATCCACTCGCCGAACTGGTCGAGACGATGGACTGGACGCCGTTCTTCATCAGCTGGGATCTGGCCGGCAAGTACCCGGACATCCTGCAGGACGACAAGGTCGGCGAGGCGGCGCGACAGTTGTTCGCCGATGCGCAGGTGATGCTGAAACGCATTGTCGACGAGAAGCTGCTGACGGCACGTGCGGTGATCGGTATCTGGCCTGCAGCGCGGGTCGGCGGCGACGACATCGCGCTGTTCGAGGACGGGTCGCGCGCACAGCAGATCGCCACGCTGCACCACCTGCGCCAGCAGATCGACAAGCCGAGCGGCCAGCCCAACCTGAGCCTGGCCGATTACGTCGCGCCGATCGACAGCGGTCGAGCCGATTACGTCGGTGCCTTCGCCTGCACGGCCGGCATCGGCGCCGACGAGCTGTCGCAAAGCTTTCTGGCGAAACACGACGACTACAGCAGCATCATGGTCAAGGCGCTGGCCGACCGCCTCGCCGAATCCCTCGCGGAACATCTGCACAAGCGCGTGCGCCGCGAGATCTGGGGTTACGCCGCCGACGAGCAGCTCGACAACGTCGCGCTGATCCGTGAGGAGTACCGCGGCATCCGGCCGGCGCCGGGCTACCCCGCCTGCCCCGACCACACCGAGAAGTCGACGCTGTTCCAGCTGCTCGATCCCGGTCGCATCGGCATGACGCTGACCGAGCACTTCGCCATGTCGCCAGCGGCGAGCGTCAGTGGCTTCTACTACTCATACCCGGACGCGCGCTACTTCGCCGTCGGCAAGATCCAGCGCGACCAGGTCGAGGACATCGCCGCCCGCAAGGGAATGGCGCTGGCCGAGATGGAGCGCTGGCTGGCGCCGGCGCTGGGTTACGAGCCGGCCTGAACTGGTCCAAGAGATTCTCGACAGGCTCGATGGCGGAGAATGCCGCCCCGCTCGTTGTACAGGGTGGTGGTGGCATTTCGGACAGAGAGAATAAAAACCATGTCTGGCGAAGATGGGCTCTACACCCTCTTTCTGGCTTTGCGGTCGCATCTGGCCCGGGCCGTCATGCGTATCGTGCCGCCGAAGGAGGTCGAGGATATCGTTCAGGAAACCTATGTACGGATCTGCCAGATCGAGAAGAACGGGCGCGATCTCAAGGAGCCGAGGGCCTTTCTTTTCAGGACCGCCCGCAACCTGGCGCTGGATTACCTCAAGCGATCGGAAACCCGGTTGACGATCAGTCTGGATGAAGCACCGGATCACGGTTTGCCAGAACAGGGCGAGTACGTAGACCAGACATTCGAGCAGGTGGCCTCCGCCGAGGAGTTTGCCCTGTTCTGCGAGGCGGTGAGAGAACTGCCCGTGCAGTGCCGCCGGGTGTTCGTCCTGAAGAAGGTCTACGGATACCCTCAGCGTGAAATCTCCCGCCAACTGGGCATCAGTGAAAACACCGTCGAAAAACATATCGCCACGGGCATCAAGCGCTGCACCCTGTTCATGAGGCAGTACGACGGAAAGCTTCATGTACAGAAAAAGCGTGACAAAAGGAACAAGGCTCGTGGAGCCAGTGGTGATGAGGGATCTCATCGATGAATAACGTCTATGAATTTCCGCCCGTGGAGCGCCGTTGCGATGAGGCAAGCGAGTGGATCTCCAGGCTGGACAGGCAACTGACCGGCGAGGAGGCCCGGGCGCTGCAGGCGTGGATGGCGGCGGACCCCGAAAACGAAGCCCTGCTGATGGAAATGGCCCGGCTATGGGACAAGATGGACGCCCTCGGCAGGCTGTCCAGCCTGTTTCAGCCCCCGGTGGCCCCCCGTCGCAGGGCTCCCCTGCTCGCCTTTGCCGGCCTGGCGACGATGGTCGTGGCGGTCGTTGCCCTGTGGCTGGTCTGGCACCCCGCCGCCCCCACACACCACCCCGCACCGACCGAATACGTTTACCAGACCGGCGTGGGGGAAAGCACCAATGTCACCCTGAGCGATGGCACCGATCTGGTGCTGAACACCAACAGCCGCATCGCGGTGCGCTATACGGATCAGTACCGGCTGTTCACCCTGGAACGGGGTGAAGTCTATGTGAAGGTCGCCAGGGACAGGGTCAGGCCCCTCAGGGTCATGGCCGGCGGCAAGTACGTGCAGGCGGTGGGCACCGAGTTCAATGTCAGGATCACCAGTGATCAGAAGATCGAACTGGTGGTGGTCGAGGGGAAAGTCCAGGTCGGGGTTCACCATCAATCCGAACGGGCTGCGAAACCGGAACGGCCCGAAACACCCACTCAGCCGCCCCAGTCCCTGGTGGCCGGTCAGGCCGTCATTCTGGGAAGCGCCCACGAGGAAGTGGAACAAGTGTCCATTGAAGACATCGAGGTGAAGCTCTCCTGGCGCCAGGGGAACCTGATCTTTCGCGGAGAGTCCCTGGAAGACGCGGTGCGGGAAGTGGGGCGGTATACCCAGGTGGAGTTCGTTTTCCTCGATCAGGATCTGAAGAAAATACGGGTTGCCGGACTCTTCAAGGCCGGTGACGTGGACGGGCTGCTGGCCACCCTGCGAGAAAATTTCAACATCGTCTACCAGCAGACCGACGAAAACAAAGTCCTGTTGAAGGCCCATTGACGGCCTTGAAAAAAAGCAAAACACGCGGAGGTAATACGGTATAGCCACGCACACGCATAAAAATAATGTAGATGGCTTGGAACACTGGCGGAAAAATCGCGATGAATCGTCTTACCCATGCGCATGTCGCAAGCGTGCGTACCGGGGAAGAGAGACTGACAGTCTCTATCGCGTGTTTCTTCTGGCGTTCCTCCTGGCCCCATTGTCCTTGATGGCCCATCAGAGCGCCGACGATAGAACCTTCCGTTTTGACATCCCCCGACAGCGAGCGGATCTGGCGCTGACAATGTTTGCCGAACAGGCCGGTCTGACATTGATTTTTCCCTACGACAAAGTCAGGGAAAAGTCAGCCAACCGGCTGGTTGGCGACTACACGCCGGAAGAAGCGGTCCAGGTGCTTCTGCAAGGCAGTGGTCTCAAGCCGTCGTTCAGCGATCAGCGCGTCCTCAACATAACGATCGATGAAAATAAGACAGGGGATAACATGAATACCAATAAGCGTTTTCTGGCGAGAGTGATTGGCGTATTGATTGGTGTGGGAAGTGTCCCGGGGCTGGCTGCCCAGGAGACGGGTTCCACGGACAGGCGGGAGTCCGCTCGCGCCCTTGAGGAGGTTCTGGTCACGGCACGTCGCCGCGAGGAGAGCGCGCAGACCGTGCCCATCGCGATCAGCGCCTTCGGCGCGGAGAAACTGCAGGATTTTCGCATCGAGAAGATGGAGGACCTGAAAAGCATCGCACCGTCGCTGTCGGTCAGCTCCTCCTCCGGTCGCGCCAATTCGCCGGTCTACTCGTTGCGCGGCGTGCGCCCGACCGAGGCGTTGTACGGCCAGGACCCGACCGTCGCCATCTATTTCGCCGACGTGGTGCTGTCGCCGGCCAGAGGCTCCAACCTCGGTATGTACGACCTCGGCTCGGTACAGGTGCTGAAGGGGCCGCAGGGCACGCTGTTCGGTCGCAACACCACCGGCGGCGCCATCCTGCTGACGCCGCAGCGTCCCGGCGACGAATTTGGCGCCGACGTGACGCTCGGCTTCGGTAACTACGATCGCAACGAAGCCCAGTTCGGCATCGACCTGCCGCTGGCCGACACCTTCAAGTTGCGCATCACCGGTCGCACGATCGACAGCGACGGTTTCCAGACCAATGTCGCCGACAATATGTTGAACGGAGATAAGTTGGGTGGTCGTCGCGATCGCTCCGGTCGCATCACTGCCGTCTGGAACATCAGCGACCGCATCGACAACGACACCATCCTGACCTGGGATGAGATGTATATCGGTGGCCGTGGCCATGTGCTGCAGGCGGTCAACCCGAATGCGTTTACAGGGGCAAACATAGCGACCTACTACGTGCCGCTGTCGGAGACGCTGGCACGGGCGCAAAATCGTGATGTGACCAAGATCGAGACCGACCTGCGGCCGCACAGCGAGGTCGAAGTGTGGGGCTTGTTCAACACCACCACGTTCGATCTTGGCGGCGATATGACGCTCAAGAGCATCCTGGGTTATCGCGACATGGAAGCCTTCGAACTGGTCGATCTCGATGCTTCGGCGATTCGAGCTCTCACCTCCGATCAGACATCAACACTGAAACATGCCAGTTATGAGTTGCAGCTACTCGGCAAGGCCCTCGACGATCGGCTCGACTGGGTAACGGGGTTCTACTACTACTACGAGGATGGCATTGAGGATTCACCCGGCTACAGTCGCGGTTTTCGTGCCCTGCAGACGGCCGACATGACGAACAAGAGCTATTCGCTGTTTGGTCAGGGCACGTTCCATTTCACCGACCAGTGGTCGGCCACCGCCGGCGTGCGTTGGACCTACGACGACAAGGAGATGACGGTAGCCAACCGCCTGCTCGTTCTCGCCACGGATACTCTCGGCTGTACGCTGCAAGACGCAGCCGGAGCGCCGCTGCCGATAGCCCAGTGTTCAGTCAAACTGAAGGAAACCTTTGACCAGCCGACCAGCACGGTGTCGGTCGAGTACAAGCCCTCCGATGACCTGCTGTTCTATGTTGCCAGCCGCTACGGCTATCGCGCCGGCGGCTTCAATGCTCGGGGCAACCGGGTCACCGAACTGCAGCCGTTCGATGCGGAAACGGTGCTGGATCTGGAGTTGGGTGCGAAGCTCGACTGGTACGTCGGCGACTGGCAGATGCGCAGTAATATTGCCGTCTACCAGCAGTGGTACGACGATATCCAGCGCACCGTCAGTGTGCCCAACCCGGCCGGAGGCGTGCCGGGGTCGGCGATTCAGAACGCGGCAGAAGCGGAGATATTCGGTATCGAAATCGAGCAGATCATCGCACCGACGGAGAACCTGACCCTTACCGTCAGCTACGTTTACACCGATCCCGAATACAAGGAGTGGAGAAGCCCGGCAACGGGTGCGGACCTCTCCGGTACGCCGTTCCAGTTCACGCCGGAGCACGCCGCCAGCCTCACCGCAGCCTACACTTGGCCGCTCGGGGATGCCGGTTCGCTGCGTTTCGTCGCCAGTGCGTTCTATCAGGATGATGTCTGGATCAACTCGCTGCACACCAGTGCGGAAATGCAGCTCGTGCCGCAGAGCCTCCACTACACGATGCAGCAGGATGCCTACTGGCTCTACGACGCCAGCGTCAGCTGGAACGACGTGTTGGGCAAGGCGTTGGACATCACCGCCTACGTCAAGAACCTGACCGACGAGGAGTACACGCTCGGTGGTCTCCAGCTCTATCACAGCACCAGCGTCGGAATTAATACCAAGGTCTACGGCGACCCGCGAACCTACGGACTGCAGTTCAAGTTCCGCTTCTGACAGTGACCGCGGATATCAAGTGATGCCCCTATGATGGAAAAGGCCTACCCACCCCCCGCGGTGGGGTGGTACGCCACCTGCGTTCTCGCATTCCTGTACTGGATGTCGCTGCTCGACCGCTTCATCATTTCGTTGATGATCGACCCCATCAAAACGGATCTGGGGCTGAGCGACGTCCAGTTCGGGATTCTCCAGGGTGTCGCGTTCGTCGTGTCGTTCACCGCCTTCGGTTTCATTTTCGGCGCCCTGGCGGACTGGAAGGATCGCCGCCGCCTGATCTTCATCGGGGTCGTGGTGTGGTCATTCGCATCAGCAGCCTGCGGGCTGGCGCAGAACTTCTGGCACATGCTCGTGGCGCGCTTCGGCCTCGGCGCGGGCGAGGCCTCGCTGAACCCCTGCGCCACCTCGATGATCACCGACCTGTTCCCGCGCGAAAGGCTGACCTCGGCCATGGCGGTGTACTCGATAGGCGCCACCATCGGCAGCGGGACGGCGCTCATGCTGGGCGGCGCGATCATCTACTGGGTGTCGGGCTGGGGCGACATCGTGCTGCCGGTGCTCGGTCACGTGAAGACCTGGCAGATGGTCTTCTTCATCGTTGGCCTCTCTACCCTGCCGCTGGTCTTCATCGTATTCACCTTCCCCGAGCCGGTACGCCGGGGGCGAGCCCAGCTGCAGCCCGGCAAGCGCACCTGGCGCAGCGCCTACACGAACCTGTTCCAGTTCATCAAACGCCACCCGCGCTTCTTCCTGGCGCATTACACCGGTTTCACGCTGGCCGCCGCGGTGGTGTCCGGCTGTGTGGCGTGGTATCCGGTGCACATGATGCGCACCTACGGATGGAGCGAGGGCCATGTCGGCCTGTACCTGGGCGGGGCGCTGCTGGTCGCCGGCGTCGTCGGCAAGCTGGTCGGCGGCCTGAGCGTCGACGAGATGTATCGGCGCGGTTACCGCGATGCGCAACTGCGCTGGTATGCGACCTGTCTGTTGCTCGCCACACCTCTGGGCGTCATTGCCACCACTCATGGCCACCCGTGGGTCTTTCTGGCCGTCATCGGCATTTTCGTGACGCTGATCACTTCGATGCACGCCTGTGCGATGTCGTCGCTCAATCTGGTGACGCCGAACGAACTGCGGGGCACCGGCGTTGCGGTCTACTCGACGGTTGGCGGTCTGCTGGGCGGGTCTGCCGGTACCGTCATGATCCCGATTGCGTCGCAGGCTTTCTTCGACGGCGAAGCGGCCATCGGCAAAGGCATGGCGGTTCTGATCGGCGTCGCCTGCCCCCTGGCCGCACTGGCTCTGCTCTCCGGGCTGGGGGCGATGCGCAAGGCGATGGCGGAAGCCGAAGCCGGCTGGTGAATTGTTATATATTGCCGGGGACAATCCCGGGGCAGCCGTCCAACATCTGAATGAACGAGCCAATGAAAAACACAGCGATGAGTGATTCACCGAAGCCGAACGACAAACCGGGGCTGCTGGCCATCGTCGGCAGCATCCTGGCGGCGGGGTTCGGCGTGCAGAGCAGTCGCAATCAGCAACGTGATTTCTCACAGGGCAAGGTGCGCCACTTCATCGTCGGCGGCATCCTCTTCACCCTGGTCTTCATGCTGACCGTCTATCTGGTGGTCAGTACCGTGCTGGAGTCGGCGGGGCGTTGAATCGCCCCGCCACCCTGCTCTCGACAGGTGCTGTGTGCTCAGCCGAGGTTGCTGAGCCAGAACGCTGCAGCGACAACGATGATGGTGATGACGGCAATGGCAGCGAAGGCATCGACTGCGCCATCAGGGCTGGAATTGTCGAAGCTGGAGTTGTCGGAGCTGGAATTGTGCTGGTCGGACATCGGTAACACCTGAACTCGACTGAAGGGCGGATGGGTGTGCGCCGGCTGCGCACGGGGCGCGGCATTCTAATGCAACAGCTGCGCCTGATACTACCGCCGACCCCTCGCCCCGCCCCCGCCATTTCGGTTCGACTGAAGAGGCTTAGTGCCATTTTTCAAGACGTTATGCCGCTTTGTTGGTTTGTCTCGGCGCCCTCTTCTGCTAAGGTACGCGCCTCCTGAAAGCTGGCCCCCAGCTCCCTGAACCCCTGTCATTCGCGCCTGAATCGGACGCGAGACACATACGGTGCCCCCTCGATGTACAGGTACGACTCCTTTGACCAGCGCATGATCGGCGAGCGCGTCGAGCAGTTTCGTCGCCAGACGCAGCGCTACCTTGCTGGTGAGCTCAGCGAAGCGCAGTTTTTGCCGTTGCGTTTGCAGAATGGCCTCTACCGGCAGCGGCTGGCGCCGATGCTGCGCATTGCCATTCCGTACGGCACGCTGAACGCGACCCAGCTGCGCAAGCTGGCCGAGATCAGCCGCAACTACGACAAGGGTTACGGCCACTTCTCCACCCGCCAGAACCTGCAGCTGAACTGGCCGAAGCTGGAAGCCGTGCCGGATATCCTCGCCGAACTGGCCAGCGTCGAGATGCACGCGGTACAGACCAGCGGCAACTGCATCCGCAACACCACCGCCGACCAGTTCTCCGGCGTCGCCGCCGACGAGATCGAGGATGCGCGGCCCTACTGCGAAATCATTCGCCAGTGGTCGACCTTCCACCCCGAGTTCGCCTTCCTGCCGCGCAAGTTCAAGATCGCCGTCTGCGGCTCGGAGTCGGATCGCGCCGCCATCCATGTGCATGACATCGGTATCGAGATCGTTCGCGATGAAACCGGCGAGACCGGCTTCAAGGTCCTGGTTGGCGGTGGCCTCGGCCGCACGCCGGTGATCGCCGAGACCATTTGCGACTTCCTGCCGAAGAAGCATCTGCTGACCTATCTCGAAGCGATCCTGCGGGTCTACAACCAGCTCGGCCGCCGCGACAACAAGTTCAAGGCGCGTATCAAGATCCTGGTAAAGGCGATGGGCGCTGAAGCCTTCCGCAAGCTGGTCGACGCCGAGTGGGTACATCTCGAGGGCGGTCCCAGCACGCTGACCGAGGATGAGATCGACTACGTCAAAACCTTTTTCCAGCCGCCGCCCTACGAACCGCTTGATGCCTTGCAGGCGCAGGAGGCACTGCAACGGGAGATGACGACCGATACCGCGTTCGCGCGCTGGATCACCTACAACACCACGGCGCACAAGCGCCCCGGTTATCGCATCGTCACGCTGTCGCTGAAGCAGACCGGCGTGGCGCCGGGTGATGTCACCGCCGAACAGATGGAGGTGGTCGCCGATCTCTCCGAGCGTTTCGGCTTCGGCGATATCCGTTCGACCCATTCGCAGAACCTGGTGCTGCCCGACGTGCGGATGCGCGACCTGAAAACGCTGTGGCTGGAGCTGCAGTCACTCGGTTTCGCCACGCCGAACATCGGCCACCTGACCGACATCATCTGCTGCCCCGGCGGCGACTACTGCTCGCTGGCCAACGCCAAGTCGATCCCGGTTGCCGAGGCGATCCAGCGCCGCTTCGACGACCTCGACTACATCTACGACCTCGGTGAGCTGCACCTGAACATCTCGGGCTGCATGAACGCCTGCGGTCACCACCATGTCGGCCATATCGGCATCCTCGGTGTCGACAAGAAAGGCCAGGAGTTCTACCAGATCTCGCTTGGTGGCAACCAGGGCAAGGACGCATCGCTCGGCGACATCCTCGGCCCATCGTTCTCGCAGGCCGCCGTGCCCGACATCATCGCCAAACTGCTGGAGACCTATGTCGAGCAGCGCAACGAAGAAGAGAGCTTCCTCGACACCTACCGCCGCATCGGCATCGATACGTTCAAGGAGCGCGTCTATGCAGCAGCTCATTAAGCACGGCGCGGTACAGGCGGATGGCTGGCAACTGCTGCGGGAAGTTCCAGAAAATCTGCCGGCAGGTCAGGTCATCGTTCCCCTCGCCTACTGGCAGAGCAATCGCGACGCGCTGCTGGCGCGTGGTGATGTCGCGGTCTGGCTGGCCAGCGACCAGCCGCCGGCACCGATCGCTGCCGACCTGCCGCAGCTGCCACTGGTGGCGATCGACTTCCCGCTGTTCACCGATGGGCGTGGCTTCTCGTATGGCCGCGCGCTGCGCGAGCAGCATGGCTACAAGGGTGAAGTACGAGCCATCGGCCAGTTCCTGCGCGATCAGCTCTACTACCTGAGCCGTTGCGGTTTCGACGCCTTCGCCATCGAGACTGCCGATCCGCAGTCAGCCATCGAAAGCCTCTACGACTTCAGCGACAGCTACCAGGCTGCCGTCGACCAGAAACTGCCGCGTTTTCGCCGCCGCTCGGCCTGAGCCTGCTTCTGAAAAAACAATAAAAAACCCGGCGCCAGGCCGGGTTTTTTTGTTTCCGCGAATCGCTTACAACGACTGCTCAAGCTCCGGAACGGCGCTGAACAGATCGGCGACCAGACCGTAGTCGGCGACCTGAAAGATCGGCGCCTCCTCATCCTTGTTGATCGCGACGATCACCTTCGAGTCCTTCATGCCGGCGAGATGCTGGATTGCACCGGAGATACCGACCGCCACGTAGAGATCCGGCGCGACGATCTTGCCGGTCTGGCCGACCTGCATGTCGTTCGGCACGAAGCCGGCATCGACGGCGGCGCGCGAAGCGCCGACGGCGGCGCCGAGTTTGTCGGCCAGCGAATAGAGCAGCTTGAAGTTGTCGCCGTTCTGCATGCCGCGACCGCCGGAGACGACGATGCGGGCCGCGGTCAGTTCCGGACGGTCACTCTTCGCCAGCTCTTCCTTGACGAAGCTGGAGAGGCCGGCGTCATGCGCCGAGCCGACCGCTTCGATGGCGGCGCTGCCACCTTCGGCTGCAACGGCATCGAAACCGGTGGTGCGCACGGTGATCACCTTGATTGCATCGCTCGACTGCACGGTGGCGATGACGTTGCCGGCATAGATCGGACGCTTGAAGGTGTCGGCCGAGACCACTGCGGTGATTTCGGAGATCTGCTGCGAATCGAGCAGCGCAGCGGCGCGCGGCAGGTAGTTCTTGCCACTGGTGGTGGCCGGTGCCAGCACATGCGAGAAGCTCTTGCCGACTTCGGCGACCAGCAGCCCCATGTTCTCGGCCAGCTGGTGGGCGTAGGCGGCGTTGTCGGCCACCAGCACCTTGCTGACGCCAGCGATTTTGGCAGCGGCTTCGGCGGCGGCGCCACAACCCTGACCGGCAACCAATACGGTGATGTCACCACCGATGGCCTGGGCGGCCGCGACGGTGTTGAGGGTAGCGCCTTTGATCGAGGCGTTATCGTGTTCGGCTACGACTAGAATGCTCATCAGATCACCTT
>CAYLRA010000014.1:0-56324 GCA_964386045.1 uncultured Verrucomicrobiaceae bacterium | reverse complement strand
AGCGTATGGACTATCTTGCTCCGGACTACTTGCCTTACCTCTGAAGCGCCCGGGCCATGCCGAGAATCTCTCGATGCCAAAAAACTCTTCCAGCTCCGATCAGCTCACCTCGCGCTGGCCGCTACCGGCCGCCGGGGTGCGCTTTCTGACGCCGCAGCCGCTGGTGGCGCAGCTCGCGACCCATCCGCTGAGCCGCGACCTCTACCCGCTCGCGTTCGGTTACTACCCGCAGGCGGTCGACCACCGCATGCAGCGTCGAACCCACGAAACGCACCTGTTGCTCTATTGCAGTGGCGGTCGTGGCGAGCTGCAGCTGGACAGCGGCCATTATGCCATCGCCGCTGGCGACGTGGTGCTGCTGCCGGCCGGGCTGGCGCACGCCTACCACAGCGACCGCGAGCAGCCGTGGACGGTGTTCTGGGTTCACTACAACGGCAGCGCCAGCGGCAACTACAACGCCTGGCTCGACGCCAATCCACTGCGCGCGACCGGGATACAGCCGCAGCTGATCGCCGACTTCGAGCTGCTGCTGGCGCTCGCCTATAAGAGCTTCTCGCTGCCGTACCTGCTGCACGCCGCCGGTCGGCTGAAGGCGCTGCTGACCGGCATTACCACCTGCTCCGACGACCAGCGCAGTGGTGGCCGCGCGCCACTCGATCTCGACGCCCTGCTGCGCCTGATGCAGGTGCATCTCGGCGGCGAACTCGACCTGGAGCAGCTGGCGGCCAGCGCCAACCTGTCGAAGTTCCACTTCGCGCGCCGCTTCCGCCAGCTGACCGGACAGTCGCCGATCCATCACTTCATTCAGCTGAAAATGCAGCGCGCCTGCCTGCTGCTCGACACCACCGGGATGTCGGTGAAGCAGGTCAGCGCCGAACTGGGATACGACGACCCGCTCTACTTCTCGCGGATATTCCGCCGCACGATCGGCCGCTCGCCGAGTGACTATCGGGCGCAGCGGTCGATTTGATTCGCGTATAAAAAAGCCGCCTTGCGGCGGCTTTGGAAACAGACCCGCTCAGGCGAACGGATGCCGCAACACGATGGTCTCGACCCGATCCGGCCCCGTCGAAATCAGGTCGATCGGCGCGCCGACCACCTGCTCGATGCGCTCGATGTAGGCGCGCGCATTGGCCGGCAGCTGATCGAGGCTCCTGGCGCCGAGCGTGCTTTCGGTCCAGCCCGGCACCTCTTCGTAAACCGGCACCATGCCGTCGTAATCCTCGGCGTCGATCGGCGTCGGCACTGCGTTGCCGTTGCGGTCGGTGTAGCCGACGCAGAGCTTGATGACGTCGAGACCGTCGAGCACATCGAGCTTGGTCAGGCAGAGGCCCGAGACACTGTTGATCCGAACTGCCTGGCGCAATGCGACCGCATCGAACCAGCCGCAGCGGCGAGCACGACCGGTGGTGGAACCAAATTCGTGGCCTTTCTCGGCCAGATGCTTGCCCACATCGTCGAACAGCTCGGTCGGGAACGGACCGCCACCGACACGCGTGGTGTAGGCCTTGGTGATACCCAGCACATAGTCGAGGTAGAGCGGACCGAAACCGGAACCGGTGGCGGTGCCGCCGGCAGTGGTATTCGACGAGGTGACGAACGGGTAGGTGCCGTGGTCGATGTCGAGCAGCGAACCCTGCGCGCCTTCGAACATGATGCGCTTGCCCTGCTCGCGATAGCTGTGCAGCAGCGACGTGACATCGGCCACCAGCGGCTTCAGCTGTTCGGCCATGTGCAGGCTGTCGTCGAGCGTCTTCTGGTAGTCGACGGCGGCGACCTTGAAATACTGCGTCAGCACGAAGTTGTGGTACTCGAGCACTTCGCGCAGCTTGGTGGCGAAACGGTCGGCACAGATCAGATCGCCGAGGCGCAGACCACGGCGCGCCACCTTGTCTTCGTAGGCGGGGCCGATGCCGCGACCGGTGGTGCCGATCTTGGCCGCCCCTTTCGCGATCTCGCGCGCCTGGTCCAGCGCGACGTGATAGGGCAGGATCAGCGGACAGGCCGGGCTGATTCGCAGCCGCTCGCGCACCGGCACGCCGCTCTCCTCCAGCTTGGCCATCTCGGCCAGCAGCGCCTCCGGCGACAACACCACGCCGTTGCCGATCATGCACAACACATTGGCGCGCAGGATGCCGGACGGGATCAGGTGCAGCACCGTTTTCTTGCCTTCGATCACCAGCGTGTGGCCGGCATTGTGGCCGCCCTGGAAGCGCACCACGGCATCGGCCTGGTCGGTGAGCAGATCGACGATCTTGCCCTTGCCCTCATCGCCCCACTGGGTGCCGAGCACCACCACGTTCCTGTTCGTCGCCACTTGTCTAAGGCCCTGCAAAAAACGGAATTCGAATCAGCGCGTTGCGCCACCCCGGGCAGTGGAGCCCAGGGCGACGACACGCCAGCCATCGGCGCCACACACCAGCTCGCGATCGCACCCGGTGGGTGCGGGCTGGCCCGGCAGCGCATTGATCACACGTTCGCCGCGCGCGCGCAGTGCCTGCACGGCGCGCCACAGTTCTACCTCATCACTCGCCGGCGCCAGCACCGCGCCCGGGGTATCGCCATCATCTTCACTGGAGAGTGCAATCAACGCTTTCAGGTCGGTGCTGAAACCGGTAGCCGGTCGCGCGCGGCCGAACACTTCACCGACGTGATCGTAGCGACCACCGTTGGCCACCGCCTGCCCCCAGCCCGGCACCAGCGCGGCAAATACCAGACCGGTGTGGTAGTGATAGCCGCGCAACTCGGCGAGATCGAAATAGAGCGACACCGCCGGCATCCGCGCCTGCACCAGCGCAGCCACCGCGGTCAGCTCGTCAATGGCGTCGAATACCGACTGCGGCGCGCCGGCGAGCTGCGCGCGCGCGCGCGTCAGCACCTCGACGCCACCCTGCAGCCCGGCCAGCGCCAGCAGCCACTGCCGCACCTGCGCATCGGCCACCGGCGCCAGCGCCGCGGCGATCTCGCCGCTCGCCTTGCGCTGCAGCGCATCGAACAGCCGCGCCTCGTCGTCACCACTCAATCCGGCGCCGGCGATCACCGCACGATAGATACCGACGTGGCCGAGATCGAGGGTGATGCGCTCCAGACCAGCGACGCGCAGCGTCTCCAGCATCAGCAGCACCACCTCGCTGTCGGAGGCGAGCCCCGCGTCGCCATAGAGCTCGGCGCCAATCTGGATCGGCGAACGCGAGGCCTGCACACTCTTCGGCCGCGTGTGCAGTACGCTGCCGGCATAGCAGAGACGCACCGGGCCGTCGCCGTGCAGGCTGTGGGCGTCGATGCGCGCCACCTGTGGCGTGATGTCGGCGCGAATGCCGAGCGTGCGCCCAGTGAGCTGATCGGTGACCTTGAACGTAAGCAGATCGACATCGCTGCCGAGACCGACCAGCAACGAATCGGTGAACTCAAGCAGCGACGGCATCACCAGCTGGTAGCCCCAGCCGTCGTAAAGATCGAGCAGGCGACGGCGCAGCCGCTCGGCGCGCGCAGCGCGGCCAGGCAGCAGCTCTTCCACCCCGTCGGGCAGTAACCAGCGGTCGGCTGTGGTCATTGCTGAGATTCCGCCTACGGATTCCTAACCCAGTACAACAGTGCCGCCCCGCCCACCATGCTGGCGAGCCCCAGCAACCGCAGGCGGCGCGGATCGATCCGCGCCAACAACAAAACGCTGGCCTGCCAGGCGCGGGGGTTCAGGAAGGGCAGGAGACCTTCGATCACCAGCACCAGACAGAGCGCTGCCGCCAGATCCTGCCACATCCGTTAACCCGTCCCGCCGGTGATTGCGAGCCTGTTGTTTATGCGCGCTGAAACGATTTGTTCGCGCAGAAGACATTCGCGCAGAAAAAAACCCGGGCTGCAGACTCGGACGACTCGGGCGGATGCCGGGTCCGGGAGCGCAGCGCGGGGCGCGGATGATAGCACAACCGGCGCGGGCTTCAGCGCCCGCGCGAGCTGTTCAGGTACTTGAAGAACTCACTTCCCGGATCGAGCACCAGCAGGTCGCTGCGCTCGCTGAAGCTGTCGCGATAGGCATTGAGGCTGCGCGTGAAGGCGTAGAACTCCGCATCCTTGCCAAAGGCCTGGGCGTAGATCGACGACGCCGCCGCATCACCCTCGCCGCGCAGTTTCTCGGCGTCGCGATAGGCGTTGGCCTCCAGAATGGTCTTCTCGCGATCGGCCGCCGCGCGGATCACCTCGGCCTGCTCGCGACCGGTGGAGCGGTGTTCGCGCGCCTCGCGCTCGCGCTCCGACTTCATCCGCGCGAAAACCGATTCGCTGACACGGTCGGGCAGGTCGATGCGCTTGACCCGCACGTCGATCACTTCGATGCCGTACTCCTTGTTGGCGATCTTGTTGAGGTTGTCGGCCAGCTCGGTCATCAGCAGGTCGCGCTCGCCGGAGACCACCTCGTGCATGGTGCGCTCGCCGAACTGGTTGCGCAGGCCGGTCTTGACCCGCTGCGCCAGCAACGCACCGGTGCGCAGCTCGTCGCCACTGGTCGAGGTATAGAAGGTCGCCGTGTCCTTGATCCGCCACTTGGCGTAGAAATCGACATCGAGCGGCTTTTTCTCCACGGTCAGGAAGCGCTCTGGCGGCGCATCCAGCGTGATGACGCGACCGTCGAACTTGCGCACGGCATGCACCCACGGAATCTTCACGTGCAGGCCGACCGGTACGTCGACGTTGACCACCTCGCCGAAGCGCAGCAGCACCGCGCGCTCGGTCTGCTTGACGATGAACAGGCTGTTGGCCGCCACCAGGATCAGCAGCACCGCGACAATCAGGACTCCAAATCCGCGATTACCCATCTCAGCGACTCTCCCGAACACGAACACGGTTATCGGTACGCAGCGACTGCATCTGGTCGCCGAGCAGCGGCATCTCGCCGGCAGCGCTGCCGACACCGGTCGAGGCGCCACCCTGCGTCATGCGATCGAGCGGCAGGTAGAGCAGGTTGTTGCCACCCTTGACGTCGATCATCACCTTGCTGCTGCTGCCCAGCACCGACTGCACCGCGTCGATGTAGAGGCGGTTGCGCATCACGTCCGGCGCCTTGCGATACTCCCCCAGCAGATTCTCGAAACGCGCCGCTTCACCCTGCGCCCGTGCGATCACCTGCTCGCGGTAGGCAGCAGCCTCTTCGAGATGGCGCTGCGCGCGACCGCGCGCTTCCGGAATGATCGAGTTGGCGTAGGCCTCGGCCTCGTTCTTCAGCCGCTCGCGATCCTCCTTGGCGCGGGTGACGTCATCGAACGCCTCCTGCACCTGGGCCGGCGCATGCGCCTCCTCGATGTTGACCTTGGCGACCAGGATGCCGGTGCGATAGGTGTCGAGGTACTGCTGCAGCCGCTGCTGCACGTCGACGGCAATCTGCTCCCGTCCCTCGGTGATCACCTGCCCCATGACCGCGCCACCGACGACATGGCGCAACGCGCTCTCCATCGCCTGCGCGAGACTCGCCTCCGGCTGCTTCACCTGCAGCAGGAAATCCTCGACGCTGGCGACGGTGTACTGCACCGAGATCGCCACATCGACGATGTTTTCATCCTCGGTCAGCATCTGCGAGCGATGTCCCAGCGAGCGCACCTTGGTGACGTTCTCCTTGGTCACCTGGTCGACCATCGGCCAGTTCCAGTGCAGCCCCGGGTTGACCGTCTCCAGGTAGCGGCCCAAGCGCAGCACGACGGCGCGCTCCTGTTGATCGACCTGGTAGAAACCGAGCGCGAAATAGATCAGCCCCAGCACCACCAGCGCGATCGCGAACAGCGCGCCGCTGCCGCCAGAGGCGCCGCCACCGGTCGGGCGCTGCTTGCCACCGAAGATGCCGTTGAGCTTCTCCTGCAGCTTCCTGAGCGCCTCGTCCAGATCGGGCGGCCCCTGATCGCGCCCCCCCCAGGGGTCTTTCTGATTGCCGCCGCCGGGCTCGTTCCAGGCCATGAGAGTCTCCGTAGCCGTTGATCTACAAAAAAAGCGCCCGCAACGATGCGAAGCGGGCCGCAGTCTACCAAAGATTGCCGCACACGCCGCGGCAACAGATCAGGGGGTGCCGAACCACTGCTGTGGATCGAGGCCGGCGGCGTGCGCGATGCGATTGAAATCGGCGCGCGGCAGCTGGATCTGCAGCGCCACGCCGCCGCTGTCCAGCGTGCGCTCGCCGCGCACGGCACCGGCGGCGAACAGCTGCGCGCGTACCCGGCCCATGGCGTTCGACACCACCACCTCGCCGCGGACGACATCGCGACCGAGCCGCTCGGCGAGCGCCTGCTTCAGCAGATCGAGTCCCTGCGCATTGAGCGCCGACACCCAGACTCGTTGCGGTACACCGAGATCATCGCGATCGATACGCGGCGCCATCTGCAGCAGATCGCATTTGTTGTAGACATCGAGCCGGGGAAGGTCGGCGGCGCCGATCTCCTGCAGCACCTCGATCACCTGCGCGATGTTGTCGTCGCGCTCGGCCGCTGCCGCGTCGATGACATGCAGCAGCAGATCTGCGGAGGCCGCCTCCTCCAGCGTGGCGCGAAAGGCCTCGACCAGCTTGTGCGGCAGGTGACGGATGAAGCCGACGGTGTCGGCCAGCACGATCGGCCCGACATCGGGCAGCGGCAGCCGGCGCAGGGTCGGGTCGAGGGTGGCGAAGAGCTGGTCGGCGGCGTAGACGTCGGCCGACGTCAGCGCATTGAACAGCGTCGACTTGCCGGCGTTGGTGTAGCCGACGATCGACACCGCCGGCAGCTCGGCGCGACGGCGGGCGCGCCGCCCCTGCTCGCGCTGGGCGCGCACCTTTTCGAGACGGCGATTGATGGTGGTGATGCGATGGCGGAGCAGGCGGCGATCGGTTTCGAGCTGCGTCTCGCCGGGGCCGCGCAGACCGATGCCACCCTTCTGCCGCTCCAGGTGGGTCCAGCCGCGCACCAGTCGCGTCGACATGTGCTGCAGCTGCGCCAGCTCCACCTGCAGCTTGCCCTCATGGGTGCGGGCGCGCTGGGCGAAGATATCGAGGATCAGGCCGGTGCGATCGAGCACACGGCACTGCAGCTCCTTTTCGAGGTTGCGCTCCTGGCTCGGCGACAGCGCGTGGTTGAACAGCACCACCTCGGCCTGATGCTCGACCACCGCCGCGCGCACCTCGTCGAGTTTGCCGCTGCCAATAAAGAGCCGGGCATCGGCGCGTGCGCGCTGGCCGACGATGTAAGCCATCGGCTCACCGCCAGCGGAGCGCACCAGCTCTTCGAATTCGGCGGGGTCTTCGTTGTCGCTGCGCCCCGACAATTCGAGATGCACCAGCACCGCGCGTTCGCCGGCCCTCGGTCTTTCAAACATCGGCGCGAACAGGCTTTGGGCGATCAGCTGACAACGAAGTGAACCTCGGCGGGATCAGCCTTCCTCGCCGCCTTCCGGCTCGCCGTTGGGCGACTGCATCGGCAGGCGCACGACACGCGACGGAACGACGGTGGAGATGGCGTGTTTGTAGACCATCTGGCTGACGGTGTTCTTCAGCAGCACGACGAACTGGTCGAACGACTCGATCTGGCCCTGCAGCTTGATGCCGTTGACCAGATAGATCGAAACGGGAATGCGCTCCTTGCGCAGAATGTTCAGATAAGGGTCTTGTAGCGTGTGCCCCTTCGACATTTTCGTTATCTCCTGGAATGTGTAAGCCCCAACGCCCGGGGCAAAGCGATCAATAAGCGACGTGAGAGATCCGGCCATTGCCTGCCGACCCGGTATGACCCCGACACTGCAAATCGGTTCAGCGGACGACGATGCGACACCTCGGACAGGCCGGCGAGTATAACGCAACCCATTCCGCCTTCAGAGAGTGCCATCGAGATATTTGCGCGCTGCGTCAAGCGGTTTGACGCCCGCCTGATCACCCGGCGCGGAAGCCACCAGGCGCTGCTCGCCATCGGTCAGCAGCCAGTACAAATCGGGCCACTGTCGCAACCAGGTGAGCTGGCGTTTGGCCAGCTGGCGGGTCGCCGCCACCCCCCGCTCGACCAGCTCCGCCATCGGCGCCTCGCCGGCCAGCACGGCCCACACCTGGCGATAACCGACCGCGCGAATCGACGGCAGGTCCGGATGCAGATCGCCGCGCCGATAAAGCCGCTCGACCTCGGCCATGAAACCCTCGGCCAGCATCTGCCGGAAGCGCTGCTCGATGCGCTCGTGCAGCACGGCGCGCTCGGCCGGAGCAATGGCCAATTGCAACAACCGGTGCGACAGCCCGTCGCTTTCGGTCTCGCGCTGCAGCGCGCTGAACGGCGCGCCGGTCAGCCGGCACACCTCCAGCGCGCGCTGGATGCGCTGCGAGTGATTCGGGTGAATGCGCGCCGCCGCCTCCGGGTCGAGCCGGGCCAGCTCGGCATGCAGTGCCGGCCAGCCGCTCTCCGCCGCCTCGACCTCGATGGCGCGGCGCAGCTCGGGATCGGCTGGCGGCATCGGCGCCAGCCCTTCGCGCAACACCTTGAAATAGAGCATGGTGCCGCCGACCAGCAGCGGGATGCGGCCACGCGCCGTGATCTCGCCCATGACGCGCAGCGCATCGACGCGGAACTGCGCCGCCGAATAGGCGTCGGCGGGATCGCGGATGTCGATCAGATGGTGCGGCACCCGCGCCTGCTCGGCGGCGGTCGGCTTGGCCGCGCCAATGTCCATGCCGCGATAGACCTGCGCCGAGTCGACGCTGACGATCTCGAACGGATAGTGGTCGCACAGCGCCATTGCCAGCGCACTTTTGCCGGAGGCGGTGGGGCCAAGAATGCAGACGGCGGGCGGTGCGGGAGCCACCTCAGCGCCCCCGAAGAAACAGCTTGTCGAGATCGGCGAGAGCGAGCTGCACCCAGGTCGGACGACCGTGATTGCACTGCCCGCTGCGCTCGGTCTCCTCCATGTCGCGCAGCAGGCCGTTCATCTCCGGCACCGTCAGCCTGCGGTTGGCGCGCACGGCAGCGTGACAGGCCATCGTCGCCAGCAGCTCGTTGATCTGCGCCTCGATGCGATCGGAGGTGCCGAATTCGAGCAGGTCGGCGAGCACGTCGCGCACCAGCTGTTCGACGTCGGCGTCGCGCAGCTGCAGCGGCACCTCGCGGATCAGCAGCGATTCGGGACCGGCGCGCTGCAGGCTCAGACCGAGCGACACGAACAGCTCGGCGCGCTCCTCGGCACAGTCGGCCTCGCGTTCGCTGACCGCCAGCGAACGCGGCACCAGCAGCGGCTGCGAACGAATGCCGCTGTCGGCCCAGGCGCACTTCATCCGCTCGTAGGTGATGCGCTCGTGGGCGGCGTGCATGTCGACCAGCACGAGGCCGTGCGCGTTCTCGGCCAGGATGTAGATGCCCGACAGCTGCGCCAGCGCGTAGCCGAGCGGCGGGACGTCGTTGTCGGACGCAGGCGCCATCGGCGGCGACTCGGCGGCGGCGGTCGGCGCACGGTACAGCGACTCGAAAGCCGCCAGCTGCTCGCGCACCTGCTGCGGCTCGACCGTGGCGGGCCGGTAACTGCGCACCGGCAGCTGCAGGCCGACCTGCACCGGCTCGGGTTCGGCCGGCGCTGCAACGGCGCCGCGCTGCTCCGGCGGCAATTGATCGGCCGGTCGCACCTCGGCCAGTGCGCGGTGCAGGCTGCGGAACAGAAAATCGTGCACCGAGCGGCCATCGCGAAAACGCACCTCGTGCTTGGTCGGATGCACGTTGACGTCGACATTGCCGGGGTCGAGATCGAGATAGAGCACGAAGGCGGGGTGGCGACCGCTGTAGAGCACATCCTGGAATGCCTGGCGCACCGCGTGGCCAACCAGCCGGTCGCGAATGGCGCGACCATTGACATAGAAGTGCTGCATGTCGGACTGGCTGCGCGAGAAGGTCGGCAGCGCCACCCAGCCCCACAGGTGCAGATCGCCGGCGCGACTCTCGATCGCCACCGCGTTGTCGATGAAGGCCGGCCCGCAGACGGCGGCGACGCGCCGCTCGCGCTCCAGCTCGGAGCCACAGGCGCGCAACCCCTGCACGATGCGTTCGTTGTGGCGCAGGTTGAAGCCGACCTCGAAGCGGCTGAGCGCCAGCCGTCGCACCATCTCTTCGATGTGACCGAACTCGGTCTTCTCGGCGCGCAGAAACTTGCGCCGCGCCGGCGTATTGAAGAACAGATCGCGCACTTCGACGGTGGTGCCGCGCGGGTGTGGCGCCGGCTCCAGCACCACCTCCATGTCGCGCCCCTCGCTGCGCGCGCACCAGCCGCGACCGGCGTCATCGGTGGCATTCGAGGTGAGCATCAGCCGCGACACCGAGCCGATCGAGGCCAGCGCCTCGCCGCGAAAACCGAGGCTGGCGACCTGCTCCAGATCGGCCAGCTCGTGAATCTTCGAGGTGGCGTGGCGCGCCAGCGCCAGGGTCAGATCCTCGCGCTCGATGCCACCACCGTCGTCGCGCACCCGCAGCAGTCGCGAGCCACCAGCCTCGACATCGATATCGATGCGGCGCGCGCCGGCGTCGAGACTGTTTTCGAGCAGCTCCTTGACCACGGAGGCAGGGCGTTCGACCACCTCGCCGGCGGCGATCTGGTTGGCGAGGCGCGGGCTGAGCAGCTGGATGCGGGACATGCGGAGCGGCCTGGAGCAGACAAGGCCGCGAGTTTACCGGGACATCAACCTTCGGAGGGAATCAGCAGCGTGCGACCAACCAGAATGGTGTCGTTGGCGGCGAGGTTGTTGCGCTGGCGCAGCTGATTGAGCGAAACGCCATATTGCTGCGCGATGCCCGACAGGGTATCGCCCGGGGCGATGGTGTGGCGCCCGCCAGCGGGTGCGGCGGCCACCGGAGACTGGTTGCGCCTGGCCCAGGCCAGGTAGGTGTCGGGCGGCGGGTTATCGCTGAAGTGACGGTGAATGCCACGGAAGATCGCCTGCGCCATCTGCCGCTGGTAGGCCGGCGTCGACAGCTTGCGCGCCTCCTCCGGGTTCGAGATGAAACCGGTTTCGACCAGGATCGACGGCGTGTCGGGCGACTTCAGCACCATGAAGCCGGCCTGCTCGACGCGCCGGCTGTGCAGCCGCGCGACGCCGCCCATCGAGTTCAGCACGTGGTGACCCACCTTCATGCTGGCGTCGATCGAAGCGTTCATCGACAGGTCGGTCAGCACCTTCAGCAGGTGCTCATCCTTGCCCTGCGTGGTCACGCCGCCAATGGCGTCGGCCTTGTTCTCGCTCTGCGCCAGAAACGCCGCCATGGTGCTGGTGGCGCCACGGTCGGAGATGGCGAAGACCGAGGCGCCGCGCGCCTGCGGATTGGTGAAGGCATCGGCGTGAATCGAGACGAAAAGGTCAGCCTGCGCCTTGCGGGCGAGATCGCGGCGGGTGTGCAGCGGCAGGAACTGATCGCCACTGCGGATCATCACCGGCTTGTAGCCGCGCTCGCGCGCCAGCATGGCGTTCAATTCGCGCGCGATGGCGAGCACCACCTCCTTCTCGCGCACGCGACCCGGACCGATGGCACCGGGGTCCTTGCCGCCGTGGCCGGCATCGATGGCAATGACGAGGTTGCGCTGACCGCTGGCGACCTTGACCGCGCGCGGCGCCGGTGCGGGAGTCGCGGCGCCCCCGGCAGCGCTGGCCGCCGTCGCAGCCGAAGCGCCGCCCTGCAGGTCGACCAGCAACCGACTGCCTTCAAAGGCGAGTGTTGGACGGGCAGCGGTGCTCAGATCGAACACCAGGCGCAGGTCGCTGCCGTTGCGGATACCGCTGCGAATCTTCTGCACCGCGCCACCGCGCTGATCGAGCGGCGCCTTGAGCGCGACGCCCTGCAGGTCGACGACGACGCGGTGCGGGTTGGCGAGGGTCTGGTAGGTGTATTTGACGGGCGCGGTCAGCTCGATGACGACCCGGGTGACATCGGCACCGCTCTGCACGGCGACACCGACCACCTGACCGGCAGCGGCAAGACCACTCATCCCGGCGAGCAGCAGGGAGAGCAGCAGCGCAAAAAGTGAGCAGCGAATCTTAGGCATGGCGCGAAGAATAGCCGACACTCTTTTGAAATGACTAGCTTTTTTGTAATTGAGTCAGCGCAGTTGCGCCAGCAGCGTCAGGCCGTGCGCCGAGCGCGCCTCGACACGAACCCGGCGGCCATCGCCAACTGATTGAATTTCAATCACTAAATCAGGATCCGGCAGATGGCCGGCACCGCGTTGCGGCCACTCGATCAGCGCCAGTGCGCGCCCGTCGAAATAGTCGCGAACGCCCATGAACTCCAGCTCTTCGGGGTCGTGCAGGCGGTAGAGGTCGAAGTGATAGGCCTTCAGGCCGGGCAGGTCGTAAGGCTCGACCAGCGTATAGGTCGGACTCTTGACCGCACCGGCGTGACCAAGCGCCCGCAGCAGGCCGCGACAGAGGGTGGTCTTGCCAGCGCCGAGGTCACCTTCGAGCCAGATTACGCCGCCATCACGGCAGATCGCGGCCAGCTCGGCACCAAACGCCTCGGTGACATCGCTGTCGGCCAGATCGCGCTCGATCACCGGGTTCATGCCGGATTGGCCAGCCGGCGCAGGTGGGGAATCAGGTCGGTGGCCAGCAGACCGCGCTCGCCCGCCACCGCTGCCGCCAGATCGGCGGCGCGGCCGTGCAGGCAGACGCCCAGACGTGCAACGTCCCCGATAAAGAGACGTGCAACGTCTCCGACGGACAGGTGCTGCGCCAGCAGGCCGCCCAACACGCCGCTCAACACATCGCCCATTCCGCCGCTGGCCATGCCGGGATTGCCGTAGGGACAGACCGACACGGTGTCGCCATCGGCGACCAGCGAACCACTCCCCTTCAGGATGACGGCACCGCCAAAGCGCTGCTGCAGCGCGCGCGCGGCGGCAAACCGGTCGCGACCGACCGTCGCCGTGTCGCTACCGAGCAGCCGCGCCGCCTCACCCGGATGAGGTGTCAGCAGCCAGTTGTCGCGGCGCAGCGCCGGCCACTGCGCCAGCAGGTTCAGCGCGTCGGCGTCGACCACCAGCGGCAGCTCTGACGCCAGCACGGCGGCGAGTAACTGCTCACTCCAGCCGCTCTGGCCGAGACCCGGACCGATGACGACGGCAGAGGCGCGCGCCAGCAGCAGCGCCAGCTCCTGGCCAGAGCGGACGGCGTGCGCCATCACCTCGGGACGACGTGCCAGTAAAGCCGGCAGGTGTTCGGCGCGGGTGGCGACGCTGACCAATCCGGCGCCGAGCCGACCGGCCGCCTCGGCCGCCATCAGCGCGGCGCCGCCAAAACCGTGGTCGCCACCGACCACCAGCAGGTGGCCGAACTGGCCCTTGTGGGCATCGCGGGCGCGGCGCGGCAGTAGCCGGTTCAGGTCGACGAGATCGAGCCGGCGCGAACTCGGCGCCACCTGCGCCAGCAACTCGCCCGGCAGCTGCAGATCGTCAAACAGCAACTCGCCGCAGCAGGCGGGACCGCGCCCGGTCAGCAGCCCCTGTTTGACGGCGATGAAGGTGACGGTGAGGTCGGCACGCACGGCGACACCCAGCTCGCTGCCGCTGTCGCCGCAGAGACCGGAGGGGATATCGACCGCCAGCACCGGCAAACCGCTGGCGTTGATCGCGGCGATGGCATCGGCGAACGGTGGACGCACGTCGCCGCCGAGACCGGTGCCAAGCAGCGCGTCGACGATGACACCCTCTTTCAATTCGCTGGCATCGAATGACCGGCCGATCACCCCCTCGCGCTCGGCCATCTGCTTCGCCAGCAGTGCATCGCCACCGATTTTCGCCGGATCACCCACCTGCCACAGCGACACCGGGATACCGCGCAACTTCGCCAGCGCGGCGATGACGAAGCCGTCGCCACCGTTGTTGCCGGTGCCACAGCAGACGTGGATGTGACTGGTCTCGGGCCAGCGTTGCAGCAGCGCACTGAAGGCGGCGCGACCGGCACGCTGCATCAGGTGCGCGCCGGGAATGCCGAGCTGTTCGATGGCACGGCGATCGAGTTCGCGACTGCCGGCGGCGGTGTGCAATGCAGTGGGCAACGATGAGGTCATCGGTCGGAACTGTCGCAGCGGGGATTGCGGCGCATTCTGTCAGAATTGCCGCCCGGGCCACAGGGCACCTCCAATGAGCATCGATCCCGCCGCGTTTGCGCAGACCATCAAGGCATGGGGGCGCGAACTCGGCTTTCAGCAGATCGCCATCACCGATGTCGAACTCGGCGAACACGCCGGGCATCTGCGCGCGTGGCTGGAACGCGGCTTCCACGGCGAGATGAACTACATGGCGGCGCACGGCGACAAACGCTGGCGCCCCGACCAGCTGGAGCCGGGCACCGTGCGTGCAATCAGCGCGCGCATGGATTACCTGCCGGAGGCGCAGGATGCCCAGCAGGTGCTCGACGACAGCGAACTCGGTTACGTGTCGCGCTACGCACTCGGTCGCGACTACCACAAATTGATGCGCAAACGGCTGGCGCAACTCGGTGAACGCATCAACGCCGAACTGGCGCCACATCGCTACCGCGCCTTCGTCGACAGCGCGCCGGTGCTGGAGCGCGGGCTGGCGCAGAAGGCCGGGCTGGGCTGGATCGGCAAGAACACGATGCTGATCAACCGCGGCGCCGGCTCGTGGTTCTTTCTCGGCGAGATCTACACCGATCTGCCACTACCGATCGACGATGCCTATGAAGAGGAGCATTGCGGTCGCTGTCGCGCCTGCCTCGACATCTGCCCGACACAGGCGATCGTCGCCCCTTATCAGGTCGACGCGCGCCGCTGTATCTCCTATCTGACGATCGAATTGAAAGGGGCAATTCCCGAAGCGCTGCGCCCACTGCTCGGCAACCGAATCTACGGCTGCGACGACTGCCAGCTGGCCTGCCCGTGGAACCGTTTTGCGCAGCTCTCCAGTGAAAACGACTTCCAGCCGCGCCATGCGCTCGACGGTGCACAGCTGGTCGAGCTGTTCGGCTGGAGCGAGGAGGCGTTTCTGCAGCGAACCGAGGGATCGGCGATTCGCCGCATCGGTCATCAGCGCTGGCTGCGCAACATTTCCGTGGCGTTAGGGAATGCGCCATTCAGCGAGGCCATCGTTTCGGTGCTTCAGGCTCGATTGAACGCAGCGGATGACCTGGTTGCCGAGCATGTTGCATGGGCACTGGCGCAGCAGCTTTCCCGCAAGCCCTTCGCTGTGGGTTGAGGATGTTGCGAGCGCAAGGTCCTCCCCTGCGAAGTAGGGGAGGTGCCGAGCGCAGCGAGGCGGAGGGGTCCGGGTTTGGGGCGCAGTGATGAAGGGCGGACCCCTCCGCCCCTTCGGGGCACCTCCCCTACTTCGCAGGGGAGGACCTTGGAGCACGCTCTGCCTCAAAGGCATCGCGAGATTCGCGGCAAAACCCCGAATGTTTGGCACTGACGCTGGAGCGACGTGTGGGGTAAGTCTCTCCGGCATCCTCGGAGACATGGATGTCTCCGGGGAAGCGTACATGGATGTACTCGCAGCGGTGCCGGAGAGACTTACCCCATGCGGCGCCGCACTACCGCCGAAAAACGACGGCTCAGCTCAACTTCAGAAAATGCTCGCGGTAGTAGCGCAGTTCGGCCACCGACTCGCGAATATCGTCGAGCGCGAGATGTGACGCGGATTTATTGAAGCCGCCGACCAGATCGGGACGCCAGCGCTTGACCAGCTCCTTCAGCGTCGACACATCGAGGTTGCGGTAGTGGAAGAAGCGCTCCAGTTCCGGCATCTCGCGGGCGAGAAAGCGACGGTCCTGGCAGATGCTGTTGCCACACATCGGCGACTTGCCGGCCGACACGTATTTCGACAGGAATTCGATCGTCGCCAGCTCCGCCTCGCGCGGCGAGTTGGTGCTCTGGCGCACGCGCTCGGTCAGCCCCGACTGGCCGTGCTGGCGCGTGTTCCACTCGTCCATCCGCGCCAGCACGCTGTCGGGCTGGTGCACGGCGAACACCGGGCCTTCGGCGATGGTGTTCAGTTCGCTGTCGGTGACGATGGTGGCAATCTCGATGATGCTGTCGCTGTCGGGATCGAGCCCGGTCATTTCGAGGTCGATCCAGATCAGATTGAGGTCGCTTTTCATCGGCAGTCACCACGGCTGTTGGGGAGAGAGACCGCGCGCAACGGAAGCGGTGCACGCCGTAAAAGAGGCTGGATTGTAGCAAGCGTTCCGCGATAATGACCGCCGCCTCTTCCTCACTTGCCGAGCACCATCACTTGAAGCACGCCCGCCGGTTCAACCCTTGATGGCCAAACGCCGACTCAGCGATCAGCAGACGCGCCGCATCCGCGATCAACAGAGCCGCCGCGCGGAGCGAGTGCAACAGGGCGACGCCGGCAGCAGTGCCGATCTCGGACCCGAACAGCCTGGCCTCGTCATCTCCCATTTCGGCACGCAGCTCGACGTCGAGGCGCTGGAGGGTGAGCGGCGCGGCAACATCGTGCGCTGCCGCCTGCGCACCAACCTCGATGCGCTGGTGACCGGCGACCGCGTCATCTGGCAACCGCGCGAAGGCGGCGAAGGCGGCATCGTCGTCGCCAGCCTCGAACGCCACTCGCTGCTGGCACGACCCGACTCGCACTCGGGCCTGCCGCGACCGGTGGCCGCCAATATCGACCAGATTCTGGTCGTCATCGCGCCGCGGCCGGAGCCGTTCGCCAACCTGATCGACCGCTATCTGGTCGCCGCCGAGGCGTGTGGCATCGAGCCGATCCTGCTGCTCAACAAAAGTGACCTGCTGGACGACGGCCATATCGAAAACGACGAACGCGCAGCGCTCGAAACGCTGCTCGCCAGTTATGCCGACATTGGTTATCGCGTGCTGCGCGCCTCGACCGTCGCGCACGATGGCCTCGGCGAGCTGGGCAGCTTGCTGGACGACCGCATCAGCGTCTTCGTCGGCCAGTCCGGTGTCGGCAAGTCGTCGCTGATCTCGGCGCTGCTGCCGGGCGAGGAGATCCGCATCGGCGAGCTGTCGCAGGCGGTCACCAAGGGGCGCCACACCACCACCACGGCACGGCTGTTCCATCTGCCCGCGGGTGGTGATCTGATCGACTCACCCGGCATCCGCGAGTTCGGCGTCGGCCACCTGTCGCGCGCCGATATCGAGGCTGGCTTCCGCGAACTGAAGCCGCTGCTCGGCCACTGCCGTTTCCGCAACTGCCGCCACGACGCGGAACCGGGCTGTGCCATTCGCGAGGCTGAACAGACCGGTGCGCTGGGTCCGCGCCGCGCCGCCAGCCTGCGCACGCTGCTGGCCGAAGCCGGCGATTGACCCGGCGCGGTTGCAGGCTGGCCGCCAGCGCCTAGGCTTTGCCCTGACCGTCGCCCTCGCGACACCGCTGTTCGTTGCCACTGCGGCATTTCGGAGACCCCATGTCCGCGCCCGCCGCCAATAACAACATCCGGCCGCGCAGCCTCGACCGCTGGCTCAATGACCTCGCCGCACAGGTGCCGCCGGTCGATCCGGTGGTGCGTGCGCAGGCGCTGGAAGAGCTCGACTCGGGCCTGGGCGGCGCGGCGAAGGTGGCGCAGATCCTCGAACGCGACCCGGTACAGGCGCTGCTGATACTGCGCGCCGCCAACCGCGCACTGGCCAAATACGGGCGCGACGCCGCCACCCTCGAACACGCCATCGCCCTGCTCGGCAGCAACCGGGCGCGCACCCAGCTCGTCGCCGCCCCCGCCATCGATCCCGACCACCCGGTGACCGCCGACTACCGGCAGGCGCTGCTGCGCAGCCAGCACGCGGCGTGGCAGGCGCGACTGTGGGCCGAGGGCAGCGGCCGCTGGCACCCGGAGGAGATCTACTGGGCGACACTGCTGGCGGGTGCGCCGCTCTGGCTGCTCTGGCTGGAGGCCGGCGGCGCCATGCGCGAGCTGACTCTGCGCCGCGCGCGCCGCCAGCCCTGCGGCGAGGCGGTGCAGAAACAGCTGCTCGGCGCCGGCATCAGCCGCATCGCCGGCGGCCTGGTCCAGCGCTGGCTGCTGCCGGCGGCGAGCCGCGCCAGCTGGGACCACAACCAGGCCGGCACGCCGCGCGAATGGATCGAACTGGCGCGCGCCGCGCGTCTCGACGACCCGCCGGTGGTCCCGGACGGCCGCGCCAACGACCTCAGCCACCACCCGGCGCTGATCGTTGCCGTCGCCAATACGCTGGCCGACGAGAGCGACTGGGAGTGGTACTCCCGCCGCACCGAACGGCTCTTCGCCATCGCCGCCTGCGCCTGTCGCCGGCCGCTGTCGACGCTGCTCGACTACGGCCACCGCGCCGCCGCCGCCTTCAGCCGCACCGCCGCCGACGATGGCATCGCGCAGGGGCTGCTGCTGCCGGCCAGCCGGCTGCTCTGCCAGTGGCGCCAGCGCGACCTGCTGGTGCCGCCGCCATCGCCGTCACCCTCTCCTTCACAACAGGCCATCAACAGCGACCCGGCGCTGTTCGCCGCCACACTGCAGCGACTGCAACAGCCGGGCGCGCTGGGGTCGGCGCGCGAGGCGCTGGCGCTGGCACCGACCGCCCTCTGCCGCGGTGCTGGCCTGCGCCGTGCCGCCGTGCTGGCGCTGGCGCAGCGCGGGCAGCTGCTGCAGACATTGGCCAGCGCCGGTTGTACAGAGCAAAGCCCGTTGCGCAATCTGCAGTTGCCACTCGCTGGCAATACCCTGTTGGCGCAATTGCTGGAGCGGCCGCTGGCACTGACACTCGACGCCGGCAACCGCGACCGCTTCCTCAAACATCTGCCGCCGGCACTGCACGCCGCCGCCGGCTGCGACGCCTTCGCGCTGATGGGGCTGTTCGCTGGCGAACGCCCACTGGCACTGCTCTATGCCGACGCCGGTGGTGAGGAGCTCTCCGCCGAGCAGCGCCACCACTTCCGCCAGCTCAGCACCGCGCTCTCCGTCGCGCTGCAGGTACTGTCGAAGGGTCGCTGACTTCCGGCTCTGCTTGCCGCGCCCCTCTCTCCGGGGCACCCGGCCCGCAGCGCAACCGCTACAATCGCCGCCCACATCACACGCCCGCCCCGATAAGGAGAGTCCGTGAAGCTGCTGTTCATCCTGCTCCAGTACCTGACACCCCAACACCTGCTGTCGCGACTGGTCGGCTGCCTCGCCGCCAGTGAAATTCCGTGGCTGAAGAACACCTTCATCGACCTGTTCCGGCGCCGCTTCGACGTCGACATGAGCGAGGCACTGGAGGAGGACCCGCGTGCCTACCCGAGCTTCAATGCCTTTTTCACCCGCGCGCTGAAGCCCGACGCCCGCCCGCTCGACGCCGACCCGGCGGCACTGCTGTGCCCGGCCGATGGCTTCATCAGCCAGGTCGGCGCACTGGGTGGCGATGCCATCCTGCAGGCCAAGGGGCAGTACTACTCGGCGCAGCGGCTGCTCGGCGGCGACGCGGCGCTGGCCGCCCCGTTCGCCGGCGGCCATTTCGCCACCATTTACCTGTCGCCGCGCGACTACCACCGCGTGCACATGCCGCTGGCCGGACGGCTGGTCCGCACCCTCTACGTGCCGGGTGATCTGTTCTCGGTCAACCAGACCACCGCCGACAACGTGCCCAATCTGTTCGCGCGCAACGAGCGCCTGGTCTGCCTGTTCGAAACCGAGGCCGGGCCGATGGCCGTGGTACTGGTCGGCGCGATGATCGTGGCCGGCATCGACACGGTCTGGGCCGGCCCGGTGGCGCCACTCGGCCGCCGCGTCATCGACACCGATTTCGCCGCGCCGCCGGCGCCGGTCGAGCTGGCGCGCGGCGCCGAGCTGGGCCGCTTCCGACTCGGCTCGACGGCGATCGTGCTGCTGCCCAACGGCAGCGTCGAGTGGCGTGCCGATGCCGTCGCCGGCAGCGCGGTGCGGATGGGCACCACACTCGGCCGGATCACCGCCGCGCGCTAGTGGTCTATAACCGGGCAGATCGCGACACCCCTGCTAGACTGCAAAAGCGCAGCGCCGATGACCGGCAGATGACGGTTGCATCGCCGGTCGTGATTGCGGAGTGCCTGCGCCGAACCCCGCCGCCAACCGTCGACACGAGAGCATGAACCAGCCCCTCACCCTTCACCTGGAATTACCCACTCAGGAGCTGGATGCACCTACCCTTTTTGCGCCCACGGCGGAGGCCGTCGCCGCGTGGCTGGAGACATTGCCCAAGGCCAATCTCGGCCAGAGCACTCGCGGCCTCTATACCGCCATCAATGAACTGAACCGGGTCCGGCTGACGCCGGGTCGCCGCCTCGAACTGCTGGAGCGGCTGCGCCCGGCCATCGAATTCGTCGCCAGCGGCCTGCGCCGCCACTACCTCGGCCAGCCGGTGCCGCTGCCGGAGCAGGCGAAGAAAGTGGCCCTGCTGGCGCAGGAGCTCTACGCCCAGCTCGCCGTCGGCTACGAGCTGTGTGCCCACGCCATGCTGCAGAGCAGCCGCCCCGCCGGGGTGAGCAATCCTGAACAGGCGCTGGCCACCGCCCTGCATCGCGCCGCCACCGCCCACACCGCCAACCTGATGCGCGGCTGCGAACTCTACCGGCGCCCGGCCAGCGGTTGCTGGCACGCGCTGCACCAGATCGCCCGCACCGGCTGGCGACTGGGGCTCGAACATCGCCGCGTCAACGACACCCAGCACGGCGACAGCACGCTGGAGAGCGCCTACCTGCGCGCGCTGCTGCTCGGCTCGGCCAAGACCCACCAGCTGCGCCAGGAGGAGATGGGCAAGCTGTTCCAGCGGCTGGTCGACTGGAGCCGGATGGTGACGCTGTGCGGCCCGGGCGAGGGGCTGTTCGCGGTCGACCCCGAGGGCGACATCGGCCCCGCCTTCCTCACCTTCTGCGAGCCGGCGCCACACTGGCTCGGCTTCGACACGCGCGCGCTGGCGGAACATCTCGCCGAGCAGCTGCAGGATCAGCTGGCCCACGCCACAGCCAGCGGTTCGTCGCTGATCGGCGGCGACCTGCCGGTCGGCCTGCTGAACCACCTGATCCACGGCTGGAGCACGGCCAGCAGCCGCAACTTCCTGCGCATCGAGCGCAACGAGCGCATCGACATCGCGCTCGGCCTGAGCGCCGCCCACCACTTCCTCGCCGGTGGCATCGACTTCCAGCGGCTGCTGGGCGCCCGCAGCCGACCGGCTGCGGCCACCAGCACCGACAATCCGTTTCTGCGTCAGGCCGCGCCGACCGGCAAGGATCGCGGGCGCCAGTGGGATGTCTGGGACAGCCCCTACCGCAACGCCGGCGGCATGACCCAGGTGTCGCTGGAGGCGATCGACTACGACATCAAGCGCCACGCCACCGAGCAGAGCAGCGCGCGTGAACGCGGCAGCGAGCGATTGCGCAGCCACCAGGTCGACACCGTCAACCTGTCGCCCGGCGGCTACTGCCTGCGCTGGCCGCCGGAGTGCCCAACCCAGCTGCGCACCGGCGAGATCGTCGGCCTGCGCGAGAGCGGCGCCGAGCGCTGGAGCATCGGTGTCGTGCGCTGGGTACACATGCGCGGCGAGGAGCCGCACCTGGGCGTCGAGCTGCTGTCGCCCAGCGCCGCCCCCTACGGCGCGCGCGTGATCCAGACCAGCGGCGGCAGCGAAGAGTTTCTGCGCGTGCTGTTGCTGCCCGAGATCCAGCAGATCGCGCAACCGGCCACGCTGATCACCCCCCATCTGCCGTTCCGCGAAGGGCAGAAAGTGGTGTTGCTGGCGCGCGATCGCGAAACCCGCATCCAGCTGGGGCGCCGCATCGCCGGCTCGGCCGCCTACAGCCAGTTCGAATTCCGCCGCCTCGGCGAAAGCCCGCAGCCGCACAAGTCGGAGGCCGATGCCCGGGCAGCGCGCGACGGCAAGTTCGACCAGCTGTGGGATGTGTTATGAAGCCGACCGCCCCCTCATCCAACAGGCAGTAAAAGCGACAGACATGGCACGTAAAAGGACGACAACCATCCGCCTGCTGCTGATCAACGCCTCGGACAACGATGCCGAGCGCGTGATCAGCCTGTTCCGCGCCGCCGGACGTGTCGCGCGTGCGCATCGCATCGCCTCCGCCGATGACCTCGAAGAGGCACTGACGCGCGAGTGGGACCTGCTGATCGCCGACGACGAGCACCCGGAGCTGAAGGTCGAGCAGTGCCTCGACTACCTGCACAAACACCAGCCGCACCTGCCGGCACTGGTGCTGCGCGCCGACGCCGAGCTGGCGCCGCTGTTCGCCGCCGGTGCCCGCGATGTCATTGCGCCGACCGACGAACAGCGACTGGTGCAGGCGGCACTGCGCGAACTGGAACATGTCGAGCTGGCGCGCGCCCTCGACGCCGTGCGCGCCCAGCTCGACGAAGCCGAACAGCGCAACACGCTGCTGCTCGGCGCCTCCGAGAAAGCCATCGCCTACATCGCCGACGGCATGCTGATCAACGCCAACGCCCAGTTCGCCGAGCGTTTCGGCTACGACGATGCCGCCGAGCTCGACTGTGCCGCCATCGTCGACCTGGTCGCCGCCGAGGAGCACGACGTACTGAAGACGCTGCTCAAGAGCGGCACCGGCAACACCCGCGTCACCGCGCTGCGCGCCGACCGCAGCAGCTTTGCCACCTGCTTCGAACTGTGCAGCGCCAGTTACGACGGCGAATCCTGCCTGCAACTGACCGTCGTCGACGCCTCGACACCGACCTCCGGCAACAGCGGCAGCAGCGATCGCGACAGCGACAGCGGCCTGTTCAGCCTCGACTACCTGACCCGCCAGCTCGCGCTGGTCAGCCAGGGCAGCGTGATGCTGCTGGCACTCGACAACTTCCTCGCCCAGCGTCGCCAGCTCGGCTTCAGCCGCGGTCGCGAACTGGTCGCCGCCATCGGCCAGCGCCTGGACGACGAGGGCTCGCTGCCCGCCGGCGCCACCCTCGCCCGCGCCGGCGACGACAGTTTCATCGTGCTGAGCGACCTCGCCGCCGACGACGCCGTGGCGCTGGCGCAACACCTGTGCAAGCTGGTCGACAACCGGCTGTTCGAACTCGGCGACCAGTCGCTGCACTGCACCATCAGCGCCGGCATCGCGCCATTCGGCAGCAGCAACGGCGACAGCGCCATCGACCGCGCCCTGCGCGCACTCGACGGCGCGCGCGAGCAGGGCAGCGGCAAGGTTGCACTCGACACCGCGCAGCCACCGGCGCGACAGCTGGCCACCGATGGCAGCGAATCGGCGCTGCAGGAGGCGATGGAGGACGAACGGTTCAGGCTGCTGTTCCAGCCGGTGATCAGCCTGCGCGGGGTCGGCGGCGAACACTACGAGGTGCTGTTGCGGATGCGCGGTGACACCGACTCACTGGTGCCGCCCGACAACTTCCTCGACAGCCTCGGCGTCGCTGCCAGCAATGCCAAACTCGATCGCTGGCTGCTGCTGGAGGCGACCAAACGGCTCGCCGACAGCCGCGCCGCCGGCCACGACACGCGCCTGGTGATCAACCTCAGCGCCAATGCACTGCAGGACGATTCGCTCGCCACCTGGCTCGGCGTGGCGCTGAAGGCGGCCGGCCTGCCGCCGCACAGCGTCATCCTGCAGCTGCGCGAAATCGACGTGAACAACTACCTGAAGCCGGCGCGCGGCTTCGCCGAGGCGGTGCGCCAGCTCGGCTGCCGGGTCAGCCTCTGCAGCTTCGGCCGCGGCACCGACTCGCTGCAGACCGTGCGCAACCTGCCGGTCGATCTGGTGCAGATGGACCAGGCCTACACCCGCGAACTGCAGGGCAGCGGCGATGCCAGCGCACTGAAGGCGATCGTCGGCGAGCTGACCCAGCGCGATATCAAGGTGATCGTACCGTTCGTCGAGAACGCCGCCGTGCTGGCGACGCTGTGGCAGGTCGGGGCCGACTTCATCCAGGGCCACTACCTGCAGGCCCCCACCCCCGAGATGACCTACGAGTTCACCGACATGGCCTGATGCGGCATCGGCTGGAATGAAAAACGGGCGCCACTGGCGCCCGTTTTCGTTGGCGGGTTGCGCAGGCTCAGCCGCGCCGGGCGGCTACCAGGCGCGCGCGCTTTTCCAGCCGCTGCAGGTGCAGGCGCAGATCCATGCGGCAAGAGCCACAGCTGTTGCTGCGCGACTGTTCGTGGCCACAGCGCGGACAGGTGATGGCATCGCCGCCGGAAGGGGCTTGGGCCGGGGCCGGGGCTTTGGCCTGAACAGCAGGCGCTGCCGGCGCCGCCCTGGCGGCAGCGGTCGCACGGGCCTCCGGCACCACCGCAGCGGTGGGCTGCTTCGGCGACGGCGCGGGTTTCGGTGCCGGCTGGGCGGCAGCCGGGCGCACAGCGGCGGGCTTCGGCACCGGTTTCGGCGCGACAACTGGCGCAGCGGGTGCGGGCTGCTCAGCAGCCTCCGTCGCTGCAGGCCGGATCAGCCCCAGCGCCCCGACCTGCGCCAGCCGATTGCGAAAACGGATCGCCAGCCCCTTGTCGAGGCCGCGTTTCAACACCACCACGCGACCACTGAACAACGCCTCCAGCTGGGTATCGCCGAGGCTGAACAGCTCGGCCATGTTCTGACGCACCTGTGCCTGCGAAAAACCGGTCGCCAGGCGACCGTCGAAAACCAGATCAAAACGCTCGTCGGACACTCTCTCACTCCAGGAAATCATTGGATTTTTTATTGTTATCGCGGCCAGCCTCCCGCCGGGCCGAAGGTCGGGATGGGCGCAAAGTTAGTCCATGCCCCCGCCCGCTGCAACTGCACCCACCTCAATAGGGAGCGCTGTTCGGCACCCGCGGGAACGGGATCACATCGCGCACGTTGTCGAGACCGGTGACATAACAGAGCAGCCGCTCGAAGCCGAGACCGAAGCCGGCGTGCGGCACGCTGCCGTAGCGGCGCAGGTCGCGGTACCAGCCGAGCGCCTCGGCATCGAGCTTCATCTCATCGATGCGCGCATCGAGCCGGTCGAGCCGCTCCTCGCGCTGGCTGCCGCCGATGATCTCGCCGATGCCCGGCGCCAGCACGTCCATCGCCGCCACCGTTTTGCCGTCGTCGTTCTGGCGCATGTAGAACGCCTTGATGTCGCGCGGGTAGTTCATCACCACCAGCGGCGCCCTGACGTGCTGCTCGCACAGGTAGCGCTCGTGCTCCGACTGCAGGTCGAGCCCCCACTCGACCGGAAATTCGAACGGTTTGCCCGACTGCTGCAGCACGCGGATCGCCTCGCTGTAATCCATCCGCTCGAACGGCTGGTCGACCACATGGGTCAACCGCTCGATCAGCCCCTTGTCGACGAACTCGTTGAAGAAGGAGAGATCGTCGCCGCAGCGGTCGAGCACGGTGCGGAACAGGTGGCGCAGGAACGCCTCGGCCAGATCGGCATCGGCGGCGAGATCGGCGAACGCCACCTCCGGCTCCACCATCCAGAACTCGGCGAGGTGGCGGCTGGTGTGGCTGTTCTCGGCGCGGAAGGTCGGGCCGAAGGTGTAGACCTTGCTCATCGCCAGGCAGTAGGCCTCGGCGTTGAGCTGGCCGGAGACGGTCAGGAAGGTTTCGCGACCGAAGAAATCCTGCGCGAAATCGACGCCGCCCTGTGGCGTGCGCGGCAGGTTGGCCAGATCGAGCGTGCTGACGCGAAACATTTCGCCAGCCCCCTCGCAGTCGGCGCTGGTGATGATCGGCGAATTGATCCACTGAAAGCCGCGCTCACCAAAGAAGTTGTGAATCGCGTGCGCCAGCACCGTGCGGATACGCGTCACCGCGCCGAAGGTGTTGGTGCGCGGTCGCAGATGGGCAACGGTGCGCAGGAATTCGTAGCTGTGGCGCTTTTTTGCAATCGGGTAACTCTCGGGGTCGTCGACCGCACCGATCAGTACCACCTCGCTCGCCTGAATCTCCAGCGCCTGCCCCTTGCCCTCCGACGCCACCAGCGTGCCGCGCGCCAGCACCGCGCAGCCGCTGCCGAGTTTCAGCGCCTCGCTCTCGTAGTTCGGCAGCGTCGCCGGCACCACCACCTGAATCGACGCGAAACAGCTGCCGTCGTTGATCGCCACAAACGAGATGCCGGCCTTCGAATCGCGCCGCGAACGCACCCAGCCGCGCACCGCGACAGTGGCACCAACACGGTCGTCGCTGGCCAGCGCCGCACGCACACTCAACACGTCACCCATCTGCATCATCCCGATCGGCAAAAAACAGGTCGTCATTATCGCCCACCCCCACCACCGACAGCGATGGCCTCGCACACGGCGGTGGTGGCAAGATAGCCGCTCCTTCATTCGCGAACGCGCCATGGACTCCGACGCCTCGCCACCCCGTTTCACCGTCGCACCCGCTGCCCATGGCGATGCCTGCGTCATCGCCGTCGGCGGCCATTGGCGCGCCGGCCAGCCACTGCCGAGCGTCGCGGCACTGCTCGCCGCGCTGCGCGAGCAACCGACCGCCTGCTGGCAGTGGCACGCCGAAGCGGACTTCCGCTGGGACTCCCACTTCATGGCGCGCCTGCTCGGCTGCGCGCGCCACGCCGCGGAGGCGTCGACTGCACTGGAGATCACCGCCCTGCCGGAGGGTGTGCAGCGGCTCTTCGCCGTGGCCACCGCAGTGGCACCGCAGCGCCCGCAACCGGCGCGGCGCACCTCGATGCGGGAGCGACTGCAGCGCCACCTGCACGACAGCGGCAGCGCCCTGCTCGATTTCGTCGACTTCATCGGCGCCACCGCCATTGCACTGGGGCGACTGCTGCGCGGCCGCGCCAGCACCCGCGCGCACGACGTCGGCTACTTCATCCAGCAGTGCGGACCGCAGGCGATCGGCATCGTCGCGCTGATCGCGGTGCTGGTCGGCATGATCCTCGCGTATCTCGGCTCGGTGCAGCTGCGGCTGTTCGGCGCCGAGGTCTACGTCGCCAATCTGGTCGCGCTCGGCATGGTGCGCGAGATGGGCGCGCTGATGACCGCCGTCATCATGGCCGGCCGCACCGGCGCCGCCTACGCCGCGCAACTCGGCGCCATGCAGTCCAACGAGGAGATCGACGCCATCACCACACTCGGCATCTCGCCGATGGAGTATCTGGTGCTGCCGCGGCTGATCGCGCTGGTGCTGGTGATGCCGCTGCTGGTGCTGTTCGCCAATGTCGTCGGGCTGGTCGGCGGCGGGCTGGTGGCGATCAGCATGGATGTCAGCTTCATCCAGTTCGTCAACCAGGCGCGCGACTCGGTCGGCTTCAACGACATCGCCACCGGCCTGTTCAAGGCGCTGGTGTTCGGCGTGCTGATCGCCGTCGCCGGCTGCCAGGCGGGGCTGGCCAGCGGCCGCAGCTCGGCGGCGGTGGGCGAGGCCACCACACGCGCCGTGGTCAGCGCCATCGTCTATCTGGTGGTGGCCGATGCCGGCCTCAACATCCTCTACGACAAGCTCGGCATCTGATGACCGCGACCGCCGCCACGACCGAGATCAGCGACCAGCCGCAGCGCGACGTGCATATCGACGTGCGCGGCGTGACGATGGCCTACGGCGAGCGCGTCATCCAGCGCGACCTCAGCTTCCCGATCTACCGCGGTGATGTCTTCGTCATCATGGGCGGCTCCGGCTGCGGCAAGAGCACGCTGCTGAAGCACATGATCGGCCTCAATCACCCCGCCGCCGGCGACATCCTGATCAACGGCGAGAGTTTCTTCGGCGCGACGCCGGAACAGCAGCTGGCGATGCGCCGGCAGTGGGGCATCACCTATCAGCAGGGCGGTCTGTTCAGCGACCTGACGCTGGCCGAAAACGTCGCCGTACCGCTGCAGCAATACACGACGCTGAGCGCGGTCGAGATGGCCGAGCTGATCGACTACAAGCTGGCGCTGGTCGGACTGGCCGGCTTTCAGGATTACTATCCGTCGGAGATCAGCGGCGGCATGCGCAAGCGGGCAGCGCTGGCGCGCGCGCTGGCGCTCGACCCCGAACTGCTGTTCTTCGACGAACCGTCGGCCGGTCTCGACCCGCTCAGCTCGGCGCGCCTCGACGAGCTGATCCTGCAGATCCGCGACGCGATGGGCGCCACCGTGGTGATCGTCACGCACGAACTGGCGTCGATCTTCACCATCGCCACCAATTCGGTCTTCCTCGATGCCGACACCAGAACGCAGCTCGACTACGGCGACCCGCGCCAGCTGCGGCACCACAGCGAACACGAAACCGTGCGCAGCTTTCTTGCCCGCGGGGAGCCGGGGCTTTCCCGCGGCGAACCGACGACATCGGAGCGCTGAAATGAACCAGATCCGACAGTCACCACAGACGGAGAGCAGACCATGAGTCGCAAGGTGAGTCCGGTCGCCGTCGGCGGCTTCATCCTCGGCACGCTGGCGCTCGGTATCGCGCTGCTGCTGTTCTTCAGCGACAACAATTTCTGGGCCAGCAAGCAGCGCTACACGCTGGTCTATGACAGCTCGATCAAGGGGCTCAACGTCGGCGCGCCGGTGACGCTGAAGGGCGTCAAGATCGGCCAGGTGACCGAGATCCGCGCCACCCTCTACGCCGAATCGCAGCGCGTGCTGAACGAGGTCACGGTCGAGATCAACCACGACAGCCTGGCCGTGGAAGGACAGGACTCTCCCCAGCTCGACAAGCTGCTGGCCAACGGCCTGTCGGCGCAGCTGCGCATGCAGAGCCTGCTGACCGGCCTGCTCTACGTCGACGCCGACCTGCGACCGCAAGCCGTGGCGACCACGCAACCGGTGAAGACCCGCCACCCCCAGATTCCCACCATCCCCACCGACATGGAGCGCATCACGCGCGACCTGGAGAGTGTCGACGTCGCCAAACTGAGTCGCGACCTGCAGCAGATCGTCGACGGCCTCAACCTGCTGGTCAACGACCCCGCCCTGCGCGGGCTGGCTGGCGATCTGTCGCAGACGCTGCAGGCGACACGCGGCGCCGTCGATCAGCTGAGCGCGCAGTCGCAGCGACTGGAGCAGCGCCTGTCGCCGCTGGCCGACCAGACCGAGACGCTGCTCGCCGCGCTCAACCGCGAGATTCCGGCGCTGGCTCAACGCCTCGATGGCAACCTCGACACGCTGCAGGTATCGCTGCAGGCGATGCAGCGCGCCGCCGACAACACCGCCTACCTGACCTCGGAGGATTCGCCGCTGGTCTACCGCGTCAACAGCGCGGCCGCCAACGTCAGCGAAGCCGCCAACGAAATCAAACGCCTCGCCGACGTTCTGGAGCGTCAGCCACAGTCGCTGCTGTTCGGCAAACCGCACGAGGAGGAGCTGTAATGACCCGATTCGGATCGATCGCGATGCTGGCGCTGCTGCTGGCCACCACCGGCTGCAGCCTCGGCCAGCGCAGCCCGGCACCGACCTACTACGTGCTGACGCCGCGCGCCGACAGCGTCGCCGAGCCGCTGCGCGCCAGCGTCGGCGTCGGCCCGGTGCGGGTGGCGCCGTTCCTGCAGAACCAGCGCATCGTCGTGCGCGAGGGGGGCAGCCAGCTGAAGATGCTGGAGCGCCAGCGCTGGGCCGAGCCGCTCGACCAGGGCATCCAGCGCGCCCTGCTGCAGAACCTGCAGACGCTGACCGACACCAAGGTGCGCAATTTCCCGTGGCGGCAGCGCGCGACGCCGACCTACGCGGTGCGCATCGACGTGCTCGACCTCGACCGCCAAGCCGACGGCCGCGCGCGGCTGGAAGTGATCTGGATGGTCGAGAACCTGACCGAGGGCAGGATGAAGCGCTCGCTGCGCGAACGCTTCACGACGACCCCCGCCAACGACAGCGCCACCGCGCTCGCCGACGCCTACAGCGAACTGGTGCTGCAGCTGGCGCAGCGCGTCGCCACCGCGCTGGCCGCCGAGGCGGCCCACACCATCGACAGCGGCACCGCCCCGCGCTGAGGAGAGATCGATGGATGCCTCGCGCCTGATCGCCCACCGCGGCTGGCAGCGCCGCTTTCCGGAGAACACGCTGCCGGCGCTGCAGGGTGCATTGGAGGCGGGAGCACTCAACCTCGAAATCGACGTGCAGCTGACCGCCGACCGGGAACCGGTGCTGTTCCACGACCTGACGCTGCGCCGCCTCTGCCGCCAGCGCGGCGCGATCCATCGCTATCGCCGCGAGCAGCTGCGCGCCTTCTCCGCCCACGAGCCCGACCGCTTCGGCGACCGCTTTCTCGGCACGCCGATCGCGCATCTCGACGAGGTGGTGGCCCTGCTGCAGCGCTTCCCGCAAGCCCATCTCTATCTCGAACTGAAGCGGGTGTCGGTGCAGGCGTTCGACAGCGAAACAGTGTGCGATGCCGTCGCCGCGGCCGTGAGCGCGCTCGGCGAACGCTGCACCGTCATCAGCTTCGACATCGATGTACTGCGCGAGGCCGCCGCGCGCGACTGGCGCGTCGGCCCGGTACTGGAGCGGTGGCGGCAGATCGATGCACCGGCGATTGCCGCGCTCGATCCGGTCGTCGTTTTTGCCGATGTGAAGCAGCTGCCGCCGGGCGATCTGTCGTCGATCCGCTGGCCACTCGCCGTCTACGAGGTCGACCAGCCCGAACAGGTGCGCGCACTGTGGGCGCGCGGCGTGCAGTTCGTGGAGAGCTTCGCTGTCGGCGAGCTGCTTGGCGCGGCATGAGTACTCCGTTGGATGGCGCGACCTTCGATGTCGCCATCATCGGCGGCGGCATCCACGGCGCCGGCTGCGCACAGGCCGCCGCCGCGGCCGGTTATCGCACGCTGCTGCTCGAACGCAACGGCTGGGCCGCCGAGACCTCGCACTACTCGTCGAAGCTGATCCACGGCGGCTTGCGCTATCTCGAAAGCGCGCAGTTCCGTCTCGTCTACCACGCGCTGCTCGAACGCACGCGGCTGCTGAAGAACGCGCCGTCGCTGGTGCAGGCCGTGCCGTTCTACATCCCGGTCTACCGCGACACGCGGCGGCGGCCGTGGCAGCTGCGCGTCGGCCTGTCGCTCTACGCGCTGCTGACCGGCCTGCAGCCGCTGGCCCGTTTTCGCCAGCTGCCGCGCGCCGAGTGGAAACACCTTCCCGGCCTGCGCCACGACGATCTGCAGGCGGTGTTCCAGTACTGGGATGCGCAGACCGACGACGCCGCGCTGACCCGCGCCGTGGTCGCCTCGGCCGCACGGCTCGGCGCGACCTGCAGTGAACGCAGCGAACTGATCGCCGCACAATGCCTCGCCACACGACGCGACGGTGAAGGCTTCGCGCTGCAACTGCGCGTCGACGGGCGCGACGTCGGTTGTCGCAGCCGCGCGCTGATCAACGCCGGCGGCCCGTGGGTGGCCGACATCGCGCGCCGCTGCGGCGTCGAACCGCTGCCATTCAGTCTGGTCAAGGGCAGCCACATCCTGCTGCCGAAAGGCGACCTGCCGGGCATCCTCTACCTCGAAGCGCCGCGCGACGGCCGCGCCGTTTTCGTCATGCCGTGGCGCGGGCAGACACTGGTCGGCACCACCGAGGTCGAGGTCGACACGCCACAGGTCAGTGCCAGCAGCGACGAGATCGACTACCTGCTGCAGACCGTCGCCCACTACCTGCCGCAACAGCCGCGCGACGTCATCGACAGCTTCGCCGGCGTGCGCGTGCTGCCGCGATCGAACGACCGCCCGTTCAGCCGCCCGCGCGAGGCGGTGCTACAGCGCGATGGCAACCTGCTCTCCATCTATGGCGGCAAGCTGACCACCTATCGCCATATCGCCGAACAGGCGACCGCCCGGCTGCGCCCGCTGATCGGCACCGGCGGGCGCGACCCGATCGACACGGCGAACCTGCCACTGCGCTGAAACACCCCGCCTGCCCGCCATCGAAACACCCCACCGCGATCACCCTGCCCGCAAAAAGTTCCCAGAACTCGTCGCAACTCATTGTCAAATGTAAACGATAAACATTATCGTTACGGTCGCTGTCGCCGACAGCGCCTGCCGCCAATGGGCGGCGGCAACATTCAATCGTTCATGGAGAGCACGATGGCCCCCATCAAAAGCCGCAAACACAGCGCGACAACTACCCCTTCCTTCACCTCGGCCGCGCTCGGCCTGATGATCGCGGCACTGCCGGCCGGCGTGCTGGCCCAGAGCGAGGTCGCCGCGACCCCGACCGACACCCGGCAACTGGCCCCGGTCAAGGTGCGCGGAACCGAGATCTCCGAGATCAAGGCAGAGACCGCCTCCTCGCCCAAGTTCACGCAACCGCTGGTCGACACCCCGCAGACCATCACCGTCATCAGGAAGGAGCTGCTGGAGCAGCAGGGCGCCATCACGCTGCAGGATGCGCTGCGCAACACCCCCGGCGTCACCCTGCTGCTGGGTGAGGGCGGCAACAGCAACACCAAGGACAACATCTTCATGCGCGGCTTCGACACCTCGGGCAGCATCTTCTCCGACGGTGTGCGCGACCTCGGCGGCTATGTACGCGACATCTTCAACATCGAGCAGGTCGAGGTGGTGAAGGGGTCGTCGGGCTCCGAGTACGGCCGCGGCGCACCCTCCGGCTCCGTCAACACCGTCACCAAGATGCCGATGGCCGAAAACTTCCAGGCCGGCACCGCCGCCATCGGCACCGACGACCAGTACCGCGCCACCGGCGACATCAACCAGACGATCAACGACAGCACCGCCTTCCGCCTGAACGTGATGGGCCAGAGCATGGGCGTCGCCGGTCGCGACGAAGTGGAGAACACCGGCTGGGGCTTCGCGCCGTCGATAACCTTCGGTCTGGGCACCGCCACCCGCACCTCCATCGCCTACATCCATGCCGAGCAGGACAACGTGCCGGACGGCGGCGTGCCGACCGTCGGCCTGAGCGGCTGGGCCTCCGGCAATATCAGCGCGCCGCGCGCGGTCGACCCGTCCAACTACTACGGCGCCACCAGCGATTACGCAAAGGTGGAGGCCGACCAGCTGACCCTCCGTGTCGAACACGACCTCGGCACCCAAACCACGCTGCGCAACACCACCCGCGCCGGTCGCTCGCTGCTCGATCAGCTGCTGACGGCACCGAGCGGTGTGGTCACCGCCAGCGATCCAGCCGACTGGGAGGCCAACCGCTCGCGCCAGCCGCGCTGGCAGGAAAACATCATCGTCACCAACCAGACCAACCTCAGCTCGACCTTCGACATCGGCGGCATGGAGAACACGCTGAGCAGCGGCGTGGAGTTCATCTACGAGGAGCAGACCACCCGCACGCTGACCGGCGCCGGCACCCAGACCTCGGCGGGTGCCTCGCCGGCCAACCGCACCGACCTCTGGAACCCCAGCGTCGGCGATCCGGTGCTCGGCCGGGATGTGACGCGCACCGGTGCCAGCAGCAAGGGCGACACCTTCACCTTCGCCGTGTACGCCTTCGACACGATCAAGCTGACCGAGCGCTGGCAGCTGAATGGCGGCCTGCGTCTCGACCAGTACACCACCCGCAACACCATCATCTCGGCACCGACCGGCGGCCCGGCAACCCAGACGGTCACCGAACTGAAGGATTCCGACCTGCTGCTGACCTGGAAGGCCGGCGTGCTGTTCAAGCCGCTGCCCAACGGCAGCATCTACCTGTCGACCGCCACCTCGGAGCAGCCGCCGGGTGGCAGCAACTTCGCCCTGAACGCGGCCCCCAACAATATCAACAACCCGGCGATGGACCCGTCCGAGGCCACCACGCTGGAGCTGGGCACCAAGTGGGATCTGCTGGACAACAGGCTGGCGCTGACCGCGGCGATCTACGACACCGAGGTCACCAACGACCTGGTGCAGAACGACACCGGCATACCGGTCCAGTACGGCAAGAAGAGCGTTCAGGGCGTCGAGCTGGGCGCGGTCGGCAACATCACCGAAAACTGGTCGATCAGCGCCGGCCTCGCGCACATGAAGACCGACGTGGAAGAGGGCAGCGCCACGCAGAGCGGCGCCGACCTGAACTGGTCGCCGGAGTGGAGCTTCACGCTGTGGTCGACCTATCGCCTGCCGATGGACATCACCGTCGGCGGCGGTGCGCGCTACATGGACTCGGTGTCGCGCTCGATCAGCAATGCCGTCACCGCCACCACCAACATGGCGTACACCGAGGACTACTGGGTATTCGACGCCTACGCCGCCTACCCGGTCACCAGCAACCTGACGCTGCAGCTGAACGTCTACAACCTCACCGACGAGGAGTACATCGCCAACCTGAACAACAACGGCAACCGCTACACGCCCGGCGTGGCCCGCTCCGCGCTGCTGACGGCCAACTTCAAGTTCTGACCGGCCCCACGGCAACCCCGACAGCCTCTCCAGCGGAGAGGCTGTCTGCATTTTCGGGTCTACTTCACCCCACCTCATCACCAGATGCAGGAGCCTGGAATCATGATGCTTCACATCCCCGCCGTACTGGGCCGCGAACAGGTCGATGCGTGCCGGCGCGCGCTCGACGCTGCCGACTGGGTGGACGGCAATGTCACCTCCGGTGCGCAGGCCGCGCAGTTCAAGCGCAACCGCCAACTGGCGCCGGACTCGCCGGTGGCGCGCGACATCGGCCAGCGCATCGGCCACGCGCTCGCCGCCAACCCGCTGTTCATCTCGGCCGCGCTGCCCCGCGCCAGCGTGCCACCGCTGTTCAGCCGCTACGAGAGTGGCGAACGGTTCGGCCTGCATGTCGACAACGCCATCCGCGCCGTGCCGGGCAGCGGCGAACGCATCCGCACCGACGTGTCGTGCACGCTGTTCTTCTCCGATCCCGAGGAGTACGACGGCGGCGAACTGGTGGTGATGGACACCTACGGCACCCACGAGGTGAAACTGCCCGCCGGCGACATGATCGTCTACCCCAGCAGCAGCCTGCATCGCGTCGAGCCGATCACCCGCGGCGCACGCATCGCCTCCTTTTTCTGGACGCAGAGCATGGTGCGCAACGACTGGCACCGGCAGCTGCTGTTCGACCTCGACAGCACCATCCAGCAGCTGCGCGCCCGCCTCGGCGACAGCGACGAAGTGGTGGCGCTGACCAGCCACTATCACAACCTGCTGCGCCAATGGGCCGAGCTGTAAGCGCGCCCATCGGGCACACCAAAGCCGGCTAGACTCATTCGCGTCACCGTACGCAGGCAACCACCACCATGCAGGAAGTCAACGACCTGGCACTGCTGATCGATTCGCAGGTGCCGATCATCGTCCTCGAAACCCACGACGAACCGCGCGCGCTGCAGCTGCTGACACGCGTCGCCGTGCAGCGCCAGCTCGGCTACTACTGCTGGTCGATCACCGAGGGACTGAACCGGCTCGGCTTCGGCGAGGACACACGCCCGACGCAGGAGCCGGAATCGCCGGCCGACGCATTGCGCGCGATCCGCCGCCACGGCCACGCTTCGCTCTACGCGCTGTGCGACTTCCACCCCTATCTGCCCAACCCGCCCGAGCATGTGCGGCTGCTGAAGGAGATCGCCATCGCCTATCCGCAGAAACGCCACACCGTGGTGCTGATCAGCCACGAGCTGGAGATTCCGCCCGAACTGAAACGCTACAGCGCACGCCTGAAACTGGCGCTGCCGACCGACGCGCAACTGCTCGCCATCGTTCGCGACGAAGTGACGGCCTGGACCCGGGAACGACCGCAGCAACCGCTGCAGAGCGATCCCGCCGTGGTGCGCAAACTGGTGCGCAACCTGCGCGGCCTGACCGAACACGACGCGCGCCGGCTCGCCCGCAGCGCGATCCGCGACGACGGCGTCATCAACGCCGACGACCTGCCGGCGCTGAACCGCGCCAAGTTCGAGCTGCTCGACATGGGCGGCGTGCTCAGCTTCGAATTCGACACCGCGCGCTTCTCCGAGGTCGGTGGCCTGGCGAAACTGAAGCAGTGGGTCGCCGCGCGCGAGCAGGCGCTGCTCGGCAACGGTCGCGACAAACCGAAAGGGGTATTGATGCTCGGCGTGCAGGGCGGCGGCAAAAGTCTCGCCGCCAAGGCGATTGCCGGTCTGTGGGGTTTACCGCTGCTGCGCCTCGACATGGCCGCGCTCTACAACAAGTACATCGGCGAGACCGAAAAGAACCTGCGCAACGCACTCGAACAGGCGGAGCTGATGGCGCCGTGCGTGCTGTGGATCGATGAGATCGAGAAGGGGATCGCCGTCAGCGACCAGGATCAGGGAATCTCACGGCGCCTGCTCGGCACGCTGCTGACCTGGATGGCCGAACGCGCCGGTGCAGTCTTCATGGTCGCCACCGCCAACGACATCTCGGCACTGCCGGCCGAGCTGCTGCGCAAGGGCCGTTTCGACGAGATCTTCTTCGTCGATCTACCCGACCACGATGCGCGCCGAGAGATCTTTTCCATCCATCTGCGCGGTCGCAATTTCGATCCGACACGCTTCGAACTGGAACAGTTGGCGGCGCAGAGCGAACGCTTCTCCGGTGCCGAAATCGAACAGGCGATCGTCGCCGCGCTCTACGGCTGCTCGGCGCGACGCGAACCATTGTCGACCGACGCGATCCTGCACGAGGTGGAGAACACCTTCCCGCTGGCGGTGACGATGGCGGAGAAGGTCGAGGCATTGCGCGACTGGGCGCGTGATCGCGCGGTGGCGGCGAACTGAACGCCAGCACCCGCTCAGTCGCGCAACGACTTCCTGCTACGCGGCCCGCACATCGGCGTGCGGCGGCAGCCTCAACGGATCATCGCTGCGACGCAGCACGTAACTGCCGGGCGCCGGCTCGATGACGCGGGAAGGATCGATCTGCCTCGATGGCACCCGATCAGCGCTGAATCGGCTCGCCCACTGCTGCCAGTCCGGCCACCAGCTCCCCTCGACCTTGAAGGCACAGTCGAGCCACTCGTCGGCATCCGGCGGGGATTGCGGGTTCCAGTAGAAGTAATACTTGTGGCTGATCGGTGGATTGATAACGCCGGCAATATGGCCCGAGCCGGACAACACAAAACGAACATCGCTGTTTTTCTGCAACTGCGTCGCCGCATAGCAGGAATGCCAGCGCGCGATGTGGTCTTTTTCAGTTCCGAGCACATAGGTCGGCGTGGTGATCCGCCCCAGATCGATGGCGCAACCATTCAGCATCACGCTGCCGGGGTGCGCCAACCCATTCTTCAAATGCAGTTCACGCATGACGAAGCGGTGTGTCGCCGCCGGTACATTGGTGCTGTCGCTGTTCCAGTGCATCAGATCGAACGGGGCTGGTCGCTCCCCCTTCAGGTAGTTCTGCACGTAGTAATTCCAATAGAGATCGTTCTCCTTGAGCAGGTTGAAACCCGCTGCCAGCAAACGCCCGTCGAGGTAACCGACACGCTCCATCTGCCGGCTGATCGTCTCCACGGTCTCGGAGTCGACGAACATCCCCATCTCACCCGGATCGCTGAAATCGAGGCTGGCGGCCAGATAGGCGGCCGAGGCAAACCGGTGGTCGCCACGCGCATCGAGATAGGCCGCCGAGCAGGCCAGCAGGATGCCGCCGAGGCAGTAGCCGATGGCGTTGACCTGCTGCTCACCGGTGATCTGCTCGATCACCTCGCACGCCTCGAGTGGACCACGCAGCATGTAATCGTCGAAACGCGTGTCACGATAACGCTCGTCGGGATTGACCCACGACATGCAGAAAACGGTATGCCCCTGCTCAAGCAGCCATTTCACCAGGCTGTTCTTCGGCGACAGATCGTAGATGTAGTACTTGTTGACCCAGGAGGGAACCAGCAGCACCGGCGTGCGCAACACGTCGTCGGTCACCGGCTCGTACTGGATCAGCTGCATCAGTTCGTTCTGATGGACCACCTGACCCGCGGTGGTGGCAAGATCGCGGCCCAGCTGGAAAGCATTGGGCGTGGTCATGCAGATATTGAGGATGTCGGCACTGCGCTTCTTGTCCTCTACCATCATTTCCAACCCGTCGACCAGATTGCGCCCCCGTGTTTCAACGGTGGCGCGCAGCACCTCCGGGTTGGTCAGCGCGAAGTTGGTCGGCGCCAGTGCGTTGACCATCTGCCGCATGTAGTAATGAAGTCGCTCGCGATCTCGCTCCTCGATTCCCTCGAGAATCTCGACACTGTGCAACGCATGCTCAGCCGTCAGCAGATAGGACTGCTTCAGGTAGTCAAACAGCAGGCTCTCCTCCCAGGCAGGGTCGACGAAACGCCGGTCACCCACCTTCGGCCGCACTACCGGCTCCACCTCCTCGCCGAGCAGGCGCTGCACGGTGTTGCTCACCAGCTGCAGCTGCGCGCTCCAGAAGCTGACCTGCTCTTCGACCACCCGCCCCGGTGTCTGCGTCATTCCCTCGAACAGGTTTCGGCTGCACTGTGTCGCGGTTTCCACCACGGTGCGCGGCGAATCATCATTGCGCTCGACACGCTGGAACATGTCATCGACCAGCGCCCGCTGGAATTCGCAGATGTTGTCGATGAGGCGGGAGCACTGCGCAAAAAGATCGGAAACGGGAGCCTGCTCACTCATGGCCAGATAACACTCCGGAATGGGGACGGCCACCAGGAAAAAGGGGCCAAGTATGCTTACCGGACACAACAACACCGTGCCGACCAGCGCCGGCACGGTGATCGTCGACGGTCACGAAGCGGCGGGTTTGGCGGGCTTCTTCTTGATCTCGACCTCTTCACCCTTCGAGAAGGCACCAACCACCTTCTCCTTCACATCGGTGCCCATGCTCATCCAGGCCTTGCTGTCGTCGAGCATTTTCTTGGCAATTTCGCCGCTCAGCGAGATCGAATCACCGGTGAACTTGCGCACCGACTCGACATCGCGAAGCCCGCTCATCGCCCTCAGCTGCTTGATACCCAGCTCACTGAAGTAGGCCGCCGAAGCGATGTTCATCTTCGCCACCTCCTCCATCTTGTCGATCGTGAACTTGTTCAGCTCACCGGCCGACGCCATGAAACTGCCCGCCTTCTCTTTCAACGAATCGATAACCGTCATGACCTCAACCTCGCGAAGTTGTCTGGAACTCCCAGCCCGACCGAATCGAGCCGGACACCTGCCGATGGTTCAGAGCAAAAGCCATACCGACGACACCTTCGGCCCGAACCTCATCCGGAGCGTACGCTCCCTGGATGACAGCCATTTGACCAATGCACATGCCCATGACGACGCCTTCAACAAACCGGCGACCCCACAAGCAGGGTAAAACGTTGCCGCAACTGTACGCCCATTACAACAACTGAGTACGTTCGTTAGATGGAAGCAAGGGCTTTGAGCACCGCGAAATAACGCGATGTTGCTAATCGAACTCTTTTTAGAATCGAAGACTCGGCACCAGAGGGCTTCACGCCCCCCAACGGTGCGGGGTACGCTCAGCCGCAGTGCAAGGCAGCAACGACCCGGTGTGAAACGCCCCGGGTCAACGCGCACAGAAACGCGGCTGGCGCCTTATGATGCAACCATTCCCTCCGGAGACTCACCGATGAACGACTGCATCTTCTGCAAAATCGCCAGCGGCGATATCCCTGCCAAACTGGCCTGTCAAAATGAGCGTGTGATCGCCTTTCACGACCTCAACCCGCAGGCACCCCATCATCTGCTGATCGTGCCCCGGCGCCATATCGCCACGCTGAACGACCTCTCGGCCGACGAGGCGCCCCTGGTGGGTGAAATGGTCGACATCGCCCGTCAGCTCGGCGAGCAACTCGGATTTGCGCAGAGTGGTTATCGACTGGTGTTCAACTGCAACGCGGACGGCGGACAAAGCGTCTACCACATCCACCTGCACCTGCTGGGCGGGCGCAGCCTGCGTTGGCCACCAGGCTGACAAGCACGCAAAAGAAAAGCCGGACCCTTGCGGGCCCGGCTCTGTGGCAGTTTGACTTCCTTTGTCACGCCCATCTCCGTATGAGCGTCTACGCTGCGTCCACTGCAATACGTATTTTCCACATCCCCAGCGATCGCACCAGCAGACATTGCCGTTTCGTTGTGTGCGAGATATCTGACACACGTGAGAGATATCTCACACGCTAGCGCGGACGGGGCAGGCTGATCACCTCCCCCAGCAATCCATACTCATCTCCGCCCAAGCGGCTGACCGGGTCCAGTCGGCGCGCATCGACCTTGAAGCGCCCAGCCTCTCCCACCTCGATCACCGCATCATCGATATAGACGCTCTCGACCCGACCGAGAATCATCGCCTGCGGCAACGGTCCCAACTCGATCAGCTGGTGGAGGCGACACCCGTAGGCAACCCGGCAGTCGGCCAGCCGGGGCAGCGGAAAATCCCCGAACGGCACCGTGACGAGACCCGAGGCGGCGACCTCCGACACACCAGCCGGCAGCTCCGCTGACGTCGCGTTCAGCACCGGCAACAACTCGCGATGAGCCAGGTGAATGACGAAATGTCCGCGCTCGACGATATTGCGACGGGAATCCTTCAGCGAGCCGTCGCCCTTCTTGCCGATAGACAGCATCAGCAGCGGCGGATCGCTGCAGACCGCATTGAAGTAGGAGAACGGCGCCAGGTTCAGGCCGCCATCGCCATTGTCGGACAGCACCCAGGCCACTGGTCGCGGAATCAGTGTCTGTATCAGGGTGAAATAGACCCGATTGGGCGACAACCCCTGGAGTTCAATCAACATATGAGTTCCACCAAAGCGGGCAAAATCTGCTCAGGCATCGAGATCCGGAATCAACCTCGACCGCAGGCGGTGAATGGCCTCCTTCAGCCGCAGCTTCTCCTTCTTCAGCCGCTGCAGTTGCAGCTGATCCCGGTATGGGTAGGATTCGAGCTCCGTAATCTCCTCATCCAGGGCCCGATGCCGATCCTGCATCTGCGCCAGCTCATCCAGCAGCGACTCGTTCTCTGACATATTTCCGCCTGCATATCCGACGATTTTTGATGGTTGAAGGCATCGCCTTCCGCGATGGTAGCCGACCCGCACGCGCAGCGGATACCTGCAACCACCCCTGCTAGACTCAGTCCAATCACCCTGCCTGATCGTGCCAACCATGTTTCCAACTGACGCGCCCTCTCCCCACGACTCGCCGTGCGTGCGCAATTGTTGCCTGGGGGAAGACGATGTCTGCGCCGGCTGCGGGCGCCATCTCCAGGAGATATTGGGCTGGCACGGCGCCTCGACAGACGAGCGACAGCGGATTCTCGCCTTGGCCGCCGAGCGCCGCCGACAGCGGCAGACACTCCGCCCCTGAGCGCCAGAATCCCGCCAATTCGTTCCAGCCGACTGCAGCATTGGATGCCGTTACGCCAAAATTGTGACCCGGTTCCGCACCCAACCATTGCCTCACCGGTCACCTGAGTCGTACTGTTAGTCCCATCTGACGGGCCACGATTCAATTCTTCGTCGCGGCCCGTCGAAACCCTTTCTCGGGCACCCCCTCGTCTACCACCCACCCTGTACGGACGAGGGGGCTTTTTTCCCGGCCTTTTCAGCACTTAGCGCTCTGTCGCCCCCCCAAAATCCGCTCTCCCGCCCCTACGCCCCTACGCCCCTACGCCCCTACGCCCCTACGCCCCTACGCAGACCCGCAAAAAAAAACCCCCGCAATGCGGGGGTTTTTCACTGGACTGGCGATCTACTCGTCGGCAACCTCTACCGCTTCTGCAGCGACTGGACGATCCACCAGCTCAACATAAGCCATCGGTGCATTATCACCAGCGCGCAGGCCACACTTCAGAATGCGAATGTAGCCACCCGGACGCGCCTTGTAGCGCGGGCCCAGCTCGGTGAACAGCTTGCCAACCACGACCTTGTTGCGCAGGCGGTCGAACGCAAGACGACGGTTGGCCACGCTGTCGACCTTCGACAACGTGATGATCGGCTCCGCGTAGCGCCGCAGCTCCTTGGCCTTGGGCAGCGTGGTCTTGATCAGTTCATGTTCGACCAGCGACGACACCATGTTGCGAAACATCGCCTTGCGGTGGGCGCTGGTACGGTTGAAATAACGGCCACTATTGCGGTGACGCATGATCTTTTCCTTTCAATACTGTTGCTATCGCAGCAAGTTAACCGGCTTCGCGTATCAGAGCCCGCGATCTTCGCCCTTCAGGCTGGCCGGTGGCCAGTTATCGAGACGCAGACCCAGCGAGAGGCCGCGGGACGCCAGCACATCTTTGATCTCGGTGAGCGACTTTTTGCCAAGGTTCGGCGTCTTCAGCAGCTCGACCTCGGTGCGCTGCACCAGATCTCCGATGTAATAGATGTTCTCGGCTTTCAGGCAGTTCGCCGAACGAACGGTCAATTCGAGGTCATCAACCGGTCGCAACAGAATCGGGTCGATCTCGTCCTGACGCTGCTCCACCTCAACGGCCTTCTCGCCTTCAAGGTCTACGAATACTGCCAACTGCTGCTGCAGAATCGTGGCTGCACGACGAATCGCCTCTTCCGGATCCAGCGTACCGTTGGTCTCCAGATCAAGCACCAGCTTGTCGAGGTCGGTGCGCTGCTCAACACGCGCACTCTCTACCACGTAGGAGACACGGACTACCGGGCTGAACGTCGCATCCAGCTGCAACCGCCCAACCGCACGTGTCTCATCCTCGGCGCTCTCCCGAGCGTCAGCCGGAACATAACCACGACCACGAGCAACCACCAGCTTCATGTTCAGCTGGCCACGGTTATTCAGGTGCGCTATCACATGATCGGGATTTTTGATCTCGACGCCATGATCGACCTGAATATCCCCGGCAGTAACCACACAGGGGCCTTTCTTGCTCAACGACAGCGTTGCTTCATCCTTGGCATGCATGACGACAGCGATGCCCTTCAGGTTGAGCAGGATCTCGATCACATCCTCCTGCACACCTTCCATTGCACTGTATTCATGCAACACGCCATCGATTTCAGCCGACGTAACGGCGCAACCGGGCATGGAGGAGAGCAGAATACGGCGCAGAGCGTTACCGAGCGTATGGCCAAAACCACGCTCCAGCGGCTCGAGGGTGACCTTGGCGCGGGTCGGGCCAAGTTGGTCAACCTCAATTACGCGCGGCGTGAGAAACTCGTTGACTGAACTCTGCATACAAACACCTTTGGGTGGGTGGTTCCAGGAACAATCCGTTACTTCGAATAGAGCTCGACGATGAGATTCTCGTTGATCTCCGAGGAGAGCTCGGCTCGCTCCGGAAGGCTCTTGAACACCCCTTCCATCTTCGACGGATTGACCTCAATCCACTGCGCCTCGCCGCGCTGCGCTGCGAGTGCCAGCGCCTGCTGAATACGCAGCTGGCTCTTGGCGCGCTCACGTACCGTCACAACATCACCCGGCCGCACCTGGTAGGAGGCGATATTGGTAGTTTTGCCATTGACCATGATGCCGCGATGAGCAACCAACTGACGCGCCTCAGCGCGAGTCGATCCAAAGCCCATGCGATAGACCACGTTATCCAGGCGGCTTTCCAGCAGCTGCAGCAGATTCTCGCCGGTAGCACCTTTGAGCCGAGCAGCTTCTTTGTAGTAATTGGTGAACTGACGCTCAAGCACGCCATAGATGCGACGGACCTTCTGTTTCTCGCGCATCTGAACGCCGTAGTCGGAAAGACGACCGCGACGCGCACCGTGCTGACCGGGCACTGTCTCAGCCTTGCATTTCGATTCCAGCGGGCGAACGCCACTCTTCAGGAAAAGATCCGTGCCTTCGCGACGGGAGAGCTTACAAGTTGGACCCAGATATCTAGCCATACCTTCAAATTCCTGTAGAGCGGGCGTTAGACGCGACGTTTCTTCGGCGGGCGGCAGCCGTTGTGCGGGATCGGCGTTACATCGGTGATGTTGTTCACCTTGTAACCGCAGTTATTCAGCGCACGCACAGCGGATTCGCGACCCGGGCCCGGACCTTTCACTTCGACGTCAAGATTCTTCAACCCGTACTCTTTCGCCGCATTGCCTGCACGCTCGGCGGCCACCTGGGCTGCGAACGGGGTGCTCTTGCGCGAGCCACGGAAACCCGAACCGCCCGAGGTCGCCCACGAGAGCGTATTACCCTGGCGATCAGTGATCGTCACGATGGTGTTGTTAAAAGAGGCGTGGACATGGGCGATGCCATCAACCACGGTCTTCTTGATCTTCTTGCGAGGAGCCTGTTTCGAGGCTTTGCTGTTCATCTAGTTGCTACCTACTCTAATATCAACGCCACACTGAGGTGTGGCTACACTAAAGCGAAGCGCAACCGACCCGAATTACTTGCGGATCGGTTTACGCGGGCCCTTGCGGGTACGGGCATTGGTTTTGGTACGCTGACCGCGAACCGGCAACCCTTTGCGGTGACGCAGGCCGCGATAGCAGCCCAGGTCGAGGAGGCGCTTGATGCTCATCGATACTTCACGACGCAGATCACCCTCGACCGTCCGCTTGCCAACCTCTCCCCGGAGGCTGTCGAGCTGCTCTTCCGAGAGATCACCGATCTTGACGGTTTCGCCGAGGCCGATATTGGCCAGGATCGACTTTGCCGTCGTGCGCCCGACACCGTAAATATAGGTGAGCGAGATCACGGCGTGCTTATTGTCTGGAATGTTGACACCGGCGATACGGGCCATCAGAAAACTCCATAACTCCAACTGAAAACCGCCCCGGCCCGAACTGCCAGCGGCGAAAAGCGCGGCAGTCTATCCGGATGACGACTCAAAATCAATAACTGATCAACCTTGACGCTGCTTGTGGCGCGGCTCGGTCTTGCAGATGACACGGACCGCGCCACGACGCCGAATGATCTTGCAGTCACGGCAGATCTTTTTGACGGATGCTCTAACTTTCATGATCCAACTCCACTCAATAACCGGGCGTCAGCGGCTTATGCCGGAGCGACCGAAACTCTTCAGATTCGCCTTCTTCATCAGCGACTCGTACTGATGCGACATCAGGTGCGACTGCACTTGCGCCATGAAGTCCATAACGACCACCACCACAATCAGCAACGAGGTTCCGCCCAGATAGAAGGGCACATTCCACATCACCACCAGAAACTGCGGCAACAGGCAGACCAACGTGATGTAGAGCGCACCGAACAGCGTAAGCCGGGTCAGCACGCCATCGATGTAGTTGGCCGTGTGCTGGCCGGGGCGAATCCCAGGCAGGAACGCGCCGGACTTCTTCAGGTTTTCAGCCACTTCCTGCGGGTTGAACATCAACGCGGTGTAGAAGAAGCAGAAGAAAACGATCAACGCCGAGAACAGCAGGATGTTCAGCGGCTGCCCCGGACCAATTGCCAGCGCCACCTCCTGCAACCACTCCGCCTGCTCCCCACTGGAGCCGAACCACTGGGCGATGGATGCAGGGAACAGCAGAATCGAACTGGCAAAGATCGCGGGGATTACCCCCGACATGTTCACCTTCAGCGGCAGATGGCTCGACTGCGCCTGATACATGCGATTGCCACGCTGCTGCTTGGCATAGTTGACCGTGATACGGCGCTGGCCACGCTCGATGAAGACAACCAGAAACACCACGGCAATCGCGAGCAGCAATATGAGCAGCAGCACCAGGATGTTCATCTCGCCCTGCCGCGCCTGCTCCAGCGACTGCCCAATGGCACTGGGTAGCCCCGCCACGATACCGGCAAAGATCAACAGCGAAATGCCGTTGCCAATCCCACGCTCGGTAATCTGCTCACCGAGCCACATCAGAAACACCGCACCGGTCACCAGTGAAACCAGCGCCGGGAAAAAGAACACAAAGCCGATCTGATAGGTCAGCCCCTGGTTGGCGAGCCCCACAGCCATACCCGAGCCCTGCACTACCGCCAGCAACACCGTCAGGTAGCGGGTGTACTGCGTAATCTTGCGCCGCCCCGCCTCGCCTTCCTTCTTCAGGGCTTCCAGGGTGGGCACTACCGCGGAAAGCAGCTGCACGATAATCGACGCGGAGATATAAGGCATGATCCCCAACGCTAGGATACTCATGCGCTCCAGGGCACCCCCGGAGAACATGTTGAACAAACCAAGAATGGTCCCCTGATTCTGGCTGAACATGCTCGCCAGGCGCTGGGGATCGATCCCCGGCACCGGGATATGGGTACCGATCCGATAGACGATAATGGCCAGCAACAGAAAGCGAAGGCGAGCCAGAAGCTCGCCCATGCCTGCTTGCTGTCCGCCCGCCAGGGCACCCAACTTAGCCATTATTCCTCGACCTTGCCGCCAGCTTTTTCGATCGCTTCGCGTGCACCCTTGGTGACTGCGAGGCCCTTCAGGGTCACCGCCTTGGCGATCTCCCCACCGAGGAAAACCTTGGCGCGAAGAATATTGCGCCCGACCAGACCTGCGCGCTTGAGCGCATCCAGATCGATCACCTCATCGCCAACCAGATTCAGCTCAGCGGTGCGAACCTGTGCAGTCACCCGGGCCAGCTGGGAGGTGAAGCCATACTTCGGCAGCCGCTTCTGCAACGGCATCTGGCCACCCTCGAAACCGGCCGGCACCTTACCGCCAGAGCGTGACTTCAGGCCTTTGTGACCGCGGCCGCCAGTTTTACCGAGACCGGAGCCAATACCGCGACCGACACGTCTTGCTGCCTTCTTGTGGCCGGGAGCAGGACTCAGCTCATTCAAACGCATTTGCTCAGTCATGGCTTATTCCTCAACCCGGACCAGATAGCTGACTTTATTGATCATGCCGCGCACCGCCGGAGTATCCTCCAGCTCGACGGAGTGACCAATGCGACGCAGGCCGAGACCAACCACGCAAGCCTTGTGAGCCTGCAAGCGACCGAACGCGCTGCGAATCTGCGTAACTCTAATTTTCTTGGCCATGACAACACCCGCTCGTTATCAGCCGACGATTTCGTCGACGCTTTTCCCACGCTTGGCTGCGACAGCATCTGGCGAGGTCATATTGCGAAGCGCATTGAAAGTCGCACGCACAACGTTGACCGGGTTGGTCGAGCCGTAACACTTGGCCAAAACGTTGTGAACGCCGGCCAGCTCGAGCACCGCACGCATGGCGCCACCCGCGATGATCCCCGTACCCTGAGATGCCGGCTGCATGTAGACCTTGGATGCCCCATGCTGCGCGCGCACTGGATAGTGGATCGTATCGCCACTCAGATCGACCTGGATCATATTGCGACGTGCATGCTCCATCGCCTTCTGGATGGCTGCCGGCACTTCACGCGCCTTGCCACGACCAAAGCCGACTTTGCCCTTGCCGTCACCAACCACGGTCAGCGCGGTGAAACCAAAGATGCGGCCACCCTTCACTACCTTCGCAACGCGGTTGACCTGTACCAGCTTCTCCTGGTACCCGTCCGAGTTCTCGCGATCGCGGTCGCGATCTTTGCCTTTCTGATCGTTAGATGCCATAGCCACCAGACCTTAGAATTCCAGGCCACCCTCGCGGGCGGCGTCAGCCAGGGCCTTGACCCGGCCATGATATTTAAAGCCGCTGCGATCGAAGGCGACGGCGCTTACACCGGCAGCCTTGGCGCGCTCGGCAATCAGTTTGCCGATTTTCGCCGCAGCGTCGACATTGCCGGTGCTGCCTTCACGCAACTCCTTCTCAATGGTGGACGCACTGGCCACAACGCTGTCCCCGGACGGGGAGATGATCTGAGCGTACATGTGCCGCGGCGTGCGATGCACGCTGAGACGAAATGCGCCGAGCTCGCGAATCTTCGCGCGCGAGCGGCGAGCCCGACGAACTCTCGATTCTTTCTTCGTGTACATAGCCTGGCCTTACTTCTTCTTGGCTTCTTTACGAAGCACTTGCTCGTCGGAATAACGAATGCCCTTGCCCTTATACGGCTCCGGCGGACGGAATGCTCGAATCTTTGCTGCAACCTGGCCCACCAGCTGCTTGTCGGCGCCACGTATCAGAATCTCGGTCTGAACCGGTGTCTCGACAGTGACGCCAGCCGGCACGGCAAAATCTACCGGGTGCGAAAAGCCGAGCGTGAGATTCAGCGTGGAACCAGCCGCCTTGGCACGATAGCCGACCCCAATCAGCTCAAGCTTGCGCTCGAAACCCTTGGTCACACCAACGACCAGATTGTTCACCAGCGCCCGAGCCGTGCCGGCTTGCGCCCATGATTCTGCATCGTCGCTTTTGACACCGAACTGGAGCTGGCCATCTTCAACAGCGACGCTTACGCGCTGGTTCAGCACCACCGACAGCGAGCCTTTCCCACCCTTGACCGTTACCGAGCTGCCGTCGATCTTGACCTCGACGCCGGCGGGTACTGCTACGGGACTTTTCGCTACTCTGGACATTGTGTTAATCCGCCCACTCTAAATCGTTAGAACACGGTGCAGAGAACTTCGCCGCCGACGCCGGCCTGACGGGCGGCGCGATCAGTCATTACACCTTTGCTGGTCGACACAATTGCCACCCCAAGCCCGCTGCGGACCTTCGGCAAGCCATCCTTGCCTTTATAGGAACGCAGACCCGGCGAACTGATCCGGTTGATCTCTGCTATAACCGGCTTACCATCGAAATACTTCAGCTCGACCTGCAGGGTGGATTTACCCTGATCTTCCAGAACCTTGTAGCCGGCGACGTAACCTTCACCTTCCAAAACTTTCGCTACGGCAACCTTCAGCCTGGAAGAGGGCATCGATACTTGCGCCTTGCCACCCATCTGCGCGTTGCGAATACGCGTCAGCATGTCGGCCAGCGGATCTTGCATGCTCATAAATTGCTCCTGAATACTCGCTGCGTGGCAGCAATTACCAGCTGGACTTGACCAGACCCGGCACATCGCCGCGCATGGCCGCCTCGCGCAGCTTGTTACGACAGAGACCGAATTTCCGATAAACGGCATGCGGTCGACCGGTGATCTGACAGCGACGCTGCTGGCGCGACGGGCTCGCATCACGCGGCTGTTGTTGCAACTTGATCTGCGCAGCCCACTTCTCTTCTTCGCTGACTTTCGGGTCGCGAATAAGCTCTTTAAGGGTTGCACGCTTGGCTGCAAACTTTGCCGCTGCGCGGGTGCGCTTCTTCTCGCGCTCGATCATCGATGTCTTTGCCATAATCTCGACTGCCTCGCCCCGGGGGCTCAGTTCTTGAACGGGAAGTTGAAAGCACGCAACAGCGCACGCCCCTCGGCATCGTTACGAGCCGTTGTGGTGATGGTGATATCCAACCCACGGAGTGCATCAACTTTGTCGTACTCGATTTCCGGAAAAATGATTTGCTCGGTGACACCCATCGCAAAGTTTCCACGGCCATCGAATGACTTCCCGCTGATACCACGAAAATCGCGGATACGCGGAATGGAAATGTTGACCAGCCGATCAAGGAACTCGTACATACGATCGGAACGCAGAGTCACCTTGCAGCCGATCGGCCAACCCTCACGAATCTTGAAACCCGCAACCGACTTGCGCGCAAGGGTAACCACCGGCTTCTGGCCAGAAATCGCCTGCAGATCGCGCAGCGCATGCTCGAGGACTTTCTTGTCACCCACAGCCTCGCCAACGCCCATGTTCAGCGTAATCTTGGTAATACGCGGCACCGCCATCGGGTTGGCGATCGCCAACTCGTCTTTGAGCTTTGCACGCAGTTCTTTAACGTAGAGTTGCTTGAGCCTTGCCATTGCTATATCCGCCCCAAATTCAAGCGTCGATGACTTCGCCGGTCGACTTGTAGAAGCGCACCTTGCGCCCGTCATCGAGCAGCCTGAAGCCGACGCGATCAGCCTTGTTGGTGACGCCATTGAAGATCGCCACGTTGGAGGCCTGGATCGGTGCCTCTTTTTCAACGATGCCACCAGCAACGCCTGCCTGCGGATTCGGGCGCTGGTGCTTCTTGATGATATTGATACCTGCGACCAGCAGACGGCCATCGGCAAACACCCGGTTCACCTTGCCACGCTTGCCCTTGTCCTTACCCGCCAGGACGACCACTTCGTCTTCGCGCTTGATCTTACGCATAACCTGTCCTCACTCTCCCTCGCCGACTCAGAGTACTTCCGGAGCCAGGGAGATGATTTTCATGAAACGTTCACTGCGCAGCTCACGCGTAACCGGTCCAAAGATACGAGTTCCGATAGGGGCGAGCTGGTTGTTGAGCAACACCGCCGCATTGTCGTCGAACCGGATCAGCGAGCCGTCATTACGACGTACCCCTTTCTTGGTGCGAACGACAACCGCGTTCATCACCTGACCCTTCTTGACTTTCCCGCGGGGGATTGCCTCTTTCACAGTGACCTTGATCAGGTCACCGATACGAGCATAACGGCGATGAGAGCCGCCCAGCACCTTGATGCACATTACTTGGCGCGCACCGCTGTTATCGGCGACTTCCAGATAACTTTGTGTCTGAATCATCTTCTACTCCGAACCTGCAACCTGCGCATCAATTCCGTCGCCACCGGGGCACGACGCCAGCTCAGACGCCTTTCGCCTGCTCTTCAATACGCAGCAGAGCCCAGGTTTTCGTCTTCGAAAGCGGGCGCGTCTCGTATACCGTCACCAGATCACCGATCTTGCACTCGTTCTTCTCGTCATGAGCATGCAGCTTCGACGAACGCGTGATGTACTTGCCGTAGATCGGGTGGCGAACTCGACGCTCGACAAGAACCGTTACCGTCTTGTCCATCTTGTCGCTGACCACTTTTCCAGTGACCATGCGGCCTTTCTTTTGAGATTCCGTCATCATCAGGTACCTGCCTTCTGATTGAGCATCGTCTTGATCCGAGCGACTTCGCGACGCGCCGACTTCAACAGGTGCGTCTGCGCCAACTGACCGGTCGCCTTCTGGATGCGCAACTTGAACTGGCTCGCCAGAGCCTTTTGCAGCTCGGCATTCAGCTCCTCGACGGATTTTCCACGCAACTCTTGAGCTTTCATCACATCACCGTCCGCTTAACGAAGGCCGTGGAGAATGGCAATTTTGCAGCTGCCAACTCAAACGCTTCGCGAGCAAGTTCCTCGCTGACGCCTTCGACCTCATAGAGAACGCGACCTGGTTGAATCTGGCAGATCCAGTACTCAACGTTCCCCTTACCATTACCCATCCGCACTTCCAGAGGCTTCTCGGTGACCGGCACATCAGGAAATACGCGAATCCAGATTTTTCCGCCACGCTTGATATGACGCGTCATGGCCCGACGAGCGGCCTCCAGTTGACGCGCGGTAAGACGGCCGCGCTCGGTCGCCTTCAGCGCGAACTCACCGAAGCTCACCTTGCTGCCACGCTGAGCGAGGCCGCGGTTGCGCCCCTTGTGCTGCTTGCGGAACTTTGTACGCTTTGGCTGAAGCATCGCTATAACCCTTAATTACTCGCACTCTTCTTGGCTTTGCTATCAGCCACATCGCGGGTATCGAGGATCTCACCCTTGAAGATCCAGACCTTGACACCGATTACACCGTACGTGGTGTGAGCTTCATGCGTTGCGTAGTCAATGTCGGCCCGCAGCGTGTGCAGTGGCACTCGACCTTCGCGATACCACTCCGTACGGGCGATCTCGGCACCACCAAGACGACCGCTGACCTGCACCTTCACGCCTTCCGCGCCCTGGCGCAGAGCGTTCTGCACCACGCGCTTCATCGCGCGACGGAACATAACGCGGCGCTCGAGCTGCTGAGCAACGTTCATCGCGACCAGCTTCGCATCCAGATCCGGCTTGCGAATCTCTTCGATGTTGATCTGAACAGGCACCCCCATCCGATCCGCCAGCTCCTTGCGCAGCTTGTCAACATCCTCGCCCTTTTTCCCGATGACAATTCCGGGGCGAGCGGTGTGGATGGTGACCCGAGCTGTCTGCGCCGGACGCTCGATCAGGATGCGACTGACAGATGCACTGGCCAGCCGGCGCTGCAGGAACTCGCGCACACCCATGTCATTGATGAGTTGCTGGGCATAGGATTTGCGCCCGGCATACCACACCGAATTGTGTTCTCTGACGATGCCGAGCCGAATGCCGGTCGGATGAACTTTCTGACCCATCTGGTCGTCTCCTACTTGCCTTCGCCGTCGGCCACTTTGACCGTGATGTGACACGTTCTCTTCGAGATGCGGTCTGCGCGGCCCTTGGCACGCGGCATGACCCGCTTCAGCGTCACACCTTCATCCACGAACACCGTGGACACCTTCAGCTCGTCGACATCTGCGCCTTCGTTGTGTTCGGCGTTGGCGATTGCCGAGTTGAGCACCTTCTTGATCAGCTGGGCAGCCTTCTTCGGGCTGAAACCCAGAATGTTCAACGCGTCTTCCACTTTCTTGCCACGGATTTGGTCAGCCACCAAACGTGCCTTCTGAGCGGAGATACGCGCACCTTTCAAGTAAGCCGTAGCTTCCATTGTCTCCAACCTCACCTTGGCAACCGTTATTTCTTGGCTTTCTTGTCCGCCACGTGCCCCTTAAAGGTACGCGTAACGGCGAACTCACCAAGCTTGTGACCAACCATGTCTTCAGTCACAAAAACCGGAACATGCTGACGACCGTTATGCACGGCGATGGTCAGCCCCACCATTTCGGGAGAGACCATCGAACGCCGCGACCAGGTTTTGATCGGACGTTTGTCACTTTTTTCAACAGCCGTCTCAACTTTCTTCATCAAATGAAGATCGATGAACGGACCTTTTTTCAGTGAACGTGGCACAACCCAATCCTCTCTTTTAAGCTCTCAGCCGGCGCTTATTTGGCGTTGCGGCGACGCACGATCATGTTGTTGGTGCGCTTGTTTTTGCGAGTCTTGTAGCCCTTGGCCAACTGGCCCCACGGGGATACAGGATGACGCCCGGCCGACGTGCGGCCTTCACCACCACCATGAGGGTGATCCACCGGGTTCATCGCGACACCGCGAACGGTGGGGCGAACACCACGCCAGCGAGTTGCCCCCGCCTTGCCAAGCTTGCGCAGGTTGTGCTCGCTGTTCGAAACCTCGCCCAGGGTTGCACGACAATCGACCGGCACCTTGCGCATTTCGCCCGAACGCAACCGAAGCGTCGCGTGCTGCCCTTCGCGAGCCACCAGCTGGACCGAGGCACCAGCACTGCGCGCGATCTGCGCACCCTTGCCGGGCTTCATCTCGATACAGTGAACAACGCTACCCAGCGGTATATTGCGCAGCGGCAACGTGTTGCCTGCCTTGATCGGCGCGTCCTCACCGGAGACAACGCGGTCGCCCGCCTTCACTCCTTTCGGCGCGATAATGTAGCGACGCTCACCATCTGCGTAGAGCACCAGAGCAATGTGCGCCGTGCGGTTCGGGTCATACTCGAGACGCTCAACGATTGCCGGGATGCCGTCTTTGTTACGCTTGAAGTCGACTACGCGATAGTGCTGCCGCGATCCGCCACCGATATGGCGAGTGGTAATGCGACCGTTATTGTTGCGGCCGCCGGACTTGCTTTTCGACTCCAGCAGCGAACGGCAGGGTTCACCTTTATGCAGATCAGGATTGACAACCCTGACCACAAATCGGCGACCCGGAGAAGTCGGCTTACTCTTTACGATTGCCATTTGCCCAGACCCCTTATTCCGTCACCGCAAAGTCGATGTCCTGACCCTGCTCGAGACGCACATAAGCCTTTTTCCAGCTCGGCTTATTGACTTTGCCAAACTTGTTCAGCTTGACCTTGCCCTTGACGTTGAGCGTTTGAACCCCCAGCACCTTGACGCTGAACAGTTTTTCAACCGCTTTCTTGATCTCGAGCTTGGTCGCGTCGCACGCCACCTTGAACACAACCTGGTTGTTGGCTTCCGCGCTGATCGCAGCCTTTTCAGAGACGTGCGGGCCAGTCAGAACCTTGTAGATACGCTCCGGATTCATCCCAGCATCTCCTCGAACTTTTTCAGCGCTGGCACGGTAACCATCACTTTGTCGAAGGCGATCAAACTGACGGGGTCAACGCCGTTGACGTCGCGAACATCGACGGTGTGCAGGTTGCGCGAAGCCAGGTAGAGATTCTCGTTGACCTCGTCCGAGACGATCAGAACATCATTGAGGCCATAGTCACCCAACGCCTTGATCAACGATTTTGTCTTCGGCTGCTCCAGCGCAAAGCTCTCGACCACGATCAGCCTCTGCTGGCGAGCCAGCTCGGACAGGATCACCTGCAGCGCAGCGCGATACATCTTGCGATTGACTTTCTGGCTGTGGTCTTGCGGCCTGGCCGCGAAGGCCTTGCCACCACCACGCCAGATCGGCGAGCGAATGGTACCGGCGCGAGCACGCCCCGTACCTTTCTGCTTGAACGGTTTCTTGCCACCACCCCGAACCTCGGAGCGGGTCTTTTGTGCACGTGTGCCTTGACGACCGGCAGCCATGTAGGCCGTGACGACCTGATGAACCAGGTCTTCGTTGTATTCGCGACCAAAGCTCTGGTCGGAAACCTGAACCGTCCCCGCCGAACCGCCGTTACCGGGCTTGGCAACATTCAATTCCATTGCTCACCCCTCTCAGGAATTCTTGACCTTGACTGCAGGACGAACAATCACATCGCCGCCCGGTGCGCCGGGAACGGCACCCTTGATCAGCAGAAGATTGCGCTCGGCGTCAACGCGGACCACCTCAAGCGTCTGAACAGTGACCTGCTCAGCCCCCATGTGGCCAGCCATCTTTTTGCCTTTGAAAACACGACCAGGAGACTGGTTCTGCCCGATGGAGCCAGGCACGCGATGCGACCGCGAGTTACCGTGAGTCATATCCTGGGTGCGGAAATTCCAGCGCTTTACGGTACCCTGAAAGCCTTTACCCTTCGAAACCCCGGTGACATCAACCTTCTGACCAACCTCGAACAGCGAGACGGTCAACTCGGAACCCACCGACGGCGCCTCGCCTTCAACTTCCAGACGAAACTCCCAGCAGCCGCGACCCGCTTCGACACCAGCCGCAGCGAACTGGCCAGCCTCGGGCTTCGAAACCTTGGACGCCTTGCGGGTACCGGCAGTCACCTGGATGGCGCGATAGCCATCGCTATCGTCCGCCTTGACACGAGTGACGCGATTGGGCTCAACCTCAATCACGGTCACCGGAATAGAAACGCCGTCGTTGGTGAAAACGCGGGTCATGCCGGCCTTGCGACCGACCAAGCCAATAGCCATTTTAAACCTCACAGTGTACGGGGCTCGCACCCTCTACGGCCACCCAACTAAGGGTGTTACACAACCCAGGGATGGAAAGCCCCTGAGCGGGTCTTTCTAACTACAGCAAGCAGCGAAGCGCCACTTACAAACCACAAACTTCAGAGCATCAGCCAAGACTGATCTGCACATCCACACCAGCAGCCAGATCGAGCTTCATCAGAGCATCAACCGTTTTTTCGGTCGGCTCGATGATATCGAGCAGGCGCTTGTGCGTGCGTATTTCATACTGGTCGCGCGCATCCTTGTTGGCGTGCGGCGATATCAGGATGGTGAACTTCTCTTTACGGGTAGGCAGCGGGATCGGGCCACAAACCTGGGCGCCGGTACGCTTGGCCGTATCGACGATTTCCTGAGCAGACGCATCGATGAGACGATGATCAAAGGCCTTCAAACGAATTCGGATCCGCTGGTTCTGCACCTGATCAACTCCCCATCTTTACGCTGAACGGGCGGTGGGCACATGCCACCACCCCTGAAAAAAGAAGCGGCATTCTAAGGAGCCGCTCTCACACTGTCAACAACTGACTAACACTTTCTTGACTGCGCCACCGCCAATCGAAGTGGCAGCACAACCTTTTGATGCAAAAAGGAAAAGGGCGCCAGTCAGCGCCCCAAACCTACAGGGCTTACTCGGTGATCTTGGCGACGACACCGGCGCCGACGGTACGGCCACCTTCGCGGATGGCGAAGCGCAGACCCTCTTCCATCGCGATCGGCGCAATCAGCGTCACCGACATCTGCACGTTGTCGCCCGGCATCACCATCTCGGTCCCTTCCGGCAGCAGGCAGGCACCCGTCACGTCCGTCGTACGGAAGTAGAACTGCGGACGATAGCCCTGGAAGAACGGCGTATGACGACCACCCTCTTCCTTCGTCAGTACGTAGACCTCGGCCTCGAACTTGGTGTGCGGCTTGATCGTGCCCGGCTTCGCCAGTACCTGACCACGCTCAACCTCGTCGCGCTTGGTGCCGCGCAGCAGCGCGCCTACGTTCTCGCCCGCACGACCTTCGTCCAGCAGCTTGCGGAACATCTCGACACCGGTAACGGTGGTCTTGGTGGTCGGGCGGATACCCACGATCTCCACCTCTTCACCCACCTTGACGATGCCGCGCTCGACACGACCGGTCACCACGGTGCCGCGACCCGAGATCGAGAACACGTCTTCGATCGGCATCAGGAACGCCTGGTCGATGGCGCGAACCGGATCCGGGATGTAGCTGTCCAGCGTCTCCACCAGTTTCTGTACGGCACTGGTGCCCATGCCATTGTCATCCTTGCCTTCCAGCGCCATCAGCGCCGAACCGGTGATGATCGGGGTGTCGTCGCCGGGGAACTGGTAAGCCGACAGCAGCTCGCGCACTTCCATCTCGACCAGCTCAAGCAGCTCAGCGTCGTCAACCATGTCGGCCTTGTTCAGGAACACGACGATGTACGGTACGCCGA
>CAYLRA010000013.1:0-60744 GCA_964386045.1 uncultured Verrucomicrobiaceae bacterium | reverse complement strand
CCTCGGCGGTGAACTGGTGCCCGCACGACGAGACCGTGCTCGCCAACGAACAGGTCATCGACGGCTGCTGCTGGCGCTGCGACACGAAAGTCGAACGCAAGGAGATTCCGCAGTGGTTCATCAGAATCACGGCCTACGCCGATGAACTGCTCGCCTCGCTCGACAACCTCCCCGGCTGGCCCGAGCAGGTCAAGACCATGCAGCGCAACTGGATCGGCCGCAGCCAGGGCGTGCAGATGCGCTTCGACCTGACGCAGCCGATCATCGGCGTAGCGGACTCGTTCGAGGTCTACACGACGCGCCCCGACACGCTGATGGGCGTCACCTACGTCAGCCTCGCCGCCGAACATCCAATCGCATTGCATGCCGCACAATCGAATCCGGCGCTGGCGCAGTTCATCCAGGATTGCAAAACGGCCTCCGTCGCCGAAGCCGACATGGCGACGATGGAGAAGAAAGGGATGGACACCGGCCTGAAGGCACTGCACCCGCTGAGTGGTCGCGAAGTGCCGGTGTGGGTCGCCAACTACGTGCTGATGGATTACGGCTCCGGCGCGGTGATGGCGGTGCCGGCGCACGATCAGCGCGACTGGGAGTTCGCGAAGAAATACAGCCTGTCGATCGAGCAGGTCATCGCACCGGCGGATGGCAACGCCATTGATCTCGACAGTGCTGCATTTGTCGACAAGGGCGTGCTGGTCAACTCCGGTGAATTCGACTCTCTCGATTTCGAGCAGGCGTTCAACGCCATCTCGAAAAAACTCGAAAGCGTCGGCAAGGGCCGCGTCACCACCAACTACCGCCTGCGCGACTGGGGCGTGTCGCGCCAGCGCTACTGGGGTTCGCCGATTCCGATGTTCAACCTGCCGGACGGCGGCGAGATTCCGGTGCCGGCAAACAGGTTGCCGGTGCTGCTGCCGGAAGATGTGCAGATGGATGGCGTGTCGTCGCCAATCAAACGTGATCCGCAGTGGCGCAGGGATGAGCTGAACGGCAACACCGTCGAGCGCGAGACCGATACCTTCGACACCTTCATGGAGTCGAGCTGGTACTACGCCCGCTTTACCTGCCCCGATTTCGACGGCGGCATGCTCGACAAATCTGCAGCCGATTACTGGCTGCCGGTCGATCAATACGTTGGCGGCATCGAGCACGCCATCCTGCACCTGCTCTACGCGCGCTTCTTCCACAAGCTGATGCGCGACGAAGGGCTGCTCTCCAGCGACGAGCCATTCGCCAATCTTTTGTGTCAGGGCATGGTGCTGAAGGATGGCGCCAAGATGTCGAAATCGAAGGGCAACACCGTCGACCCGCAGGAGCTGATCGAACAGTACGGCGCCGACACCGTGCGCCTGTTCACGATGTTCGCGGCACCGCCGGAACAATCCCTCGAATGGATGGACTCCGGCGTCGAAGGCGCGCACCGCTTCCTGCGCAAGCTGTGGAAGCTGGTGCACGCGCACGTCGAAACCGGCACCGTGCCTGCTCTCGATGTGAGCGCTCTGAACGATGCCAAGCGCGCACTGCGCCGCAAGACGCACGAGACCATCGCCAAGGTGACGCAGGACTTCGGCAAGCGACTGACGTTCAATACGGCCATCGCCGCCGTCATGGAATTGAGCAACGAGATCAGCCGCCTCGATGCCAGCTCGGCGCAGGCGCGCGCCGTGGTGCGCGAGGCACTGGAGAGCGCGGTGCTGCTGCTGTCGCCGATCGTGCCGCACCTCAGCCACGCGCTGTGGCGCGAACTGGGCCACGCCGACGCGGTGATCGACGCGCGCTGGCCGGCGGTCGACGAGGCGGCGCTGGTGCGCGACAGCATCGAACTCGCCGTACAGATCAACGGCAAAGTGCGCGCGCAGATCAGCGTCGCCGCCAATGCCGACAACGACAGCATCATCGCCATCGCCATCGCCGAGCCGAACGTGCAGAAGTTCCTCGACGGCAAGACGATCAGGATGAGCAAGGTGGTGCCCGGCAAACTCGTCACCTTCGCCGTGCAGTGAGCGATCTCCGGACCAAGGATCACGACATGACCAACGCCCGCCTGAAGCTCTCGCTCACCGCACTGCTGACAGCCGTGCTGCTCGCCGGCTGCGGCTTCCACCTGCGCGAACATGCCGCGCTGCCAGCCGAGCTGCAGCCGCTCTACATCGGCGGCGACGCCAGCGGCAGCACCGTCGCGCGCGACATCCGCCTGCAGCTCGACAGTGCCAGTCTCGACGTGACGCCGGCGCCGGGCAACGCGAAATATCTGCTGCTGCTCAATCAGGTGCGCGACGAACAGCGCATCGTCTCGGTCGATCGACGCGGTCGTATTGCCGAATACGGTATCTCCACCGCCGTCAACTTCGAGCTGGCCGACCGCGAGGGCAAAACCGTGTTTGGTCCGCAGCGGGTCGAGGAGCGCCGCACCGTCATCAACAACCCCGACAGCGTCATCAGCACCGATGAAGAGTTGCGACTGACGCGCGAAGAGATGAGCCGCGCCGTCGCCGCCAGCGTGCTGCGCCGCCTCGGCGCCTTCCAGCCACCGAAGATCGGACCCTGAGCCGATGCGCCTGCGCCCGGAGCAGCTGGACAAGCACCTCGCACAGGGGCTGGCGCCGGTCTATCTGATCTCCGGTGACGAGACACTGCTGGTGCAGGAGAGCGCCGACGCGATCCGCGCCGGCGCGCGCAAACAGGGTTTCTCCGAACGGCAGGTGTTCCATGTCGAAGGCAACTTCGACTGGAGTGGCATCGCCAACGAACTCTCCGCCCTGTCGCTGTTCGCCGAGCGCAAACTGCTCGAACTGCGAATGCCCTCCGGCAAGCCGGGCGATGCCGGCGGCAAGCTGCTCGAGGCCTTCTGCCACGACCCCGCACCCGACATCACTCTGCTGATCCAGTGCAACAAACTCGACGGCAGCACCACGCGCGCCAAGTGGTACAAGGCGATCGAGGAGAAGGGCGTCACCGTGCCGGTGTGGCCGATCGACATCGCACAACTGCCGCGCTGGATCGAACAGCGACTGCGCGCGGCAAAGCTGAGCGCCACACGCGATGCAATCGAACTGCTGGCCGACCGCGTGCAAGGCAATCTGCTCGCCGCGGCGCAGGAGATCGAGAAACTGAAGCTCTACAGCGATGGCAACAGTGCGATCGATGCCGAGCTGGTGGCACAGGCCGTTGCCGACAACGCCCGCTTCGATCCCTTCGGCCTCGCCGACCAGGCGCTCTCCGGCAACACCGCCGCCTGCCTGCGCGCGCTGGCTGGCCTGCGCGGCGAAGGTGTCGAGCCACCGGTGATTCTTTGGGTGCTGGCCAAGGAGCTGCGCACGCTCTACCGCTGCGCCGAGCAGATCGACCAGGGGCTCTCCATCGAGCGCGCAATCGCCGCCGCCGGCGTCTGGGAGAAACGCAAGCCGCTGATGCAGATGGCACTGCAACGCGTCTCAATGAAACAGGCCGCCGCACTGCTGGTGCTCTGCAACCGGATCGACGCCGCGGTCAAAGGCAGTGGCGACGATCCGTGGCAGCTGCTCGACCGGTTGGTACTCGGCATCGGGCGAGCAGGCTGAACGCCCTCAGAGCTTGGGCGTATCACCGGAGTTGAGACGCGCCTTTCTCGCCTCGGCCTCTAGGCCATCAAGCCATTTGGCCGTCGCTTCAAGTGAGGGAAGCGCGTAGCCATAATCCCTCAGCTCGACCTCCAGCACAGTGACCGACGAGCCACCCTCCTTGTAATCCATCTTGGCCTGCGCCATTGCACTGCATTGCGAGAGGTCGGCCGGCGCCAGCTTCTGCTGCTGATACTGATAGAACTTGTTCAGGTCCCTCGGACTCTGGCCGACACCGATAAACCCCATCGCCTTGCCCGGCCTGTGTCCGCAGAGAGTCTTGCCCGCCTCAACCCAGCTCATGACATTGCTTTTGATTCCAATACCATGGGTTCTCGACTCCGTCGGTTTTCCATACTTCTGCGTCAGTGCGCTCTCCATGCGCTCGAGCGGGGGCGGGTTCTGGTAAGAGCTGACCGTCCGACGCACCCTGATCACGCGCTGCTCTCGCGGCGGCGGAGAGAACTCCAGCTGAATCGTCTCCGAATCGCTACTGCCAGCCTTTGGTGGAATGCCCGCCTGAATGGATGCCAGGAAGCTCGACGTCTCCTGCTGCCGGGCGCCATCGTTGAAGTTGAACTTCAGCGTCTGCTCCCTGAGCTGCGCCTGAGCACTGTGCGCCGCAATGGCGGCACGGGCCTGCTGCTCGGTCATGCCAAGCTTGATACCGACGATGTCCCATGCCGGAGCGGCAAGCGACGGCAGTGTAAAAAGTGACAGTGCCAGCGTGGCGGCAATACCGGTGAGATTGCGTGTTGACCGGAACATTAACGATTGCTGCTTCATGCTGCTCTCCTCGGGTTGAATGTTCGCCTTGATTTGAATGCCTGTCTCGCCACTGCGCGTTGCGATCCGCTACTCGCCGATCAGATCACTGATATCGTTGTTGCGCCAATCGTCGGGAAGCGAGGCTTGGTCACAGTAGCGAAAGTTGCGCTCCCAACCACTCTCACTCTCAGACCTGAAGCTCGTATCGCTCAGAATCTGCCACTCGACGGTCTCCGCCGAGTTGCCATCCTGCGCACCAAAAAGCTCGCTGCAGTGCTCCGCGACACGATAGCGGTCTGGCCCGGTTTTCTCGATGGAGGTGAATTCACAGGAGTCGCGGGCACCATTGATACCATCCCGACGCATCAGCAGCAATGTTGCATTGGAGGCTTCGCCACATGGCGTATCGCTCGATACATAGAAACCGAGTCTCAGAGGAAGAGTCGCAACGGAGGCTCCCACCGCCTCGCTACCGGTGGCCACGGCCACACGCTCTTCACACCCTGCGACCGTACAGGCCAGCAGGATCACCCAATGAATCCCTTTCATGATCCAGACTCTCCGTCTCAACCGATGCAATTCGTCCGGGCGAGATCTCGATCCTCTTCCCGGCCACCCACTCTGGAAACACCTTGCAGCCGTCGACCATACCTCCACTGCGGGCTGCCCAACAAGCAACGCCTGCCAGCCGCGCTTTCTTCAGCGCAGCTGACAACGCCCCCTATTCCAGTTACCTTCGAGACAACCGAACTCGCAGCCGTACCCGCCAGTTTGGCAATCCAGCCTCAAACAACAGCAACAGGAGAAAGAAATGTCCGGAGCATTCGAGATCTACAAGGACAAGGCCGGCGAGTTTCGCTTCCGTCTGAAGGCGGATAACGGCCAGATTATTCTGGTGAGCGAGGGGTACAAGGACCGATCCGGTTGCAGCAACGGCGTCGCATCCGTTCAGAAAAACGCAGCAGACGACGCCCGCTATGAACGAAAAGTGACAGCCTCGGGAAAATTCATGTTCAACCTGAAGGCCGCCAACCATCAGGTGATCGGCACCAGCGAACAGTACGATTCCGAACGCGCCCGCGATGGCGGTATCGATTCGGTCAAGAAGAACGGCGTGACGACGAAAGTCGTCGATCTGGCATCCTGAACCGCGCTCCCTCTCAACGACTATCCGAGGTCACCGGATCACGGCGCAATGTGCCGCGATCCGGCTTCAATCCAGATCCTCAATCAGCGCCTCCCGCTGCTCACCCTGCACCTTCACCTCCGCATTGCAGGCCGGGTGGTCGACACCGATCGTCAGTGCCGCACCATCCCTGAGCATCGCCACCTCGGCAATTCCCAGCGGAAAACGGAGAAAGTGAACGGCTGCCGTCTTGGTTTCGTTCTCGCGCTCGAGATCTTCATCGGCGACGGCATGGATGCGCTCGCCATCGCCGACCCTCACCCAGACGCAATCCTCGACGCCCTTCAGCTGCTGCAGCGCAACGCGACGCTCGTCGACGTCGGCATACTCGATCTGCATCGTCGCGCGCCAGTCGCTGCCTTCGGGGATCAGCGGGTTGTAGGCATCGAGCTCCTCCTGGATAGCGGCCGGCTCGAAGATGCGCTCGATGCGCAGCATCTCCTGCACCTGATACTGAATCGTCAGGCGATCCTCGAACAGCAGGCAGATGTGGTCGCCGAGATCGATCTGGCGGCGGCGTTTGTGGGAAATCACCTCGCGACGGATCTCGGCGCGCTTCTCCGCATAAACCTCGAGCGGATAGAGATCCTGTCTCGTCAGCTTCTTCATCCGATACACCTCGCACTCTGATTATTGCTGCAACAGATCAGGAGGTCTTTGCAAGGCTCCTGTCTCTGCCGACTGGGACTCTTCGTGATTCTGCGCGAAGCAAGGCGCAGTCGCAGAATGAATGGTCGCGGTATCCAGATGGGCTCTGTGACTACGCGCAGAATGACAGAGACCGGATTAACAACACATTCAGAGGCTCCCTTACAGGCCGTAAGCCATCCGCAGCAGAGTCATCGGGTGCTCGGCCTCAATGTCGCCGCTGGCGACATGGGCGACGTGGGTGGCAGCCATCGGACAGTCCGAGGCGAAGTGATCGGCCTTCGCTTCGTTCACCTTGCGCGCCACCGGCCGCGCGATCTTCACCGCTGCGTCGTAGAACTCGCTCTTCACCGCATAAGTACCATCGTGACCGGAGCAGCGCTCGATGGCATCGACACGCGTATCGGGAATCAGCTGCAGCAGATCGCGCGTCTTCAGACCGATGTTCTGCACACGCAGGTGGCATGCAACGTGATAGCTGATGTCGCCGAGCGGCTGTTTGAAATCGGTCTGCAGCAGACCGGCCCTGTGGCGCAGCATCAGGTACTCGAACGGATCGAAGATACTGCGCCTCACTCTGGCGACATCGGCATCGTCCGGGAACATCAGCGGCAGTTCCTGCTTGAACATCAGCACGCAGGAGGGTACCGGCGCGATGATGTCGTAGCCCTGATCGACCAGCCGCGCCAGCACCGGAATATTCGCCTCTTTCAGCTTCGCCACCGTCTCCAGATCACCGAGTTCGAGCTTGGGCATGCCGCAGCACTGCTCCTGCGGCACCAGTTCGATATGGATGCCGTTGTGCTGGAACACGGCGAACAGGTCATCGCCAAGATGCGGGCTGTTGTAGTTGCCGTAACAGGTGGCAAACAGCGCCACCTTGCCGGTGGTGCTGCCAGCCGCAACTGGCGCGACCGCTTTCACCTTGCCGGCGACACGTTTGCGCAAGGTGTTGTGGTGGTAGCTCGGCAGCGCCGCATCGGCGTGTACGCCGAGCACCTTCTCGGTCACCTTGCGCAGCGCCGGCCGGGTATTGGCGAAGTTGACCGTCTTGTCGACGAGCGGAATCGTCGTGATCAGCTTTCCCATTCGATCGGTGCTGGTCAGCAGCCGGTCACGTGCGCGCGTCTCGCCATCGCGAAACTTTACCGCCTTTGCCCGCAACATCAGATGCGGGAAATCGAGGTTCCACTCGTGCGGAGGCACATACGGACACTTGGTCATGTAGCACATGTCGCACAGGTAGCACTGGTCGACCACCTTGATGTAATCGGCCCTGGCGACACCGTCGACCTCCATCGTCGACGACTCGTCAACCAGATCGAACAGCGTCGGAAACGACTGGCACAGATTCACGCAGCGGCGACAGCCGTGACAGATATCGAAGACACGCTCAAGTTCGCGATCGAGCGCGGCGCGGTCGTAGAACTCGGCGCTCTGCCAATCGATCGGATGGCGCGTTGGCGCTTCCAGACTGCCTTCGCGAACGCCTCCGCGCACACCACCCTTGTCATCTGCCATGGCCACTCCTCGTCGCAGCTGTCGAAGAGAGACGATCGCCACCCACGACAACCCGCTGTTTTTTCCTGGAGATCGCCACGCGCAGATTCACGGTCCACGCGTGGCGATGGCGTTACAGGTGCAACACGTTGTCAGTTGAGTGTGTCGAGCGCCTTCTGGAAGCGGTTGGCGTGCGAACGCTCCGCCTTGGCCAGTGTCTCGAACCAGTCGGCAATTTCGTCGAAGCCTTCGCTGCGTGCTGCCTTGGCCATGCCCGGGTACATGTCGGTGTACTCGTGCGTTTCACCGGCTATGGCTGCTTTCAGGTTGTTCGAGGTAGCACCGATTGGCAGGCCGGTAGCGGGATCGCCCACGGCTTCGAGATATTCGAGATGGCCATGCGCGTGGCCGGTTTCACCTTCGGCAGTGGAGCGGAAGACGGCGGAGACGTCGTTGTAGCCCTCGACGTCGGCCTTCGCCGCGAAGTAGAGGTAACGCCGATTCGCCTGCGATTCGCCGGCAAATGCGTCCTTCAGATTCTGTTCGGTCTTGGAGCCCTTGAGTGAAGCCATGTCGCACCTCCAGTTATCTGTGTCGGATGGTCGTTGAAACGACCGACCATCCTTAACCGATGCGGGAGGCGCATCAACAATAGAATTTTCTTATGCGCGGAATTGCCCTGCTAAATACGAGGTCAATTCGCAAATGCTAAAAATTCCAGCGAATAACAAGGTGGGCTTGTGATTCGATCGAATCGCAAGCCCGCCTGTTTCGAGGCTATTTGAGCAGACTCAGGTCGACCTGCTTGTCGGCGTGGTAGGAGGAGCGCACCAGCGGCGCGCTGGCGACACTCTTGAAACCGAGCTCCTCGGCAATGCGGCCGAACTCGGCGAACTCTTCCGGCGGCACGAAACGCGACACCGGCAGGTGGTTGCGGCTTGGCTGCATGTACTGGCCGAGGGTGATCATGTCGATGTCGTGCGCGCGCATGTCGTGCATCACCTGGATCAGCTCTTCCGGTTCCTCACCGAGACCGAGCATCAGGCCCGACTTGGTCAGCACGTCGGGGCGACGCTGCTTGTATTTTTTCAGCAGGTCGAGCGACCACTGGTAGTCGGAACCGGGGCGCACCGCCTTGTAGAGGCGCGGCACGGTTTCCAGGTTGTGGTTGAAGACATCGGGCGCTTCCGCTTCGAGGATGTCGAGCGCGACCTCCATGCGGCCGCGAAAATCGGGCACCAGCACTTCGACGCGAATCTTCGGCGAACGCGCGCGCGTCTCGCGGATGCAGTTGGCGAAGTGTTGCGCGCCGCCGTCGCGCAGGTCGTCGCGATCGACCGAGGTGATGACGACATATTTCAGCCCCATCGTCGCGATCGCCTCGGCCAGCGAACCTGGCTCGTTTTCGTCGAGCGGATTGGGACGGCCGTGGGCGACGTCGCAGAACGGGCAGCGCCGCGTGCAGATCTCGCCCATGATCATGAAGGTGGCGGTGCCGCCACTGAAACATTCACCGAGGTTGGGACAGTTGGCCTCCTCGCATACCGTCGCCAGCTTGTGCTGGCGCAGCAGCTGCTTGATGCGATTGACCTCGGCATTGGAGCCGAGCTTGACACGCAGCCAGCTCGGCTTGGTCGGCAGCTCGACGGTCGGGATCACCTTGATCGGGATACGCGCCACTTTTTCCGCACCGCGCAGCTTCTCGCCCTGCACCACCTTGACCACACCGCTTGTCGACGGGGTATCACTCATCAGTCACTGCTCTCGAAAAATGTTTGGAAGCGAAATCAAAAAAGAATCGTGAATCAGGCCGGCGCCAACTCGGGCAGCGTTTCAAAATGTTCAACGCGCGCCAGATCGTAGCCAAGACGTCGACACATGACGCCGAGCAGCTGCCTCTCCAGCGCGGCGATCGACGGCAGCCCGGGCAGCAGATCGCGCAGCTGCGTCACCTGCAGGCCGGAGAAGCCGCAGGGGTTGATGCGCCCGAATGGCTCCACGTCCATATCGACGTTGAGGCTGAGTCCGTGAAAGGTGCAACCGCGCCGCACCCTCAGGCCCAGCGCGGCGATCTTGGCGCCGTTCGGCAGGTAGACGCCGGGCGCTTCCGGTTTCGCCGCCGCCTGCACCCCCAGTTCGGCGAGCAGATCGACCAGGCTGTTCTCGATGGCGGTGACCAGCTCGCGAATGCCGGTGCCGCGCCGACGCAGGTCGATCAGCAGGTAGCCGACGATCTGGCCCGGGCCGTGGTAGGTGACCTGGCCGCCGCGATCGACCTGGATCACCGGGATGTCGCCCGGCGCCAGCACATGTTCGGCCTTGCCCGCCTGCCCCTGGGTGAAGACGCGCGGATGCTGCAGGAACCACAACTCGTCGGGCGTGGTGGCATCGCGCGTATCGGTGAAATCGCGCATCGCCTTCCAGACGGTTTCGTAATCGGCAAGGCCGAGGAAGCGGGCGCGCAGGGGCAGATCGACGGACATCTCTTCTCTCTTCAAATCACGATGTGCACGCGGCCGGAGACTTTCAGCTCGGTGTGCAATGCACGCAGCTGCTCTTCACCGGTGGCAATCAGCGTGATACGCACCGACTGGAAGCGACCGTTGCTGCTCGGAATCACTTCGAGGTGTTCCTCGATCTCGCCGTGACGGGAGATCACCTCGACGACGAAATCGGCGAAATCGGGCGCGGCGGTACCCACCACTTTCAGCGGATAGGGGCAGGGAAATTCGATCTTCGGTGGTTCCTGGGTAGTCATCTGTAGAGCCGGTTCAACACTGCGATGGAGCCAGCCGCGATGGCGGCGGGCACCGTAAAAAGCAAGGCCGGCCACTGGTGCCGTTCAGTGGCCGGAGGGGTTGGCGCGGAAGGCGCGATACCAGGCCCAGAGCTGCTGCAGCACCGGCGTCGAGCCATCACCGACCGGGTTGCCGTCGACCCGCGTCACCGGCACGATCTCGCGCGTCGAGCTGGTGATCCAGACCTCGCTGGCGCGCCGGAACTCGGCCAGCGGCAGCGGCTCCTCGCGCAGCGGCAGACCGTGCTGTCGGGCCAGTTCGAGGACCAGGTCGCGGGTGATGCCGGCGAGGATAAAGCCCCCCACCGGGGCCGTCCACAACACACCGTCGACGACGGCGAAGACGTTGCTGCTGGCCCCCTCCTGGATGCAGCCGTCGCGCAGCAGGATCGCCTCGCGCGCGCCGGCGTCGAGCGCCTGCTGCGTCATCAGTACGCTGCCGAGCAGCGAGATCGACTTGATGTCGCAGCGGTTCCAGCGGATGTCGTCGACGACGATGCAGTCGATCGGCGCCGGTGGCTGTTCAGACGGGTGCGGGATGACCCGGCTCAGTGCGAAGGCGGTGGGGCGGATGTCATCCGGGAAGCGGTGTTCGCGCACCTCGGCGACGCCGCGCGTCACCTGCAGGTAGATCGCCTGGTCGCCGCCGCCATGCTCGGCGATCAACCGCTCGAACACGGCCAGCCACTGCGCCCGCGTCAGCGGCTGCGCGATGCGGGTCGCCTGCAGGCTGCGGTCGAGCCGGTCGAGGTGCTGGTCGGGGCGAAAGCAGCGGCCGCCGAACACCGGGATCACCTCGTAGACGCCGTCGCCGAACAGGAAGCCGCGGTCCATCGCCGGCACCATCGCCTGTGCCTGCGGCAGGAACTCTCCATTCAGGTAGACGGTGCCCACTACATCGCTCCGGCTCGTGCAAAAAGCCCATCGCTGTCGGCCAGGTCCGCCGCAGGCGCTCCATTCAGATAGACCGTGCCCATGATGACTGCGACCTCGATTCGTTCAGTCCTCCCCTGCGAAGTAGGGGAGGTGCCTCGCGCAGCGAGGCGGAGGGGTCCGGGGTTGATCGGAGTGCGGAGAAGGGCGGACCCCTCCGCCCCTGCGGGGCACCTCCCCTATTGCATAGGGGAGGACCTTTCCACGCCATCGCCTCGCGCGCTCTAAACCTCGGGAGGACCTAGCTCAACAGATTGGTGAAGAACAGCACCAGCCAGTCCCACAGCCGCTTGAAGATGCCGCCCTGCTCCACTGCCTGCAGCACCACCAGCGGCGCGCGCGCCACCTCTTCGCCCTCCAGCGTCACCACCAGCTCACCGACGGTCTGGCCCGCTTCGAGCGGCGCCTTGATGACGCGGTCCACGTTCATCGCCGCCTGCAGTGCGTCGCGTTTGCCGCGTGGGATGGTGACTGCCGTCATCGACTCGACACCGAGCGCCACCTCGTCGACCGCGCCGCCCCAGACGCGTGCCCTGGTCACCTCCTGACCGCTGGCGTAGAGCGGCAGCGTTTCGAAGAAGCGGAAGCCGTAGGCGAGCAGCTTCTCGGTCTCGCGCTCGCGCGCGGCGATGCTGTCGGCGCCGAGGATCACCGAGATCAGCCGCATGTCGTCGCGTTTGGCCGAGGTGACCAGGCAGTAACCGGCGGCGGCGGTGTGGCCGGTCTTCAGACCGTCGACGGAGGGATCGCGCCACAGCAGGCCATTGCGGTTGACCTGCTTGATGTTGTTGAAGGTGAACTCCTTGAGCTTGTAGAGACCGTACTCGGCCGGATAGGCGAGGATCGCCTGGCTCAGCGTCACCAGGTCGCGCGCCGAGGTGTACTGGGTCGGGTCGTCGAGACCGTGGGCGTTGGCGTAGTGGGTGTTGGTCATGCCGAGCCGCGCCGCGTGCTGGTTCATCACCTGCGCGAACGCATCCTCGCTGCCGGCCAGATACTCGGCGACGGCGACCGACGACTCGTTGCCGGAGGAGACGACCACGCCGAGGTGCAGGTCGTGCAGCTTCACCTGCTTGCCGACCTCGATGAACATCAGCGATGAGCCCTTGAAACGCGGGTTCTGCGACCAGGCGTTCGCACTGATCGTCACCATGTCGTCCGGGTGCACGTGACCCTGCTCGATCTCGTGCGACAGCACGTAGCTGGTCATCAGTTTGGTCAGGCTGGCGGGCGGCATCCGCGCGTCGGCGTTGTGTTCGACCAGCACCCGTCCGCTGTCGGCATCCACCAGCAGGTAGGCCTTGGCGGCGACCGAGGGGGCCGACGGCGTTGCGATCGGCGTGCTGCGCAGTGCCGGCGGCAGCGCCGTCGAGGACTGTTGCGCAACGGCGTGCAGCGCCGTGGTCTGCAGGGCAACGGCACCGACGGCGGCAACGCACCAGGACAACACTCTTTTCATCAGGATCTCCTCGATGGGCTCACCGCGCCGCAGTGGCGGCGCGATGGGCGGTCAATTCCGGGAATGGGGTTCAGTCGACGATATGGGCATCGCTGACCACCCCGTCGAGCAGCGCGGCGCGCACCCGCTCGGCTTCGGTGCGGCTCGCCAGCGGGCCGACGCGCACGCGGTAGAGCGCGCCGGCGGACTGGATCTCCACCGGGTGGTTGGTGGCCTGCTGCAACTGGCGACGCAGATTCTCCGCACTCCGCGGGTTGCCGAAGGCGCCGACCTGTACGTAGAGCGCGGCGGCACCCGGGCGCGCTGCCTGTTGCGCGGCGCGGACCGACGCCGGCGGCGCGGCGGTGGTCACGGAAGGCGTCGGTGTCGCAGCCACGGCGCGCGAAGGCGGCCAATTATCCACGTCGATCGCCTCCACTTCCACCAACGCGGTCCCTTTGTGGGCGAAGCCGAGCTTGGTGGCGGCGGCGTAGGAGAGATCGATGATGCGACCGTGCGCGAACGGGCCGCGATCGTTGACGCGAACCACCGCCTGACGGCCATTTTCGAGGTTGGTGACACGCACGTAGGCGGGGATCGGCAGCGTGGTGTGGGCCGCCGTCATCGCGTAGACGTCGTAGGTCTCGCCGTTGGCGGTGGTGCGACCGTGGAACTTGGTGCCGTACCACGACGCGGTGCCGCGCTGGCGGTAACCCTTCGCCGTCGGCAGCAGGTGGTAGGTCTTGCCGAGCACGGTGTAGGGGTTCTTGTTGCCGGCGCGGGTGATCGGCTCGCGCTTCGGCACCGCGTCGCGGATGCGGTCGGGGTCGAGCTTGCGCGACGGCGTACCGTCCTTCGAGCCGACGCTGCCACAGGCGGACAACAGCAGTGCGATCATCACCACCGTGATATGCCGCTGCCATTGATCAGGGCGCACGTTACTCCCCTCTCCCTTCAGGGAGAGGGGCCGGGGGAGAGGGACGAGCAGGAGGGGCACTCCCGTCATTTACGCGCCGCCGCCACCGCCTCGCTGAGCTGCAGCACGGCGAGCGCATACATCTGGCTGCGGTTGTAGGTGGTGACGACATAGAAGTTCTCGCCGCCGAGCCAGTACTCGTCGCCGTTGTCGCCCTCCAGCCTGATCAGGCCGACGCGCGAACTGGCGGGCCAGTCGCCCTTCGGCCTGACTCCCTGCTGCACCAGCGACGCCAGCGTCTGGTCGGGCTGCAGGCCGGTGGTCAGCGTCACCGCCGGCGGTTGCGTCACCACCGCCGGCGTCGCGGTCGGGGCGCCGGCGCGCCAGCCGTGCACCTTCAGGTAGTTGGCGACGCTGCCAATCGCATCGGGCCGGCTGCCGAGCAGGTCGACGCGGCCATCGCCGTCGAAGTCGACGGCGAAATTGCGGTAGCTGCTCGGGATGAACTGGCCGAAACCCATGGCGCCGGCGTAGGAGCCCTTGACCTGATCGAGTGGCAGGCCGGTTTCACGCACCAGCAGCAGGTACTCCTCCAGCTGTTTGCGAAAGAAGTCGGCGCGCGGCGGATAGTCGAAACCGAGCGTGGCCAGCGCGTCGAGTACGCGGTGACTGCCGGTGTTGCGACCGTAGTAGGTTTCGACGCCGATGATGCCGACGATCACCGAGGCCGGCACGCCGGTCTCGCGCTCGGCGCGCTGCAGCGACGCGCGGTTCTCGCTCCAGAACTGCACCCCCCTGGCGACGCGGTCGGGCGTGATGAAGATGCGGCGATAGTCGCGCCACGGCTTGGCCTTCTCGGCCGGGCGCGAGATGGCGTCGAGGATCGACTGTTTGCGCTCGGCCTGGCGCAGCCAGCCGACCACCTGGGCGCGGTCGAAGCCGTGCTGTTGCACCATGGTTTCGATGAACGGCCCGGCCAGTTCGTGCTGGCTGTAGTCGGCAATGGCCGGCGCGACGACACCGCCCGCCAGCAGCGTGGCCAGCGCGCCGCGGCGCCATGTTTTGCCAACTGCCTTCCCGAACGTTTTCCCGATTGTTTTGATCACCCGTTACCTCGCTTGTCGAGTCATTGAATCAGCTCGCTTGCCGGTTCATTGCTTCAGTTCGCCTGTCGATTGATCGCATCAGCCCGCCTGTCGGCTCATTGCATCAAGATGCGGCGCTCGGTCGAGATCGCCATCAACAGACCGAAGCCGATGAACAGTGTCACCAGTGCCGTGCCACCGCGGCTGATCAGCGGCAGCGGCACACCCACCACCGGCAGCAGGCCGGCGACCATGCCCATGTTGACGAAGATGTAGACGAAAAAGGTCAGCACCACCGAACCGGCCAGCAGGCGGCCGAAGCAGTGGCGCGCATTGATGGCGATCCAGGCGCCGCGTGCCAGCACCAGCAGGTAGACGAACAGCAGTGCCAGCACTCCGCGCAGCCCCCACTCCTCAGCCAGCACGGCGATGATGAAATCGGTGTGCCCCTCCGGCAGGAAGTCGAGGTGCGACTGCGTTCCCTGCAGCCAGCCCTTGCCGTCGAAGCCGCCGGAGCCGATCGCCGTCTTCGACTGGATGATGTTCCAGCCGGCGCCGAGTTTGTCCGACTCCGGGTCGAGCAGCGTCCGCACGCGCGTGCGCTGGTAGTCGTGCATGACGAATTGCCACATCGGGTAGATCGCTGCGATCAGCCCGACCACGGCCCCGACGATGTAACGCCAGCTCAACCCCGACAGGAACAGCACGAAGGCGCCCGAGGCGAGGATCAGGATCGAGGTGCCGAGATCGGGCTGGTGCATGATCAGGCCGGTCGGGATGGCGATCAGTGCCAGCGTCACCAGCACATGTTTGAAACGCGGCGGCAGCACCCGTATCGACAGATACCAGGCTGCGGTGGCCGGCATCACGATCTTCATGATCTCCGACGGCTGGAACTGGAAACCGCCGATGTTGAGCCAGCGCTGCGCCCCCTTGGCGTGCACGCCGATCACTTCGACCAGCACCAGCAGCACCAGCCCGCCGATATAGCCGTACGGCGCCAGCCGCTTGATCCGCTCCATGTCGAACTGGGCGACGATGAACATGACGACGTAGGCGAGCAAGAAGTAGCGCCCCTGCCGCACCACGCTCGGCATGTGCTGGCCGCTGGCGCTGTAGAGCACCACCAGACCGATGGCGGTCAGCAGCATCAGGATCAGCAGCAGCGGCAGGTCGATGTGCAGCCGCTGCGCCAGCGGGTGGCGCTGGCGCAGTTCGGCGGTGCCGGCCGGCATCTGCCGCACGAAATCGCCGTATCTCATCGCCCGCCCTCCGCGACCGTGCGGGCGACGCGCGGCGTCGCTGCCCCGGCGGCCTGTGCGACGCCGGCATCCGGCGGCTGCTTCAGCCGACCCTCGTCGTCGAGCAGCCAGGCATCGAACACCTTGCGCGCGATCGGCGCCGCCGCCGAACTGCCGTGCTCGCCGTTCTCGACGATGATGCCGACCGCGATCTGCGGGTCGTGCAGCGGTGCAAAGGCGACGAACAGCGCGTGGTCGCGCAGCCGTTCGTGCACCTTCGAGGCGTCGTACTTGATCCCCTGCGCGTAGCCGACCACCTGCGCGGTGCCGGTCTTGCCGGCCATCTCGTAGGGCGCCTCCTTCGCGATGATCTTGGCGGTGCCGCGCGCGCCATGCACCACGTCGCGCATGGCGTCGATCACCGTATCCCAGTGGCGGTCGCTGGTGGCGATCGACGCCTGCAGCGGCACGTCGACCGCCTCGCCGCCGATGCTGCGCACGATACGCGGCGCATGGCGCGCGCCGCGGTTGGCCAGCGCGGCGGTGGCGACGGCGAGCTGCAGCGGTGTCGCCAGCACGTAGCCCTGGCCGATGCCGGCGGAGAGTGTTTCGCCCGGGAACCACGCCTGTTGGCGCGCCGTCCGCTTCCAGGCGCGCGACGGCATGATGCCGGCGCGCTCATGGGTGTTGTCGATGCCGGTGGTCTGTCCGAAACCAAACGGCACGGTGAAGTCGTGCAGCCGGTCGATGCCGAGCTTGTGCGCGAGATCGTAGTAATAGACATCGCAGCTCTCGACCACCGACTGCTTCAGGTCGACGCTGTAACCGTGGCCGCCGCGCTTCCAGTCGCGGTAGTGGCGCGAGTCGCCGGGCAGCTGGTAGAAGCCGGGATCGCGCACCCGCGTCTGCGCGGTGACAATGCCGTGGTGCAGGCCGGCCAGCGCGTAGATCGGCTTCATCGTCGAACCCGGCGGATAGAGTCCCTGCAGCGCGCGGTTGAACAGCGGCATGTCGGGTGAATCGCGCAGCGCGCCGTAGTCGCGACTGCTGATGCCATTGACGAACAGGTTGGGATCGAAGCTCGGCGTGCTGACCAGCGCCAGCACGCCGCCGGTTTTCGGGTCGATGGCGACGACGCTGCCGCGGTGCTGTCCCATCGCCTCCTGCGCCACCTTCTGCAGATGGGTGTCGAGGTAGAGCTCGAGGTCGGCGCCCGGCGTCGGGTCGCTGCGCTCCAGCACACGCAGCACGCGACCGCGCGCATTGGTCTCGACATGCTGCATGCCGACCGAGCCGTGCAGCCGCGCTTCGTAAAAGCGCTCGACGCCGATCTTGCCGATGTGGTGGGTGCCGCTGTAGTCGACCGGATCGAGCCGCTTCAGATCCTCCTCGCTGATGCGACCAACATAGCCGAGCGCGTGCGCGAACAGCTCGCCGTGCGGATAGTGGCGCACCAGCTCGGCCTCGACATCGACACCGGGCAGGCGGTGGCGATTGATCGCCAGCACCGCGATCTCCTGCTCGGTCAGGCGGAAGCGCAGCGGCACCGGCTGGTGCGGACGGCGCTCACGCACCGCCTTGTGGAAACGTTTGAGGTCGTTGTCGTCGATGGTCAGCAGCTGTCCCAGCTCGGTCAGCGTGCGCCCGAGATCGTCGACCCGCTCGACGATGACGGTGAGGCTGAAGCTGGCCTGGTTCTCCGCCAGCACCACGCCATTGCGGTCGTAGATCAGCCCGCGCCGCGGCGGGATCGGCAGCAGCTGCACGCGGTTGCGGTCGGACTGGACGCGGTATTTTTCGTACTGGTTGATCTGCAGGTCGAAGTAGCGCCAGCCGAGCACGCCGAACAGCGCCAGGATGAACAGGCCGGACACCGCGATACGCCGCGCGAAGGTGCGCTTCTCGACGTAGGGATCCTTGAGGGTGAGTCGCTCGGCCATAACTCCGGGGTCTGGGGTCCGCGTTCAGCGGTGGTAGGGATGGTTATTGTTGAGGGTCCAGGCGCGGTAGAGCTGCTCGGCCAGCAGCACGCGCACCAGCGGGTGCGGCAGCGTCAGCGGCGACAGCGACCAGCGCTCCTGCGCGCGCGCCAGACAGCCCGGCGCCAGCCCGTCGGGGCCACCGACCAGCAGCGACACATCGTCGCCGCCCATCTGCCAGCCGGCCAGTTGCTGCGCCAGCTGCTCGGTGCTCCACGCCCTGCCTTTGACCTCCAGTGCGATGACTCGATCCCGCGCGCCGATCGCCGCCAGCATCGCCTCGCCCTCCTGGGCGATGGCACGGGCGATGTCGGCGTTCTTGCCACGTTTGCCGAGCGGAATTTCGCGGATGTTCAGCGCCAGCTCCGGCGGCAGCCGCTTGCGGTACTCATCGACACCGGCTTCGACCCAGGCCGGCATGCGGGTGCCGACGGCGATCAGGCTGATGCGCATCGACAGGCCGGCGCCCGGCGCAGCGGCCCGGGTTTCAATCTCACTGGACGTCGCGACCGCTGCCGGCGGCCGGCGCGCTCCACAGCCGCTCCAGGTCGTAGAAGGCGCGCGCCTCGGCCTGCATCACATGCAGTACGACATCGCCGAAATCGACCAGCACCCACTCGGCGTCATCCTTGCCCTCGACACCGATCGGCCGCAGGCCGGCTTCGCGCGCCCTCTCCTCGACGTTGTCGGCCAGCGACTTGACGTGGCGACCGGAGGTGCCGGTGCAGAAGATCATCTGGTCGGTGACACCGGTCAGCGGGCGCACGTCGAGCGCGACGATATCGCGCCCCTTCAGCTCCTCGAGGGCGGCGACGGCCAGCGCTTTCAGTTCATCGGGGGTCATGCGGACGGTTTACCTCGGCAAATGCCGCTGCAGCTGCAGCGGCGGAAGGGTTGGCTGCCGCCGGTACGGCGGCGGAAACAGCGGATTGGGCGTAAAGACCGTGATCGACAATGTAACGCCACACGGCATCGGGCAACAGGTAGCGCGGCGAGCGCGCGGCAGCCACCAGCGCCCGGATGGCGGTCGCCGACACCGGCAGCGGCGTCAGCGCCACCCGCACCACAGCGCCGGCGGTACCGCGCCACAGCGCACCCAGGTCGGCCAGTCGCGGTCGCAGCGCGTCGGCGACGACACCGGTGGCCGGCAGCCGCGCATCGGGCCGCGCCATGACCACGAGGTGGGCCAGATCGAACAGCTCGTGCCAGCGGTGCCAGCTGTCGAGCGCGGCGCAGGCATCGGCCCCCATCACCAGCGCCAGCGAGCAGTCGGCGCCAAATTCGGCGCGCAGGTCGCGCAGCGTGTCGTAGGTGTAGGAGGGACCGTCGCGCCGCAGCTCGCGATCATCGACGATCAGCCCCGGCTCGCCGGCCACCGCCAGCCGCAACATCTGCGCCCGGTGCTCGGCCGCGGCCACCGGCTGGCGCCGGTGCGGCGGGATGCGCGCCGGAATCAGCCGCAGCTCGTCGCAGCCGAGCTGCTCGTGCAGCTCGACCGCCGAACGCAGGTGGCCGATATGAACCGGATCGAAGGTGCCGCCGAGGATCGCGATCTTCTTCACTACTGGCGGATCTCGCCGTTGCCGAGCACCACATATTTCTGCGAGGTCAGCCCCTCCAGGCCGACCGGGCCGCGGGCGTGGATCTTGTCGGTGGAGATGCCGATCTCGGCGCCGAGGCCGTATTCGAAACCATCGGCGAAACGGGTGGAGGCGTTGATCATCACCGAGCTGGAGTCAACCTCGCGCAGGAAGCGGCGGCCGCGCGTGTAATCCTCGGTGACGATGCTGTCGGTGTGCTGCGAGCCGTAGGTGTTGATGTGGGCGATCGCCTGGTCGAGATCGTCGACGATGCGGATGGCGAGGATCGGCGCCAGATACTCGGTGCGCCAGTCCTCCTCGGTCGCCGGCTTCGCTGCGGCGACGAGCGCCCGCGTGCGCTCGCAGCCACGCAGCTCGACGCCCTTGTCGCCATAGGCGGCGGCCAGCGCCGGCAGGATCGCGCCGGCGACGGCGCCGTGCACCAGCAGCGTCTCCATCGTGTTGCAGGTGCCGTAGCGCTGCGTCTTGGCGTTGACGGCGATGCGCAGCGCCTTGTCGAGATCGGCGCGCTCGTCGATGTAGACGTGGCAGATACCGTCGAGATGCTTGATGACCGGCACCCGCGCCTCGTTCGAGATGCGCTCGATCAGCCCCTTGCCGCCGCGCGGCACGATGACGTCGACATACTCGGGCATGGTGATCAGCGCGCCGACGGCGGCACGGTCGGTGGTCTCGATCACCTGCACCGCCGTCTCCGGCAGGCCTGCTTCAGCAAGCCCTTCGCGCAGGCAGGCGGCGATCGCCTGGTTGGCGCGAATCGCTTCGGAGCCACCGCGCAGGATCGTCGCGTTGCCCGATTTCAGACAGAGGCTGGCGGCGTCGACCGTCACGTTCGGACGCGCCTCGTAGATGATGCCGACGACACCGAGCGGCACCCGCATGCGACCGACCTGGATGCCGCTCGGGCGGTAGACCAGGTCGGTGATGGCGCCGATCGGATCGGGCAGCGCGGCGACCTGGCGCACCCCCTCGATCATCGACTCGATCGACGACGGTTTCAGTTCGAGGCGGTCGAGCAGCGCGGCGTCGAGGCCGTTGGCGCGGGCGGCGTCCATGTCGTCGCGATTGGCGGCGAGGATGGCGTCGCGGTTGCGGGCGATGGCGTCGGCGGTGGCCAGCAGCGCGCGATTCTTGGTCGCGGTGTCGGCGGCGGCGAGGAAACGCGAGGCAGCGCGGGCGGCACTGCCGACGCGCTGCATGTAGGCCTTGATATCCATGGGCGTTCCGGGAACGGGGAAAACAGGGCGGCGATTATACCCCTGCCCGGCCTACTCCCGCGCCATCATTCCCTGCCCGCCCGCATCAACCCCTCCTGCGCCGCGCTCGCCACCAGCTCGCCGTCGGCGGTGTAGATGTAGCCAAGCGCCAGACCGCGACCGTTGCCGGCGAACGGACTGTAAAGTTCGAACAGCAGCCACTCGTCGATGCGGAACGGGCGGTGGTACCACATGGTGTGGTCGAGCGACGTCATCAGCATCTTCGGCGGCATCGGGTGAACGCCGTGCGGGCGGATGGCGGTGGCCAGCAGATGGGCGTCGGAGACGAAGGCCAGCAATTGCTGGTGCAGCGCCAGGTCGTCCGGCAGCGGGTCGGTGGCGCGCATCCACACATAGTTGCGTGGCTCCTGCGGCGCCGGGTCCGGCGTCAGCATCTGCGGCAGTACCTGCCGGCTCTCGATCGGCGACGCATCGCCACGGCGGAAGTCGGCCGGCAGCAGTTTCTCGAAGCGTTCGAAGTCGCTGGCCAGCCCCTCCGGTCCCGGCACCTGCGGCATCGGGTGGGAGTGCTCGAAGCCCTGCTCCGGTTTCTGGTACGAGGTCTGGCAGCTGTAGATGGCGTTGCCGTGCTGGCGCGCGGTGACCCGCCGCGACGCGAAGCTCTTGCCGTCGCGCAGGTTCTCGACGTCGTAGATGACCGGTCGCGCCGGATCGCCGGGGCGCAGGAAATAGGCGTGCATCGAGTGCAGCACCAGCGGCGGCTCCACCGTCTGCTGCGCCGCCGACAATGCCTGCGCCATCACCTCGCCGCCGTAGAGGCGAAAACTCGGCCCCCAGGTGCCAAGACCGCGGAACAGGTTGTCGTCCAGCCGCTCCAGCCGCACCTGTTCGATCAATGCCTGCAGGCTCTCATTCATGGTGCTTACAACCTCGTCACAGGGTCTTGCATGAAATTCAGCCATGGCGCGCCGGATCGTGCGGCTGCACCCAGTCGGCCAGCGACTGCGCGCGGGTGCGCAGCCAGGTGCGCTGCAGCACGAGGGCGTCGCCGCTGGCGCGATGGCGCGGCAACGCCAGCTCGCGCTCGACCTGCGCGCGCGTGGTATGCCAGAGCGCCAGCTGCCGCTCGTTGAGAATCTTGCGCAGCGGCTGCAGCTCGAAGCGCCGCGGCAAATCCGCGACATCGAACAACAGGCTGAGCCAGCTGTAATCGTTGCCCCAGGCATCGGAATAGAGGTACTGGCCGGCGAGTTGCCGGTTCAATCGCATCGCCACCTCGCGCGCCGGCAGGCCGCGCGCCTGCAGCAGCTCGCGCGACAGACCGTGCAGCTGCGCCGAGGCCTCGTCCCAGCGCTGCCACTCCGGCTCGGGGCGGATGATCATGCAGTCACTGCTGCCGTCGGCCAGCACGTAGCCCACTTCGATCGGGTAGGAGCCGCTGCCGAGCGCCGACGCTTCGATATCGAGGATGGCGGGCATCATCATCGGCGCGGCGCCGGACGGTGGTTCATGCGTCGCCACCGAGCCGATCGAGCAGCGTCAGCAGCTTCTGCGTGCGCCCCTCCAGGTCGGGCTGCGCCAGCAACTCGAAACGCACCGGCTCGGGCACCGGCAGGAACTGGCACAGCAGATCGATCAGGCGGTTGCCGTCCGCGCTCTCGGGGGCGATGCCGAGTCGCGCAATGGCCGGGTGCTCCAGCAACTGCCGTTGCAAATCGATCAGCTCGTCGGTACCGGGCGGCAGCGGCTGCGGCTGCTCGTCATCGAACAGTTCGACATCGCCCAGCACCAGGTAATCGGCGCGCTGGCGGCTGCCGAGCAGGCGGAAACGCCGCCCGCCTTCGATGACGATGCCGAGCATGCCGCCCGGCTGTTCGTTCCAGTCGACGATCGTCGCCAGCGTGCCGATCGGCGCCAGCTTCGGCATCGTCTCGCCACCCGGCACGACGATATCGCGCCCCTCGCGAATCCAGATCACGCCGAACGGCTGCTGCCGCTTCAGGCTGTCGCTGACCAGTGCCAGGTAGCGCGGCTCGAAGATGCGCAGCGCCATGCGACCGTGCGGCAGCAGCACCGCGCCGAGTGGAAACAGCGGCAGCTCGGTCACCGGGTCAGCTCCTCAATCTCGCCAATCAACCGCAGCGCCTCCTCGCGACTGCTGCCACAGAACAGCGGCTCGGCATCAAACGCCGAACAGACCGCCGGCCGCTCGGGGCGACCGAAGATCAGGCAGAGGTTATCGACGGAAAGTTGCGGACAGCGCACACCGGCCGGCTTGCCCTGCGGCAGGCCGGGAATCGGCGAACTGATGCTGATGGCGATGCAGCAGGCGCCACAGCCGGCACGACATTCCATGCGGGATTCATTCTGTGATGGGGTAGACAACGGCAAGGGTAACAACGGCAGTGGCGGTGGCGCTATCAGTGATCGTCGCCGTGTTTGCACTGCGGACACCTCGACAGACTCACACCTCACCTCCCCGCCCGGCGGTATCCAGCTGGTAGAACTCGTGCAGTTTGGCCTGCAGCAGCGCCTTGTCGGGCAGTTGCGTCTGGTATTCGGCGATCAGCGCCGGCGACAGGCTGCGGCTCAGCGCATATTCGACCACTTCGTCATCCGTGCTGGCGCAGAGCAGCACGCCGAGCGCCGGGTTTTCATGCGGCTTCCTGACATCGCGATCCAGCGCTTCCAGATAGAAGTCGAGCTTGCCCAAATATTCAGGCTCGAAACGGCCGACCTTGAGTTCGATGGCGACCAGACAGTTGAGGCCGCGATGGAAGAACAACAGGTCGAGCGCGAAGTCGCGACCGCCGACCTGCAGCGGGTATTCGGAGCCAACGAAGCAGAAATCCCGGCCCAGCTCGATGAGGAAATCGCGGAGCCGCTGCAGCAGGCCGCGATGCAGGTCCATCTCGCTGTGGTTCGCAGGCAGGTCCAGAAAATCAAGCAGATAGCTGTCACGAAACAGATGGATGGCGTCGGCGTGGATTTGTGCCACCACTGGTGACACTTTTGCCGGGCTCAACACGGCCTGTTCGAAGCGGGCTGCCTTGAACTGCCGCTCCAGCTCGCGCTTCGACCACTTTTCCTGAATGGCGAGGCGCAGGTAGAACTCGCGCTCTTCGGGGCGCTTGCTTTGACCGAGGATGATCAGATTATGGCTCCATGACAATTGTCGCGCCAGTGGTGCGACTTTTTCATCATGTTGATATATCTCGTAAAACTGGCACATACGGAACAGGTTGGAGCGGGTGAATCCGCGCAGGCCGGGCTGTGTCTGCGCCAGGTAATCGGCCAGCTGATTGACGACCCCATCACCCCATTCGGCACTGGCCAGCTTGCGGCTGATATACGCACCAACCTGCCAATACAGCTCGATCAGGGTGGTGTTGACCGCCTGCACGGCCCGCTGCCGGGCGCCGGCGATGAGCTGAAGAACGTCGTTGAAATCCGGGTGGGGTGTAGGCCGCTTATCCATGCGAAAAAACTCCTTGGTTTTAAAAACAGAAACGCTTCCTGTGCAATCGCCAATTATTCGCCCCAGCGCGAAAGCAGGGTCTGCTCGACACCGAGGTGATCGAGGATGCGGGCGACGATGAAGTCGACCATCTCGTCGACCGATTGCGGGCGGTGATAGAAGCCGGGGCTGGCCGGCATCACGACGGCGCCCATGCGGGTCAGCGCCAGCATGTTTTCCAGATGAACCTGCGAGTACGGCGTCTCGCGCGGCACCACGATCAGCTGGCGCCGCTCCTTCAATGCGACATCGGCGGCGCGCTCGATCAGGTTGTTCGACAGGCCATGCGCGATGGATGCCAGCGTGCCGCCGCTGCAGGGGCAGATCACCATGCTGGCCGGCGCGCTGGAGCCTGAGGCCGGCGGCGCCATCCAGTCGTCGCGGCCGAACACCTTCAGCTGTGCCGGCTCTGCGCCGAAGCGTTGGCACAGATGGGCGTGCAACTCGTCGCTCGCGAGCGGCAACTGCTCGTCGGTCTCGACCTCGATCACCTTGCGCGCCGCGTCCGAAACCAGGAAATGGACTTCACACCCGGCGGCGAGCAACTGCTGCAGCAGGCACAGGCCGTATTGCGCACCGGACGCGCCGGTCAGTGCCAGCGTGATTCGTTTCGCCGCCTTTTTATTTGCAAGCCCGTTCATGCTGGTTGCCAACGCTGCTGCAGGCTGCGCAGCAGTTTCTGATGAATGCCGCCGAAACCACCGTTGCTCATGATGACGACATGTTCGCCGCCGCTGAGCTTGGCCGTCAGATCGGCAACCAGCGCGTCGAGGTCACGGCTCAGCACCGCTGGTACCGGCGCCTGTTCGACGACATCGTCGAGCGACCAGTCGAGATTGGGCGGCTGGTACCAGAACACGCGATCGGCATGGGCCGTCGACGGCGCCAGCTTCTGCCGGTGCACGCCCATCCGCATCGTGTTCGAGCGCGGCTCGATGACGGCGACGATCGGTGCATCGCCGACACGCGCGCGCAATCCTTCCAGCGTGGTTTCGATCGCGGTCGGGTGATGGGCGAAATCGTCGTAGAGACGAATGCCGTGCACTTCGCCGATCAGCTGCATGCGGCGTTTGACACCGGCGAAATCGGCGCAGGCGGCCACGGCATCGGCGGCGCGTACACCGACATGGTGGGCAGAGGCGATGGCGCCGAGCGCATTGGCGACGTTGTGGCGGCCGGTGTGCGACCAGCGCACGCGTCCAACATTGGCACCGAGATGAAACACATCGAACTCGCTGCCATCGGCGCTGATCAGCTCGGCGCGCCAATTTGTTTCAGAACCAGCGGCATCACTGCCAATGGCAACCCGCTCGCACTCGGACCAGCAGCCCATCGCCAGCACTTCCGCCAGCGCCGGTTCGGCGGCGGGCACGACGATGCGGCCGGTCGACGGAATGGTGCGCACCAGATGGTGGAACTGGCGCTGGATCGCGGCGAGGTCGGGAAAGATGTCGGCGTGGTCGAATTCGAGGTTGTTCAGCAGCGCGGTGCGCGGCCGGTAGTGGACGAACTTGGAGCGCTTGTCGAAGAAGGCGCTGTCGTATTCGTCGGCCTCGATGACGAAGAAGTTGCTGTCGGTCAGCCGCGCCGAGATATCGAAGTTCTCCGGCACGCCGCCGATCAGGAAGCTGGGTTGGTAGCCGTTGGCTTCCAGCAGCCACGCCAGCAGGCTGCTGCTGGTGGTCTTGCCGTGGGTGCCGGCGCAGGCCAGGGTCCAGCGTCCGGGCAGCAGATGGTCGGAGAGCCACTGCGGACCGGAGGTGTAGGGAATGCCGCGATCGAGCACATATTCGACAGCTGGATTACCGCGCGACAGCGCATTGCCAATGACGACGAGGTCGGGCGCCGGATCGAGATGCGAAGGGTCATACCCCTCCTGCAAGCGGATGCCCTGCGCTTCGAGCTGTGTGCTCATCGGCGGATAGACGCCGCTGTCGGAGCCGGTGACGGTGTGGCCGAGGGCGCGCGCGAGGATCGCGAGGCTGCCCATGAACGTGCCGCAGATGCCGAGGATGTGGACGTGCATGCCGAAGAGAACTCAGTGCGCGGGGATAACGAAATCGAACGAGGGGGCGGATGGTAGCACGCGCTCACCCGCCACCTCGGGCAGCGCCCGGATCACTCCTCGGACGGCTCGACGAACTGCAGGCCGACCCCCTCCCTGTCGATGCGTACGACGCGCATCCGCACCACCGGGGCATCGTCACCGGGCAGCCCCTGCACCTGCACCTCGACGATCTCGCCGAGCGCCGGCAACTCCTGCCCCTCGGCCAGCACAAAGGCGCCGCCGTCCGAGATGTCGCGCGTATGCGCCGCCACATCACCGATCTGCGGGTGGATCAGCTTCACCGCGGCGCGCAGTCGGGTGCGCACGTAGCGGCGGTCGTTATGGTCCTTCTCTTCCGGTTCCACGCGCAGATCCCTGAAAACTCAAGCCTCATCGACAGTTACAGCCACCGGCCCAGCGGCGGCCAAGTGAGACTAGCACACGCTTTTTGGCTCCGCCTGCACCCCGCACGGTGGGCAGTGCCGCGAGCGGCCGGTATACTTCGCGGCCTCGTAAATGCCCCGACCTCTCCAACCACCACAACGGACAACCCCATGAGCTTCGACAAAATTCCCGCCGGCAAAGCCGCACCGGATGACATCTACGTCGTCATCGAAATCCCCGCCAACAGCACCCCGATCAAATACGAAGTCGACAAGGACAGCGACGCGCTGTTCGTCGATCGCTTCATGGCAACGCCGATGTTCTACCCGGCCAACTACGGCTACATGCCGAAGACCCTCGGCGACGACGGCGACGCACTCGACGTGCTGGTGGTCACCCCCTACCCGGTGGTGCCCGGTTCGGTGATCCGCTGCCGCCCGGTCGGCGTGCTGAACATGACCGACGAAGCCGGCTCCGACGCCAAGGTGCTGGCCGTGCCGCACGACAAGCTGAGCGCGCTGTACAAGCACGTGAAGGAGCCGTCCGACCTGCCGGAGCTGCTGATCAAGCAGATCGAGCACTTCTTCGAGAACTACAAGGACCTCGAACCGGGCAAATGGGTCAAGGTCGACAAGTGGGAAGGCGCTGACGCCGCCCGCGCCGCGATCAACAAGGCCATCGCCGCCTACAAGGGCTGATCGGCCGCGCGGAAAACAAAAAGCCACCTTCGGGTGGCTTTTGTATTTCTGCGTCGCACGTTATCTAGCGTTTTCGCGCCTCGCGCGGTATCGCCGCCAGCAGCTGCTTGTAGAGTTTGGTGCCGCGCCGGATCAGTTTGTGGCGCGCATAGGCTTCGACCGCCTTGCGCCAGGCCTCCTCGCCACCGTGCGCATTCAGCGAGAAGCTGGTGCAGACGATCTTCTTCTCCAGCTCCGAGGCGATGCCGATCTGGAAGATCGGCGTGACATTGCCACTCTTCTCCGTCTTCAACAGGTAACTGATGCCGCGCACCGAGCCATCGTCATTGAAGCAGCGCTCCGCCTTGTTCTTCTCGAAGGCGCGCGTCTGCATCTCCTCGAGCTCGCGGTCACGCGCCTGAGCCGCCTGCTCCACCAGCTTCTTCGGCCGCCCCTGCAGGCGGGTACCTTCGCGCTTCAGCGAAAAGTACTCCTGGTAAAGTCGTCCGTCGACGGTACGACGGACGCGATAGCCATAGAAGGCTTCGTTGTCCAACAATTTCACGCTCACAATCTGTTCTCCGGCAAACAAAGGCAACCCGCTGAGACGCGGGAGAGGGCAGAAGCCCCGGCACTGCTTTTTTATTCGACGCTCGGCTTGTTCGACATCCGGTCACGGCATGGAAACGACGAATCGAACGCATCGATACCACTGCCGATACCGGCTTCGCCGCCCAGGCGTGAAGCGTCGGTTCGCACGACATCCCGATACGGACTGCACACCGATCCATGACTAACGCGGAAGAAAGCTCGCGAGAGAGTGCAGCTCATTGTTGTTGCTGACTCGCCATCACATTGCTGCCACCGGCCACATCGTGCGGAACCGGCTTCACCCCTGCATCCAGCCGTTCTTGTTCACGTTCGGATGAACGCGCTCTCCTGACGGCTTGGTCGTGGTGACCCGCCCGATGACACCCTGCACCGGACGTTTTGCTCTCCAAGCCAAACAAATCTAGCCAACAACTGCTCAATTTTTCAACTGGCGGTTTTTTATACAACTCCTGACAGGCGTCAGCCGCCTTCGAGTCCCTGATCCATATCCAGTGCCGGCTGCTCCACAACGACCGAGCCGACCCTGCGTGCCGGCACGCCGGCCACCGTGCTGTGCGCGGCGACGTCATCGATGACGACACTGCCAGCCGCCACCCTGGCACCGCTACCGATGCGCACCGCGCCGAACAGCCGGGCACCGGCGGCAAGCAGGACGCCATCCTCGACCTGAGGATGACGCAGGCCGGCGCGACGGCCACTGCCGCCGAGCGACACCGAGTGCAGCATCGAAACGTTGTCCCCCACCACCGCCGTCTCACCGATCACCACCGCGGTGGCGTGGTCGAGCATGATGCCGCGCCCGATCCGCGCCGCCGGGTGGATATCGACGTGGAAGCGGGTGGCGCAGCGGTTCTGCATGAACAGCGCCAGCGCGCGACGATCGCGCTGCCACAGGGCATGGGCGATGCGCTGTGACTGGATCGCCTGGAAGCCCTTGAAATGAAGCAGCGGCATCGAATAACGAACGCAGGCGGGGTCGCGATCGTAGTGGGCGCAGATGTCGGCCGCCGCGTCCTCCAGCAGTGCCGGTTCGTCGCGATAGATCGCCTCGCACACCTCGCGCAGCAGCATCGGCCCGACGTCGCGATCGCCGAGCTGGCTGGCGAGCAGGAACGACAGTGCGCCGGCCAGCGAGTCGTGGTTCAGCAGGGCGTTGTGGAAAAAGCTGGCCAGCATCGGCTCGACGGCGCCGAGCTCGGCTGCCTCGCAGCGGACCTGCTGCCAGATCCAGGCGGCATCGCGTACGGGGGGAACAGTGGGGGAGAGATCGCTCATGGCGGCCATGCTACCCGAGCGGTCGCGACAGCGTCAGCCGGCTTCCGGGCTCGGGTAGAGCGCCGGCGGCACCCAGATGAAGCGTTCGAAGATCTCCGCCCAGCGGCGCTGGACGACTCCGCGCAGCTGCAGCTCCGGCGCATCGAGCGCGCGCAGCAGTCGCTGTGGCGACAACTGACGCTGGAACTGCAGCGCCACCGGCGCGTAGCTGAGGTGCCAGCGCTCCGGCGCCACGCCGCCGCGGTCGACCGCATAGGGGCGAAAGAAGCCACAGCAGTCGCCCGCCGCCATCCGGGCGTCGAGCCAGCGATGCAGCGGGCCGAACGGACCGCTGTCGGCCACCTCATCCGGGCTCAGCTGCACCACGTAATCGGCACCGACGGCGGCGCGATCATAGATGTCGATGTCGCTTCCCCAGTGGTGGCGCGACGCGCCCGGCAGCGCCGACCAGCGCAGGATCGCCTCGACCCGCTCCCACTCGCCCAGCGCCGAAGGGTCGACCGGCTGGCCCTGGCTGTCGAACAGCGGACGCAGGCCACTCGCCTTTTCGTTCCAGATGCGCAGCTGGCGGGCGTAATTGCGGTAGCCACTGGCGATGGCCAGATCGAAACCGGCGGCGCGTGCCCGCTCCCGCAGCCGGATGAAGGCCGGCACCAGCTCGCGGTGCACCGGCCGCTCCAGGCTGGCGTGGTCGATCAGGGCGTCGTCGCAGCCGGTCAACAGCGCGTCGGTCAGCAGCGGCAGCGTAGCCATGCGGGAATGGGGCCTACTCGGAAAAGTGTGATAAGAAAGTTGAGAGTGTAATCCTCAACTGCTATAAGAATCGGCGATTAATTATAAGAACCCCGCGAACAACCGACGTTCGTTATAAGTCAGGCGAGACCTAATTTCATGCAAAGTGATTTGCTGGCATTGAAGAATCTGGGAAACACCTCTGTCAACTGGCTGCGCACGGTGGGCATCCACTCCCGCCATGATCTGGCGCAGATCGGCCCGGTCCAGGCCTACAACCGCATCCGCGAGCGCGGCATCAAGGTCTCGAAGGTGCTGCTCTATGCGCTGCAGGGGGCGCTGATGGATATCCACTGGAGCGAGCTCGATCCCTCCCTGAAACAACAGCTCGTCGAGCAGTCCGAGACATGCCGCTGACCCCGTCCGAATCGACCCGCATCCCGCTCTGCGCGATCGACGACCTGCCCGAGCACGGCAGCCGCGGCCTGACCCTGGGCCACCACAGCCTGTTCGTCGTCCGGCGCGACGGGCTGATTCGCCTCTATCTGAACGGCTGCCCGCACCTGGGCGTCTCACTGAACTGGAATCCCGACCAGTTCCTGAACATCGATGGCAGCCTGATCCAGTGCGCCACCCACGGCGCGCTGTTCGATATCGACAGCGGGCGCTGCATCGCCGGCCCCTGCTTCGACGAGTATCTGGTTCCGGTACCTTTCGAGCTGCGCGACGGCATGCTGATGGCAGCCCCCGACGACGTGCCCGGCTGACATACCTACGCAATCTTCACTACGCAATCTTCCCGACTAGGCGCGGTCACAACACTCGTCTACCATCCCTGAGCATTCATTTCAGCACCCGGAACACGCCGATGACCACTTCCCGTCCCCCGATCCAGTGGCTGCCCGCCACGGTGCTGATCGCCACCCCGCTGATCGCCGTCATCGGCGTGCCGTGGTACCAGTTGAGCCACGGCTTCGGTCTCGCGCACTGGCTGGTGTTTGCGTTCGTGCTGGCCTGCAACGGCATGTCGATCACCGCCGGCTATCACCGCCTGTGGGCGCACAACACCTACAAGGCGCATCCGCTGCTGCGCTGGTTCTTCGCGCTGTTCGGCGCCGGCGCGACGCAGAACAGCATCCTGGTCTGGACCTCCGGCCACCGCCGCCATCACCGCCATGTCGATGACAACGAACTCGACCCCTATTCGGCGAACCGCGGCTTCTTCTTCTCGCACATCGGCTGGATGCTGCGCGACTACCCGGCCGGTCGCGTCGACCTGAGCAACGTGCGCGACCTGCAACGCGACCCGATCGTGCAGTTCCAGCACGACCACTACCTGCCGCTGGCGATCGGCATGAACTTCGCGCCGGCGCTGCTGGCCGGCGCCCTGTTCGGCGATGTCGGCGGCCACCTGCTGCTGGCCGGCGTGCTGCGGCTGGTGGTCAACCACCACGTCACCTTCTTCATCAACTCGCTTTGCCACATGTGGGGCAAGCAGCCCTACACCGCCGCCAACACCGCCCGCGACAACTTCTGGCTAGCGCTGTTCACCTGGGGCGAGGGTTACCACAACTTCCACCACATCTTTCAGACCGACTACCGCAACGGCGTGCGCTGGTGGCAGTTCGATCCAACCAAGTGGCTGATCTACAGCGCCTCCAGGATCGGCCTGGCGCGCGGTCTCAACCGTGTCGCCGACTTCCGCATCCAGCAGGCGCAACTGGCGATGCAGTTCCAGCGTGCCCAGCAGCAGCTGGCCGGCGCCAGCAACGCCGACGCCTGGCGCGAGACGCTGGAGCGCGAGTACCAGCACTTCCGTGAGCTGCTGCAGGAGTGGAACCAGCTCAGCCAGCAGTGGTACACCGACAAGCGTTCGCAGCTGGCCGAAAAGACCGCCGAGCTGCAGCGCAAGTGGCAGCAGACCGCCGTCAGCTCGCGCCTGAAGGAGCTGGAGTACGCGCTGAAACAGCAGCGCAAGCGGCTGCACTACCTGACCCTGCAACTGGCCTGACCCTGCAACTGGCCCGAGCCTGCAATTGGCCCGAGCCTGCAATTGGTCCAGGCCCAGCCCACCTGCTCAAGTTTCGCGCACCCCGGCCGCTAACCCATCCGTAGTCATGCGGTATTGCGGGAGGTGTGCCATGCGCATCGTTGCCAGTCAGGTCGAAGCCCAGAGTCAGCACCTCTTCAAGCGCAGTGAACGACAGCTGCAGATGCGTGCCGAGGGTGGGCCAGCGGCTACCCGACCCGCCGTCTCCGCCCCGCCCCCCACCCCCGGACCTGCCGTCCCGACGACCAGCCTGCCCGCCCTTGCCGTGGCACTGCCGACAGCCGGCGCCATCGCCGCGCCCGCCGACAGCAGCGAAGGCATCGCGCCCGGCGACCAGCTGTCGCTCGGTGTCAGCCTGCTGAAGGCGCTGGTCGAGGCGATGACCGGCAGACGCATCGAGACGGCCAGCTTTCACGGTTCGGCCAGCGCAACAACGTCCTTCAACGTCGCCACCACCACTGGCGGCAGCGGCGCCACCACCGTCACCGCGTTGGCGATCAGCGAATACGAATACCTCGACATCGGCTTTTCGGCGCAACTGCAGACAGACGACGGCTCCCGCCTGAGCATCGACCTGCGCTTCACCATGGAGCGCAGCTTCCAGTTCGTCGGCATCAGCGCCCGCAGCAGCGCACCCACCGATCCGCTGCTGCTCAACTTCGACGGCCTCGGCGCCCGCCTCGATGGCACCACGTTCCAGTTCGACCTGAACGGCGATGGCGCCGTCTCGACACTGGCGGCACTGGCACCCGGCTCGGCCTGGCTGGCACTCGACCGCAACGGCAACGGCCGCATCGATGACGGCACCGAACTGTTCGGGCCGAACAGCGGCGACGGTTTCGCCGAACTGGCGCAGTACGACGACGACGGCAACGGCTTCATCGACAGCGGCGACGCGATCTTCGCGCAGCTGCGCCTGTTCCGCCCTGGCGGCGCGCTGGAGACACTGGCGCAGCGCGGTGTCGGCGCCATCTTCCTCGGTGCCATCGACTCGCCGTTTCGCTTCACCGACGGCGCCGATGTCACCCTGGCACAATTGCGGGCGACCAGCTTCTACGTCAGCCAGAACGGTGCCGGACTGGTACAGCAGCTCGACCTGAGCGCGTGAGCGACAGGCCACAAAGTCGCTGCGGGAATAACGTTGGTTGCGGGACAGACAAAACCGGTAGCCTTGTCCCGAGCCGCCCCGTAACATCGCGACCGCGTGGAAGCGTCGGGATGACAGCTGCAGCAAAAGGGACCAGGGCCGCGCGCGCTCACCTCTTCACGGCAACGGGTCACTACCGCTCGGCATGCGACTGTTCGCTCAAACCATGGCCATCATCTGCGCTGTCGTGCTGCTCAGCTTCGGCACCGCTTTGCTGGTTCGCAGCGCCGTGGTTCAGCCGGCGCTGGTGCAGATCCAGGCGCGCGCCGACCGCCAGGACCTGCGCCGGGTGCTGCTGGCGATCGAGGGGTGGCAACAGCAGCTGACCGCACTCAGTTACGAAAACGCGATGCGCCAGCCGATGTACGACTTCGTGCAGCAGCGCGACCCCCGCTTTCTCGACGACAACTTCCCGATCGAAATCTTCTACACGCTGAACATCGACGAACTGGCGGTGTTCGACCTCGCGGGCAACCTGCTCGCCCAGCGCAGCGCCGACATGAACAGCCTCAGCTTCGTCGAGCGCGAGCTGCCGGTAACCGCCGTGCGCCGCGTGCTGCCCAACCTCTCCCACGCCAACCCGAACGCGCCGGTATTTCGCAGCGGCCTGCTGGCAGCCGGCGACACACCGCTGCTCTACGCCGCCACCAGCATTCTCTGCAGCCACGGCGACTGCTACAGCAACGGCTCGCTGTTGCTGGCGCGCCGCCTCGATCAGGAGTTTTTCGCCGACATCAGCGAAACCACGCAGCTGCATGTCCGCGCGCGCGCGCCACGCGATGCCACCGACACCCGCCTGACCGAGCTGCGCCGCAACCGCGATGACCAGCTGCTGTGGCAGCTGCGCGACGACGAAGACACACCGCTGCTGGAGCTGGTGGTGCAGCTGCCGCCGAGCGAGGTGAACGACAAACTGACCTCGGTGCCACTGCTGGTCGCCTTTTTCACCAGCATGGTCGGTTACGGCGTGGTGCTGTGGCTGGTGCAGCGGCTGCTGATCACGCCGATCCGGCGCTTCGACCAGATCATGCGACAGGTGCGCATGCAGGGTGACTACGGGTTGCGTATCGACAGCGACCTGAAGAGCGAACTGGGCGATCTGGGCCGCCACATCGACGAGGTGCTGGCGCACGTCGAGGCCCAGCGCACGCAGCTGGAGCAGCAGGCGCGCCACATGCAGAACCTCTCCTACGAGGACAGCCTGACCGAGCTGGCCAACCGCCGCCGCTTCGATCAGGCGATCGCCGACAACTGGGCCCTGGCGCAGCGCGCGCGCAAGCCGCTGGCGCTGATCATGCTCGATGTCGATTTCTTCAAGCCGTTCAACGACAACTACGGCCACCAGCGCGGTGACGAGGTGCTGAAGGCACTGGGTGAAATCGTGCGTGGCGTGATCGTGCGCCAGAGCGACGTGGCGGCGCGCTACGGTGGCGAGGAGTTCGCCATCCTGCTGCCCGACACCAGCGAGGAGGGGGCGATGCGACTGGCAGAGCAGCTGCGTCAGGCAGTGAAGACGGCAGCGATCGTGCATGAGCACTCGCCGATCGGCCGCCTGCTGTCGTGCAGCTTCGGTGTCGCCGCACTGGTGCCGACCGCGCAGCACGGCCCGCGCGAGCTGGTGCACCGCGCCGACAAGGCGCTGTATGCGTCAAAGACGCGCGGACGGGATTGCGTCACTGCGGCATCGGAGCTGGACTGACCATCCCCTCTCCCTTCAGGGAGAGGGGATGGTCCACCGATCAAGCAGTCAGCTCCTGCGCCAATCGCCGCGCCGCGCCGAAATCGGTCTTGCCACTGCCAAGTTTCGGCACTTCGCTGACCAGGTGAATCTCCGCCGGAATCAGCAGCGGCGGAATACCCGCACTCAACACCCGCTTCTGCAGTTCGCTGCCATCGAGTTCGGCGGCGATCAGCGCGACGACACGCTCGCCTTTTTTCTCGTCCGGCAAATTGACCGCCACCAGCTCCAGTTCCGGCAAACCGATCGCCTCGCGCAGCTTCTGCTCGACCGCACCGAGCCCGACCATCTCGCCGCCGATTTTGGCGAAGCGCGAATAACGATCGACGATGGTCAGGAAACCATCCCTGTCGAGATGGCCCTTGTCGCCGGTCTTGTACCAGCGCACGCCGTCGAGTTCGACGATGGCGGCCTCGGTGCGCTCGGGGTCGTTCAGATAACCGAGCATCACCTGGCAGCCGCCGATCAGAATCAACCCGTCCTCGCCGGTCGGCAGCTCCTGCAGCGTTTCGGGATCGACGATCTTGCAGCTCGACCCAGGCAGCGGCAGACCGACCGTGCCCGGCTTGCCGCCGACCTGCACCTGCCAGTAAGTCGTGTCGAGTGCATCGGGCAGATTGACCGCCGCCACCGGCGTCGTTTCGGTGGCGCCGTAACCCTCGTAGACCTCACGGTTGAACTTCAGCTTGAACGCATTGCGCACATCGTCGGTCAGCTTCTCGGCGCCGGCGACGACAACGCGCAGCGAACGCAGCATCAGCGGGTGCACGCGCGGATGTTTGGTGTAGAGGCGCAGGAAGGTGGCAGTGCCGCACAGGATCGTCACGCGATATTCGGCAATCGCTTTCGCCACACCGAGCGCATCGGTCGGGTCGGCGTGGCAGACCATCGGCAGCCCTTCGACCAGCGGCATGAAGGTGGTTGCGGTCAGACCGAAGGCGTGGAACAGCGGCAGGCTCGACAACACTGCATCGTCGTCCTCCATGTTCAGCACATCGGCGATCTGGCGCACGTTGGCCATCACGTTGCGATGACTCAGCATCACCCCTTTCGGCAGACCTTCGGAGCCGCTGGAGAAGAGGATCACCGCCGTCGACGCCGGATCGACGCGCTCGACATACAACCGCTGCAGCAGCCAGCGCGGCAGCAGTTTCACCGTCAACCACTGCAGCAGCTGTTCGGTTTTGCCCATCTGCTCGCGCCAGTTTTCGAGGTGGACGACCTGTACGTCGGCCAGCAACCCGGCCAGCGGCAGGCCGCGCTTCTCCAGCTTTTCAAGGAAACGGCGCGAGCTGTAGACGGTGCGAATGTCGGCCTGTTTCAGCGCGTGTGCAATCGCCTCCGGACTCGCCGTGTAGTTCAGGTTGACCACGGTTTTGCCGGCACACAGTGCCGCCATGTTGGCCAGCGCACCACCGGCGCTGGCCGGCAGCAACAGGCCAACATTCTGTTCCGGACTGGTGGCGCGAATGCGCCGCGCAAAACAGAAGACGCCGGTCATCACCTGCGCACCCGTCATCGGCGCACCGAGCGTGTCGGCGATCGCCAGCTTGCTGCCGACCCGTTTCGCGCTCTCCAGCCACGCGGCGGGCAGTGTCGGCAGCTCGTCGACGTAGCGCTGCCACGACGCGATCGACAGGTCGAGCACGCGCCGCTTCAACACATCGCTCGGTGTCTCTTTCGGCAAGGGCTGCCCGAAGGCGACGATGATGTCGCGGATCAGGCCCGAACTGCGCGCACTTTTCAGCCGCGCGCTGGAGCGCGAAAACTGACTGCCCCACAGACCGCGCAGGTAGAACGGCACGATGACGACATCGCCTGACAGCGCCGCACAGGCGCGCTCGAAGCCGGGGCGGAATTCGGCCAGATGGCCGGTGCGCGAGATGGTTCCCTCCGGGAACAGACAGACCACTTCGCCGGCGTCGAGCAGCGCAGCGATCTCCTCCAGCGACCCCTGCGCGCCAGCGCCCTGATTGATCGGGATGACACCGAACAGCCTGAAGAACCAGGTCAGGTACCAGCGTTCGTAAATGCTCTTCAGCATGACGAAACGGACCGGGCGCGGGCAGGCGATCTGCAGGATGGCCCAGTCGATCCAGCTGGTGTGGTTGCCGAGCAGCAATACGCCACCGCGCTCGGGAATGTTGCGCAGCCCCTGCACGTTGACGCGATAGCGACGCGTCATGCTGTAACTCAGCACGAAACGGGCGAACGACTGCGGCAGTTTCAGCACCGTGTAGCCGGTGCCGATCAATGCCACCACGGCAATCAGATAAAGCAGCAGCGTGGTGCTGGCACCGAACCAGGCGAACAGCGCGGCGACGGCGAGGAAGCCGAGCATCGCAATGTTCTGCACCAGGTTGTTGCCGGCCAGCACACGCCCCAGTTCGTGCTCGCTGGCGTGGAACTGGATCAGCGCATTGAGCGGCACGATGAACAGCCCGCCCATCGCGCCGATGAAGAGAAAGTTCAGGCACTGCGCAACAACCGAATCGAGCCCCGGCAGGATCAGCAGGCCGATGGCGATGCCGGCGGCGCCGACCGGAATCAGCCCGGTTTCGATGTGGTTCTTCGACCAGCGCCCGGCCAGTACCGAGCCGAGGATGATGCCGATGCCACTCGACGCCAGGATGCCCTGCAGCAGCACGGTGTTGTCGATCGCCAGCCTCTCTTTGGCAAAGGCTGGAAACGCCGCCAGCATCACCTGGCTGACCGACCAGAACACGGCGAGACCGAAGATAGACAAACGAATCACCGCGCGCTCGCGCAGCGGCTGCAGGTTGTCGCGCAGCGCGCGACCGCTGAGATAGTCGCGCACGACGAAACGCTGCGACTCATCGCCCGTGTCCAGCGCCGGCAGCCGGTAGGCACAGGCCACCTCGAACAGCGCCAGCAACACCAGCGCCCAACCCAGCGGTGCAATCGCACGCAGGATGCTGGCTTCGCTGTCGCCGCCCAGGTTGTCGAAGCGACCCTCGAACAAAATCGAGAAGACAAAGGTGCCGGCGAGAATGGCGACGATGGTCACCGCCTGCACCGCGCCATTGCCCTCGGCCAGACGCGCCTTGCCGACCAACGGTTTCAGGTAGCCATATTTCGCCGGCGAGTAGAACGCGCTCTGCACCGCCATCAGGAAAGTCAGCGCAAACGCCGTCCAGAACCAGCCCTGGTAGTAACAGAGCGTGATCAGCAGCGTGATGGCGACCGAACCCCAGGCGAAGAAGCGCATGACGCGGTGGCGCGGGAAACGGTCGGAGACAAAACCCGCGGGGCTGAACAGCAGAATGAACGGCAGCAGGATCAGCGCATTGACGACCGCCGTCAGCACTACCTGCGTGCTGCCGTCGTAGACCTTGAACACGGTGTTCTGGATGACGATCTTGTGGCCGAGATCGACGAAGGCATTGAGGAACATCGCCGCGAGATAGGGCAACATGCCGCGCAGCTTGCGCAGTGGGAGCATCGATTCACTTCCTTGCAGGAGAAGACGCGGCAGCTTCGGCGATGGGGCATCCAGCGCGCAAGCTGGAAGCGACCGCTGGACGAAACCGGCGGGTCAGCCGCGCACCGGCATCGAGGTGCGGGTGGCGACAGAGCTCTTGTGCAGCTGGCGCAGCGCAGCCACCAGCTGGTCGCGCCGGAACGGCAGCGGCAGCCGCTGCAATCCGTCGTCATCCAGCGTCTGCAGCGGTTCCACCAGCAGGCAGGGGCTGGTCAGCGTGCGCAGCAGTTGCCGGCTCTCCGCCATCTCGGCCGTGGTCGGCGCCACCAGCAGTATCGGGCTGCCCGTACGCGACCATGACGGCAATGCCGCCGGTACCACGCAGTTGACGGCAACCTGCCACTCCTCGCAGTAGCGGGCGAGCACCTGCATGGTGACACTGCCGCGCCCGACCAGCGTCAGCGCACCGCCAGGCAGCGTTTCGCTGGCAGCCGTTACGGTCGGCGCCACCTGCGCAGGCAACGGTAGCCAGACCCGGAAGGTGGAACCGGCACCCGGCAACGAGCTGACCTCGATATCGCCGCCCATCATCTGTGCCAGCCGACGGCAGATCGACAGGCCGAGGCCGGTGCCGCCGAAACGCCGCGTGGTTGAACTGTCGGCCTGTTCGAAGTTGTCGAAGATGCGCGCCAGCGCCTCGGGCGCGATACCGACGCCACTGTCGCTCACCGAGAACAGCAACCGCCGTTCGCCCCCCTGCGCGACCACCGTCAGCTCCGCCAGCACGTGGCCGCGCTCGGTGAACTTGATCGCGTTGCTGATCAGGTTGGCCAGTATCTGCCGCACCCGCGCCATGTCACCGGTGACCTGCAGCGGCACCGCCGGCGCCACATAGCCGACCAGTTCGAGGTCGCGGCGGCGGGCCGGCTCGGCGAACAGGGCCATTTCGCGCTCGAACAGCTGCACCGGGTCGAACGGCTGCTGCTCCAGGTCGAATTTGCCGGCCTCGATCTTGGAGAAGTCGAGGATGTCGTTGATGACGGCCAGCAGGCTGTCGCCGGACTCGCGCATGGTGGCGACAAACTGCTGCTGCCTGGGGTTGAGATCGGAGAGCTCCAGCAGCTCGGCCATGCCAAGCAGACCATTCAGCGGCGTGCGAATCTCATGGCTCATGTTGGCGAGGAACATCGACTTGGCGCGGCTGGCAGCCTCGGCGCGCTCCTTGGCCTCGGCCAGGTCGATGGTCAGCTCGAACGAACGCACCATCACGCGCTGGTGGATGTGCGCGGTGAAAACCATCGCCAGGGCGAAGACGACCACCATCACCCCCATCGAGGTCATCAGCAGGTCGCCGCGGGTGAAGAAATAGAGGGTGACAGGGCCGAGGATGGCGACCAGATAGGCGAGGTAGAGGCGCAGCATCGAGCCGAACACCGCGGTGGCGCCAGCGGCCAGCCCGGTCAACGCAAAGCAGAGCAGGACCGCCGTCTGCAGCGTGCCGAAACCGGGGAAGAACCAGCCGGCCACACCCCAGATGGTGCCGGTGGCGGTGGAGCCGATCAGGAAGTGTCGCCCCCAGCGCGGCATCTCGGCATCGGCCGGCTGTCGACGCAGATAGGCGCACAGGTGCAACCCGCGCACGATCGCAACCGCAACCACCGTCGCACACCAGCCGAGCAGCGCCGACGCCGGCACGGTCGGCCACAGCATCACCACCGTCAGCAGGCTGATGGCGGCGTTGACGCTGATCCCGACCGGCGCGTGACGATAGAGGAAACGGATTCGCTCGGCTTCGAGCGCCTGAGTGGCGCGCGCTCCGTGCGAGGGTGAGTGCGACTCCATGCCTGCCTTCCCGGGCAATAAATGCGACCCGCACGATAGCCGCGATGCCGGCGCCGGACAAGGAAGCAGATCGCCAAACAGGAACGGTGTCGCGATCGCTCAGGTCACGATCTGGCCGCGGTAGATCCGCACCGACTTGGGGCGTGGCTCCGGCAGCGGTGCTGGCTCCGGTGGCACCCCCTCCTCCAGCGGCAACACCTCTGCCGCCTGCCCACGGTAGACCCTCTGCAAGGCCGGCGCCGGTGCATCCAGCGCCATCTGGCCACGTACCTCGCGCCAGGCGGCCAGCGTCTCTTCGCTTGCACCCGCCGAGACCAGCTTGTTGATTTTGTTCATGATATCCGGGTCGTCGAGATGCAGCCGGATACCGAATTCGCCGCTCAGCAACTTGCAGAGGCGCATCAGCAACATGATTGTCTGACGGCTGTAGAGCACGGGATCACCTCCAGCTGCACCACCCTCCCTGCGGTGTTAATCGATGGACGATCTAAAAAACTTCGCTTGTTATCAGCATGGGCAGCAAGAAGCAGACCATCGACCGAAAGGCCGACGGCGCAGCAGAGGCGCGGAAGGGAAAAAGAGTCGCCGTGCAGGAGCCAGCGCCGCCCCGGACAAGAGCGGCTGGCGGTTCAGCCGACCTCGGGCAGGTTGCGGCCGTAGAAGATCTCGCGCATCTCGTGCGAGACCCGGGCGGTGATGTCGCCGACTTCGGCCGGGGTCAAATCGGCGGTGGTGTGGCCGAACAGGTACTGATCGAGATCGAACTTCTTCAGCATCATCTTGGTGTGGAAGATGTGCTCCTGGTAAACGTTGACGTCGACCATCTGGTACATCTCGCGAATGTCTTCGGAGAAGAAGTTCTGGATCGAATTGATGTCGTGGTCGATGTAGTGCTTGACGCCGTTGATGTCGCGGGTGAAGCCGCGCACGCGGTAGTCGACCGTGACGATGTCGGAATCGAACTGGTGGATCAGGTAGTTCAGCGCGCGCAGCGGCGAGATGACGCCACAGGTCGACACTTCGATGTCGGCGCGGAAGGTGCAGATGCCGTCGTCCGGATGGCTCTCCGGGTAGGTGTGCACGCAGATGTGGCTTTTATCCAGGTGGGCGACGGCGTAAGGGCGCTCTCTGGGGCCGGGCTTCTCGCCCTTGTCGACGCTCTCGACCACCGGCTCCTCGCTGACCAGGATGGTGACGCTGGCGCCCTGCGGGTCGTAATCCTGGCGGGATATGTTGAGGATGTTGGCGCCGATGATGCGGCAGACCTCGGTCAGGATCTCGGTCAGCCGATCGGCGTTGTACTCCTCGTCGATGTAGGCGATGTACTCCGCCTTCTGCTCCGGCGAACTGGCGTAGCAGATGTCGTAGAGGCAGAAACTGAGGCTTTTGGTCAGGTTGTTGAAGCCCTGAAGCTTGAGTTTGGTGGCGCTGGACAATTCATAACCCCTCGCTGAGTCCGACAGGCGCACCTGCAGACATAAAGCCAATGGCAACGGACTCCACCGCCGCCCCGCTGGTGCGGGGGAACCCTCCCCCGCGAAGGGGCGCAAGGATACCGCATCGCGCTTCGCCCCGCTCCCCGCGGCCATCATCGCCACCGACCATGACAACTTGACGCTCAGCGCCGCTCGGCGTGGATCAGCAGGTTGCGCGGCGTCAGCGGACGCTCGCAGAAGCGGCCGAGCGACACGGCGAAGCCGTTCTGCTGCAACCACAGCGCGCGGTCGAGCACCAGCCACAGCTCCAGCGGCCGGCGGAACAGCTGGCGCACCAGATCGAGCGCCGTGACTTCGGCCAGTCGAGCCTCCATCACGCTCTCGTATCCGGCGAGATAGCGCTCATCCGGCAGGTCGAGCTGGTGGTGCGCCGCCAGACGGCGGCAGAAATTGATGAAACCGTCGCGCAACACCGACAGCGGCAGCGACGGCGTCGGCAGGTACTCGTCGACGCCGCGCAGCTCGCGCTGCATCAGGTCGAAACCGAGCCGCCACGCCTGCAGCTGACGGCGTTGCGCCACGACACGCGGCGCGGAGGTGACACGCTCCTGCACGGCGGTGTGCATATCGGTCACCGTCAGCCGCAGATCGGTCGCCCGCCCCTCGTCAGAGAGCGGCAGGTAACAACCCTCAGCGTCGAGGAAACGACGCGTCAGGTGATAACAACACGGCGCCAGCGCCAGCACCCGCGGCCTTTGCTCGACGGCGCCGCGCAGCAGTTGCAGATGCAGGTCGCCGCAGGCGTGCAGCGCCAGCAGCTGATGCGAGGGGGCGATGGCATCGATGCCGGCAGTGTCCAGCACGTCAACCCGCTGCAGCTGCACCGGCAGCGCCTCGCGCCGCGACAGCCGGTTGCCGTCATCCACCAGCGCGCCGTTCCACTCCAGCCCGGTGACAGTAGCGCCGGCAATGCGGCTGTAACCGCGGCCGAGATGCCCCTTGCCGGCACACCACTCCAGGGCCGGCCCTGAACAGTCCGGCAGTGCGCCGAGAAAAGCGCGGATCTGCCCCCACTTGCGCCCCGGCACGTCGCGCGGTTCGGGCCAGTCGGCGCTGTCGCGCTGCGTAGCGAATGCACCGACCTGGCAGCGTGCAATCAGTGCCGGTGCGAACGGCAGATCCGGCGCCAGCCACTCCGCCAGCAGGCGGTCATCGCCGGCGAGTTGCTCCGCCGCATCGAGCGACAGGGCGCGCAGACGCGCAGCAAGCGCCGGCAACTCGCGCTCCCACGGCAGTGTCAGCAGCTGGAACGCCTGCGGTCGCCACAGCGATGCGTGCCCGCGCAGCTGTTCGCCCAGCCATAACGCGTGCTCGTTGAGCTGGATGTCACGCCAGACCATATCAGCGCGCGGCCATTACCGCTGTGCACCGATGGCGGCAGGCAATGAACATCAAGACAGACATGGAAGGGGAACTCGCTGACAAAAAAGGGGCTGGAAAGGATGAACGTGAAACGGTGGCTGGCGACCGTTCCATACCGCCCGCGCGAATGCAAGCGCACCACTGCCTGGCGCCCGCTACAGCAGCGCGTATCGCTCCAGATCTTGCCTCGCGTCCACCGTGATCGCTTCGATCAGTGCCACTTCGTCCGGGGTAAAGCACGGCTGGTAGTAATCGGGAAAACGGACGCGCTGCTCAACGCGCGCGAACAGCTCCGGCGTCGGCTCCAGACCGCAGTGCCGCAGCAGAAGACTCAGCATCTCGCGCGGCTGCCGGCACAGTGTGTCGTAACGCACCACCAGCGCGGCTTTGCGCAACGCTTCGTTGCAGGCGAGACACTGCGCCAGCCAGCTGTGCAGATGGTGCCAGTAGCGCGCCCAGCCCTCGACTTCGCGCCCGGTTTGCCACAACGCCTGTACGTCGGCGATGCAGGAGCTGTCATCGGCATTGATCGGGCGCCGGTCAAGTCCGAACTCGAAATGGCCGGCGCGGCGCAGATGGACCCGGACGCGCGGGTCGTTTTCCTCACCGCGACAGAACAGCTGTTGTTGCTTCATCAATGACGCGATGTGCCAGACCGGATCACGCAACGGGATGACGAAGCGTGCATCGGGGAAAAGATGCAGCAGATACTCCAGCCGGGTGATGTTGTAGTTCGCCTTGGAGAGATAGCGCCCGGCGCCACGCAACAACAGCAGTTTGCGCAGATGGTCACGGTAGAACGCTTCGAACGACGGATTGCTGGTCTGCGCATCCAGCACGGCGCTGCGGGTGGGATCGTGCAGCGCCGGAAAGGACGTCATCCACAACACCTCTTCAAACGCCTCGGGACTGTCGGCGGTGACCCAGATGCCATCGCGGTGAGCGCGCTCTGCCGGCGCCTGCCGTGGCCGCGGCACACGGTCCAGAAAACGGTTCCACAGATAAGGGGTGTAGAGCAGCGGAAAGTCTCGATAGCGGTGGCTGACGGTCTGGGGATGCCAGTTCAGTATCTCCAGCAATAACGTGCTGCCACTGCGGGCCAGCCCGGTGACATAGATCGGCGCCGTGATCGGCACCTGCGCCAGTCGCTCGTGCAGCAGCCGGGTCTCAAGGTTGCCCAACCCCCGCCAGAAACGCGGCCAGCGCTCGACCAGCGCGCCCAACCCATGCACCCAGGGGTCGACTTCAAAACCGTGTTCGGATCCCGCCTGCCCCATGCCATTTGTCTCCCGATGCCCGGCTCCCGAAACTCGTTTCCCTGCGCCCGCCTCGCGCTACTCGATGCGGACCAGCACCTTCAGCGCCACGGAGACCGCCAGCAGCGCTGCAAAAAACGGCGCCATCCAGCCGCGCAGCCAGTTCGGACCGATACCGAGGTAATGCCGCTGCGGCAAGGCGATGTGGATCGTCTCCACTGCCGCTTCATCAGGCAGGTAGCCGGCGGGATTGGCGATCAAACGATTCCACCAGCGCTCCTTGTGCAGCAGCGGCACTGGCGCTGCCAACGGTACGGCAACGCGCCGCTCCCCGGCGTCAAATGCCACGCCTGGCGGATCGCCCTTCAGCCACTCGGCAACCAGCATCGCCGGTTCGGTTCGCAGGCCCGGCGTTTCGTCCGGCCCCGGATAGTCGTAGCCGTAGCTGTTACTCAACCACGCCAGCAGGCAAATCACCGGTAACGATGCGAGCAGAGCCGGGCCACCGGTGCGCCCGACCTGCCGCAGCGCCAGCCACAACAGCCGGCGCAACAGCGGCTGCGCCTGCTCAAAACTGCCGCCGTGCGCATCGAGCGCCCGGTGGGCCGCCTGCAACTCGCGTTTGCCATTGGCGATCGCCCGCTGCGGCGACAGCAGCAGATAGAGCAGCATCGACACGGCGCCGGCGACAGCGCCCCAGATCACCAGCCGCAGCAGCGCCGGCCCGCCCAGCCGGTCGTCGATCCATAAAAACAGCGGTGCCGGCAGGTCGAACAACCCCATCGTGCGCAGCCGCTCAGTGTCGGCTTTCGCGCTGCGGCGGCGAGACAACCTCGTTGTCGTCGCTATCGACTGCTACCGCCTGCCGCGCTTCAGCGCGCCGCCGCAGATAGCGCCGCAGTGGCCACAGCACGATGAAAAGCAGTGCCGCGCCCACCGCCAGCAGCAGCCCCCACAATGCGCCCAGCAAACTGAGGCCGGCGCCGGGACCGACATAAGCGACGGCTGTCTGACTCGCGATGAGTCCCAGAACCGTGCAGATGATCGTTGCAGTCACTTTCATGGAGAATTCACCTCGCTCAGTTGCAACCGTTGAATCGTGGTGGTGCGAAAGGCTGGCTCGAACGCGTCGGTATCCACGCGTTGTGCCCAGGCCACCATCGGCACTACGCGCTGGCCATTGCCCCGCTCCTTGCGCACCGGGTTGATGTACTCCCAGACCACCTCACCACTGCGCGCCACTTCGAAGATGCGACCGGGATTTGCATCGGTGACGAGCACGTTGCCGTTGTCCAGCAGCGCCTGTTCCGAGCGAATATCGCTGTCCAGCGGGCGCTGCTCGTCGCCGCCGTAAGACCAGACCAGACCACCGCTGGCGGGGTCGAGTTCGATCAGACGGGACTGCCCGTTGTCGCCAAAATCGCCGAGGTTGTCGAACATCAGAATATTGCCCTCGGGGGTCACATCGGGATCGTGCTGGGCCATCCACTGCCCCTGCATGACCCAGACGATGCGCTCTTCCTCCACATCCAGCAGCGCCAGCGCGCCGGTGGCCAGTTCGCGGAATGAAAGCAGCACCTGACCGGCGCGCGCTGCCGGCACCTTTTTCGCCAGGCTCGCCGCAGCGCGCTCATCGAGCAGATCGACGTCGTTGGTGTGCAGCGGATCTTCCAGACTGAACGACGACACCCGCCACAGCAGGCGACGAAACGGCGAATCATTCATTGCATCCAGCAGCGAGATTCGCTTGATCAGCTCACCACCTGGCGAAAGGATGACGAGATAGTCATCCAGTACCGGGCGCGCCAGATGGTCGGCGAGATAGCCCTGCGCATTGCGTGGCGAATCGCTGCGAAAGCCATGCGACAACGCATAGATCCGGCCCGCCTCGTCGACATCGAACGAGTGGTGAAAATGGTGATCGAGATTCTTCCAGATGACACGGGAGGCGGCGTCCAGCTTGACCATGCCGTAGCCGTAGGGGGTATCACCGACACCTTCGTAGATGGCGAGCAGATCACCGTTCGGAAACAGCTTCACCTTGCGGAAGTAGGTCTGCGTGTCCGGCACCGGTTCCCGGACCACGGCGCCCTCGTCCCACACTTCGCTGAATGGCTTGGCCCACTGATGGACGACGGTACCGGCCATGTCCATCAACAGCGCCGTTGCCGCATGGCCGGAGGAGTACAGCGTCAGCCCCTGCTGCGCGCGATCCGCATCGTGCACGGTGACGCCCCGCTGCGGCCAGCGCTCCTCGCGCCACAGGTCGGTGGTCAGGTAATCGTGAGTGCTTTTTCGCTTCTCGTACAACGCCGTTCCGGCACGCCAGGCATCGCGCACGTACCCGGAAGGGAACAGATTGGCGATGTTCGTCACCATGCCGGAGATGAAGACAACGAAGGCCAGCGACAACAGACACAACGCGATGAGCAGCACATCCAACGCCCCGCCCCGAACTGCGAAACCAGCGTCCCACCCGCGTCGTAACCGTTGCATGCCATGCCCTCTGCCGACTGGCTGAAATACCACCGCCTCCTCCCTTCCGGCAGACGACGCTTCAGTCGGTAGACGACCCTGGCCGGGCTAAGTTCCCCCATACGCACAGCTGGCGGGGCAGCCTTTGCGGCGCTTCGCACTGCAGCACGTCAGCGCATTGCACAAGGTGCCGGTCAGCGCTCCATCGCCACCAGCTTGAAGCTGCGATTTCGCGCAATGGTGTCGACGCGACGAAACTGTTTCTGCGCGCGCGCCTCCAGGCCGATGAACAGGTTGACAACAAACAGTGCGCGACCGCCGGGCGCCAGCAGTCGCGCCGCCGCCGCGAGAAATTTCTCGGTCAGATCTGTTTCGATATCGAAGCCGGCATGAAACGGCGGATTGCACAGGATCGCGTTAAAGCGACCGTCGATGCCGCTGCCGGCATCGCTGCAGAACACCTCGCCATTGATCCCGGCATCACGCAGATTGCGACGGCAGGCCTCAACCGCCGCGACGTTGTTGTCGGTGGCAGTGACATGGGCCTGCGGCCATCGCCTTGCCGCCATCAGCGTCAGATAACCATAACCGCAGCCAAGATCAAGCACGCGCTCGGGCGGCTGGGCAAAAACAGCATCGAGATGATCGATCAGAAAAGCGGAACCGGCGTCGAGCTTCTGCCAGCCGAAGATGCCCGGTTTGCTCCAGATACTCAGATCGGGGGTCAGCTGCAGTTGGCGCCACGCTGTGTAGTCGCGGTCATCCAGCGGCTCTCCGAGTTCAGCACCGCGCTGAATGCCGCCCAAGAGGCGCGGACCATCGCGCTCCAGCTGGGCCGTAGTACCCACACATGCAGCCGCCTTGTCGACATAGGTGCGAACGCCATCGTTTTTTTCGCCAGCGAGCCACAACCAGCCGCCGGGCTTCAACCGTTGCAGTGCGGTGTTGATGACGTGATGAACGACCGGCTTCTCTTTCGCGACCCGAAACACGATCAGATCGAAGGGCTCACTGCCGAAAAAATCCAGATCGAAATCGTTCAGCGCGCAATCGATGCCGCGCGCCTGCAGCAGCACCTGCACATCACAGCGGTTGGTGATGGCGCAAATATCAGCGGGTGCAACGGCGGCCGCCGCCGCATCAACCTGCTCGTCGGCGATCCAGAGGCGGCGACCGGTCGAACCGAGGCGAGGCAGCAGCTGTTGCAGGCAAAGGTCCACGAAACGTCATCCGGAGGGAAAGGCGCGCATTCTACCCCTCCTCTCCGGCGCGACGGCGGAAGTGCACCAAGGCGTAGAGATCGGCCCTCAATACCCGTGCTGGAACAGCGGCTGGCCTCCCAGGGCGAAACGGCGTACTCTTACCAAATCATCATCGATGGCCTGAGGGTACAAACATGACGGCCACCGCCACCCTGTCGAGCAAGTTCCAGATTTCCATCCCCAAGTCCGTGCGTGAGGAGCAGCACTGGCAAGCCGGGCAGGAATTCGTGTTCATCCCCAAAGGCAAGGGCGTGCTGGTAATACCCGTGCCCGAACTGGAGCAGTTGGCCGGCATCGCCAAAGGCGCCCGCACCGACGGCTACCGCGACCGCAAGGACCGTTACTGATGGCGGTACCGCTGCGCGTGGTCGACACCTCGGCCTGGATCGAATGGCTCACCGGCAGCACGCTGGGCAAGAAGCTTGGCAGGCAACTCCCTGACAAGTCGCAGTGCATCGTACCAACCATCGTGCAACTCGAACTGTCGAAGTGGCTGGTGCGCGAACTCGGTGAGGAACAGGCCGACCAGATGATCGCTTACACGCAGAAGTGCATCGTCACGCCCCTGGATACCTCCATCGCACTGCTCGCGGCGGACCTGCACCGCGACCACAAGCTGGCCACCGCCGACGCCATCGTCTACGCGACGGCGCGGTACCAGGGTGCCGAACTGCTCACATGCGATGCCCATTTCAAGGGCCTGCCGGATGTGGTGCTGGTCGCCAAGACCGCCTGAACGCGCCTACACTCGCCGCCATGCTTATCACCCTGCACCGACATCTACATCGCCTGCTGCACCAGCGCCGCGGCCAGCTGCTGCTGACGCTGCTGGCGGCAGTGTGGCTGGTGCTGCCGCTGTCCGCGACCACCTCGGCCCACACCGCTTTCGACACCGCCCAACCGGTCGAAAGCCATTGCGCGCAACACGCACAGACCGACACCAACGAATCAGCGCATAGCGCGCATCACGGCAGCGATCATGATTGCCACTGCCTGCAGGCCTGTCACGCCAGCCCCATCGCCGTCGTCGCCACCGGCCTGAACCTGCCGCTGCCAACACATGCGGCGCGGCCCTTCGAATGGCCGCAAACAATCGTCACCACTGTCGCCAAACCGCTCTATCGCCCACCAATCACCCTCGCCGCCTGAAATCGACTGCGCACTCGCTCCGGGTGCGCCCGTTTCCATTGCGAGGAAAAAACCATGCGTCATCTCACTCACGCGCTGACGCGCCGCCGCTTCATCGAAGGGCTGGCGCTGGGCGGTATCGCCGCCAGCCTGCCGTCGAAGCTGCTGGCCGGCCCCGCGCAGAGCGGCCAGATCAGCCTGCGCGGCAATCACTTCCATCTCGACGTCGGCGCACTGGCGGTCGACTTCACCGGCAAGGCGCGCCGCGCGGTGGCGATCAACAACCTGCTGCCGGCGCCGATCCTGCGCTGGCGCGAAGGTGAGCGTGTCATCCTCGACGTACGCAACCATCTCGACCAGCTGACAGCGATTCACTGGCACGGCATCGTATTGCCATTCGACATGGACGGCGTGCCCGGTATCAGCTTCGACGGCATCCACCCCGGCCAGACCTTTCGCTACCAGTTCGACGTGAAGCAGAACGGCACCTACTGGTATCACGGCCACGCCGGCTTTCAGGAACAGCTCGGCCTGTATGGCGCCATCGTCATCGAGCCGCGCAATGGCGATTCGTTTGGCTGCGATCGCGACTATGTGGTGGTGCTGTCGGACTGGAGCGACGAGGATCCGCTCGACATCTTCCTGAATCTGAAAAAGGAGGGGCACTACTACAACACACAGCGTCGCACTGCTGCCGATACGTGGCGCGACATTCGCGCCAACGGAGTCGCCGCGACCTGGCGCGATCGGCAGATGTGGAATGCGATGCGAATGAGCGACCGCGATCTCTCCGACGTCACCGGCATGACCTACACCTTCCTGATGAACGGCAACACGCCGGCGCAGAACTGGCGCGCACCGTTCAAGCCAGGCGAGCGGGTACGGCTGCGTTTCATCAACGCGGCGGCGATGACACTGTTCGACGTGCGCATTCCCGACCTGCCGATGCAGGTGATCGCCAGCGACGGCCAGAATGTCGAGCCGGTGACGGTCGATCAGTTCCGTCTCGGTGTTGCCGAAACGCTCGATGTGATCGTCGAACCGAAAGGCGATCGCGCCTATTCGCTGTTCGCGCAGGCGCTCGATCGCAGCGGTTATGCCTGCGGCAGTCTGACGCCGGACCCGTCATTGACCATCGCACCGCCACCAATGGATCCGATGCCGATCCTGACGCATGCCGACATGGGCATGGCGCACGGTTCACACGCCAGTCACACCGCGACGACGGTCGACCCGCACGCCGGGCACGATATGCATGCCATACATGGCGATCACCCACAGGCAGCGAGCGACGATCAGGTCACGCATCCGCGCAGCGAATTCGGCAACCCCGGCGTCGACATGCGCGCCGAGGCGCCGACACGCAAACTCGACGACCCCGGTGTCGGCCTGCGCAAGAGCGATCCCGGCATGGCCAACCGCCGCACGCTGACCTACGCCGACCTGCACCACCTCGGCATGACGCCTGACCACCGCGACCCCGACCGCGAGATCGAACTGCACCTGACCGGCAACATGGCGCGCTACATGTGGAGCATCGACGGCGTCAAATTCAGCGACGCGCCACCGCTCGAATTTCGCATGGGGGAGAGACTGCGCATCACGCTGGTCAACGACACGATGATGCACCACCCGGTGCACCTGCACGGCATGTGGAGCGACCTCGAAAACGGCAGCCCGCACTTCTATCCGCGCAAGCACACGGTGACGGTGAAACCGGGCGAGCTGCTCAGTTATCGCGTCAGCGTCGACGCGCCCGGCGCGTGGGCCTACCACTGCCACCTGATGTACCACATGGAGGGCGGCATGTTCCGCAAGGTGGTCGTCGACGGAGGGCCGTCGCAATGAAAACGCTGACACGACTGGCGACGACGATCGCCTTCGCCACGACGGGCAGCGTCGCGCTGGCCGCCGGCGGCCACGATCACGCGATGTTCGACACGTTGCGTTTCACCACGCTCAAGGTCGATGAGCTGGAGTGGCGCGGTGGCGACGGCGACGGCGCGCAGCACTGGAACGCCGAACTGTTCCACGGCAGCGACCTGCACCGCTTCGGCATCGAGACCGAGGGAGCGCGCAGCGACGGCGCGACGGAAGCGGCCAACGTCGAACTGCTCTACCGCCGCGCCGTCGCGCCGTTCTGGGATATGAAACTGGGCTGGCGTCACGACATCCGCCCGCAGCCGCAGCGCGACTGGTTCGCCATCGGCATCGACGGCCTGGTGCCCTACGGCATCGACGCCGAGGCGATGCTCTACGTCGGCGACGCGGGCCGCGCGCTGCTCGACCTGAAGCTCGGCTACGAACTGCTGCTGACACAGCGACTGGTGCTGGAACCGGAGCTGAAATTCGGCTTCGCCGCCGACGGGGATCGCGACACCGACACCGGCAGCGGGCTGACCGGCACGGCGGCGAGCCTGCGACTGCGCTACGAAATCACGCGCAAGTTCGCCCCGTATGTCGGTGTGATCTGGCAGCGCGCAAGCGGCGACAGCGCGGAGCTGATCTCGGCCGGCGGCGGCGATCCGGAGCGGACGCAGATCGTCGCCGGGCTGCGGTTCTGGTTGTAGGCAATCCCGACACTGAGAGCTCGCCGCGGGGCGCGCAGCGCTACACTGAGCCCGGCATCACTTGAGAAAGGAGTCAAACCATGAACAAAACGCTGCTCTGTTCTGCACTCGTGCTTTCGCTCTGCGGCGGCGCCAGCGCCGAAACTGTCTACCGCCATGTCGACGCCGAGGGCAATGTCACCTACACCTCGACGCCGCCGGCAACGGGCGAAAAAGCCGAAGTGATCGAAGTCGATACGCAGAGCAACGTTCTATCGTCGGAACGCACACCCGAACTGGAGCGACTGGAAGAGGAAGAGCGCCAGCGCTACTGGCAGCGACAACAGGATACGCAGCGCGAACAAGTCAGCCGGGAGAGTGAACGGGAGGCTGCGGAAGCGCGCCTGCGCCGCGCTCGCGAGGCACGCGAGGCAGGGCAGGCGTTGCGGCCGGGCGACCTCATGGGCAGGAAGGATGGCGGCACCCGCCCCTCGCAGCAGCGCACCGAGCGGCTGCAGCGACTCGACGCCGAGGTGAAGGCGGCCGAGGAGGAGCTGGAGCGGGTGCGCAGCGGGGGCTGAGGCCAGCAGCTTCAGGCGATCGATGCAATCTCGTCCGCCGTCAGCGCCCGGTACTCCCCCGGCGCCAGCGCCGGGTCGAGCTCAATGGCGCCGATCGCCTCGCGATGCAGTGCCACCACCGCATTGCCCACCGCGCCGAACATCCGCTTCACCTGGTGATACTTCCCCTCGCTGATCGACAACAGCGCCTCGCGCTCGCCGACCAGCTGTAGCTGCGCCGGCTTCAACCGCGCCTTCTCGGCCAGCAGGTAGAGGCCCCGCGCGAATTTCTCGACCACCTCGTCGCCAATCGGCTCGGCAGTCCAGACCCGATAGCGTTTGGCGCAGTCACTGCGCGGCGCCGTAACGCGATGCGACCAGTGGCCATCGTCCGTCAGCAGCACCAGCCCGGTGGTGTCGATATCGAGCCGACCCACCGCTCCCAGGCGCTCTGCATTGTCCTCATCGAGCAGGTCGATCACGGTCGTGTGGCTGCGATCGCGGTTGGCGCAAACCACCCCCTCCGGCTTGTGCAGCATGAAGTAGCGAAAGCCGGGAGCGCGCAGCGATTGACCGTCGATGCGCACCTGCACCCCGGTCGCCACCTGCTGCCCGGCATCGCAAACCACCACGCCATCGACGGTGACGCTGCCGTCGCGAATCAGCTGTCTGGCCTGAGAGCGCGACAGGTCGGTGACATCGGCGAGCAGTTTGTCGAGTCGCATGGGCGGGGTCCCGGATTGGTCGGCGCGCATTATGCCCCTCCGCCAGCCCGGTGGCAGCCAGCGGAGGGGCGCCATCACAGCGATACCAGGCACAAGTGTCGGGATGTCGGCACGGTTTACACAAATCTTTTATCTTCGTTAAAAAATTAACTCAATATATTGATTTTTAATATAAAAACTTTAATGGCTCAAAATATGCTTTTATTTCAATACCGTGACAGAGATCACACCAGCACCACTTGCCAGCTCCATCCGGGAGCCAGCCACTGCCGAGACCCGACAGATGAGTCGCAGACGCACCCGTATCGCCGCAGCCCTGGCCGCCACGCTGTTCACGCTTGTGCTGGGCGCCAGCGTCCTGCCCGCCCGCCAGAGCACCGAAGAGCTGCTGCCGCTGCCGCTGGCACCGCAACCAACCGAACCGCTCGCCTCGCAACCCCTGCCAAAACCGGCCACCCAGCAACTGGCGGCACTGTCCTACACCTTCGCCAGCGAACTGGAGCCGGCAGAGAAATCGCCCACACCCGGCGCCGACCCGGTACAACCACTGCGGCTCGGCGGTGCAGCACTGCACCCCCACCGCAACAACCAGATACTGACCCCCATCGCAGCAGCACCCACGCCTGGCGCCACGGGTGGCGCCACCCTGCGGGCTACCCAACGCGGCGCCACCGGCACCGGCGGACAACCGGGCGGCAACCCCGGCGGTGACACCCCGACCGGCAGCACTCCACCTGGCGAAAACCCGTCGCCAGCCCCGGAGGAGACACCGATAGATGATGAAGGCACCGATCCTGGCCTGCCGCCACCACCATTGGAGACCAACCCGCTGCCACCGCTGCCCGGAACCCCCGAAGGCAACCAGCCCCCGACCGCCGAAGTACCGGAACCCTCCTCGCTGGCGCTGCTGGCGATCGGCCTGCTGATCCTCGGCGCACTGCGCCGTCGCGCGCGCTGACCCCCTCCCCGGCGAGCGGTCACCACACCGCTCGCCACACCCATCCCCGCTCCAACCCCTGCCTTCACCCGCTCTCTCGCCCCTCTTCGCCATCACAACGACCCAGCCCTCCTGATCAAGCCCACACGTCGGCAACACGGCAACGCCAGCGAAGCGCAAGGCAGGACAAATGGACGAGGGCTGATGGCGAAGGAAGCACCACGAGGTGAGCGCCATCGGGCAGGTAGAGACCCGGAAGGAAGAAGCCAGGAAGGAAGCAGCGGCCATCTACTAAAGAAGGAACAAAACCCATCAAAGGGTCAAAAAATTGCCGGGAGCAATTTTTGGCGTCGCGTCAGCGACGACCCGAAGGGTGGCCGCCATGGACGGCAGGCCACAAAAAAAATGCCCGCAACCAACGTTGCAGGCATTCATCGTGGCGCGAGCTACCGCGCGCCGCGACCGACCGCCACCCCGGTCGGATCGGCGCAAACCACGACTCAGGCAGCGTTTTTACGAACCGAGCGACGCGCCAGGCCAAGACCCAGCAGGCCGACACCCAGCAGCGCCAGCGAACCCGGCTCCGGCACCGAAGCGGTGTTGCCTTGCGCAACCAGCTCCGAGCCCTTGAAGTAGAAGTCACCGAACAGCGACGCCAGCGAGATCGTCAGCAGGCCGGTTGCCTCCAGCGTTGCCTGACCGCTGATCGAACCCGGGAAGCTGTAGCTGCCAGTATCGACGTTGGTGATCTCAAAGCTCCAGAAGCCCGGCTGATTCACCAGCGCCACTTCCCAGCTGAACGGGTTGAGCAGCGAGTCACGCTCGTTGTCGACGAACGACAGCGTCAACGAATAACTGTCAATCGAGTCGACACCGGCATTGAAGCCATCATCATTGATGTTGTGCGTCCAGGAGTGGGTTCCCCAGGTTGTCATATAAACCGACGTCTCGTACACGTCGGTCCAAGTCATCGGCGCCGCCTGCGCTGCTGCAGTCAGCGACATCACTGCGGCAGCGGCAACACCCTTTACCAAATTCTTCATTTTCTAACCCTCAATGGTTGTACCCGGTAATCCGTACGCCTCGAGCGGAAGAAGCGAACTTCGGGAACGACATAAGCAAAGTTAATACCAATAAAAAAACTACTTTATAAACATATACCTATAAATAATTTCGAGCATCGCGTCACACTCAAGGGTAAATATTTCCGACAGCCCGCCACCGCCTCCCCTCACAAAGCCACTCCGCCGCCTTAGGAATACTCCTACACCGAGTCGCTGCCTGCTCCGACGCCAACCAGGGGGCTATGCCGATGCAGCCGGCATGGCGAGACGCGCACGCTGTGTCCAGGCGAAAGACGGCCCGACGGGGGCCGAAGCCTGGCCCGCCACGTGAGGAGAACCCGGATGCTTTATTACGCAGCAGCCTTTCTGATCATCGCCATCATCGCTGGTGTGCTCGGCTTCGGCGGCATCGCCGGCGCCGCCACCGGTATCGCCAAGATCCTGTTTCTGGTCTTTCTCGTGCTGTTCGTGATCTCGCTGTTCGTCGGGCGTCGACCGCGCCTGTAAGTCACCACCGCAACAGCATCCGCAAGGAAAAGCCGACATCAAGGAGCCGAACCATGAACACCCGACACAAACACTTCAAGAAACTGCTGGTTGCCACTGCCATCGCCGGCACGCTCGGCCTGAGCAGCATGACCCTCGCCGCCGACGACTCGCTCTCGACCGATGTCAGGGAGGCGCGCATGGAGGGTCAGATCATGGGCGCCTACACGCTGAACCGGCACCTGAACCCGTTCAAGCTGTCGGTCGACGTGGAGGGCCGCACCGCGACGCTGACCGGTGAGGTCGAGGAAGCCGTCAATCGGGAGCTTGCCGAGCAGATCGCGCTCGGCGTCGACGGCATCGACAAGGTCAACAACCGCATTGCGGTGAATCCCGAGTACAAGGCCAAACCGGCCGCGAGCGGCGAGCGCGACTTCAGCGACGCCGTCTCCGACGCCACTGTCACCGCCAGCGTCAAATCCAGGCTGTTGTGGAACCAGCACACCGACGGCCTCGACATTCAGGTCGACACCCGCGATGGCATCGTCACGCTGACCGGTAGCGCCGACAGCGCCGCCTCGAAAGAGCTGGCCGAGCGCGTGGCCGCCAATACGGAGGGTGTCCGCGACGTGAACAACGAGCTGCGGGTGGGTCCCAAAAGCGGTCAGGATCGTGGTGCTGAAGCTGGTAGTGATAACGCCGCAGCCGCCATCAGCGACTCCTGGATCACCAGCAAGGTCAAAACAACCTTTCTCCTTTCACGAAACATCGCCGGCACCGATATCAACATCACCACCACCAATGGTGTGGTGACGCTGACGGGGCAGGTCGACAGTGGCGCCGAACGCGATCTCGCGATCGAGGTCGCCGAGGATATCCGCGGTGTGAAATCCGTGAAAGCCAACGGTCTCGAAGTCAAAAGTTGAGATCGCCACAGCGTGCAATCGACGCACATTCAACCTCAGGCAAAAGGAGCAACACCATGAACGAAGACATCATCAAAGGTAAGTGGAAACAGCTGCGCGGAGAGATCAAGCGGCAGTGGGGAAAACTGACCGACGACGATCTCGATATCGCCGAAGGTAACCGCGACTATCTGGTCGGCAAGGTCCAGGAACGGATGGGCATCGCCCGCGACCATGCCGAGAAGGAGGTCAAGGAGTTCGAGCGCCGCTATTGACCGACAGCCTGGGGAGAGGCGCTGAAGGATCAGATATCTTCCAAGGAGCAGAGCAGTGCCGGGATGCGCTGCCCTGCTCCGCTCTACCCTTTCCAAAACCGCCTTGGAAGAGCGTGATGTCGGTCGCTCCCGGAGGCCGATCAAGGAGGTGTCATGAGCAAGGAAAAACCACCGAAGAAGGCCCCGTCGCGCGCATCGCCAGTAACCAGGCCGGGTGCTGGCGGCGAGCTGCATCAAATGAACGGAGAGGAGCTGCCGGTACTGACCACTGCCCAGGGCTGCCCGATCGCAGATGACCAGAACTCGCTGCGCGGCGGCGTTCGCGGCCCAACCCTGCTCGAGGACCACCTGCTGCGGGAGAAGTTGTTCCATTTCGATCACGAGCGTATCCCGGAGCGCGTGGTTCATGCCCGCGGCTATGGCGCGCATGGCTATTTCGAAAACTACGAATCGCTCGCAGATGTCACGCGGGCTGATCTCTTTCAGCGCAAGGGGGATAAAACCCCGGTCTTCGTCCGCTTCTCGACCGTTGCCGGCAGTGCTGGCTCCGTCGATCTGCCACGTGACGTGCGCGGCTTTGCCACCAAGTTCTATACGCGCCAGGGCAACTGGGATCTGGTCGGCAACAATATTCCGGTGTTCTTCATTCAGGATGCGATCAAGTTTCCTGACCTTATTCACGCCGCCAAGGCGGAACCCGATCGCGGATTTCCACAGGCACAGACCGCTCACGATAATTTCTGGGATTTCGTCTCGCTGACGCCGGAGAGCACCCACATGCTGATGTGGGCGATGTCGGACCGGGCGATTCCCCGCTCGCTGCGCTTCATGGAAGGATTCGGCGTACACACATTCCGTCTGATCAACACCGAAGGAAAGTCGACCTTCGTCAAATTTCACTGGAAACCGAAGCTCGGTATGCAGTCCGTGGTGTGGAACGAGGCACTGAAGATCAACGGCGCCGACCCCGACTTCCATCGCCGCGATCTGTGGAATGCCATTGGCGCGGGCGATTACCCCGAGTGGGAACTGGGCCTGCAGCTGTTCGACGAGAAGTTCGCCGACAACTTCGCCTTCGACATTCTCGACCCGACCAAACTGATCCCCGAGGAGGAGGTACCGGTTCGCATCGTCGGGCGGCTGGTTCTCGACCGCCTGGTCGACAACTTCTTCGCCGAGACGGAGCAGGTTGCGTTCTGCACGCAGAACATCGTGCCGGGGATCGACCACAGCGACGACCCGCTGCTGCAAGGCCGCAACTTCTCCTATCTGGATACGCAATTGAAACGGCTCGGCAGCACCAACTTCACGCAGCTGCCGATCAATGCGCCAAAGTGTCCCATGCATCACTTTCAGCAGGACGGCCATATGGCGATGCGCAACCCAACCAGTCGCGTCAACTACGAACCGAACAGCCAGGACGACGGCGGCCCGCGCGAATGCCCGAACCGTGGTTTTGCGAGCTACCCGGCGAAAAGCTGCGGCGAAAAGCTGCGGGGCAGATCCGAAACCTTTGCCGATCACTACAGCCAGGCGCGCCAGTTCTACCTGAGTCAAACCGAGATCGAACGCAACCACATCGCGGCGGCGTTTATATTCGAGCTGAGCAAAGTGGAGGCCACGCCGATTCGCACGCGCATGGTGGCAAACCTGTGCAACGTCGACGAGCCACTGGCAAAGAAGATCGCCGAGGGACTCGGTCTGCAGCAGATGCCCGCCGCAACACCGCCCGCGCGCACCGTGCGCCGCAACCTGAAGCCGTCAGCGGCACTGAGTATCCTCGGCAACGGTCCAAACAGCTTCCGCGGACGCCGTCTCGGCGTGCTGGTGAGCGATGGCGCCAGCGGCGCGATGTTCGATGCGCTGACCAAGGCGGCCCGCAACGAGGGTGTCGATATCGCGGTGGTCGCGCCGACCATCGATGGCGTGGCCGACGACAAGGGGCGACAGATCAATGCCGACGGGAGGATCGATGGCGGGCCGTCCGTACTGTTCGACGCCGTGGCGCTGCTGCTGTCGGAGGAGGCGGCGCGTCAGCTCAAAGACAATCCCGCGGCACGCGACTTCGTCCACGACGCCTACGCCCACTGCAAGTTCATTGGCTACACCGTCGGCGCGGAGAAGCTGCTGGAATCCAGCGGTCTGCTGGAGCGACTCGACGACGGTTTCCATCCTCTGTCCAAGAGTAATACGGCTGCGCCATTCCTGGAGAAGTGCAAGCAGTTGCGCTTCTGGGCGCGAGAGCAGCGGCTTACCTGACGATAACCATAGCCCCTGTCTTTCAGGCAGGAAATTTGCGCAAACGAGGAGTGGGCATGCGCCCATCGGGAGAAAAGACCATGACCGATACCAGTCGAACCATCGCCAAAAAGGCATCCGAGCACACTGCCAATGGAGCACTCAGCAACGCACTGATCGATTCAGCAGAGCTGCGTGACAGGGTCGAAGAGGTGGTGAGTGACCTGGCAAAAACAGCACGAAAAAATGTCGCGCGGCGCAGCCGGCTGGCGCAGCGGGAGGCGCGTGCGCTCTATCGCGAGTCGACCCGGACCATCAAGCGCAACCCCTGGCGTACGGTTGGCATGACGCTGCTGACCGGCATCGTCGCTGGCGGCATCCTGATCGCACTGACTGGCCGCTCGCCAGCGGCCCCCGCAGATCCGGTCGACGACGACGCCTGATTCGCCGAAGCGGGAGTTCTCATCACGCGGGCAGCCGAGGCGCTTCGCGCCTCAGTGCTCGCGCGTGGCACGGAAGGTGACATCGGGCCAGCGCTCTTCCATCAGCGACAGGTTGACCCGCGTCGGCGCCAGATAGGTCAGGTGGCCGCCGCCATCGATGGCGAGTCCCTCCTGCGCCTTGTCCTTGAACTCCTGCAGTTTCTTCGCATCGCCACAATCGACCCAGCGCGCCGTGTAGACATTGACCGGCTCGTAGATCGCCTCGACCTTGTATTCATCCTTCAGTCGATAGGCGACCACTTCGAACTGCAGCTGGCCGACTGCGCCGACGATGATGTCGTTGTTGCGGGTCGGGAAGAAGACCTGCGTCGACCCCTCCTCCGACAGCTGTTTCAGCCCGGTCTGCAGCTGTTTCGACTTCATCGGGTCCTTCAGCCGGATGCGGCGGAACAGCTCCGGCGCGAAGTGCGGGATACCGGTGAACTTCAGCGCCTCGCCATCGCTGAAGGTATCGCCGATCTGGATCGTGCCGTGGTTGTGCAGGCCGATGATGTCACCGCTGAACGCCTCCTCGACCATCGCCCGCTCGCCAGCCTTGAAGGTGACCGCGTCGGCGATGCGAATCTCCTTGCCGATGCGCACATGCTGCATCTTCATCCCCTGCTCGTAGCGGCCGGAGCAGATGCGCATGAAGGCGATGCGGTCGCGGTGTTTCGGGTCCATGTTCGCCTGAATCTTGAAGACGAAGCCGGAGAACTTCGGCTCGGTCGGCGCCACTTCGCGCATCTCTCCTTTATTGACCACCTCGCCTTTATTGACCACCTCGGCCTTGCGCGCCAGCGGTGCCGGCGCCCACTCGACGAAGCCGTCGAGCATCTCGCGCACGCCGAAGTTGCCGAGCGCGGTGCCGAAGAAGACCGGCGTCAGCCTGCCGGCGAGATAGGCGTCCAGATCGAAGCTGTGCGAGGCGCCGCGCACCAGCTCGATCATCTCGGCGAAGCTGTCGGCATCGTCGCCGAGCAGCGCTTTCGCCTCGGCACTGTCGAGCCCCTTGATCTGGATATCTTCCGGGATGGTGTGCCCCTGCCCCTTCTGGAACAGGTGGATCGTGTCCGTATAGAGGTTGTAGACGCCGCGAAAATCGGGACCGGAACCGATCGGCCAGTTGATCGGGGCGGCGGCGATCTTCAGCACCTCTTCGATCTCGTC